>CAKZRR010000022.1 GCA_937146805.1 uncultured Owenweeksia sp. | reverse complement strand
GGTAGAAGTATGCAATTGTATCCAAATCCAACTGTTGGATTGATGAACCTTAGTTTTGAGTCTGAAGCTAGTGCTGCTGTAATTAGCGTATTAGATCTTACAGGAAAAACTATTATGTTAATCAATGAGTCTAATTTGATTGGTGGTAAATATGATAGCCAATTGGATATCAGTCACCTTGCTAAAGGAACTTATGTTCTTAAAGTTGAAAGTGGAGACTTATCCGTTCAACGTAGAATTATTAAGAGATAAATTACATTAAGTAATTCTTAAATAAATGAATCCCCCTTCTGTTTTCAGAAGGGGGATTTTTATTTTTGCCCTATGGATTTTAATATTGGTGATAAGGTTTCTTTTTTGGATGCGGTAGGTTCTGCGACCATTAAGCGCATTAAGGATGATCAAGTATTGGTTGAAGATGAAAGTGGCTTTGACAATTGGTTTAATATGAATGAGATTATTAAAAGCCAAACGATTGAAGTATCCTCAGTTTCCATAAAGGATGGTCCTTCAAAACGAGAAACTAAAAAATTGCCTTTTAAAGACAGAGGAATCCAGGAAATGGATTTACATATCCATCAATTGGTAGAAAATACCAGGGGAATGAGCAATTATGATATGTTGCAAATTCAAATGGTAGAAGCTGAAAAGGCCCTGAAAAAAGCAAGAAAAGCAAAAGCAATTAAACTCATTTATATTCATGGGGTAGGAGAAGGCAAACTTCGTTATGAATTACATAATTGGCTTACAGGAATTGAAAATATCAGTTTTTACGATGCCAGTTTTTTAAAATATGGAGCAGGGGCAACAGAAGTTGATCTTTGGTAGCCATTACTATTGTTTAGTGGATTTATAAGAACTAGCTTTGCAAATGAACAGGTCGCCTTATCGCTCTTTTTAGTAAAAAGGGAGGAAAGTCCGGACAACAAAGGGTACCATGCTCTATGAAAGTGGAGGAGGTTTCGGTAAAACCGATATTGCCAGATAGTGCCGCAGAAAATATACCGCCCCGATAGCTATCGGAGTAAGGGTGAAAAGGTGAGGTAAGAGCTCACCGCTATGCTGGTAACAGCGTAGGCAGGGTAAACCTCGCGGGTTGAAATGCCATGTAAACCAAGGCTTGAGGGTTTCTCGCCCAAACTTGGAGGGTAGGCAGCGTAGATAAATGATAAGGCTCTAATTTATATTGGAGACAGAATCTGGCTTATAGACCTGTTGCTATTTATTTTAATACCATGTTAAAACGATACAAAGCAATTTATAAAGAAGCAGGCTTTAAAGGCCTTATTGAAAAAGAAGGTTGGAAAGTGGGCTTATTGCTATTTTCCTTTTTTTTGGTAAAAGGGCTACTTTGGTTGGCGGTGTTTTATGGCTTGTTTGAGGTGGCTACTGCCTAATAGTATTTGTAAATGATTGTGCGTGGCCCCGCTTTATTAGTAGCCTCCTATTTTTTTAGCACACAAGTCTAAAATTAGTGTTTTATCATTAATTTTTGCTGCCCTATTATTTTGCCATCTACTTTTAAAAGCCCCTCGTAGGTGCAACGTTGTTTGCGCTCGGGGTCCTCGTAATACTGAGATACGGCTTTAAAATTGCCTATATTCTAACTACGGTCGCATTACATTAATCCACCCGTATGCGCGCACCTCTCGGTTTCGCCATTGGTAGGTTAGCCGGTATACATACATACCGTTTGGTACTAAGTTGTTGTGTTTGTCGGTTCCGTTCCAGTTGTTTTGGTAGGGCGAAGCCTCAAAGAGTATTTGTCCCCATCGGTTGGCAATGTGCAAGGTGTTTAGGGGTGGTAGGTTGGCTATTTGCCAGGTATCGTTAAGGCCATCACCGTTAGGTGTAAAGCTGTTGGGTATGTACACCTCTTCATCTTGGCAATCGTTTTCTTCTATTTTGGTAGTGGCCGTAAGGGTATCGCAGCGGGTATTTACGGTAAGGGTGGCTGTGCCGCCCTGCACGTAGGTGGCCACGGGGCCTGTGCTGCCATTGCTCCAAAGGTAGTTGGCACCAGCTATAAGGTTGGCAGTGAGTGTTATTGGCTGTTGGTTGCACAGTATAGTATCTGCGGGCAGGCGTAGTGTTTCTTTGGGGAAATAACTTAGCGCAATGCTATCGGTAAGCGTATCGCAAGGCGTAAAACTTTGCAGGGTATAGTTGCCAGCTAAGTTTATGGTGGTATAGTTGGCTGTGCTGCCGTTGCTCCATTGGTGGCTTACGCCTGGCTGTGCAGGTACTTGCAGGGCAAGGCTGCTGCCTTCGCAAATTAGGGTGTCATTAGGTAGGCCGCTTTGGTAGGAGGGGTAATAATCTACTACAATGGTATCGTATTGCCGCCAGCGGTTGTTGTAGGCTACCTCTAGCCAATAGGTACCGGGACTGCCAATGGTAATGCTGCTATCGGTGCTGCCAGTACTCCACCTAAAGGTTTTAGTGGCCTGTATTTTAAAGGTATTGGTGTGGTTGGCAAAAATCTCTAAAGAATCTCCTGCACACAGCACCGTATCTGCCGGAAGGTTTACCGAAAAGAGGGAATCGGAAGATTTGTAGAGATAGACGGCATCGAAGAAATAATCTTCTGGTAAACGAAGGTTATAATAAGCGGAACCCCAAGCAGTATCCGTGTAAGTCATATAAACCTGTTTAAAGGTGCCTCCTAAGTTATAATTGGTAAAATTACCTAGGGTAAGAAATTGTTCTCCTCCCTGAGCCATAAAAGAACCCTTTACATGAGTCCATTGTTGGTAATTGGAGGCATCGTTAAATACGCTATCCTGCGCCATTACCTGAGGTACAATGGTTTGCTGGCGGTAATCAAAATATTTAAAGGTGTCTTGGCTAACATAGGCTCCCATATCACCCGTGGTATAACCACTTCTGGGCCATTTTACAGTGTAAAATTCTAAAGTATAGTCCTCTCCTTGTTGCAAGGGTGACTGTAACTTGGTTTCTAAAAAGTTCCGGCTGATAACATCGTCCATCGCAAAATTCGTTTCAGGAATCCAAATTAGACTTGATTTGGGTCCACAGGGAATCGTAGCATAGGTGAAGCCATAAAAATTAAAATATTGACTTTGAATAGTATCTAAAAGTCGCAGCCCAGCGTATCCTGTTCCTTCCTTCGGTTTAGGGAAGTAAGTTGGAAGAGTGTAGGTAACACAATTTTGCAAATCTCCCGGAACGCCCACTGCACTATCAATAGGGGCTGTGGGACAATTTTTATGATGAGCTACATACGACACCGATTTTCTGTTTTGCCAGATGGGATAGACGGATTCAGGTGCTGAGAACCAGTTGTGGAATTGATCGGCATAATTATTGGCATCGGCATAAGTGCCTGTAAAAGGAGGAGCGGCAACATCGGAGCCCCATCTGCGATCCAAACAGTTTTTGAGGCTGGAAAAGTCATGGTTGAGCACTAAGTTCTGCGCCAAAGCAGAAGTAGAACAGGAGAATAATAGGAGTAAGAAGAATGATCTTAGCATGTTTCAATTTTTCTAACTACGGGCGCATTACATTAATCCACCCGTATGCGCGCACCTCTCGGTTTCGCCATTGGTAGGTTAGTCGGTATACATACATACCGTTTGGTACTTTGCTACCGTCTTTGCTGGTGCCTTCCCAGTTGTTTTGGTAGGGCGATGCCTCAAAGAGTATTTGTCCCCATCGGTTGGCAATGTGCAGGGTGTTTAGGGGTGGTAGGTTGGCTATTTGCCAGGTATCGTTAAGGCCATCACCGTTAGGTGTAAAGCTGTTGGGTATGTACACCTCTTCATCTTGGCAATCGTTTTCTTCTATTTTGGTAGTGGCCGTAAGGGTATCGCAGCGGGTATTTACGGTAAGGGTGGCTGTGCCGCCCTGCACGTAGGTGGCCACGGGGCCTGTGCTGCCATTGCTCCAAAGGTAGTTGGCACCAGCTATAAGGTTGGCAGTGAGTGTTATTGGCTGTTGGTTGCACAGTATAGTATCTGCGGGCAGGCGTAGTGTTTCTTTGGGGAAATAACTTAGCGCAATGCTATCGGTAAGCGTATCGCAAGGCGTAAAACTTTGCAGGGTATAGTTGCCAGCTAAGTTTATGGTGGTATAGTTGGCTGTGCTGCCGTTGCTCCATTGGTGGCTTACGCCTGGCTGTGCAGGTACTTGCAGGGCAAGGCTGCTGCCTTCGCAAATTAGGGTGTCATTAGGTAGGCCGCTTTGGTAGGAGGGGTAATAATCTACTACAATGGTATCGTATTGCCGCCAGCGGTTGTTGTAGGCTACCTCTAGCCAATAGGTACCGGGACTGCCAATGGTAATGCTGCTATCGGTGCTGCCAGTACTCCACCTAAAGGTTTTAGTGGCCTGTATTTTAAAGGTATTGGTGTGGTTGGCAAAAATCTCTAAAGAATCTCCTGCACACAGCACCGTATCTGCCGGAAGGTTTACCGAAAAGAGGGAATCGGAAGATTTGTAGAGATAGACGGCATCGAAGAAATAGTCCGCTGGGGTTCGCAACTGCCAAGGAGCATGATAAGCTGGATGAGGTGTAGGTATATAAAAAGCCGTAGGATATGGAGTTGAAAGATTATTATAATTGTTGAAATTTCCAATAGTCAAAAATTTTTCCCCTCCTTGGGCATTGAAGGAACCGCTGACATGAGTCCATTGCTGATAAGTGTTTTTATCATTGTAAATCGAATCGGCAGCTATTGCCTGCGGCACAATGGTTTGGTTTTGATAATCCTCGTATTTAAAAGTGTCTTGACTAACATAGGCTCCAATATCTTTTGTAGAATAAAAGTTGATAGCTCTTCGGATGGTATAAAATTCAATCGTGTAGTCTTCACCAGCTTGTAATGGCTGATTTAGTTTAGTCTCTAAAAAGTTTTGAACGCCTCGGTAATCATAATATAAACCTCCTGAATTGGTGGCAGTAAAAGGTTTAGTACTATCACATTCAGGTATAAAACCATGCTGAACCCAAGGTTTTAGTTGAAAAGTGTCCATTAAAATCAGTCCTGCATAGCCATTGCCTTCCACAGGAGGTGGCATATAGGTTGGAAAGAGATTAAAGCAATATGTAGGATCCCAAGGCACATAAACTACACTGTCAATTGCAGCGTTGGGACAATTTTTATGATGTGCCATATAAGATTGCTGTACACGATTTTGCCAAATAGGATAACCTTGTTCAGGGGGTGTAAACCAATCGTTAAATTGATCTATATAATCATTAAAAGGCGCATAGGTGCCCGAAAAAGGAGGAGCCGCTCCATGAGAGAGAAATCTACGATCCAAACAATTTTTAAGGGACGAAAAATCGTGGTTGAGTACCAAGTTTTGCGCCACAGCAGAAGTGGAGCAGCAGAATAACAGGAGTAAGAAGAATGTTCGCGGCATTTTAAAATCTCTTTTGGGATATATCAGGTGGAGAGTTCTATTCAAATATAAGAAAATTACGCTGGAAAAGCTTTATACACAAAGGTCTAGATACACAAAGGCAAAAAAATCGAATTAAACATCAACACCAGTCATCCTATTTTTTACAGAATGACTGGTGTTGATAGTTAGCGGCATTAACAGCCAAAAACTAGGCTAACTACTTTACCATTAGTTTAGCTGTGTAACCGTTTGTTTTAACTAGGTACAGGCCTGGGGTCCAGTCAGAAACATTAAAACGAATACCTGTTTCTGGATTATGAATGGAATGAACCACTCGTCCTTGTCTATCGAATACTCTTAAAAGTGATAACTCCTGGTTTTCGGGCAACTTAAGAGTCACCCAACCACTGGATGGATTGGGGTATAGCCCCAATTGATCTTCTACCTCAATAGGCTCACCGCCTTCTGCATTTGGATAATTGCTTACAGCCGAGTTATCTGGAGGCATAGTACAGGCAATAGGTGTAGCATTACCTAGAATAGAAAAATTGCCCACACTCTCATCTAGGCAATAGGAGCTACTGTAGGGCTTGGAGCCAGCAGCGCAGGACGTAGGTTCGCGCATATACAAAACTGTTGAACTATTAACAGCCCCTTCATGTTGCGCCCCATAAGGGAAGCTACCCCCAACATAATAATAGTTAAAGTAATTATCGCTTGCTTTACTTGAGGAACCTTGATTTAGAATGTAGCTTGTGCCTGAAAAATAAAACCCATGGTAACAGTTTACAAACTGATTACAAGTAAACTGGGTGCCTACCGCAACATTGGTATTTCTACAATCGCCTTCTACTTGAAAGCCGCGGGAAAAATTTTCGAGGTAATTATTACTCACCGTAGCGTCTTTAGTACTTAGCCAACGTACCCCCACATATTCAAGGGCATTGCCTGTATAGGGCGTATAATATCTTAGATTCTCCAAGTGGTTATTCGCAAAAGTTACCCCATGGCAATTCTGTATTTCTGCTGGGTAGGCAGTGGTGCTTGTCTCGCAGTAGTTAGAGTGAAAAATAAGTTTCTTAGAGAGGCTACTGTTAGAAGGTAAATTGAGCATTTTTGCTTGGGTCTCAAAAAAACTGTTATTTACAATTCTAAAATAGGTAATATTACCTCCAGCTCCATCTGCTAACCAAGCACATTCAATAAAGTCATTTTCCAACATTTCAGAACCGGTAGTATAACCCGTTGCAACTGTTAAATCTACGGGTCTTTTAAAAACTATATCCGCTCCATCAAAAAGGTTTCTATTGATGATGGCTGAAGACTGATCGATATGTACCAACCCTTGTTTAAAGCTATTTCCCTGAGCCGCAGATCCTCCAATAAATACTTTAGATGAGTTGCTTGAACAAACATTTGTCAATACGGGGAAAAACTCGTTGTTGCGTACAAAAGTTTGGGAATTATTGATAGCAATTGCCGTACGATCAAAAGCGGTGGTGTTTTTAAATTGATTAGGTGAATAACTTTCATGACCAATATGTACATTATCACATTGACGAGTAAAAATATCTATTGATTTATCGCTAGTGCCATTGCATACCGCAGACCATATAGCACCCATGTTTACCCGAGATTGCAAGTCATCATAACAGTAAACAATATCGGGGTCGGCAGTAATGTCAAAGGTAGTTCCATCTGTTTTTAGGTAAGAACCGTTGTACGGACCTGAACCCGTGAAGTTTTGTAGGTAAAGTGAAAGGTAGTTATTGGTGAATTTACTAAAATCACCAATCTCAATCGGCACTTCATCGGTGGCATGTATGGCTCTAAGTGCTCCTTTTATGGAGCAGTCTTCCATGGTAAGGTCATTGGAGTTATGAGCCAGTAAAATGCGATCCCATCGGCAGTCGCAAAAGGCATCTAGGTTACAAGAGTTAAAATAAAGTTCGGCATTTACCTGTGGAAGCATTTGTGCATCGGGACCAAGGTAAAAGTCACAGTCAGTAAAAGAGTAGCTATTGGCCTGAAAACCTACATCGCCCATCATAACAAAAACATCTCCAGAAAAGGAGGTGGCGGCCGTATAATCGTTTAGGTCTTCATCTACAATGATGTAATCTGGATTAACGTTTTCACAGCATTTAACAATATGGCCAGTCATTTCGCAAGGATCGCCTAAGCCATGATGAACTGTTACAGTAAAAGTGCCGTAGCCCGAATAATCGGTAACGGAAACACCGTATATGGTAAACTCACCTGTGCCCATGTCATAGTATTCACTGGAATATGTAAATCCTGAAGTACTATTCAAATCTATATTAGAAACATTAGGGGGCGGTTGCACACCCCCTTCAGTGAGCTGGAACACCACATCGGTATTACAGGCCATTACATTTTTTTTAAGAAATTGAATCTCAAAGTCAGAGCAGGGTGTTTGTGCATTCATCCCTAAAGGAATGATAAGAGCCATAAGAATCACGATGATTCCTGAACATAAATTTGGATAGTACTTTTTCATGTTTAAAAAATTTTAAAATAGTTGGAAGAAATTGAATACCTAAAATTCTGAAAAACAACCAAATAAAGCATCACTACCCTTGGTGATATTTTATTGCTATAAATAAGTAAGAAGACTACAAGAAGAAAGATACCCGGAATGGCTAGAACTAGGTAATCCATAAATAAGCAATGCGAAAATTAAGGCTGTGTACTTATAGAGTAGATAGAAGAAAACGTTGTTTATTACAGTGTCTTTTCAGGTAAAAAATAACACATATTAAGAGCGTTGCTAAATATCAAAACCCTTAACAAGCCCGGTTTTTAAAGCGTACTTTACAATATCAACAGAGTTTTTAGCCTCTATTTTAGAGAGTATGTGTTTTCGGTGCGAATCCACGGTATGCTGACTGATATTAAGTTTGCTAGCAATTTGCTGGCTTGTGAGACCTTGTGCGATTAAGCGAAGGACATCTTTTTCACGTTCTGATAACAGCGAAGGATTTTTTGAAGTAGAATGAAGTTGGTCATCAAAGTTTGTTTTCATTATTTCATGACTAAAATACTTTTTGCCTGCCACAATGGTCTTTATAGCTGTGATTAACTCACCTCTACCTGAATTTTTGAGGATATAGCCATCGGCACCAAGCTCCATTAACCTCTTTATAAACTCGCTACGGTTGTGCATGCTTAAAATTAAAACCTTGATTTTGGGATGTCTTTCTTTGAGTTTAGCGGTTAGCTCAATGCCATCCATCTGTGGCATATTAATATCAAGTATGAGTAGGTGAGGTTGTAAACTTTTCAATTGCTCTAGTACTTCAAGTCCATCTTGAGCTTTCCCAATAATTTCTATTTCCTTTTCATTCTCAAGTAAGGCGCATAACCCTTCTAAAATCATTTCATGATCGTCTGCTAATAGTACTTTTATCATTATTTTAAAGAGTATGGAAATTGTAGTTTGAATTGGCAACCCTTGCCAATGGAAGATTGTATTTTGTACGTACCTGAAATAGCCGTAGCTCGTCTATCAATATTTTGAAAACCCAATCCTGTCGATATTTTTTTTGAATCGAAACCTTGGCCATTGTCTTCTACTACAAGCACTACCTTATCTTCCTTAATTGTTAAATTAATATCAATTTGCGTAGCGCCTGAATGTTTGAGTATATTATTAATCAACTCTTGTATAATCCTAAAAACCTGCAACTCTATCTCTTCTGCCAATGGAAGAGTGAAGTCTAATTGAAGATTTACGGCCAGTTTATTGGTTATTTGCAGACTTTCTTTCAAATCTTTAATGGCAGCTACCAAACCTAATTTAATAAGTACACCTGATACTAGGTTATGCGAAATACTGCGGGTATCATCAATGGCTCGGTCTAAAAGATTTTCAACTTTTGAAAGCGGAGTGTCTCCTTTACTATTATCATCTAATGATGCTTCAAGTTGCATCCGTGCGGCTGCTAAGGTGCTTCCCAACCTATCGTGTAAACTTTGAGCAATGCGCAGCCGCTCCTTTTCCTCTCCCTCTAGCATGGCTTTAGTAGCCTCTAATTTTTTAGCCCTTTTTAAATCAGTTATTTTTTGGCGTTGTAGCAAGTCTTTTTGTTTTTGAATAATAGCCTTGGTTCGCTGCCGCCACAGTGAGAAGGCTAATAGAGCAGTTAAAGCTAGGAAAGAGATAACAACCAAGGCTATTAGTTTCTTTTTTTCTGTTTCTGCCCGATTAAGATTCAGTTCTTTATGTAAGTTTTCGGCTCTTTGCCTTTCAATAGTCTCCTGTTGTTTTGCCGTTTGATATCTAACATTTAGCTCCTCTGTTTTAAACTCTTTGTTAAGAATACTATCTTTAATCACCATGTGATTTTCAAGGTGATTAAGAGCGTTTTTAAAATCTCCTTTGTTACGGTAAACAGTATATAAATACTCTTGTAATATGGATTGTTGCACAACATTATTGAGTTCCCTAGCTAAACTATCTGCTTCCTTCAAAAGAAGGATAGCTTTAGTAGGATTCTCGTTTTCATAGATGTTGGCCAGGTTGATGTTTGAATTAATCCAGTTTTTTAGATTTTTTTGTTTTTTAAAAGCCTCCCGAGCAGCAGAGAAGTAAAAATCAGCGCTGTCTAATTGACCCGTGTTTTGATGTACCAACCCAACATTGGAATAGATTCCGGGTAAAAAAGAAGCGGCTCCCAATTTGCTAAATAGGGAAACCGCTTTTCGGTAATTAATAAGGGCTTTTGTGTCTTCAAACAATTTAAAGTGAGCAGCACCAATATTTAAATGAGCGTGCGCCATCCACAAGGAGTCTTTGTTTTTTTCTACTTGATTTAGGGCTTTTTTGTAATTTGTCAAAGCCAGTAAAAAACTGCTATCAGCCATTTCAAAATCTGAACTCAACTCCAACATTTCACCTTCACTTTTATAAAGGTTTCCTAAGTGAAGATAGGATTGTCCCGCTTCCGAAAACCATCCTTCATCTGTGAAAAAGCTTATAGATTTGTCAAAATAGTATAAAGCTTGGTTCCATTTTCCAAGTTCGGAAAGTATAACCCCTTTATTATCGTAACCTAAGAAAATTAGATACTCATTGTTTAATTCTCTAGCGATATTTAAACCGTAATTTACATTTATTAAGGCTGAATCATTGTTGAGAGCAACTAAAGATTTAGCGGATTCATTTAGATGTATTACAAATGCAGAATCCCTACTTTTCGGAGTATTGATACCAACTTGAGCGGCTAATGCATTTACGCAAAGAATGATGACGTATAAACCATTACGCTTTAATTTCATATCAAATCTTCTTGTAAATCTTTAATAGCTCACGATAACACCTTGTCGTCTAATCTTTCGCGCTTTCTTTTTCTTTTTATCGGGTGTTTTGTCGGCAACAATAATATCAACGTATTTTAAGTCGCCCCCTTCGTTAAAGTAGCCAGTATTGGTTACCTCAATAGGGGTGCTTTCGCCACTACCATCAAGGGTAATGGTAAGGTGATGATGATCTGCATATACCCAAAGATCCTGGGTAGGCTGTTGTCCGGCAGCAACTATTTCTACATTATCGGGCACAGCCCCATGTTCACTTGGTTCCAATAGCCCCATGTTATCGGGGTTATCAATTGTAACGCACAGTTGAGAGGCGGTGTCGTCATCAGAAGTGAAATTAAATTCGAGAGAGAGAATGTCAAATTGAGTCATAGATGTTAAGTTTTTAAGAATTAATAAAAAAGTTTTAGAAGGAGTTGTTTGGCCTAAAACAACAAATTACCAAAACCCTAGAAAAGCAAATATTACGAAAATGCGGTGTCAATTAATCACTATAAGTAGTGATTTAAGCAAAAAGGACAAGGTGTTTTTTATGCAGATAGAGAAAAGGATGTACCCATAAATTTTAGCACCAGTGCTTTATCTTATAAAGTCAACAAAAAATCACGATGCTTTTTTTGAGTTAGATATTTAATACTAGGAGTGTAAAATATATTGGCTCCATAAAGCCAAGCTTTAGCTTGTTTAGATTGCAAGATTTGAACCCTCTTGTATCTAGTGTACTTTACAAACAAAAAAGGCCAGCAACTAGCTGACCTGTTTTTTGTCGGGATGACAGGACTTGAACCTGCGGCCTCACGCCCCCCAGACGTGCACTCTACCAACTGAGCTACATCCCGTAAAGGGCGGCAAATGTAAAAATATTATCGAAAAATAGACAGCTTATATAATAGTATTGATAAGTGTGTAAAGGCGACTTATGGAATGGCATCTTTGACTTACTTTAGCGGCAAATTAGTAAAACATGGAAAGACACGATTGCATTATAATTGGTACCGGACCTGCCGGATATACCGCGGCTATTTATGCCGCTAGAGCGGATCTAAAGCCCGTTATTTATACAGGATTAGAGCCAGGAGGACAGTTAACCACTACTACCGAAGTAGAGAACTTTCCGGGTTACCCCGAAGGGATTACGGGGCCTGCTATGATGGAAGATTTAAAGAAACAAGCCGAGCGTTTTGGTACAGATGTACGATTTGGAATGATTACCAAGGCCGAGTTTTCAAAAACCCCGGGCGAGTATCATAAACTAACAGTAGATGAAACCACAGAGGTTTTGGCCAAAACGGTGATAATTGCTACCGGAGCTACGGCCAAGTATTTAGGCTTAGATTCTGAAAAGAGATTGATGGGGCACGGTGTATCGGCTTGTGCTATTTGTGATGGGTTTTTCTTTAAAGGACAAGAAGTAGTGGTTGTTGGAGCTGGAGATTCGGCTGCCGAAGAAGCAACGTACCTTGCTAAATTGTGCCCTAAGGTTACTTTGTTAGTGCGTAAGGATCACTTTAAGGCTTCTAAAATTATGGAAGAACGCGTACACAAAACCAGTAATATTGAAGTAATGCTTAACACCGAAACTGTAGAGGTTTTGGGTGAAAAAACGGTAAGTGGGGTTCGTGTAAAAAACAACCAAACGGGCGAAGAAAGCACCGTGGCAGCAGAAGGTTTCTTTGTAGCCATTGGCCATAAGCCCAATACCGATATTTTTAAAGGGCAGTTGGATATGGATGAAACAGGCTATTTGATTGCTAAAGCAGGAACAGCATCTACCAATATGCCAGGCGTGTTTGCCACAGGAGATGCCCAAGATAAAATTTACCGCCAAGCTATTACGGCTGCAGGTAGCGGATGTATGGGTGCCTTAGAGGCCGAGCGCTATTTACAAGAGGTAGAAGAAGAAGTAGAAGCAAGTGCCTAAATAAGCACCGCGTATTTTTATAGTAAGGCCTCTAGTTTTCTAGAGGCCTTTTTGTTTTGAGATAAGTTCTAGGACTTAGAGCGTTTGGCCAAATAATCATGCAACATGGAGGCTAATATGCCGCCCATTAAGCCTGCCCATAAACTCATGCGCCACCAAATAGATCGGATGGTACAGCCCTCGGTACAGCCCCAATAATACCAGTAAATGTACCCTGCAATAGCGCTTGCCACACTACCCATTGAAATGAGAACATATTTATGTTGTAGAAATTTCATCCTAGTGGTTATTTGTTATACCAAAGGTAGGTTATAAAGGGGCTTAACTTGTAATGATATAATCAACGTCTATAAAGGGAAAAAGCTATAGTTATAATCGCTCTTTCCAATAAAAGCGCCATAACCGTTTTCAATATTTCCCTTAAGGTTTCCGATTTCTGAGAGTAGATCAATACTTATGCTGTATTGGCTGGCCTTGGATAGCTCATACTGGTAATAGTTTTTAGATAGGGCTGATAGCACCAATTTGATAGGTGTATTAGAACCAGAGACAGGACGATAGTAAAAATCGAAGGTTTGGGTTTCACCATTAAAAAAACGGTCTGATATTAAGGCTAATTTACCCGAGGTTCCTTCGTCATCCGGGATGAAATCACTATTGCCATAGAGTACTTCCACAGAAGGGTGGTAGGCCAATAACTCCACAATTTCTTCATCTATAGTTTGGTTGATAAATTGAATGGCATAGAAGTTCTCTTGGGAAGCATCGTCCGTAATACGGAGGCTTATTTTTTTAGATTCGGGGTGGTGGTTAACTTGAGGCACTATTGCCTCTGGAATACTTTCCAAAGAGGCGGCCGGTACCAACTCATCGCGCAAGGCGGTAAGGCGATAGGTTGCCCCTTGTTTGGCAACGGTTTGGGAGCTAAAATTATAAAGCGGTTGCGATTGATTAACCATGTTGGGCAAACGCAGCGTGGGGAAGAGTGTGTCAATAATTTGATTGTCAGCCCATAATAGTAGCTGGGTAAGCGTGTCGTTAAAATCAATATTATAGTCAAAATGACGACCAGCGGGTAGACAAAATGCCTTAATAGTATCTCCCGCGGTAAGGTAGCTTTCTATTACCAGCTTTTTAGAGTTAGCTTGTACGGTATAGGTGTTTTCTTTTTGACACGAAATAAAAAGTAAACAAAGCCAAGTATAGAAAATACATTTTTTCATGATTAAAAAGTAATTTTATAGGCAAAACTTGGAATAATTGGAAGCACGGATGTTTCATAAAATGTAAGGTCGCTGCCCGAACTATTTTCGGTGTGGATTAAAAAGGGGTTAAATTGGTTGTACACATTGTAAATACTAATATTCCATGTGCGGCTTCCCCATGATTTTTTTTTGTTAAAATTCACAGAGATATCCAAACGATGGTAATCTTTAAACCGTGCTCCGTTTCTAGAGCCATACTCTATAAACTGGCTAATGCTTCCATCGGGTTGGTTTAAGCTGTAGTGATCTATAGGGGCGGTATAGGCTTGACCTGAGGAGTACACCCAATTTGCACCAATATCAAATTTAGAAGAAAAACGATAGGTAAGGGCACTGGTAAAGTAGTGACGTCTGTCGTATTTAAAAGGATAACTTTTACCCTCATTAATGTTACTAAAAGTACGGGTGCTTTTAGAGAGTGTATATCCAATCCAGCCTTGAAATTTTTTAATTTCTTTTTTTAGTAAAATTTCCAGTCCATAAGCTGTTCCTTTTCCATTCGTTTCAATGCTGTTTTCCCAGTTAGAAACCAATAAAAAATTAGCACCTTCTTTATAAGAAATGAGGTGTTTTAAACTTTTATGATAGACCTCCACCTCTAAGGATAAACCATGTTTTTTAAAATTGGCGGCTGTACCAAGCACCACCTGATTGGATTGTTGTGGGTGGATACGATCGCTGGATGAAACCCATAAATCGGTGGGAAGGCCAACGCCTGAATTACTTAATTGATGTACCGATTGGTTCATTTGACTGAATGAGCTCTTTAACGCCCACGCATGGTTGAGTTGGTAGCTAGCTGCCAAACGAGGCTGTAGGCTATGGTAGTTTTGTTCTCCGGTAAAATATTGGGCATAATGAATTCCCGCTTGAGCTGCTAAGCGCTCATTTATTTTCCAGTAGTCTTCTGCGTAATAAAACAAATCATCAGCCTGCTGGAGGTTGGCCACATTTACTAAGTTGTTTCCGGTAGTAGAACCCTGGTTTACATCAACAGAACCTGGCGTAAATTGATGACGTGTATAGTTCATTCCTACCTTTAAAAGGTGTTGAGCATTGAGTCGGTATTCCAAACGATACTTAGCGCTATAGTCTTCTATTTTACTAAAATAATCAAAGCCTGTAGTGCTTCCAAACTCTTTAAGTTGGTAGCCCGTATTGAATTTAAACTGGCTGTAGGTAAGGGTTAAATTGCCAAATGTTTTAGCATTTATAAGGTGGTTGTATCGCAAGGCAAAGGTGTAGTTGGCCCACTTTAACTTAAAGTCAGATTCATTGACGCGAATTTTGAAAGCATCGGCTCCCGTATAGAAGCTAGCATACATACGATGTTTACGATTTACAATATGGTTAACCTTTACATTGGCATCTCCAAAGTAATAACCTAAATCAGTGTTTTCCGGTAAAAATCCTTTGGCGAGCAAGTCCATAAAAGTTCTTCGTCCGGCTATTAAGTAACTGGTTTTGTTTTTTGCCAGCGGACCTTCCAGCGTAAGCTTGGCTAACAAAGGACTTATAGAAGCAGAACCATGCGTTTCTTTAAGGTCACCTTCTTTCATGTTGAGGTTTATGATGGAGCTCAGCCTTCCGCCTTCTAAGGCCGAAAAACCTCCTTTGCTTAAAGAGCTGTGCTTGAGTGCATCGGTATTAAACACCGAAAAAATGCCAAACAGGTGCGAGCTGTTATACACTGGAACGTCATCCAACAAAAGTAAATTTTGATCGGCACTACCACCTCGTACATGTAGCGTTGAGCTTAGGTCGTTGCCTGGCTGTACACCAGGAATAAGTTGAAAAGTTCGAATCACATCGCCTTCGCCCATAAACTGAGGAAGTTGTTTTAAGCTTGTCATGTCTAAGGCATGATAGCTCATTTTTACGGCTTTAATGTTAAGTGATTTGCCGCTAATTTTCACTTCGTTTAATTGTTGACTTTCAACTTGTACACCTACATCTAGGCTTAAGTTTTTTTGAGCGGCAATACGTAAGTTTTGCGATTGAAACCCAATAAAATTAAATTTGATTTGAACACTGTCTCTACTTTGCAGTGCCAAACTGTAAAACCCAAAACTGTTGGTTACCGCGCTGGTATTTTGAGCGGGACAGTATATTGAGGCACCAATAAGTCTTTCGCCCGATTGTTGGTCGCTTACAAAACCAGATATTACAATAGTGCTGGCCTTTACGGGGCTTACTATAACACGGTTTTTATTGGTTTTAAATTGATACTCTTTTGAGTTGAAGCATAGCTCCAAAAGTTGTTGAGCCGTGTAAACACTCTTCTTAGTATAGATTGAATCAGACTGTAAAAAGTTAGAGTTGAAGTTTACCGAACTAAAGTGTTTTTCTAAAATTAAAATTACCGAATCGGGGGCGTACCAGCCTGTACTAAGGGTTATTGGCTTTTCTAAGGGGTTACTTTGTGCTAAAACGGGGTGGTTTAAGTTCCCTAATACTAACAGCAGTAGTGCGCCTGCAATTTTTTTAAGGACAGTCAATTTGCGTAAGAGTTAGTATGTTATCCTTAAATGAATATTCTAAACCAAGCGTAAGTTGAAGCTCTTGCAGTACTTCGCTAATTGGGGCATTACTCCAGCCTCCGGTAAACAGGCATTTGCTTTTTTGTAGGTTTTTAGTATCACTTAAACTAAAACCGTAATAATCTTGCAGTTGATGTAAAACTTCGCCAATAGGCGCATTTTTAAAACTAAAAACTCCTGTTTCCCAGTTGTTGTATTGCTGATTATTAATAGTTTCTTGCTTTATTTCTCCATCATTACTAAGGCTACCACGCATGGCTTTGGTAAGGGTTAAGGTATCTCCTCCGGTTTGCCAATACGCCACTTTTCCTTCGCTTACTTCAATTGAGTTTTGTTGGGTTGTAGCAATCAGCTTAAAGCGAGTACCTAAAATTTGTGTGTTGGTTTTGGCTCCGGTAATGGTAAATGTTTTGGAAGGATTTTTAGCAATTTCAAAAAATCCAGTTCCATTTAACTCAACGTTTCGTTGTTGCCAGTTAAAAAAAGTAGCTACTTTAAGTTGTGAGTTTTCGCCCAATAATATGCTAGTTCCATCGGATAAATTTACCTGTAAACGCTCGTTGTGCCCAGTTGTATAGGTGTTGTTTCGGCTAAGCACGCCTAATGAAACAGCTAAGCCAATTACCAATACAGCCGCTACTTTAATCCAAGGGTTTAGTTGTTTTAGTATGGGTGTTTTTGGCTTTACCGATTCGGTTAAGTGGGTAGCCTTAAATTTAGCCCAAGCTGGTTCAAATTGCACTTTGCCAAAAGGTTGTTTATCTGAAATACGCCAAATACGTTTTACTTTTTCAAACTCGCGCGGGTGCTCATCCGATTGTTGCAGCCAAGCGCGTAGTTCAGTATCATCAGCACCCGAGCTGGTTTGGCTCAGGTGCTTAATGATTAGCTTTAGTATTTCGTTGGGTATTTCCATCGTTGCGTGTTGGTCAAATGTAGCTTATCGCTTTAATCTATACTCATCCACACTCTTGTCTGCTTTACTCGGCAGATTGGGGTATTCGGTAAAGCTAAATTGCAATTGAGTTTCGCTAACCAAATCTAAATAATTGGCTAAATCATCAATGTACAAAGTGTCGTTACTTAGGCTCCAAGAGGAAGTATCTGGTTGTGGAAAGCCCATTACCTCACTAAGTAAAACGCCATTGGCTAAAAAAGTTACTTTTCCGTTAATGGCAATAGTGGTGTCCATTAGTATTTGCCCATTGCTCATAAAATAGCTTCGTGCCGATTCAAATTGCCAAGGAGATTCCAACAAAATGGTTTCTGCACTTTTAGTAGGTGTCGGGTTTTTGTCTTTGTCATCGTCTTTGTCGCAAGCTGTAAATACAGTTAATGCTACTAGTGCGCTAAGCGCCATCCATTGTTTTTTCATCTTTATTAATTTATATGTTTAATCCTAAGACAACAATGAACCCAAAAACTCCCACAAGAATTTAAGAATATTTTAAAATAAAATATAAAGTAATGATTGTTAGTATTTTACGAAACACAGAAAGTGCTCTGCTCAATTGGTTCTCCACCGTTTTTTTAGAAATCCCCAGTTCATCAGCAATCTCTTGATTGCTTTTTCCCTCCATTTTACTCATCTTAAAAATGGTGGCGCATTGGGGCGGTAGCTCTTCTAATATTCGGTTAATCTTTGCCAATAGCTCACTGCCTTCCATATCAAGGTTCTCATAGCTTTCGTTTTGGCCGCCTTTAATCTCTTCGTGATTTTTAGAAACTACCTTTAAGTGCTTTAAATGATTAAGACTTTTGTTTTTTACCGTTTGGTATAAATACGATTTTAAAGATGTGCTAATCTGTAATTGGGCCCTCTTTTCATACAGCTGCCCCATTACTTCTTGCACAATATCTTTGGCGGTTTCTACATCTTCGGTAAAACTGTTGGCATAAAAAGTAAGGGGTTCAAAATAGTTTTCAAACAACTGATAATAAGCATTTTCGTTGCCCTCTTTCAATTGATCCACTAAATTAACAGAAGTTGTATCCATATATTTATAGTTGGCAAATAAGCGAGCAAGTTAAAAATAAGTACGGGTATAAATAAGGTTCTTGGGTTTTGCTTTTTTTGGCTTTCGCCAGATAGATATAGTAATACAAAGTAAAGAGGCTAACTTTTAGAGGCACTCAAATCCAAAGTTTACGTTGCTCAATTCGTAAGGCGCCTTCTTTTTCTAGCACTTTTATAGCCCTTATAGTAGTTTCTACCCTAAGTCCAGTAAGGTCGGCTATTTGTTGGCGGGTAAGTTCTACTTGGTAGCTGTATTTTTCAGGCAGTTTATAAATCTCATATTTAAGATAACTCAGTAATTTAATTATCCGGTGTTTTGGGTCTTCATGCGAAATCTCTTGAGCCATAACCGCTTTGTAATACAAGCGAGCGGCAATGGCCTGCGTAAGGGCAAAGTGAATATCGGGCTCCGATTTTAGTAATTCTATAAAAGCTGTTTTTGGCAAACGCCATAGTACCGTATCTTCTGTAGCAATGGCATCGGCAGGGTAATTAAAATGTCCAAATAAGGGTGGTTCTCCAAAACACCGCCCTTTCGAAAATATGCCTTGAATAAATTCTTTTCCTTGTTCGTTAGTGTTGCACATTTTTACTTCTCCCTCCGCAATTTCATAGTAAAAATTGGCCGGTTCGCCTGTTTTAAATATCACCTCGCCTTTGGCGTAGCTTCTCTTTTCTGCGTGGTATTTTCGTAAAACTTTTTCCGAAATCATGTGCTCACCGTTGTATTTATAACTCCTCACGTTTTTGATCAAACAGCAAGTACAAATTGTGTAGTTTTTGTTGGAGTATTTTTTTGTTTATCAGCTTGGTTTCGTAGTCTGCAATTAGTGCTGGCGATAGGTTTCTTCGCAAGGAAAATTCTACCACTTCCGTGTCTTTTCCTTTGCAGAGCAAAATACCAATACTTGGGTTTTCGTTGGCCATTTTCACATCGGTATCTAACGCTTCTAAATAAAAGTTGAGTTGTCCTAAATGCTCTGGTTTAAATTCTACAGTTTTTAACTCAATAGCTACCAAGCATTGTAACTCTCTATGAAAAAACAATAAATCAATATAGTAATCGTGCATCCCTACCTGCACGCGGTATTCTTGTCCTATAAACGAAAAACCACCACCTAATTCTAACAAGAATTTTTTAAGGTTAACCAAAATTTGGCTTTGTAAATCTTTTTCATTGTAAGCCGTTGGCAAGTCTAAAAACTCAAGAACATACGTGTCTTTAAATACCTGGTTTACTTCTTTTTGCATTTGTGTCAGCGGTGCTGACACTTTTGTGTTGGTAAGCATAGTTCGCTCAAAAACACTGCTTTCAATTTGGCGCAAAAGCTCGCGGCTGCTCCATTTCTCTTTTACCGAATAAAGCACATAAAACTGCTTTTCTTCAATGGTTTTACATTTTGATAAAATGAGTAGATTATTTGTCCAATTTAACTGTGTCACTAGTGCAGACACTTTTTCAATGGAATGATAGGTTTCATAAAATTGCTTCATTCTATACAAACCTCTTTTTGTAAATCCTTTTAAATTAGGGTAATGAGATTTGATGTAGTTAGCCAGTTGAACAACAACTCCATCGCCCCAATCGCCTGAGTTTACTTTTTGAGATACATATTTACCGATTTCCCAATTCAGTAATACCAATTCTTTGTTTACGGCACTAAATACCTTGTTTTGAGTAGTAGAAATTAACTCAATTACATGATTGAAATCTGGATTTTGTAAAGCGTTACTTTCCATAGAATAGTAAAGTTATTGCATTGTAGCCCTTATAGTAAACACTGCAAGGTAATTTTCATTTGTAATGATCTTAAAAATATTCGTACATGATTGAAATCATAAAAGATGATGCGCTTCAAATATACTTTTGATAGTGTAATTAAAACAGAAATTATGAGTGCAATTAGCGCATTTAATAAAAAGATTGATAGTTGGCAGGTAAACTATTTTGGAATAATGTCTATCACCGTTTTGGCGGGTACTTGCATAGCCTCGGTAGCGGTAATTCTCATTGTAATGAACGAGCCCGTGTTTTGGCAAATAGCCTTAATTAGCACAGCCGCTATGGCTTCTAATGCTGCTGGAATATCCAGCAGCCCATTACGCTGGATTGTATGGCTTTTTAGCTTTAACGTATTGGTAAGCGTAGGTTTAATTATCTTAAACTGGCCTTAAAGTACAACCACTTTTTTAACGCTAGAATTGCCCGCTGGTACTAGGTTCGTCTAGGTTAGCGGGCATTCTTATTTGCACCACTACAGCCGAAATTACGGTAATGAGTGCAATGCCTAAAATAGCGTAGCTTAAGCCAAAAATATCGGCCAATAGGCCCGAAACTATAGCTCCTATGGCATAACCTAGGTCACGCCAAAGTCTAAAAACCCCCATGCTTTCGGCACGCTGACTTGGCAAAGTAGCCACCGAAATAGCGGATAGAAAAGTGGGATAAACCAATGCTGTTCCTATGCCCAATATAGCCATTAGCGCAAGTAAACTGTAAAAACCTGTAACAAAAGGCAAGCAAAGTAATACCAAGCCTTGTAGCAACATTCCCCAAAAAAGGAGTTTCTTTTTGGGGTATACATCGGCTAGTTTGCCAGTGATTAATTGGCTTAAGCCCCAAACGGTGGGGTAGGTGGCCGCTATTAAAGCAATGTTTTGGGTGTTAAACTTTAAACCCAAAAGTAAAACCGGTAATAGCCCCCAAATCAAGCCATCGTTAAGGTTATTTACCAAGCCCGCTTGGGTAATGGAACTAAGTATTTTGTTTTTAAATGTGGTGGCCGTAAATACATTTTTAAGCGCAGTTTGTTTGCTGCTTTTTTGCTCTTGATGGGCAAAAAGGCGCGTATCCTTAACAAATAAAATGGAGAGGGCCAATCCCGCTATGGAGATAGCAATGGCCAAGTAAAATGGGTAAGGCTTAAGCCCATAGTGCTGGGCTAAATAGCCTGTTACAAAGGCCATTATGCCAATAGCAAAATACCCCGCAAACTCGTTAATGCCCATGGCTAGGCCGCGTTGTTTTGGGCCTACTAAATCAATTTTCATAACCACCGTGCTGCTCCAAGCTAAGCCTTGGCTAATGCCTAATAGTACGTTGGCAAATACTACCCAATGCCAATGGCCAGTGTACAACAAAATTAAGGGCACGGGTAAGGCAAATAACCAACCTATTACCAATAGTTTTTTACGGCCCATGGTGTTGGCCCATTTACCAGCAAAATAGTTACTAAGTGCTTTGGCAATGCCAAAGGCCACAATAAAAGAGAGTAAAGCGGTTTTACTGTTTATGAAAAACCCTTTTTGGGCAAACTCCGGAAAAATGCTGCGCTCTAAACCCAGCATGGCGCCTACAAAGGCATTTACTAGCACTAGTAAGGTAAACTGTTTCCAGTTAGGTTTAAGGCCTAGTTGCGGGGTGGTAGTTTGTAAGTGCATCTACATTGAGTGAGCTAGGTGCTATTTCACCCTTTCAGGCACTTCAACTCCGTTTACGTAGTTGGAAATTACATTGAGCTCTTTGGCTAGTTCGCTGCCATTAAAACCTTTTAAATCTTGGTAACTTACCAAATGGTTGTAAGCCCGTTGTAGTTTTGAGGCTGTGGGGTAATAGCTCCAATGCCATTTTTCTTCGCGGTAGCCAGCATCACGACTATCATTAAAGGCGGTATAGGGTTGAAAAAAACCAAAGAGGTGGGCGTGGTCTCGCAACCATTCGTATTCTTTTTGGCCTTTACCACTTTCAAAATAACTATTGTTGAGCGAGTTAAGGTCAAAGTCGGTGCCCCAATGGTGGCGACTAGTGCCGGGCATACTGCTGTATTGCAGTATTTTTTGAGCACGTTCTAATAGTTCCCCACCAAAGGTGTTCCATTTGCGGTTCCAAATACCTGCTTGGTACTCGCGGTTGCGGGTAGCCGAAATAATCACAAAATGAACCCCGTCTTTCTCGGCTTCTTTGGCCATTTTTTTAAAGGCACTATATACTTCATCACGCAAGTAGGCATTCGCCTTGGTACAATGCTTTGTTTTTAATTTATCAAAGCTTTTTAAATGAGCCGGATTAATATCTCCCAGAATTTCGGCCTTGGTAAAATGTTGAATTTCATTTCCCGCCAAGGGAGCTACCAAAAAGCCAAAAAATAGTAAAAAGGTTTTCATGGTGTAAATGTAAAAAAGGTCAGAATAGCAAGGCCACCTTTGTCTTAAGATATTTGTAAGTTGTGGGGTTCAGCTTTTTGTGAGCTTAGCCCTGACAGGTTTCTTACCACGCACAGAGAAACCTGTCAGGACTAGGTCGTTTATATTTTGACACAGGAAGAAAACGGTGTTTGCTACAAAATATTCAACTTTGTAGGATAGATACCAAAAGGAGTTATCTCTAATATGTAAGTATTGATTTTACCAAGGTCCATTTCTATTTACATTAATTAGGGTGTTGTTTTCTAAACGATAGGCCCCTTTAAAACCAACAACCCAAAGCCGCTCTTGTTGGTCGTGGTAAAGCTGAAAAGGCAAGGGGTCAAAATTATTTTCTTTTATAGGGGTCTTTGTGAATTCCTTGCCATTGTAACTGTAAATTTCGCGCCTATTGGCGCTAAACCAAAGGGTGCCATTTTTAGCTTCAAAAGCACAGCCAATCCCTTCCTTATTTTTCAGAAGGTTTTCAGACATATTGGTGAGCTCCTTTCCGTTGTATTTAAATAGTCCTTTGGATGTTGATATCCAATAACCACCTTTCTTACTTTCTATAATTTGGTTCACAAAATTGGAGGCCAGTCCGTCTTTTTCCGAGATGTTGGTTAGGGTAATTCCATCGTATATATAAACGCCCCCGTTGGTGGCAAACCACATCTTGCCTTTACTGTCTTCTAGTATGTAATGAATCATTTTGGCGGAGCTAATTCCTCTTGAGTTGTTTATTTTTCCCTCCGGAATTTCGAATGGCGTGAGTTCTTTGCCATCAAACGTAAAAACACCTTGTGTGGTTCCAACCCAAAGCAATCCGTTTTTATCCATCGTCATGCTCCAAAGACTACTTTTGGTAAGTATATTTTTTTCGTGATAAACAGTAAAGTAGTTGCCATCAAATTTGGCAATTCCTCCACCATAACCTACCCAAATGTTTCCTGCTTTATCCTCTAAAATTACATGAACGGTTACCCCCGCGCCATTCCAATCTTTAAGGTCAAAATACACCAAGCCAGATTTATCATGCCGGCAAAGGCCATTTTGTGTGCCAAACCAAAAGTTTCCATTGCTATCTTGTAAAACCGTGCGAACAACCCCGCTTATTTGGTTTCCTTGGTACTCTTTACTGTGCACATCCACTTTAAATTCGGGCAGTGTTTCCGCTCTCATGCTAATACTATCTTGATGCACCCTTACTACTTCAACAGGTATTGGCTCAGCAGTTTTTCCTACGCATGAGTTAAAAAGAAACAATAAAGCAAGTGTGAAAAAGCTTGCCTTTAGGCTGTGGTGCGCTGTAATTATTTTAGGGGTCATTTTGTTAATGTGATTTGTAATCTGTTTTTAAGACTTGGCTTAGCAGTTGGCTAAACTTTTTTTTAGTTAGCCAAAGATCTAGTGAAACTCCAAAATAAAGCAACAACATAAAGAAGGCACCATTGTAAATGAGATCTGTTGTGCGTTGCATGTATCCATAAACAGCCATTAAAACAAATAGCGCATATAGAATGCCGAAAACTTTTGCATGAATATCGTTTACATGAATTTGAGCTTGGATTGAACTGCCATTTTCTTTTTCTGTAATTTTTCCTTCAATAATGGATAGGCGATGGAACGGCCCTCGCTTATACTCGTAAAGAGTTTTTGGGCTAACTTTTACCAATTTAAACCGATCTATATACACGTACCCCTCAAACCGAGAGATGATAAGATTCAATAAATCGTGATCAGAATCTTTAATAAACTGTTCCATTTTCATCTTTACCGTTGAAGGACGATGTTTGCATTCGAAATGTATTTTTGGTTTAATATACATAGTGGTTACTTGCAAAGAAAGGTTGAAGCTAGTGCGGTACAAACACAAAGAAAGAGGTAAGTATAAACTCTACTATGCTTTGTTTATTGAGGAGTAAGGTAGTAAGAAAAGCTTAGCAGCATTACTTAAGGCAGGCTACTAAAAAAGGGTTGTAAAAAAAGGAGTGTTTACTTATATATAAAGCGAATAATTAAGGAAGTCGAAAAGACCACAATACCAAGAAAGAACATAAGTCTTCCGTTTATTCTGTCGCTAAAACAATAGTAATTTACCTTTTGTCCGTTAGGTAAAGTTTTCTTTTGGCTCCATAAGTACCAACCAATTCCAATTCCAATTACGCCTCCAAATATTGAAGATATATAACCCAATAAAATCCAGTACCATTTAGATTTTTTAGGTATTGCTAGTTTATTTATTCTTTCCTTATAGAAAGTATTGATAGTTTCTTCGTCAATACGCTCTCCTTTTGACTCCAATAGTTTTCGAGCCATAAGAAAGTCAAACTCGCCCCATTCATCAGGTTTAGTGAGGATATCATATAACTCAATTTTTGAAAATTCTCTGAGATAATGGTTTTTATCTAATTCTTCTATTGATATTTCAACACTATTATTTAGAACAGTTTTAGCCTTTTGGAAATCAGTTTGCGATATTTTAAGTTCTATTTCATCTTCAAGCGTATTTCCAGAAAAAGTAATATTCATAGCTGGCGAATTATCAACTAGTACTACGGCAATATTATTCTCTTTCAGTAATAAAGCCATTTCATTTGCTTGGTCGAGGTTTGGGAATTTTTTAAAAACTGATAATTCTTGATTCATTCTTTGATTCAATTTCTTTTTCAACGTAACTTAACTCTTCGATGGTCATTTTTATATTTTTTTCATGACGCCTATGTCTCACAGTATATTCATTACCTCTAAAACCTGCTCATTAGAGCAAAGTACATTCCGGTTTTTTCACATTAACCCAGTTTACGTTTTTTAAACGAAACAGGCTCTTATTCCTCATAATTTTGGGTTTACTAGAATGTTGCATTTCATTTTTCGCTAAGGTAACTACTAAAAAACCAAACACAGTAAAAGGTACGTAAGGTGTAAATGTAAAAAGGCCGAAATAGCATATTGCTACCCCGGCCTTAAATTACTTGTAACGCGTTTACTATTAGCCGTTAATAATGCTGTTTAGCGTAGCGCTGGGACGCATGGCTTGAGCCACTAAACTGAGATTGGGACGGTAATATCCATCTGTATTTACAGCTTGGCCTTGTACTGCGTTTAGCTCCTGCACTATTTGCGTTTCTTGCTCACTCAATTTTTGCGCTATAGGTGCAAAGTGCGCTTTAAGCTCGGCATTGTTGCTTTGCGTGGCTAGGGCTTTCGCCCAATATAAGGCCAGGTAAAAATGACTTCCTCGGTTATCTAGTTCACCCACTTTACGCGAGGGCGATTTATTGGTGTCTAACAACTCACCGGTGGCTTGGTCTAAGCAATCGGCCAGCACTTTTGCTTTGGTATTGTTGTTTACTTCGCTCCAATGTTCTAACGAAACGGCCAATGCTAAAAATTCACCCAATGAATCCCAACGTAAATGGTTTTCGCTTACCAATTGTTCTACATGCTTAGGAGCAGATCCTCCTGCACCGGTTTCAAACAAACCACCGCCATTCATTAGCGGCACAATGCTCAACATTTTGGCGCTGGTACCTACTTCTAAAATGGGGAATAAATCCGTTAGGTAATCACGCAATACATTACCCGAAACCGAGATAGTATCTAAACCTTCCTTTATGCGCTCTAGCGAAAAGCGGGTGGCTTCTACCGGAGGCATGATGTGTATTTCTAAACCATCCGTTTGGTGGTCGGCTAAATAAAGCTCTACTTTTTTAATGATTTGGGCATCGTGCGCACGTTGGGCATCTAACCAAAATACGGTTGGTAGTTGAGTGGCCGTGGCGCGCTTTACTGCTAGCTTTACCCAGTCTTGTATTGGGGCATCTTTTACTTGGCACATACGCCAAATATCTCCTTTGGCTACTTTTTGCTCAAGCAAGGTATTGCCCTTACTATCTTTTACAGTTACCGTACCCTCATCTTTTATTTGAAAAGTTTTATCATGTGAACCGTATTCTTCGGCCTTTTGAGCCATTAAACCTACGTTTGATACGCTGCCCATAGTGGCTGGATTAAAGGCTCCGTGCTTTTTACAAAAGTCAATAGTTTCTTGGTAAATACCTGCGTAACAGCGGTCTGGAATAATGGCTTTGGTATCCTGTGATTGGCCATCGGCATTCCACATTTGTCCCGAGTTTCTAATCATGGCGGGCATGGAGGCATCAATAATTACATCGCTGGGTACGTGTAGGTTGGTAATGCCTTTATCTGAGTTTACCATAGCCAAGGCGGGTCCATTTTGGTAACAAGCATCTATAGCGGCCAAAATTTCAGATTTCAATAGCTCGGGTAAACTTCCAATTTTACTAAACAAATCACCTAAACCGTTATTAGGAGAAATGCCTAATTCATTAAAAGTACGGGCGTATTTTTCAAATACTTCTTTAAAATATACTTTAACGGCAGCGCCAAACAGAATAGGATCCGAAACCTTCATCATGGTGGCCTTAAGGTGTACCGATAACAAGATACCTTGCGCCTTAGCCTCAGCCATTTCTTTTTCTAAAAAGCTTACTAAACCTTGGTAACTCATTACGCTGGCGTCAATAATTTCGCCTGGCAACAATGGGGTGCTCTCTTTTAAAATTTCTTGATTACCGTTGGTATCTGTCCAAATAATTTGAGCTACAGTAGCTTCATCTACCGTTACCGATTTTTCACTTCCATAAAAATCGCCTTCGCTCATGCTCGCTACATGCGATTTACTATTGGCACTCCATGCGCCCATGCTATGGGGATGCTTACGAGCGTAATTTTTTACTGCTTTAGGCGCTCTGCGGTCTGAGTTTCCTTCGCGCAAAACAGGGTTCACCGCACTTCCTTTAATTTTATCGTAACGGGCTTTAATGGCTTTCTCTTCTGGCGATTGTGGGTTGGCAGGATAATGGGGTAAGGCATAACCTTTAGATTGCAGCTCTACAATAGCCGCTTCTAATTGCGGCACGGAAGCCGAAATATTAGGTAATTTTATGATGTTGGCTTCGGGTAATTTGGCCAAGTCACCAAGCTGTGCCAAAGCATCTTCCATTTTTTTGTCTTCGGTTAAAAACTCTGGAAAAGTGGCAATAATTCTTCCCGAAAGAGAAATATCCTTGCTATCAATTTCTACTCCCGCAGGAGCGGTAAAGGCTTTTACTATGGGTAAAAACGATTGGGTAGCCAAAGCAGGTGCTTCGTCTGTAATGGTATAAATAATTTTAGAAGATTTTGTCATGCGGTTGTTTTAGGGGTGAGCTTATATGTAAATTTAAGCAAGCTGCAAAAATTGCAGGGGCAAAAGTAAAAAACGTATTGAGCCAAATGGCCTATCTAATGTCTAGTTTTAATTTTTGAAGAAGATCAATCATTTTGGGGTTCTTTTTAATCAGATAATCAAGCTTTTCTTTTTGGCTGTAGGGCGCCAAGGTATTTATATGTTTGGCTATTTCTACTTCAAATTGCAGCGAGTAGTTGTTTAATTTTTTTCGTAAAAATTGCAGTAGCTGAGGTTTCTCGTTGGTAAAATAATCCTGCTGAATTTCATTGTCTAAATGCAGCGTAATGGTAAAGTTTTCTTTTAGCTCTAACTTTTTACCCTTCAGTGAGTTGGTGATGAGTTGTCTTTGCTCTTGAGCTGCTTTTTGAAGGTAGTCGTTCCAAAAATTTAGCAATATGGCTAAGGTAAACTCGTCCTTAGGCAAATCGGGGTTAATGGCTGTTAAGTCTATTTCGGGAGTATCGCCATCTTCCGCATTAGCGGTATTATTAAGACTGTTGTTTATAGAGAGCGCCCCACCACGCGTACGCTTTTTACTGGTTTTGCCAAGTGGTGTAGCTGCGGGTTCTTTTAATTCGGCTGGGGCCTTGTTTTCTTGTTGTACCAGTGTGGCTTTTTCAGTTACTAAGACTGGTTGAACAGGTAAATCAACGGCTGCAGTTTTTACTATTGGCTTGGTAGGAATAATTTGCGCGCTGTTAATCGGAGGTGTCTCACCAAAGGGTGAAAAATCATCAAAGGGGTTGGCTAGGCCTTTTTTTTTTGCGAATCGGCTTGCGCCAGATATAGAAGCTGTAGTAAGCACAGTTCTACCAACAAACGAGGGTTTTTACTTTGCGCAAATTTGGTGTCGGTTTCGGCTAAAACTCGAAGGCCGCGCAGTAACGTTAAAGCTGGAATGTTTTCGGCTTGCTTAATATAGCGTTGGCGGGTAGATTCACCTACCTCCAGTAAATGATGAGTTTTGGCATCTTTACACACTAACAAATCTCTAAAATGACTGGCCAATCCTGTAACAAAAAGGTGCCCATCAAAGCCATTGTCTAAAATTTGATCGTACAGCATTAACAGCTCCGCTTGGTTTGCTCCTAAAGCATAATCGGTAGTTTTAAAGTAGTAATCGTAATCTAATATTCTAAGATTCTCAATTACATCCTTATAGGTGATTTTATTTCCCGAAAAGGAAACCAAGCGGTCAAAAATGGAAAGGGAATCACGCAAAGCACCATCGGCCTTTTGGGCAATAGTTAAGAGTGCTTCTTCTTCCGCTTCCACACCTTCTTTTTGGGCAATTACCTTAAGGTGGGCTGCAATATCCTCTACACTGATTCGCTTAAAATCAAAAATTTGGCAGCGACTTAATATAGTAGGGATAATTTTGTGTTTTTCGGTGGTAGCCAAAATAAAAATGGCGTGGGGAGGGGGCTCTTCTAAGGTTTTTAAAAAGGCATTAAAAGCCGCTTGCGAGAGCATGTGTACCTCATCAATAATATACACTTTGTAGTTGCCCTTTTGAGGGGCAAAACGTACTTGGTCAATTAAACTTCTAATGTCATCTACCGAATTATTAGAAGCGGCATCCAGCTCAAAAATATTAAAGCTTAAATCATCTTGGGCTTCGCCTTGGTCGTCCTCATTAATAAGGCGAGCCAAAATACGTGCACAAGTAGTTTTACCTACACCTCTAGGGCCAGTAAACAACAAGGCTTGCGCCAGATGGTTGTTATTAATGGCATTAAGAAGCGTATTGGTAACGTGCTTTTGCCCTACTACTTCCTCAAAAATTTGAGGGCGGTATTTACGTGCCGATACAATGAAGTTTTCCATTGGGGCAAATATAAAAATGAGCGCCATCACTTTGGAGGTTGTTGATAAAATAGGAGAAGATTTTGGAGTTAGGTAGGTGGGTAGGATTTTTATATTTGTTTTCAATTTGGAAAATGACGATTAATGAAATTTTAAGTTCAACAGAACATCGACCTTGGGACTTACCTGCTGATAAGTGGAAGTTTTATCAAGAATGGAATGATGCGGTATTTATGCATTGGCAGGTAGAGTTAAACGAGCTGAAAAAGTTTGTACCTCATGAGCTGGAAATTGACCTTTTTGATGGTAAGCCATGGGTTTCGGTAGTAGCATTTTCCATGGAAAAAATTAGACCTAAAAATCTACCTTCCTTTCCTCCAATATCCAATTTTGATGAAGTTAATATCAGAACCTACGTAAGGTTAAATGGTAAAACGGGAGTTTATTTTTTAAGTATTGAAGCAGGAACAGGCTTGTCCTGCATGGTTGCAAAGAGCATCTCAGAGCTTCCATATCGATACTCAAAAATTAGACGATCGGAAAACCAGTTTCAATCCCAAAACACTGAATTCATGGATAAATTGGATATTGAGTTTGCAATTAGAGCGGAGCTTAACGTAAAAACCGAATTAGACAAATGGTTAACGGAAAGGTATGCTCTTTTTCAGGATGCAGGTAAGTTTATTAATAAGTTTGAAATACATCATTTGGAATGGCCATTTAATGAAATAAGACTTAAAAAAGTGGTCATGAGTTATGTAAGTTCAAGTCATAAATGCAACACGGATAAAAACCTAGTTGATTTAAATCAACTAGGTTTTGGGAAAGAGATATTTGTTGCTAGGTTTAATGCATAATAATTAATTTGGGCTGAATAAATATCACTTGTGAAAACCGGTAGTAATCGAGTCGTTTAAAAAACAAATAATCCCCAGCTCAAAAATGAAAAGACTATTGATTGTTGTGTTTGTAATTTTGACGATTGCATTGAGTCTGAACAAATGACTTCATTGATTTTCACAGGGAACATAACTACGTGTATGAAATTTATGCGCTAGTGTAATTAAAAAGATGAAAAAATTAGCTTGGAAATTAGTGCTGCCTCTAACCATTATTTCGTTTGTGGTTTTTACAAAGTGGTGGATTGTGGATGTTGTTGATGGCCCTCAAGAAACATTGATAGGTTTTCCCTTTCCTTATAATTGTCCTGGCTGGCACACCTCTTTATCGCTGCAAATTTTTGTTTGGCCACTTATGATTGACTTGCTGGTGTATTATACTTTTTGGCTAGTTTTAATTTTTGTAATCAATAGATATGTAAGAGAAATTAGGCCAAGTAAAAGTGTAACAACAACTTTTCTTGACTGTCAGGTTTTTTAGCTGCAGTGCTCATTTTGATAGGAAGCTTATCTGATAATATCTACACTTTTAATCGGAGTTTTGATATGAAAGTATTAGAAACAGGTTACAAGATGTTTTGGCAGGCAAAATGATTTAACAGATAATATTTAGATAGGAATACTCATAGAAACCAATAAACCCATGCCTAAAAAAATTATAATTACTACCGATGATTTTGGCGTAGTGCCTTCTATAGATTCGGCTGTACGGGATTTAGCGAAAAAGAGAAAGATCAATTCGGTGGCGGCTTTGCCCAATTTTGAAGGGAGCGATAAATATCCCAGCTCATTTGAGAATATTAAGGCCTTAAAGACTTTGGCCGATGACTTAAAAAGTAGCGACTTTGAGTTGCAAATAGGTTGTCATGTTACCATTACTTCGGGGAAGCCCGTTTCAGAAAAAGTGAAAACTTCTGCTTTGGGTGAATTTTTAATTACCGAAGAGGGTAACTTTAGGGAGTACACCAAGCTTGGGAGACCCGATACAGCAAAAGGGCGTATTGAACTGAGCGCCTTACTTAAGCATGAATTACAGGCGCAGGTAGATATTGTGAGGGAAGCTACCGGAGGCGAAATAGCTAATTTAAGTTGCCACCATAACTCACTCAATGCTTTTGAAGAAACCTACCGCACTTATATGCAGGTGGCGCAACAAAGCAATTTGCCTTTGCCTATGCGCTCGCCACGAATTTTGCCGGTGGGTAAGGAGAATTTATATAAAACACAACTACGTATTAGGCACTTAAGAGATTTAGAAGGTTTTCATAGAAGGCATATGAAGCGCTTTGCCAAGCAAATTAATGGGCTGTTTAGCGATGCGCAAATAGCTTCTACAGATTATATGGATGGCCGCCATTATGGCCCCATACCGGTGCCTTTTATAAAAGTAATACGAGAAGATAGGTTGCTGCGTAAAAAGGCTCAAAAATTAAGAAAAGCCTTGCTCAACTTTAAAAACCTACGAGACGAACGCGTATTGGAGTTAATGCTGCATGTAGCCGATAGTGGGGCTTCTAAAAAGTACCCTAAAGATTTATGTTATACGGGTATTAATCCACATTATTTTGATGGGCGTAGAGTAGAGCACCGTTCGGTAAGCGCCTTTGATTTTAGCGCCTTTCCGTTTGCGCTATGGCGTGATTTGTAAACTACCTTCTAATCAAATAAATAAAGCCTTTTAAAAGGGGTAAATAGTTTTAAAAAAACATTACTTTTGCCGTCCTTTTTAAAAAGGAAACGTAATTTATTAATAATTAAATCTTTAACGGATGAACATGTACGAAGCCGTTTTCATTATGAATCCCGTCTTATCTGCTGAGCAGGTAGGGGAAACGGTAGCAAAAGTCAAAGATCTTATCAAATCGAAAGAGGGTAAGATTTTGAACGAAGAAGATTGGGGGCTAAAGAAAATGGCCTATCCCATTCAACACAAACGCAGTGGTTTTTATCACCTACTTGAGTTTGAAGCACCAGGAGAAGCTATCTCTTCACTAGAAGTAGATATGAAACGTGATGAGCGTATTATGCGCTTTTTAACCATGCGTATGGATAAGCATCACGTAGCTTTTGCTAAGGATAGAAGAAAAAAAATGTCTAACGCTTCAAAATAATTAAGAGATGAGTCAATTAGAAACTGGATCAAATCAATCCGAAATTAGATACTTGCAGCCGTTAAAAATTGATACGGCTAATCGTGAAAAGTACGACCGTTTTTTGCGTTACGGACTAAAATACGTGGACTACAAAGACACTAAGTTTTTGTTGCAATTTGTAAATGAGCAGGGTAAAATTTTGCCACGCAGAATTACAGGTACTTCACTAAAATATCAGCGTAAAGTGGCTACTGCCATTAAGCGCGCTCGCCACTTGGCTTTGATGCCTTACGTAGCGGATAACCTTAAATAATTTACCAGCTATGGAGTTGATTTTAAAACAAGATGTAGAAAACCTTGGATACAAGGATGACGTAGTAACGGTAAAACCTGGTTACGGACGTAATTTTATTATCCCTAGTGGTTTGGGTGTATTGGCTACTGAGTCGGCTAAAAAAATGCTAGCCGAAAACTTAAAGCAACGCGCTCATAAAGAAGCTAAGGAAATTGAGCTTGCTCAAAAAACAGCTGAAGCCTTAAATGGTGTTGAGCTTAAAATAACTGCTAAAGTGGGTAAAGGCAATAAATTGTTTGGTTCTATCAACAATGCCAACCTTGCTGAAGAGTTAGCCAAAATTGGTCATCATATTGATCGTAAGTTTATTCAAATTCAAGGAGGTACTATTAAGGCCGTAGGCCCTTATAGCGCTCAAATTCGTTTGCATCGCGAAGTGGTGGTAAACTTTGATTTTGAAATTATTGCAGAAGCCAAAGGCTAAGCAGTAGAAAGCTTTAAAATATAAGGTCGGTTTCATGTAAATGAAACCGACCTTTTTTATGTCTGTATGTTTAGTTTTAAATAAGAAGGTTAAAGCAGCACGCCAACGCTTACTTTAAAGCTGTAAATGGATTTGAAAAGAACAGCGGTGCCCATTTTCTCCAAGAATTGAGTGTTTTGATATTGAAAGTACTCGGGGTAATAGGAGTCGTTAAAAATGCTAGATGCATCAGGCAATAAGCCTATATCCATATTGCTTAGGCCTTCCATGCTTAAATCCATGCCTAATGTTAAGGAATAGGCAAAGTACCAACGATCACTAAAAATTTTCTTGTCACCAAACTCCATACGAAGATTATAGCTTATTATAGATTCTTCAGCTATCACGATTTCTCCAAATCCATTGGCCCCTGAATAACCTAAGTATCTGTATTCATCGCTAGTATGTCGGCCTAATCCCGTCATAATTCCAAAATACCTGCCAAGTGGTGCTAGCTGTTCCTTGTAAAAGCGGAAACCCAGCATAAGCTCAAGTGTTTTATAGGAGGCATAACCAGGTACTATAACATATGTGCTATTGTTAGATGGATTTTTAACCTCATCAGAATAACTAATTGGATTAAAAAAGTACTTTCCGTAAGTAAGACTTGTTACAAAGGTGGTACGGCTCGAAGCAGTTAATTCAAGGTCGAGCGCGTGGCTAAAGTCAATACCAAGCTTCCTTTTCATTTTACCATCTGAATATTTTATTTTTTCACCTCCAGGGGAAGCGAAGGTGGGTATGATATTGGAGTGATACCCAAGGGCTACTCTCTTACCTAAGTAGCCCGGAGGCTTTTGCCCGATGAGTAAAACGGGAATGAAAAATATAATAAACATCTTAAATTTCATGGACCTACTTTTTTCCTTTTATCTGAATAAGGTTATTGTACAATATGCTTTTAACGTAGCTTGGTGAATTACTACTACTGTAGTAATGATAATCTGCCAGGTGAGCGGTTCCGCTTCTTAAATCAAATAAGAAAAAATAGTTAAAACAATCATAATCTGGTGTTGACAAATCAAGAATGGTTCCTGGTAATAATGGAAATAGCGCCAGAGAGCGAATCACCTTAAAAACGGGGCTTTTTTCTTTAACCAGTGCGCTAACATTACCCGTATAAGCAATGTATGGTGTTCCATACTTTTCTATTAAGTCTTCAATTTCATCGAAGTTACTTATTAATGCTCCAGAATTTTCAAGTCGTAAACGCTCATTAACCCAATCTTTTAAAGTAGATAAGTCGTTGTAACGATCTATTTCTGTTGATTCGATGTTTTTATAATCCAATGTTTGTACATAAAGGCCCATGTCTTGAGAAAAGTCAGAAATGTAACCTTGAAGTTCATCCAAACCCTTGGCCGTTGCGGTATATCTAATCCTACTTTCAACTCTACTGTCCAGCGATACATATTCTGGAGTTAAGCAAAGGATGCTATCAATACCTAGGTTTTTGGGATCTTGATTTTGCTTAATGCTAGGTGTACTTTTATAAGCTTCTCGCTCTTGGTAACCAGCGTCCTTATATTCTTGATAGATACGACTAAACATTCCGCTAAAAAGAGTATCGTTAAAATAGTTCCTAAGCCCATTTTTATAATAATCCTCGTCTGAAAAATCAGCACTAGATTTTTTCTTCTTAATGTTCTTTATCTTACTACTTCTCAAACTAGCTACCGAGCTGTCATTTTGAAATAGACTTTCAATAACTTCTTTTTGAGAGGATTCTTCTTTAGCAAAATCACTTGGGCCTAAATTATTGGTATAAACTAACTCTTTTAAAGCCTTGTTTAAAATGGCTTTTATGGCAGCGTCATCCGAGTAATCTCTAAGTAACTCATAGGAATAAGCCACGGCTAAGGTGTTTAAATCTTCTGTGTCGTATTCATTTAGTATATGAAAAACCTGTTGGCTTTCGCCTTCTACTTTTCTCCAGTAACGGGTTACATTTCCTAAATTACGCTTGTTCCGATACACGCTTGCGGCACATAAAGCTTTGGCCATAATTAGGCGTTGAAACCTATCGGTTCCGTATTTTTTTTCCAACAAAAAACAGTGATAAATGGCATCTGCATATCGCGCTTGTTTTAAATAAGATCGAGCAATTTCATAGCGAGCCATTCTTTGACTCTTGTTAAACCAAGCTTCAGAAATGATGTTAACCTTCCCCGTATCTTGACCGTTTAGGTATTTTATAATTTCCTCTTTACGTGTTTTAATGTTTGGATGCGTGCTTTGAGAATCATCATAATCATCTTCCGCGGTTATGCCTGCAACCTCTTCAATAAAATAATCGCGCGGTACCTGCATCGTTTCGGTTTCTAAAAAAGTAGTATCAAGAGGAATTTCATCAAAAGGTAAATAAGAATATTGCAATACATCCATAACATAAACGGGGGATCGGTGAGTGTACCCTGAGTTTTTATAGAATTTATTAAAGCCTTCACGATCTGCTTCTAGCTCATTAGATTTTGAGTACGCACTCATGGCATTTATCCGGTCATTGCGAGTAGAGTTGTTGTATAGATCTTCTCCCTTTATTATTTTTATTTCTTCGATGTATTGATTTAAAACATGCTCATTTAAATAGTGCACCAATTCGTGGCTCAAAACATAAGCTAATTGCGCTTCGTTTTCAACTTGTGCTATTAAGCCCATATTTACAAATAGCACTCCGTTTCTAGTGGCAAAGGCGTTTACAGCAGGGTCTTTTACAACGTAAAGATCTATTTCCTTACGTATCTCGGGATAATCCTTAAGTAGATGATCCATGATAGTATTACAGTATAATGTAAGACTATCACCAAAGAGTATTTTACCACTTATGAGAAACTCATCCAGGTAGTATTCCGTTTTTTTATAGAAATTTTCCTTTAGATCATCGTCCATTACCACATCATCTTGATGTGTTTTTTCAATTTCTCTTTTGTATTTATTGTAGTAAGCCTCCGTAAATAAATCAGGAATGGTTCCCGCAGAAACTATCGGTTTATAATTATCCCAGGCCTGTGAGAAGAGAGAGCCCGAAACAGAAAAACAGAAGAGTAGTACTAAAAATTGTCTCATATTTCTTAATTAAGGAAGTGCAAGGATAATATTATTTTTTTATCCTAAGAGCAAATTGAATTTCGGATATTTGCCGCACCAACCGAAACGACTAGCAAAATGGGCTTATTTGGCAAACTTTTTAGCAAGGAGAAAAAAGAAAAACTAGACCAAGGTTTAGAGAAGTCTAAACAAAATATGTTTAGTAAAATTTCGAGGGCTGTTGCAGGAAAGAGCAAGGTAGATGCTGAGGTGCTGGATGACCTGGAGGAGGTGCTGGTAGGGGCAGATGTAGGTGTGGCCACTACCGTTAAAATTATTGAACGCATAGAAGAGCGTGTTGCTAGAGATAAGTATGTAGGAACCAGCGAGCTTCACCAAATTTTGCGTGAAGAAATTGCCGCCTTATTAGCCGAGAATAATAGCTCAAATGGCGGAGACTTTGATTTGCCAACTTCGGATACGCCCCATGTAGTAATGGTGGTAGGTGTAAATGGTGTGGGTAAAACTACCACCATTGGTAAGTTAGCCGCACAGTTTAAAGCCAATGGTAAAAAGGTGGTTTTAGGGGCGGCTGATACCTTTAGAGCAGCTGCGGTAGATCAACTTACGGTGTGGAGTGAAAGGGTAGGTGTGCCTATTGTAAAACAAGGAATGGGGTCTGATCCTGCTTCTGTGGCCTTTGATACGCTTGAATCTGCGGTAGCGCAAAAAGCAGATGTGGTGCTTATTGATACGGCTGGTAGGCTTCATAATAAGGTAAACCTGATGAATGAGCTGGGCAAAATTAAACGGGTAATGCAAAAAGTTATTCCAGATGCGCCCCATGAAGTAATGTTGGTTTTAGATGGCTCAACAGGGCAAAATGCGATAGAACAAGCCAAACAATTTACCAAGGCCACCGATGTTACCGCTTTAGCGCTTACCAAGTTAGATGGTACCGCCAAAGGAGGAGTAGTTATTGGTATTTCAGATCAATTTAAAATACCCGTTAAGTACATTGGTATTGGCGAAGGAATTGATGATTTACAAATCTTTAATAAGGAAGAGTTTGTAGATAGTTTTTTTGGAAAGAAGGAAGGATAGTATAAAGTGTGGCTTAAGCCGTACCGTAAGAAAAGAGAGATGAGAGCAAAGACACTCAAAAAGAATAAAATCAATATTGTAACCTTAGGCTGTTCTAAAAATACCTACGATTCGGAGATATTGATGGGGCAGCTGCAAGCCAACGGTAAAAAGGTAGCGCACGAAGAAGACGATGGTAACATTGTAGTGATAAATACTTGTGGTTTTATTGATAATGCCAAGCAAGAATCTATAGACACTATTTTAAACTTTGTTGAAAAGAAGGAGCAAGGTGAGGTAGATAAAGTATTTGTTACAGGTTGCTTATCAGAGCGGTATAAGCCGGATTTGGAAAAGGAGATACCAGATGTTGACCAATATTTTGGTACGCGTGAGCTGCCCAAATTACTAAAGGCACTAAGAGCCGATTATAAAAAGGAACTGGTGGGAGAGCGCTTAATGACTACTCCACAACATTTTGCTTATCTCAAAATATCAGAGGGTTGCGATAGGCCTTGTTCTTTTTGTGCCATTCCACTTATGCGCGGAGGCCATAAATCAACACCTATTGAGGATTTAGTAACCGAGGCCAAAAAATTAGCGGCTAAAGGCGTACGGGAGTTAATTTTAATAGCGCAAGATTTAACCTATTATGGTTTAGATATTTATAAAAAACGTGCTTTAGCCAACCTATTAAAGGAGTTGGTGAAAGTAGAAGGTATTGAATGGATTAGATTGCATTATTTGTTTCCTGCGGGTTTCCCCGAAGATGTGCTGGATGTAATACGAGAAGAGCCTAAAGTGTGTAATTATATTGATATACCCTTGCAGCATATTTCCGATTCGGTGCTAAAATCAATGAGGCGCGGAACCACCATGGCCAAAACCAATCGTATATTAGATTTAATGCGCCAAAAAGTACCCGGTATTGCCATCCGTACTACTTTAATTGTAGGCTATCCGGGCGAAAGCCAAGAAGACTTTGAAACCCTAAAACAATGGGTAAGCGATATGCGTTTTGATCGTTTGGGCTGCTTTACCTATAGCCACGAAGAAAACACCCATGCTTACAATCTAGAGGATGATGTGCCAGAGGAAGTAAAACAGCAAAGAGCCGAGGAAATTATGGCCGTGCAGCAGCAAATTTCGGAGGAGATGAATGCCGAAAAAGTAGAGAATACCTACCGCGTATTGATAGACAGAAAGGAGGGGGAGTTTTTTGTAGGCCGTACCGAGTTTGATTCGCCTGATGTAGATAACGAAGTGCTAATTGATGCGGATTACTTAAAAGTAGGAGACTTTTACAATGTAAAGGTTACGAGTGCTACCGACTATGATTTGTACGGGAAAGTGGTTTAGTAGCATGTTTTAGCGGGCCTGATGGCAGCGGCACTTTACTAGCCATAATAATCTTATTTAACCAACAGGTTTATCAATGTAGCTTATAAAATCCTTAAGGACAGGTGACCTGTGTTGTTTTATTTTGGATTTCAGCACAGTTCTTTGTTGTGCGGTCGGCTTTTATTTTTCATTCTATTGGTTTCCATTTTCCTTTCTCGAAAAATACATTGTAAAATTTTGGCGACTTAAACACCAAATAGAAATCCCAAGCACTTCTGTAAGTTGTCGGATTACTTGTCAAAATGTGGTGTGTCGGTTCTTCCATTTCGATTATCAGTCTTGCCGAGCGGAAATTTCTTGGGTCAGTCGTTTTAATTGTCCCGCGATACGTTTTCAATATTTTCTCTTTGTCAGTCACATAGAAGAAAATTGAGTCGTTGTCGGTTATTTCAAATCGAAAATGGTTGTATTGCCAATCAGTCTGCTTGCCTTTGAAATAGTCTCTGTTGATTACATATTCACCATAATAGTCGTCCTTTTCTAATTCTGTTTTCGAAGTCACTTCACGAGTTATGCCTGCTAAAAGAATTAGTCCGAAAATTCCAAGCCAAATAGTTCCGAGAATTTTTCCAATTAAGAGCTTTCTTGATAGAAGCCAAGCTATCAACAGAATCCCTGTCAACGGGACAAGAATGAAAATGAAGAATAAATTAAATCCGAATCCCATTGTTAATTCTTATGAGTCTGTTTCTTTAGCTGCCGCAACGCTACGCTAAAAAAGTATTGCTGTCCCGCAGGGTAGCTATGATTTGTTAGCCGTTGTTGTGGTGCGTTATTTTCTTTTCTTTAAACATTTCATTGTGTGCCTTCACGTGATGCGGAAATTCCTCTTCATATAACGGATATGGAACTCCTAATAAAGTGACTTCATATACATCACTATCCATTCCGTTTATTTGATTTCCTATTCCCTTAATTTCAATTCCCTTTTCATTTTTAACAATAAGGGTGTCTATCGTCATTGTTGATATTAACTTATCCTCTGGATAATCACTTGCTAATTCAATGTCCATTGATTCACAATAATTTTTAATGAAGTCATAGCCCATATTCTGTTCAGCAAAAATTATTTCTCCAAATACAACCCCCATTGGAGCATCTGCCTTTTCAAGCTTTGTTGTTCCTTATTTAATCTCTCCGATATGAATTGAATATTCCATAACAAGTTAACTTATATAATCCCAGAACTTATCCATTTCAGATTCTTTGTAAGAATTAATTAGTATTCTGAAATCATCTGATAATTCTAATTTTAGGAATTCGTCTGATAAATCAGGTCGATATGACCAAATCCAAGATAATTCCTCTTCTCTCAAAGGCGGTTCATTATCGGGGCAGAATTCAATATAATTTTCACAAACACCAATAGTATTTACAAACAATACACTAATCGCAGAAAGCCTTTCATCAAAATTATCAAAGTCGACAATTTCCTTCCAAGAAACCTCTTTCGGTATTGATTCAATTATTTCGTTTAACTCACTTTTCATTTTCTTCTAATGAAGTACAACTGGTGGCTAAACAACATGTTGTTTATATCCCCTATATATTAAACTCAAAAAAACCAGTAGCAGTAAGTGTTTATTGCGTACTTGGTTCAATGATGTAAATGTAGGGCGAAACAATCAAAATTAATTTGGCTGCTGTTAATTATCAAAAATGATTTTGGATGATGCAAAAAGCAGAGCTACAGACTCAATGGGTTTTAGTTCTCGGATTTCAAATCAAAGCGAACAGAGGAGACTGCATTCTTAATCTATACAAAGCATGTATGGTAGCATAGGGTAACACGCTACGTTTATTGGCATTTGCTTGTTTAGGTTTTCGGGAGGAAGGAAATAAGAAAATAGAGAGAGAAGGGCAAATGCCCAACATCCAAAAAGGACTTTCGAAAGAAAAATAAAAAAGAAATTAAGGTGATTTTTAGTTGGATTTCAGCACAGTTCTTTGTTGGGGCATGTTTTTTATTTTTTCTTCTTTTTAGTTCCATGGATAAAGTATCTGTCGGTTCCTTGTTCAGGATCCCATTGACTTCTAAGCCCACCGTAAAATTCTTGGTAACTGATTTCATTTCCTTGCGAGTCGAAATAGGTCATTTCAAGTTTTTCCCCCTTATCATACTTTCCAATTCTGTATTTACCTTCATTCCATTGACTTTTGACTATTCCATGTAGTATCATGCTGTCCGCTGGAACGGTTATTTTGAAAAATCGCGGTAGCCATTTCGATTTTCTTAATTCGAGGCTGTCTGGGTACAGAAAAGCCTTTCCTTGTTCTGCAATGGTAGAGTCTGTGTAAGTAACAAAGTCAACAAATACCTTGTCTTCATAGACTTTTAATGTGTCAAAGTCGGTCCAACTCGAACTTTGTTGTCCATTGACTTGTCCTGTCAAAAGAATTGAAAGTAATATGACTATGTACGAATGTTTCATTTTTTTAATATGCCCCAACTAGAGGCTAAACAACATGTTGTTTATATCCCCTATATATTAAACTCAAAAAAACCAGTAGCAACAAGTGTTTATTGCGTACTTGATTTAATCAATAGAATTCCCCGAGGCTCTGCCTCGGGTGTCGGGTAAAGATATTTAGATTTGTGACTATGAGTGAGCA
>CAKZRR010000021.1 GCA_937146805.1 uncultured Owenweeksia sp. | reverse complement strand
TAGCAAACGCATAGAAAATCCTCCTGAAGAACCAAAGCCTGGTACTGCTGGCGGTTCAAAAAATTCAATAATTCCTTCGCCTATTTCTTTTGATTTTTCTTCTAGCTCTTCCATCACTTCATGAACAGAATGATGCCTGTCCGACCAAGGTTTAAGATTAATTAAACAAGTTCCTGCATTAGACCCTCTGCCTTCTGTCATTATTTCATATCCAGCTAATGCTGATACTGATTCGACTCCCTCTGTTTCTTCACAAATTTTTTGAAGTTTTTCGGCTACTTGGTTTGTTCTTTCTAGAGTTGCTCCTGGGGGTGTTTGGATAATGGCATAAATAGTTCCTTGATCTTCATTTGGGATAAAACCTGATGGAAGAATTTTATTTACACTAAATATTCCTAATCCAAAAATGATAAGAATTCCAAAGGTTACAATTCTTCTACTTACAATTACATTTAACACTTTAACATATCTCCCTGTTAGTTTTTCAAAACCTCTGTTGAACCAATCAATAAAGCGGTTCATGATAGATTTTTTTCTAGGTTTTCCATGTGTGTTTTTTAGCAACATAGCACAAAGAACTGGCGTGAGTGTAAGTGCTACTATAGCTGATAAAATGATAGAACTAACCATTGTAATGGAAAATTGGCGATAAAACACTCCAACTGGTCCAGACATAAATGCAATAGGTAAAAACACAGATACCATGACTAGCGTGATTGCAATAATAGCTCCACCAATTTCGCCCATTACGGCTTTAACAGCATTATAAGGAGATAAATTTTCTTCGTGCATTTTAGCATGAACAGCTTCTACTACCACAATAGCATCATCCACCACAATGCCAATAGCCAATACTAAAGCAAACAGGGTAACCAGGTTAATTGATATACCAAATAATTGAAGCACAAAAAATGCACCTACTAACGATACAGGCACAGCCAAAATGGGAATTAAAGTAGAACGTAAATCACCTAAAAAGAGAAATACAACTAAGGCTACTAAAATAAAAGCATCTCTTAATGTGTGGTTAACTTGCTCTATTGAAGCATCTAAGAATTGAGAAACATCATAACTAATTTTATAATCCATACCAGGAGGGAAATTTTCTTTCATCACCTCAAGTTCTTCTTTTACTTTGTCAATCACCTCACTAGCATTACTTCCCATAGATTGTTTAAGAACTATCGCAGCAGAAGGAAGTCCATCAAGGTTGGAATATATATCCATGAATTCTGTTCCTAACTCTACATTAGCAACATCTTTTAAGTGTATAATTTCGCCCTCTTCATTTGCCTTTACTATAATATCACCATACTTTTCTGGTGTTTCATATCTTCCTTGATAGGTTAATACATATTCTAACGATTGTGCTGTTTGTCCAGAACTTCTACCTAATCTTCCTGGACGACCAATAATACTCTGTTCTTCCATGGCAGTCATAACTTCTTCTGCCGAAAGATTATAGGCTCTTAATCTATCTGGGTTTAACCAAACCCTCATAGCATATTGGCGACTACCCAATATTTTTGCTCTTACAATCCCTTTAATTCTTTTTATTTCGGGAATCATATTTACATTAGCATAGTTGTAGAGAAATTTTTGATCGGCATCTTTATCTTTACTGTATAGATTAACATACATCAACATACTAGGTTGAATAGGTGTAATAATAACTCCCTCTCTCTGTACAAGTGGAGGTAAAAGAGGCATTACTTGATCTACCCTAGTTTTAACCCTAATAACCGCTTGATTAGGATCGGTGCCTGGTTCAAAAATTACTCTCAAAGTAGCCTCACCAGCACTGGTGGCATCGGTAGCCATATAACGCATTCCTTGTACACCGTTAATAGAATTCTCAAGAGTAATTAAGGTGGATTTAACTAACACATCAGCACTAGCGCCAGGATAGGCGATAAATATATTTACTGTGGTGGGGGCAATTTGCGGGAATTGAGAAATAGGTAATTGCTTAATAGCTAATGAACCTACAAACACGATTATCACCGAAATGACAATGGCAAATACGGGTCTATGAATGAATTTACTAAACATTGCTTTCTATTTATAAATTCAATTATTCCGCGTATAAATCCAATGTAGTCAGCGCAATGGCTGGCTTCACAAACTCATACTCTATCTCATCATTCTCTCTTACCAGGCGTAAGCCTTCCAAAAGGATTTTATCCCCTTCTTTCAATCCATCTTGAATGGCATAGATGTGTGGCATTTCAGCTAGTATAGTTACACGTCTGGATTTCAATACATTCTCTTTATCTAGCACATACACGTACTTTTTGTCAAGCACTTCAAAAGTTGTCTTTTGCGGAATAAGCAAAGCATTTTCAAGAGGAACTGTTACAACCACATTCCCAGTTTCACCATGTCTTAGTAGCTTATTGGGGTTAGGAAAGGTTGCTCTAAAGGCGATATTTCCAGTTTCATTATTAAAATCAGCTTCTATGGTTTTAACCACCCCTGGAAATTCGAATGGTTTATTATTCGCCATTAGTAAGTTTACTTTCAAATCTTCATTTGATTTTACCGTGGTCTGATATTCTAAATATTCGGCTTCGGGCACATTAAAATACACCCACATTTCACTGTTGTCTGATAGGCTTGTTAACAGCTCTCCTTCATCTACCAGGCTACCAAGACGTACATGAAATCGATCGATATAGCCATCAAACGGAGCTTTTATTTGAGTGAACTCTAAATGCACATTGGCCAATGCTAGTTCAGCATTTGCTTTGTCAAATTTGGCCTTGGCCATGGCCAGCTCATTGGCAGCTACCACATTGCTATCAGCTAGGCTTTTGGTATTGAGATATTCTATTTGAGCAAATTCGGCTTCTGCTTTCGCCATTTGCTGCTCCGCTTGATAAAGCTTGGGCATAATTTGAAACAAGAGTTCTCCTTGTTTTACAAACTGACCTTCATCTACATATATTTTTTCGAGGTAACCTCTTTCTTGAGCTCTGAGCTCAATGTGCTGTATCGAATGAATTTGACTTACATATTCTTTAGTAATAGAAGTGTCCATTCGAAGGGGGCTGGTAACCAAAAATTTGATTTCTTCTTCTTGATGATCTTTATGGTGGTTGCAACTTGTGTGTATTAGTAAGCCACACATGCTTGCAAGCATGATAGTTCTCTTCATAATAATTCTGCCTTTTAAAGGCAATTTGGATTTTAATAAAAATGGGAAAGCGTGTATAGGAAATACACAAGTGTAGCTAGATTGCTTAGCGCAATTAGCTATAGAACGCGGTGAGCGCTCTAAGAATGTCAAACGCTATTAAAGCCTGACATAAAATTTAAATCAAATCCTGAAAACTTCGAATTTGTGGTACAATGACCGGAAGGATAATGAAGAGGGGAAGTGCTCGCTTAGCGCTAAGCCATGTGAATGCGGCTGCGAAAAACACCAAGGGAGGTGGAGGTAAAAAAAGGGAATTAAATATTTACTTAGAAGCTGATACCTTTTGTTTGAAGAATTAAGCTCGTCTTCTTCTACTTCTACCTCGGTAGCTTTTATATCAAATTTTCTTTGGTGATTTAACAAGGGTGATTGCTGAATGGATTGCCGTCCTTGTGTATTTGTCACCTTTAGAGCTTCCCCGCCAGTACGACTTGCCAGAGTGGTGTCAATACTTGAATGCCTGTTGTACCCACCTATTAAAAGGATGGATGCGGCTAACAAAATGACTAAAATAGTTTTACTTACAGAGTTCACCAGTGACGTAAATAGGAGGACAAAACTACAACGGACTTTATGAATAACCATGTTGTTTTAAAAATTTAACAACCCAACCGTTGGTTAGTTAAAATAGGAAATCAACGATATAAATAATTTCGGACATCTAAAATCAGGCGTTACTGTCTAATTTAAAGAAGTGGCAGAATGTAATGTAACGGAATTCGCTTTCTTGCTATATTCGATGAACCGTATTTGATTAATACAACAATTGTTGACTTTACGGCATTTAAATTATTGTGAAATTCACAGAGTATCTAAAAATTAACATGAAGAGTATAACGACACTTATTTTGTTTTTGGCGGTAGGGCTGGCTATGGGCCAGCAAACGGAGTACGTTTATAGAAACCCCGCAGACTCAACCTACAATTGTTATTTAACTGTTTTGCCCGCTAGTGGTGTGGTTAAAGGGCTGATTGTAAGAGATTATAGCTCCTTACCAAAAGTTAAAGGCAATCGCCCTTATCCCTATAAATGGAAAAAGATGGCGCTCGAAAATGGAATAGCAATCCTATATACGGTTAGCTCTACATTTTTTCCAGAGTTGTGTTATAACGACTCCAACCTTATGCTGATGGATGAAATGATTAACGAAGTGGTGGCACGGCATGCTATACCAAAGCAAAATATTTTTATTGGCGGGATTTCGGCCAGCGGAGCCCGGGCATTGAAATACGCTCAATTTTGCGAAATGGGGAAGTCGAAATTTGATGTTAAAATAAGAGGTGTTTTCTCGGTTGATTCACCTTTAGATTTGGAACGATTCTATAATTCGGTACATTGGAATAAGGCAAAGTTTAAAGAGGGAATGCTTTGGGAAGCCGAGTTAATGACCAAAGTTTTTCCGGAGAGAATGGACGGTACTCCGCAAACTCAGCTAGAGGCTTACCAGCTAAGATCGGTTTATTCGCATACCCATGCTAATGGCGGAAATGCTAAGTATTTATTAAACACGCCCGTTATTTTTTTTCATGAACCCGATATTGATTGGTGGATTGAAGAGCGCGGAGCTACCTACTATGATATAAATTCATTTGATATTGCTGGACTCTATAATTACTTGAAAATAAAAGGCCACCGAGATGTAGAGCTTATCAGCACTAGCGGAAAGGGTTTTGACCGCAAGGGCATCCGTAAATGCCATTCATGGACTATAGTAGGTGAGGAATACTTGATAGGTTGGATTTTAGAAAGAATGGATTTTTAGCAAAGGACATTTTTTAAATCCGCCAAAGCGCGGTAGTGGTTTAAGGTGGCAACTTCAGTTTTGCTCAACGTGTAAATTTACCTAATGCGACCATAGTTTTAGTCTCCTCTATTAATAGCCTTCATCATACAGAGATGTTTTGATTCGGCTACGTTGCTTTAAATACATTAACAGTTTTTTATGGAAAACATTAGATAAAAAAATGAATTTAGCACATGGTATCCGTGCACAGTATATAAACGCAATTATGAAATACACACAAAGCTTATTTATTATAGTAGCGATTACTCTTTTTGGTAATGTTCAAGCGCAAAACAGGAATTATTCATTGGAAGATTTTTATGGAAATAATGAAGCCCTTGCTGATTTAACAGATAGTCTTTTTAATTCGCTTTCGGAAAAAGAACGGGTAGCTCAAATGATTGTTACTTCTGCCGGAGAGTTAGGGAAAGGAGATGATGTGGTAAAAAAATTGGTAAAGGACAATTTAATTGGAGGTGTAGTGTATCTAAAAGGTAGCAAAGAATCACATAAAAGGCTGATTGATGAATTAAATAGTATTTCTAAGAATAATGGTTCCATTCCTTTGATTAATAGTATGGATGCTGAGCCAAGTTTGTTTAATGGAAGGATTAAGGGAACGGAAGAGATGATTAATACTATTGAGATTAAAACAACGGAGCAATGTGATTCGGTAGTAAAGATTATTGATAAGGAATTAAAGAGTTTGGGTATTCACCAAAATTTTGCGCCTGTTTGTGATGTAAGCCCAAATAATGAAGCCATTAAAAATAGGAGCTTTGGTAGCGACCTAGAGCAGGTGGCGCTTTTAAGCAAACAGTTTATAGAATCTACGCAGGAAGATAATATTGTGGCTACTGCCAAACATTTTCCGGGGCATGGCCTTGTAAAAGGAGATACGCATAAGCAGTCCGTTTATATTGATGGTGAATTACAAGAGTTAGAGGTATACAAACCATTGATTGAGGGTGGGGTAATTTGTGTAATGTTAGCTCATATTACGGTAAATAATAACCCAAAGTATGGCACTCAAGGTTTGCCGGCTAGTTGCTCCAGAGTTATAGCCACCGATTTATTGAAAGATGAGATGAATTTTAAGGGGATTGTTATTACCGATGCTCTAAATATTATGAAGGCGGTTACCATATTAGACAAAGCTCCATTAAAAGCTTCGATGGCAGGAAGCGATATGATACTAATGCCGATTGACGAGTTGGAAACGGTGAATTGGATTTTAGACGAAATGGATAAAAATAAAATGTACCGAGAACAGGTCTATCAATCGGTGAAAAAAATATTGAGGTTAAAAATTTGCCTAGGGCGAATATAAATGAAAGCCTTGCCATTTCGATTTTTCAAGCCCACTGTCTTACTCTATTTTTCGTAATGTATAAAAGGTAAGTCCTTTGCGGGATTTAGCTGCGGTCCCTTTCTCGGTAATTCTCCAATTTGAATGAAATTTGCCTTCACCTTTGTTGCTTAGTAGCTGTACTTTATTGTTTTTTACAAGGTAGGTTCCGTGTACGTTTATCTTGTTCTCAGCAACTGAAAAATCTTGATACTCAAAAGTAAAATCGGGCTTCAGCGTTAATTTTATTTGTGAAGGATCTGAGTTTGAAACGCCATAAACAACATCAAGCCCATCATTAGCTGGGTTTGAAAAGGCAAAGCTTAGGGTTAGTGCCAGTAGGGCTATTAGGGTTCTGTTTATCTTTTTCATTTTAGTAGTGATTTTAAATTTTAGTTAAAAATTCCAGCGTTCTTTTAGTATCCCGCTAAAGGCAGAACTGGCAGTTATTTTTTCGTTGTTACTCATTTCAAAAAGCAACTTTCTATTAAAGGTTTTTCTAATTTCATATATGCCATCTTCGTTAATAATGTGGGCTCGGTTTACCTGCATAAAGTTTTCGGGTAACTTGGGTAACAAAGTACTTAGTGATGGCGTGATGTAATACTCCTTACCGTCTGTGGTTACTACGGTAGTCAATTTGTCTTCGGCTTTTAGGTAAAGAACATTTTCTAAGCGAACCATTACAATTTTATCGCCCACCTTGGCGCGAATCATTCGCAGCGTTTTAGGCTCTTGTAGTTGACTTACAATTTCTTGTAACTGATTAACTTCTATGAGCTTGGGTTGCTGTAGTGCGGTTATTTCCAATAGTTTTTTAATGGCTTTGTCTAGGCGTTTTGGTTGGATTGGTTTTAATAAATAGTCAATAGAGTTTTCTTCAAAAGATCGTAGAGCATACTCATCGTAGGCGGTGGTAAAAATTATGAAGGGCTGTTTCTCAAGTTGCATAATCATTTCTAAACCCGTCATTACAGGCATTTGTATATCTAGGAAAATAAAATCGGGTTGCAACTCTTCAATTAGAGCTAAGCCTTCTTTACCATCGCTGGCTTCACCTACTATTTGTACTTCTTCTTGGTAGGGAAGCAGAAGCTTTTTAAGCCGCTGGGCCGCCAGGTTTTCATCCTCAATAATGAGTGCTTTTAATGGTTTAGGCATTATTCAAAATATTTTTAAGCACTATTTTAACTTGTTTTTTGGGTGTGTTTACCATTTCAAATAGGTGTTGGTCTTTGTACAAAAGATTTAGTTGATCGGTAACACATTTCAAACCATAGCCCACCTCAAAAGTATTCGGAAAGTTGGGGCCGTTATCCGCAATTTCAAAATGGATATTGTCTTCTTCCTTCCGCACATTCACGGTGATTTTACCCGACCCAATTTTAGAAGTACCGTGTTTAATGGCATTTTCTACAATGGGTTGCAATAAAAACCGAGGGATTAAAACTTGGCCAATTTCTTTGTCTAACTCTATGTGGCAAGTCAACTTATCGCCAAACCGGATTTGTTCAATACCAAAATAGGTTTCCACCATTTTTATTTCCTCATTGATGGTAGAAAGTTGCTCGTTACCCGAATTCAGTGAATAACGGAACAGCTCAGAAAGTGATAACACCATCTCTTCGGCTTGATCGGGATTTATGTGGATTAGGCTAGCGATGGAGTTTAAGGAGTTGTATAAAAAATGAGGGTTCACGCGTGCCTGTAAGGCTTCCAGTTGCGATTTTACATTCAGCCTATTTGCCTTCTCAAGTTCTTCCACTTTAGCCGCTAAGGCTAGGCTAGAGCTTTGCCTAACTTGCTGTTTTATAAAAATAGGGATCCCCACCAATGCTGCAAAAAACAAATTGGAAACCACTTCAGAAGCAGTGGTTGAAAGCGTGAAAGATCCCAATACGATATAATCATCATCGTAAATTCCGTTGGCGGTATAAATGGCTTCAAAAACCAAAGTTCCTACTGTAATTCCTAAAAACAAGCCTGCCATTTTTAAGATTAACACCTTACGCTTGCCTGGAAAATAGGGGAGCCCGAAATGTTTGAATAAGAAAATAGTGTTCACCGCAAAAAGTGGAATGACCACAATACTAGCCACGAAAATAATATCGTCTAGTTTTAGGGCTAACGATTTTCCTTCTGAGATGCTTACGCCTACAACCAGCAACAGAACCAAAGTTGCAAAGCCCAGTAACACCCAGATGTATTGAAGATTCTCTTCAATGATTGATTTTCCGAATGTTGCTTTGCTTTTCATGTATTAAATAGATTTTAAATGGTAAACAGTGGCTTTAAAACAGCTTTGTATTTTTAGTTAAACACAATTCGCTCCGTTTTTACCCATTGATTGTCGGCTAAAATACGCGCAAAGAAAATGCCTGTCCCTGCCGTTTCTTTTCTAAGGGTTAAGGTGCTATTGGCCGTACTTGTTTCCATTACTTTTCGTCCTGCAATATCCAATATCTCAAGGGTAATGTTATTAACTTCATTTTCTGTTTTTAAATCAAATGTTATGTAGTCTGCACTGGGATTGGGATAAGCACTCACCTCAATTTCAGCCTTTAAGTTATTTGCCAGCCCCATGCCGTTGGCTTGCACGTCCTCAATGTATTCTAAAAGATCAATAAGTTTTAATTTGGCTCGGGCCGTTTCGTTGAAAAAACCATTGTCTAAATTCATTAGCACCAAACTAAAGCCAGAAGTCACACTGTATTCCATTTCGCTATTTTGAAGAGTGGTGCCGCCATGCCCTAGGTAGGTTTTGCCTCTATAACCCCATTTAATAATACCTAAACCATAGGTGCTGCTGCCAACTAAGTTGGTGCCTAATTGCATTTTTTGTAACGAAGCGGCACTCAGTAACTGACCGCTAAAAAGGTTGTGTGCATATTCGGCAAAATCTTTAGGGGTGCTCACAACAGCTCCTGCAGCCCAGGCAGAAGACATAAAAGAAATAAAGTTATTTGGGAAGTAAAGCGTTGGCGAAAGCCAAGCTCCTGTTTTAGTTAAGGTATAAGGGTCGTACTGATCTAGGTAGGTACTGTCTAAGCTCATTGGTGTAAAAATGCGCGTTTTTAAAACTTGGTTTAAGGGCTTATTTTCAATGGCTTCAATAACTTTTCCTAGTAGGATGTATCCCGTGTTTGAGTAGTTGTAGTTGGTGCCCGGAGCAAAGTCGGGGCTGCTTAAAAAAGTAGATAAAATACTATCCGGGTGCCAAAACTTGGTGTCATTGGTATTTATTTCATTTATAAAGTTTGGATGTGTAGTGTAATTAAACACACCACTTCTGTGGCCAAGCAATTGTTTAATGGTAATGCCAAAAGGTACATTAGGCACAGGAGCAATGTGCTGGTACAGCGTATCATTAATGGATAGTTTAGATTCTTCCTCTAACAACAGAATAATAGAAGCTACCATACTTTTGGTATTGCTCCCTATATCGTATAAAAAGTCTTTTGATAAAGGCACTGTTCCGTGGTAACCCGCTGCCGAAGACCAAGTAGAGCCATCAGAAAAAACTACGCCAGCTGCCAAGCCTTGCATGTTTTCATCTCCTTGTACTTTAACCAATAACTTGTTTAAGGTATCGGCCCAAGTAACGTTCATTTGAGCTTTAGTACTTTGAGCTAAGCAGCAAATAAGAAAAGCTAGGATAAGTTTTAAGCTGTATTTTTTCATGGGGACTCTATTTTTGTTTGAGACAAATATGCCATCACTACAGGCCTCTTTGCAACAAGAAAATGATGAACCCAACATTTAAACGGATGAATGCGGAATAGGGGAGATGAAAATTTTGCTGTTTGGGGTTCTGGCTACTAACATTAAGGGTTTGCGCCCAATAAAAGGGCTTTCTTTCTATATTGGGAGATAGTAATTACTTCCAATGAATAACTTTTAGTGGTTAATCTATCAGGCAATATTCTAACCCATCGGCAATCCCCCCTTTAAACTCAGCAGCTCGTTTTTAAAGCCGTTTTCACTTAATAGTTCAATGGCTTTTTTACTGCGCAGGCCCGATTTACAATACACTACTAACTTTTTGTTTTCAGGAATTTCATGAAGTCTATCCTCCAGTTCATCTAGCGGTATATGCTGGCTCGCAATATGGTAAACTTCGCGCTCTGCCGGGGTTCTCACATCCAATACATTATAGTTTTGGGCATGGGTGGTAAAATCACCGAAACTAATTTCAGGTACTGTTGCTGCCAAGCCGCAAAAGCTTTGGTACTCGGGCTGCAGCTCGGTTATGGTAGGAGCATTACTTTTACTAAAAGTAAATAGTTGTTGTTGCATACTCAAGGCATCCAGCGTAAGCAACTTACCCGTAAGGACTTTTCCTAAACCCAAAATTATTTTTAAAACCTCGTTGGCTTGTAAGCTGCCAATAATACCCGGCAATACACCTAGCACACCTACCTCGGAGCAATTGGGAACTTGGTTGGGCCTTGGGGGTGTTGGATACAAACAACGGTAAGTAGGGCCACCCTTGTAATTGAAAACGGAGACTTGGCCATCAAACTTAAAGATAGAGCCAAAAACCACGGGTTTGTTGGTTAGCGCAGCAGCATCATTTACCAAATACCGAGTGGGGAAATTATCGGTACCATCTACAATAATATCATGGGCCGAAAAAAGTGACAAGGCGTTGCTAGGACTTAACGAAGTGGCCTGCACTTCAAACTCAGCAAAAGGATTGAGTTGTTGCAAGCGTGTGGCGGCAACTTCGGCCTTTTTTTTACCAAGATCATTTTGCGTAAAAAGCACTTGCCGCTGTAGGTTTGAGGTGTCCACCACATCATCATCTACAATGCCAATATGCCCCACACCCGCAGCGGTTAAATACTGTAAAATGGGGCACCCTAAGCCACCTGCACCAATTACCAAAACCTTGGCTTGCTTTAGTTTTAACTGCCCCGATTCCCCAATTTCATCTAAAATAAGATGTCTGTGATATTGCTGGTATTCTGCTTTGCTAAAAGGCATTTTACGCGAGTTCGGTGTAGCTTCTGTCCCAATCTTTCCAAACCACTTCGTAACCGCCCTTCTTTATCATTTCAATAATTTCTTGCGTGTTGCGCTCATCCGAAATTTCAAATTGCTCCAACGATTGAGGATCTACCGAATAGCCGCCTGGGTTGGTTTTAGATTCGGCACTAATGGAGGTAATACCTAAATTAATAATGTTGTTTCTAAAATTCACGCTTTCACGAGTGGACATGGACAGCTCCACATCTTCATCTAGCAAACGATACGCGCATATTAATTGTACCAAATCGGTGTCGGTCATTTCTACTTTGGGTTGCACTTCTCCTTGGTGTGGTCGCAGCCTAGGAAAAGAGATGGAATACTTAGTTTTCCAGTAGGTTTTTTGAAGGTATTTAAGATGTAAAGCGGTGTAAAAGCTATCCACGCGCCAATCTTCTAAGCCAAATAAAGCGCCAATGCCAATTTTGTGTATGCCTGCTTTTCCCAGCCTATCGGGCGTATCTAAGCGGTAGTCAAAATTTGATTTTCGCCCCTTAGGGTGATGTGTCTTATAGGTAGCTTTATGATAGGTTTCTTGATACACCAACACGGCATACAGCCCTTCGGCCACTAGCTCTTCGTATTCTTCTTGATGTAGCGGCTGTACCTCAATGCTAATATTAGAAAAGTGCTTTTGAATAAGTTGAATGGCATTTTTTAAATAGGGCACTCCCACCGTTCGGTTGGCCTCGCCAGTAACCAATAAAATATGATCGTAACCTAAATTTTTAATGTGCGCTACTTCCTCTAAAATCTCTTTATCGCTAAGCGTTTTACGTTTTATTTTGTTGGTCATGCTAAACCCACAATAGGTACAAATGTTTTGGCACTCGTTAGAGAGGTACATGGGAATGTACATTTGTATGGTGTTGCCAAAACGCTTTTTGGTAAGGGCTTGGCTTCGTTGGGCCATTTGCTCAATAAAGGGTTTGGCGGCAGGTGAAATCAAGGCCTTAAAATCCGTTAAGCTAATTTTATCTTTCGCCAAAACCTGGCGTACATCCGCTTCGGTAAAGGCATAGATTTCCTTTTCCAAGGAATCCCAATCGTATGAATCAAAGGTGTCTTTAAAATTACTCATTCAAAAAAGAAGTTAGTGGGCTGCTGGCCTCGGCATGTTGCTTTACAGGCGCCAGTTTGGCCGTGTAAGCAAGGCGACCAGCTTCTACCGCCATTTTAAAAGCAATGCCCATTTCTACGGGGTTTTGCGCTACCGCGATGGCCGTATTTACCAAAACAGCATCGGCACCTAGTTCCATAGCAAAAGCCGCATGAGATGGTGCTCCAATACCCGCATCTACAATAACCGGCACCGTGCTTTGCTCAATAATAATTTCTAAAAATTCCAAGGTTCTTAAGCCTTTATTACTGCCTATAGGTGCGCCCAGTGGCATTACGCATTGTACGCCCACTTCTTCCAATCGCTTGCAAAGCACAGGGTCGGCATGGATATATGGCATTACTACAAAACCTTTTTTTACCAGCTCTTCGGCCGCTTTTAAAGTTTCAATGGGGTCGGGCAATAAATACTTTGGGTCTGGATGGATTTCTAATTTCACCCAATTAGTCTCTAGGGCTTCGCGCGCTAATTCTGCCGCAAAAATGGCTTCTTTGGCCGTGCGCACACCTGAGGTATTGGGCAGTAAGTTAATATGGTTTTCGTTGAGGTGTACCAAAATATCATCCGACTCATTGTGCATCTCTACCCTTTTAAGGGCTACGGTTACTAACTCACTTTTAGAGGCTATAATGGCTTCACGCATTTTTTGCGAACTGCTAAATTTACCTGTCCCCGTAAACAAGCGCGATTCAAAAGTTTTGTCTGCTATTTTTAATGTGTCTGTCATGTTATTTTTTTTGGTTCGGTGTCCAAACTTGATCTTGAATGGGAGCTCGGTTTAGCAGCTCTTTAAATTCACCGATGCTATTAAAATTTTGGCTTATGGCCCCCGAAACGGCTACACCATACAGGCCTGTTTCTAAAATATCTGAAACGCTTTTTAAATCTATCCCGCCCACGGCTATAATGGGTGTGCGGGTTTGTAAAGCATCTAAAATGGCGCGGTAACCAGCCAGACCCAAAACAGGACTTAAGTTCTTTTTTGTGGTGGTAAACTTAAAAGGCCCCAACCCTATATAATCTACTTCTTTGGCAATCAAAACTTCACAATCCTCCAAGGTGTTGGCCGTACCTCCAATAACCTGCCAGCGCTCCAGCTCTTTGCGCACTACGCTGGGGCAAGCATCATTTTTCCCCAAATGCACGCCATCTGTCTTTACGGCTTTGGCCACTTGGTAGTGGTCGTTAATAATCAACCTAGTTTGAAAGTGGGCGGTGATTTTGCGGGCTTCTTTGGCCGTTTTTAAAACTTCGCTTTCGCTATAATTTTTAAGCCTAAGCTGCACTAATTCGGCCCCCGAGCCACAAGCACTTTGAATATTATTTAGATGTTCTTGAGCTGTTTTACCCTGCGATATATAATGTAGTTTAGGAATCATACGCCACTAATTTTGAATGGTTTCCTAATAAACTTTTGTTAGAGGCTAAAAACGTTTCAATGTATTGTTTTGCCTTAACCACGGCTTTTTCAAGCGATAAACCTAACTGCAAATAACTGGCTATGGCACTAGACAATACACAACCACTTCCGTGCTTGGCATAAACTTTTGCTTGGCCAGGTTCAATATTTAATGGGGCTATATTTTTAGTGTATAAAATGTCTAAGCCAGGGGCATCCTTTCGGTGGCCGCCTTTTAAATATACATTGGTTTGTGCGCTAAGGTGGGCAATGGTTTCAGTTGCCGTTTTCACGGGATATAAATTTTGAATTTCTTCGTAATTGGGTGTAATCACATATACTTTATCCAAAATACTGTCCAATAAGGCGGTACTAGCATTTTCATGAAAGTCGCTACCAGCTGTAGCTTTTAAAATAGGGTCTAGCACAATTTTAATGTTTGTATTGAGCTGAAACAATTTTTCGATTATCATCGCTAAGCTTTGCCAATTTTTAACAATGCCCACTTTTACCACCGCAATTTCAAAACGCTCAAATAAGGTTTCTATTTGCTCCAAAATAACTTCTAGGTCAACCCAGTGAGCTGCTTTAAAGGCCACATCATTTTGGATGGTAATAGCCGTACAAACTGTAAGTCCATACAAGCCATGCGCCTCAAATGTTTTTAAATCGGCCGTAAGCCCAGCACCGCTGCAAGGGTCTAAGCCCGCAATGCTTAAAATGCCATTTGTGGTGGCTAAGGGTGATGCAGCGCGGATATGTCCATTTTCTTTTTCCATTAAAGCGCTGCTATTGTTTTGTGCTCTGGCATTTTAAAATAATCCTGGATTTTTTTAAAGGCATCCACAGGTTTCGGGGCATTCCAAATACCGCCTAAAACGCCTACCCCTTTAAAACCGAGTTTGGTAAACTCAGCAAGGTTATTAGTTGTGGCACCACCCATCCCAATTATGGTTTTCTTTATCGCATTTACATCAAAGTTTCGGCCTCGGTAATTAACTTTAGAAATAGATGAAAATACAGGGCTCAAAAGGTGGTAGTCAAAATTAACAGGGCAGTTTTTGAGTTCTTCCAGCTCATGGAATGAACTGCTCATACTTTTACCTTTTAATGGTAAGTCTTCAAAGTAGCTGTTCGATCGCTCTAAACAGTTACGTCTTTTTTGTTCTTGAAAGTGAATACCTTTTACATCAAAACTAGAGCTTAGCTCGTGGTGATAATGCAACATGATGCGGTTGTGGTACTGCTTATCAATTTCCTCTAAATACGTTTGATGTTCACCTAAGCTCTTGTTGGGTTTGCGCAAATGGTAGGTGGCTAAACCAGCTTCAAAAAGCTGGTTTAGCGTCACTATTTCATCTTTTACATCCCTTTCAGGAGCTATTAAAACCACCATATTCTATCGCCTATAGGTACACCTCAGAGCCTTTATCTACAAACTCTTTTGATTTTTCTTCCATTCCTTTTTTGAAAACTTCTTCGCCTTCCACCTTATTTTCGGCTGCAAAATCACGTACCTCTTGCGAGATTTTCATAGAGCAAAATTTAGGGCCACACATGGAGCAGAAGTGGGCAATTTTAGCACCTGCAGCGGGTAGTGTTTCATCGTGGTATTCGCGGGCACGCTCAGGGTCTAAGCCTAAGTTAAATTGATCCTCCCATCGGAATTCAAAACGTGCCATACTCAGGGCATTGTCTCGATGTTGCGCCCCCGGATGCCCCTTGGCTAAATCGGCCGCATGAGCCGCCAGCTTATAGGTAACCACACCTACTCGTACATCTTCTTTATTGGGTAAACCCAAATGCTCTTTGGGTGTAACATAGCAAAGCATGGCACATCCGTACCAACCAATCATGGCGGCACCAATACCCGAAGTAATGTGGTCGTAACCCGGAGCAATATCCGTTGTTAAAGGGCCTAATGTGTAAAAAGGTGCTTCGTCACAAACCTCAATTTGCTTCTCCATGTTTTCCTTAATCATGTGCATGGGCACATGGCCGGGACCTTCTATAAAGCACTGTACTTCGTGCTTTCGTGCGATTTGTGTTAATTCACCCAAAGTTTCTAATTCAGCAAACTGAGCTTCATCATTGGCATCGGCCACCGAGCCCGGGCGTAAACCATCTCCCAAAGAAAAGGCTACATCGTATTGCTTTAAAATTTCACAGATTTCTTCAAAATGGGTGTACAAGAAACTTTCTTTATGATGGGCTAAACACCATTTAGCCATAATAGATCCGCCACGCGAAACAATGCCTGTAACGCGTTTGGCCGTCATAGGTACGTAGCGCAGTAACACCCCTGCATGTATGGTAAAATAATCTACACCTTGTTCGGCTTGTTCAATTAAAGTATCTCTAAAAATTTCCCAAGTAAGGTCTTCGGCTACGCCATTTACTTTTTCTAAAGCCTGGTAAATAGGCACAGTACCAACGGGTACGGGTGAGTTTCTAATAATCCATTCTCGTGTTTCGTGAATATTTTGGCCCGTAGATAAATCCATAATATTATCCGCGCCCCAGCGGCAAGCCCATACAGCCTTTTCTACTTCTTCTTCAATAGAAGAGGTAGTGGCTGAATTACCAATATTGGCATTTATTTTCACCAAAAAGTTACGACCCAAAATCATAGGTTCTGCTTCGGGGTGATTAATGTTGGATGGTATTACCGCACGGCCACGCGCTACTTCTTCGCGTACAAACTCGGGGGTAATTTTAGCCGGAATAGAAGCTCCAAAGTGTTCGCCTGGGTGTTGCTTTCTAATTTCGATCATCTCGTCAATTCGCTGGTTTTCACGAATCGCTATGTATTCCATCTCGGGTGTTATAATCCCTTTTTTGGCGTAGTGCAATTGCGTAACGTTTTCACCTTTTTTGGCACGAAAGGGTTTACGCAAATGAGCAAACCGCATGTGATCTAACTTGCTATCATTCAGTCGTTCGTTGCAATACTCAGAGGTGAATTCATTTAACTGTTCCACATTATTGCGTTCCAAAATCCACGGTTCTCTAATCCTTTCAATACCTTTATGTACATCAATATCTTTAGCAGGATCCGTGTAAGGGCCGGAAGTGTCATACACGGTTACGGGTTCGTTGGCTGTCATTTTTCCCGTCATGGAGTTTTTGGTGTCATCCAAGCTGATCTCACGCATCGCAACTTTAATTTGCGGGTGAATTTGACCTTCCACATAAATCTTTTTAGAATTTGGAAATGGCTGTCTTGAAACTTTTCCTTGAGCGGGGGCGGTGTCTTTATTTTTCATAATTTTCTTTGAGCGAGCTTATTATCCTCCTTGGGTGGCTTTAATAATTAAGATATTATCGTTGGCTTGAAATAACTGCGTGTCCCAACCATCTTTTCCCACAATAGTGTTGTTAATGGCCAATGCCACACCTTGGGTACTGCTATTCACTTTGTTAAGTAGTTGATGAATATTGGTGGTTTCTTCAATTTCGATAGAAACCTCATTTACCCTTACCGTTATCATAGCGCGTTTTATTAATTGCTACTGCAAATGCTAAAAGGGTGACTTTGAATGGTGCCTAACTTATGGGGCGCCTGAAAAGGAAGGTGTTCTTTGTGAACCTTAACTTTTCCCTTCGGTGGTACTAACCACATCAGGTTCAAAGGGTATTTCTCAGTTCTAACAATTAGAACACCCCTAAAGTTTGCGGGGTAAATTTAAAAATAATTAGGGTTAGTTTGATAGAATGTTATTAACGGATTTTGAACCGTTTACCCATAAGCAAGTTGTTTTAGGTTTTGGCCAAAGTGGTAGGATTGAGAGGGTTTCGGTCTCTGTCAAGCATTTCATTATAGGTTTTCTCTAGCCATTGAGCGCAATACCCACCGTAGCTGGCAGCTAGTTCTTTTATTTGAGGGTAGTAAATGGATTTTAGGTGCTCTTTAATTTCAGCTGGGCAATCTATGCTTCTAGATCGGTTGAATACTTTTTGTAGTTGAGTATTTTCGTTAATCTCGTTTGGAGGAACATCTCCAATAAAAGAAGTGATTTCAGTTAAAAGCTGTTCGGGTTTGTCAACAATAGCATCGTAAAACCCCAGAAGAACTTGCTCTTTCGGGAAGACTTCTAAATAGTTGTTAATCGTTTTAATATAATCCGATCGGTTCATCTGCGCCTTTGAATTTAGAAACTCAATAATTTGATGGGTATCAATATCTGTCTCCGAAAAATGGTTGTTTTTTCGGGTACTATAGCGGTAATGTGACCAGGCTCTTTCGATAGGATTACGCAGTATTAGTATGATTTTGGCATCAGGCGCCAAGGAATACATTTTTTTTATGTCCTCTACCTCTAGTATCGAATAGCTGGGTGTTATTTCTCCTTTAAGACCATCGCCTTTTAAAAACAAAGAGTGGTACCATGCATCGTCATAATTAGAAAAGTGCCATTTCCAATAAAACTGCGCCTCATCAAGTTTTCCTGCTTTCAGTTTAGAGAGCACTTTTTGTAAGGCTGGTTTTCGCCATTTTGAATTCTTAAGCCTCTTACTTAATTGTGTTTCCGAAAGCTTATTGGGCGAGGGGTATTTTGGATCTCGATCAAAATAATGGAGTTCCTTAATGGGCAACATACTAAAGCTAGGCAGCAGGTGTAATTGCTCGTAAAGCCAGCTGGTGCCCGCTTTTTGTGCGCCAATTACCCAAAAGTCAATATCTCTGGTTTTGGGCATTATTAGTTTGGATTTATATAATAAGCTTTAGAAGTATCACCTATCTAAGTGAATTATGGAGCGGCCAAAGTATTAAATTATGCTGTTTGTTTGAAGAGACGATTAAAATAGAGATGAGGTCTGTAGCACATTGACTTAATTCGCTGAAAAATTGTTCTTCAGCGAATTAAGTCAATGTGGTACAGAAAGCCTTTAAACTCGTTGTAGGAGTAGGTTAAACGAGTCTTACTTAATAAGCCTAAAAGTTTCTTTTCCGTGTGTAGTACTAACTTCAATTAAGTAAACTCCTGCGGGCTGATTTAACTTTAAATGAAGGATGTCGGCATTCCGGTGGTTTGCATTTTGTAATAGCTGCCCACTGGTGTTGTAAATGTTGATGACTACGTTTTCAGCAGTATTATCAAATTGAATGGCAAAGTCTCCATCTGTGGGATTGGGGAAAATGTGAACTCCAGTTTTCATGGCGCCATCCCAAAGCCCCACATCAGTAATTGCAACGCATGCTGAAGTATCTATGCAGCCATTTATATCGATAAGTTGCACGGCATAATTACCGTTGGCTGTTGCTGTAAAACTGATATTTGTGTCACCAGGTATGGCGCTATAATTACTGTCGCAATTCAGCCATTGATAGGTAGAGTTGTGTTCATTGGAAGTAATGGTAAGACCGCTTAGCGAAGTGGTCGTATCAAAAGCTCCATTAATGGTTAAATCAAGAAAGACTAACGAGTCACAGCCGTTTGAGGCTCCTCCATTTATTGTAAACGTAGCTCCGCTAAAACTAGAGCTATACGTGCCACCGTCAATCCAGGTTATTGGCTTACACGAAGTTATCGAATCTGTTCCACTAGATTTTGGCAAAATCGTGAGATCAAGAGTAACTATTGAATCACAACCAGTTGATGCACCAGCAAGAATAATATAGGTTGCTAAATTGTTGTTGGAGCGATACGTAAGTCCGTTAATCCAAGTATAAGATTCGCAGGCAATAATTGAGTCCGTTTTTTGCGCAGTGCTTATGACCGTTAGGTCTAGAGTTACCATAGAGTCACAGCCCGTAGATGCTCCTCCAAGAATGTTGTGTGTGGCGGTGTTGTTGTTAGAGCTGTAAGTGATTCCGTCAATCCAAGTTAGTGAGTCGCAAACCGTTTGTATATCAGTGGCGGATACTGGTTTACACAGTGTCATTTTTTGAGTAAATATATCCCAGTCTCCTACGCGCGTTAAGTTTAAAGTTCCCGAGCCAGGGTTAAAATCAATTGAGTTATTGAAGTAACCAGTGGTGTAAATATTCTCGAAGTTATCTGTTGTTATAGATTGCCCTACACCTTTTCCAGAGCCACCAATTTGCTTGGCCCAAATAAAATCTCCCAAGGTATCCAGCTTTTGAATAAAAATATCCACTGTTCCAAGTGGGGTTAGATTATAAGTGCCGGGGCCTGGGTCAAAATCGGCCGTTCCCCAAATAGATCCAGTTAGGTATATATTTCCGTTCGTGTCTGTGCTCATAGATTGACCATAATCATTGGAGTTTCCACCAAATTGTTTTACCCAAATTAGGTTGCCACTGTTATCCAGTTTTTGAACAAAAACATCTCGGGCGCCAGCGGAAGACAAGAAGGATGTGCCTATTCCAGGGTCAAAATCACTTGTTCCCATAAAATTTCCTGCGATTAATAGATTTCCTTGAAAATCAATGGTGATGGATTTACCGCCATCATCATTAGAGGATCCGAACCTTTTAGCCCAGAGGTATGTACCGGAAGAGCTGAGTTTTTGAATGAAAATGTCACGTCCTCCCGCTGATGCTAGGTAGAATGTTCCTGCGTTTGGGTCAAAATCAGCAACTCCACGAAAAACACCAGTGGTGTAAACGTTGCCGCTGAGGTCCGTGGTAATGGCCCAGCCTTCGTCTTCCGTACTGCCACCCATTTTTTTTGCCCAAGAAAAATTACCAAAGGCATCAAATTTTTCAACGAAGATATCAGAGCCACCAGTGGCACTTAAAGTGCTTGTGGTTGTGTCAGGGTCAAAGTCAACTGAACCAAAAAAGCGACCTGTTACATAAACATTTCCGTTTACGTCAGTTGTAATGGCTCGACCAAAATCGTTTCCCAAGCTTCCAGTTTGCTTTGCCCATAAAAAATTTCCAGCTGCATCCATTTTTTGTAGGAAAATATTACTTCCGCTAGTGGTTGAAAGGAAAGTAGTCCCAGTGTCAGTATTAAAATCTGCCGAATCGTTATAATACCCCGTTGTGTAGACATAGCCGTTTGCGTCAATGCTTATAGACATTGCTTCATCATCACCTAAACCACCAATTTGTTTAACCCAAACTAGAATTCCGGTGGAATCCACTTTCTGGATAAAAATATCTTTACCTCCATGAGTATATAGCTGACTTATACCAATCCCTGGGTCAAAATCTACCAGTCCCTCAAAGTAGCCAGCGGTATATACATTTCCAGCGGCATCGGTTGTTATGCAGCTGCTGTAGTCTTTCCCCATGCCACCTGCAGAAGTAGCCCATTCAAAAACATGGTTTTGAGCCGATAGGTTCAGTGAAAAAGACAATAAAATGACGAGATTGGATAATAAGGTTTTCATTGTTTTGCAGGATTAAACTTTAATAAAGCGGAAAGAGCTGCTCAAAGTACGACAAAAATACAAAATAGTAAAGAAATTTCTTATAGCAAAATGGCTGAAAATAAAAAACCCCGCTTTAAAAAGCGAGGTTTTGAAAGTACCCAGAGCCGGGGTCGAACCGGCACATCCGAAGATATTGGTGTTTGAGACCAACGCGTCTACCAATTCCGCCATCTGGGCCTCAAAAGGGTTAGTCTAATTAGCAGCAACCATAAAAGTATGGCTGTGTCATTTCATCATATCCCCTTAAACGGTCGGCAAAATTGCTAATGTATTTTCTATCCACCAAAATATTTAAGGTATTTTTTAAATAGGCCAATTGAAAGCTATATTTCTTAGCGAATTATTATTTACATTTGCACCCCTTTTTAAAAGGCATATAAAATCAACAATACCAAAGGATTAACTAATTGGGACCAACCGCTAAAATATTTGCAGTACGCAGCTCAGCCGCAATGGCCGAAAAGATTGCTCAAGCCTACGGTGTAACCGTTGGGAATATTGAGTTAACCGAGTTTAGTGATGGCGAATTTCAACCTTCGTTTGAAGAAACGGTAAGAGGTGGTCGCGTATTTTTGATAGGTAGCACCATGCAGCCTACGCAAAATTTAATGGAGCTTTTATTGATGATTGATGCTGCCAAAAGAGCATCGGCTAAGCATATTACAGCTGTAATGCCTTATTTTGGATGGGCACGTCAGGATAGAAAAGATAAAGCAAGAGTACCCATAGGTGCCAAAATGGTAGCTAAGATGTTGGAAACAGCAGGTGCTACTCGCATTATGACGATGGACTTGCATGCCGATCAAATTCAAGGATTTTTTGAGGTGCCAGTAGATCATGTATTCGCTTCATCTCTTTTTGTGCCGGATATAAAAAGCCTACAGCTTGAGGATTTAACTATCGCATCACCCGATATGGGAGGTAGTAAAAGAGCCAATGCCTATGCAAAATGGCTTACCAGCGAGGTGGTGATCTGCTATAAGCAGCGTAAAAAAGCCAATGTTATTGATAAAATGACGGTGATTGGTAATGTAGAGGGCCGTAACGTAGTGTTGATTGATGATATGATTGATACAGCTGGAACACTTACCAAAGCGGCTGATATGTTGATGGAGCAAGGGGCTAAAAGTGTACGAGCCTATTGTACACATGGTGTGCTTTCGGGTAAGGCCTTAGAGCGTATTGAAAATTCAAAATTAACGGAGCTGGTAATTACGGATACTATTCCGCAAGGCCAGCATTCAAATAAAATTAGAGTTATTTCGGTGGCCAACTTTTTTGCTGATGTAATGCAAAAGGTGCACCGTCATGAGTCTATTAGTTCCCAATTATTAGAGTAATAAAAATAAGTAACAATGAAAACGATAGCCATCGAAGGTACTTTACGCGAAGAGCTAGGTAGCAAAAGTGCCAAGGTAATGCGAAGAGAAGGAAACGTACCTTGTGTAATTTACGGAGGGGAAGAGAACATCCACTTCTACGCATCAGAAGGTAGTTTTAGAGATCTTTTATACACCCCTGAAGCGCACCTTGTGGCGATTACAGCTGGTGGTAAAACCTTTAAAGCGGTAATCCGCGATTTGCAATTTCACCCGGTAACAGATGCCTTAGAGCATGTTGACTTTTTAGAAGTATTACCAGGTAAAGAAGTAACCATTTTGGTGCCTGTTAATTTAGTAGGTAATGCCCGTGGTGTACGTAATGGTGGTCGCTTAAAAGTTATTTTGCGTAAACTACGTGTAAGAGCTACTGAAGAAGGTTTGCCAAGTATGATCGATATTAATATCGAAAACCTACGTATTGGACAAGCGGTAAGAGTTAGAGATATCGAAAACGCTGGTTTTGAAATATTAAACGAGCCACAACGTACTATTGCTGCTATTCAAACTTCTCGTACAGCCGTTGAGGATGAGGACGAAGAAGATGAAGAAGGTGGCGAAGAAGCAACTGCTGAAGGTGGCGAAGCTGCAGAGGCAACTGCTGAAGCTTAAATAACAATGGTGACAGGGTGAAAAAATACTTAATAGCCGGACTTGGAAACATCGGTGAGGAGTACGAACAAACCCGCCATAATATTGGTTTTAAAATATTGGATGCACTAGCCAGTGCATCCAATATTTCTTTTAAAGCTGATCGGTTGGCATTCAAAGCCAATCTAAAAATAAAGAATAAGGAGCTGGTATTAATTAAGCCAACTACCTTTATGAATTTGAGTGGTAAGGCCATTAATTATTGGCTGCAGCACGAAAAAATTCCCCTATCAAATTTATTGGTTGTAGTAGATGAAGTGGCCTTGCCCTTTGGTACTATTCGTCTTAAAGGTAAAGGTAGCGATGGCGGCCACAATGGTTTAAAAAATATAAACCAGGTATTGGGGCGCCAAGATTATGCTCGATTGCGATTCGGTATTGGCAATGATTTTCCGAAAGGAAGCCAAATAAATTTTGTGCTAGGTAACTGGAGTGCAGATGAAGCTGAATTACTGCTTCCGCGGATGCAAAAATCTCAAGAGTGTATAGAGACTTTTGCTTTGGCAGGATTAAACATTGCTATGAACACCTGTAATGGAAAATAGACTTATTCAAAGTTTAGCTTTACAAAAAACTGAGCCCCTTTTTCGGGTAGATTAATCACTCCGATTTCGCCTTCCATTTGCTCTACAATTTCTTTAGAAATGTGTAAGCCTAAGCCTGTTCCTTTACCACTGGATCCGGGTAAGCGGTAGTAACGATCAAAAATTTTAGACTCTTCACCTTGAGGTATCCCCGTGCCTTGATCACTTACACTTATTGTTAGCCTTTCTTGATCATATTTGGCTGCTATGGTAACTACTGAGTTTTTTGGGCCATATTTTAGGGCATTGGTCAAAAAGTTAATCAGTATCCAAGTAAGCTTGTCTTGATCTACTAATAGTGTGGAAATGTTGGCATCTACAATTTCTTGTAGAGTAATATTTCTGTCCTCGGCCATGGTGGTTACACTGTCTATGGCTTCGGCTAGTACTTCCTTTATATCCGTTGGTTGGGGGTATAGTTTTATTTTCCCACCTTCCATTTCATTCGCATTTAGTAGTTCTTGTGTAATATTTAGCAATCGGTTGGCTTCGCCTTCTACTGATTCTATCAGGTCTTTTTGTTCTTCGTTCAAATCTGATATACGCTTATCCTTTAGTAACTTTAAACACAGCTTTATAGCGGAAATAGGCGTTTTTAGTTCATGGCTTACTGTAGCGATAAAGTTGGTACGTGCTACGTCTTGCTCTTTATATTCGGTAATGTTTTTAAGCATTAACACGTAGCCATTTAACTTGTCTTCCATTTCGGGATGCGCATAACTAAGCACCGTTTTTCGAATAAAGTAAGCAGGCTTATCTTGGTGCAACCCCTTCACTAGTTTGTTTCGGGCGTATCGTTTTTTGGTAGACTGGTAGGTAAGTAAATCTACTAATACGGCTTTCCATATTTTGTTTTTTTTGGCCAGCTCATGGCCATTTTTACCAATCAACACTTGTCCTTCCGCTTGCAAAATTTCTTGCGCAAAGGGATTAATAAACAGTAGGTTAAAATCGGCATCAAACCCAATAATGCCTTCGGATATTTTTTTTATCAGGCTTTCAACTCGGTTTTTTTCAACCATCAAATTATGCACATTTAGCTGCTCATACTCTTCTAAGCGCTCTGCCATTTGGTTAAAAGCGAGACCTAAACTTCCAAATTCATCTTTTCGCTCTACCTGCATTCTGGCTTGGTAATTTCCCTCCTTTAAAGTTTCAATGGCGCGCATCATACGCTCAATAGGGCGTGCTATGCTATTAGGAAAACGAATAAAAAAGAATAGCACAATAAGAAGACTAAAACCCACCAATAACATCATGGTACGGCTTACGCTTTGAGCAGTTTCCTGTGCTTGTTGATTTCGCTGTTCAATGGTTTTTTGGTTTAGCTGATACACCGCATTGATACCAGATTGTATTTTTTGTGCCTGTGGTAAAATTTGATTGAAAAAACTATTTCGGCTAATACCTTCATGAATCTGATTAGCTAGGGTTTCAAAGTCAACGGAAATTTGATTTACAATTTCTTCTTCACCAATCTCGCTAATACGGAGTTTTTGCGCTTTGATTAGATCTCTAAAAGCGATTAGTTCATTCTGTAAACTGTCTTCATGAAGCGTGCTGATACCAGGCTTTTGTTTATCTATTTTAAAAGAGGCCGTAATGTTTTGAAGTGCTTGCTGCAAGCCATTCACATTTTCCAGCGATCGATAATTATCCTTTAATAAACGTTGGTTTTGAACTGTTAGCTTTTGCAGATAAAAAACAGATGTGGCACTGAGTAGTAGAATGATAGAAAGTAGAAAACTGAGTCCTAGGGTAATTTTGGTTCTAACTTTCATGCGCCAAAGGTACTAAGCCTTAATCAAGTTGGTATTCTTCAATTTTTCGGTACAAGGTAGTTACCCCAATACCCATCAACTTGGCTGCCTGTGTTTTGTTACCTTGTGTTTTGGCCAAAACAGCTTTTATGTGAAATTTTTCCATTTCGCTGAGCAACAAACTATCGGGTATGGATAGGCCATTTATATTTGCCCCAAAAGGTAGTGTTTGTGCATCTAGCTCAGGGTTGTCGGATATAATTAAGGCACGCTCAATTACGTTGCGCAATTCCCGCACATTCCCACGCCAGTGGTGTTTTAAAAGCGCCTCTTTAAAAGAAGCACCCATACGGGGTGCGGTTATTTTTAATTTTAGGGCTAACTCATCAACAAAGCTTTGGGCCAGCAAAAGTACATCCGATCCTCGGTGGTTTAAGTTGGGGAGGTTTATGGTAAAGGTGCTTAATCGGTAAAAAAGATCTAAGCGAAAATTGCCTTTTTCAGCCTCTTCTTCTAGGTTTTTATTAGTGGCAGCAATAAGGCGAATATTTACTTTTTGGGTTTTGGTAGCACCTACTTTAAGAAATTCACCACTCTCTAATACGCGCAACAAATTAGATTGTAAATCCACATCCATTTCCCCAATTTCATCTAAAAACAGTGTGCCACCATCCGCTTCTTCAAAAAGCCCTTTTTTGTCTTTTTGGGCTCCGGTAAAAGCTCCAGCTTTGTGTCCAAACAATTCGCTGCCCAATATATCTTTGGCAAAAGCCGCGCAATTAAGCGCCACAAAATTTTCTGCTTGGCGTGGACTGCTGTGATGAATAGCCTTTGCAAAAACTTCTTTTCCAGTGCCTGTTTCGCCTAGTAATAATACAGATGTGGTGGTGTGTGCTACTTTTTCGCTCAACTTTTTGGCTTGCACCAAGGCAGGGCTTTCGCCCACAATGTTTTCAAAGCCAAAACCAGCTGTTTGCTTTTTTAGCAAGGCGGCCAATCGTTCAGCTTGTTGGGCTTTTTCTACTGCTTTTTCGAGCAGCGGGATAATCTTTTCGTTGTCGTTGCCCTTTACTAGGTAATCAAAAGCGCCTTGTTTCATGGCCTGTACACCATCGCCAATACTACCATGGGCAGTGAGCAAAATAATTTCGCTAGTTAGCTTGCGGGTTTTAAACTCTTCCACAAATGCAACTCCATTGCCGTCTGGTAATTGTACATCGCAAAGCAAGGTGTGGTAATAGCCTATGTCTAGCTTTTTACGGGCTTCGGCCAAGGTGGCGGCTTCTTCTACTTCGTAACCCTCTAAACTAACAATGCGAAAGAGAAGCTTACGAAGCTTCTCTTCGTCATCGATAATTAAAATTTTTCCGCTGCTATTGCTCATCATTAAGCAATATTAAGGATTTAGTGCTTATACAAGTGCACGTCTGTTTGTGGAAATGGGATGCTGATTTTAGCGGCATCAAAGGCTTTTTTCACTTTCTCGTGTAAATCGTTGTTTACGGGCCAGTAATCACCTGCATTAACCCACATACGAACACTAAAGTTTACAGAGCTATCTGCTAAAGCGCCCACAAAAATAACGGCTGATGGATCTTTTAAAACACGAGTATCGGCATCAATTAACTTTTGTAAAATTTCTTTGGCAGCATCAATATCGTCTTCGTAACCAATTCCAAAAGTGAGGTCTAATCTGCGCGTATCGTGAAAAGAGTAATTTTTTACGGAATTATTTGAAAGTGATCCATTTGGAATGATAATCTCCTCATTATGAGGTGTAGTGATGTAGGTGTAGAAAATTTGAATTTCACGAACCGTACCAGCAATACCGCTGGCTTCGATAAAATCACCCACTTTAAATGGTTTTAATAATAGGATAAGAACACCACCTGCAAAATTGCTAAGGCTGCCTTGTAAAGCCAGCCCAATAGCCAAGCCTGCGGCTCCAATAATGGCTACAAAAGAGGTCATGGCAATGCCTACCATACTGGCTACGGATACAACCAATAAAACTTTAAGAATAGCACCAATGAGGCTACGTAAAAACGGACGAAGAGATTCATCAACCTCGCGCTTTTTCATGTTTTTATCAATAATTTTTACCACACGCTTAATAATCCATAAGCCTATAAATAATACGAGTAAGGCCTTAAGGATGGGCAGGGCATAGGTGGTAAACAACTCGGGACTGTCTTTAAAGTAATCGGTAATTTTTTCCATAATTATTGGTGGGATTTTGATATAAACTAAAAGTAAAAACTGTTTTTATTTGTTGCGCGAAATTACGTAAGCCGCTAGTTTTTCTAACGAGGCACTCGCTTCATTTTTGGGTAGCTCGGCTAAAATTTTCAAGGCATTTTGGTAATACTCCTCCATTCGCTGCCTAGCATACTCTAAACCACCTTTATCGCTTACCATTTTTATAACCTCTTTAACCTTGGCTTTGTTTCTATTATGGCGCTTTACCACGTTTATAATAAATCGCTTTTCAGATTTACTACATTGCTGTAAGGCATAAATAAGGGGCAAAGTCATTTTTTGCTCTTTAATATCAATGCCAGTTGGTTTTCCAATTTTACTGGTCTCTTCGTAGTCAAAAAGGTCGTCTTTTATTTGAAATGCAATGCCCAGCAATTCACCAAACTGGCGAAGTTTTTTTACCGTGGCATCATCGCTATTTACAGAGGCCGCCCCTACACCGCAGCAAGAGGCAATTAGAGAGGCCGTTTTTTGGCGAATAATCTCAAAGTAAATGTCCTCTGTAATATCCAATCTACGAGCCTTTTCAATTTGCAATAGTTCACCTTCGCTCATCTCTTGCACGGCTGTGCTCACAATCTCTAATAGTTGATATTCTTTGTTTTGCACCGATAATAACAGCACTTGCGAAAGCAGATAGTCACCTACTAATACGGCTACTTTATTTTTCCAAAGGGCATTTATCGAAAAGAAACCTCTTCGCTGGTCGGAGTCATCCACCACATCATCATGAACCAAAGTAGCCGTATGCATTAGCTCGATAAGCGCGGCTCCTCGGTAGGTGCTTTCGTTGGTTTCGCCTAACATTTTGGCGGTTAAAAAAACCAACATCGGGCGCAATTGCTTGCCTTTGCGCTTAATAATGTAGTAGGTAATTCTATCCAATAGCGCCACATTGCTGGCCATGTAGCTTTTAAACTTAGGCTCAAAGGCGTCCATCTCGGACTTAATTGGCGTTTTTATTTGATTGAGTTGACTCATGCGCTAAGCGGCCAAAGGTAGGTTTTGAAGTTAGATGTGAGAAATTAGATTTGAGATAAAACTTAGCACGGGATTAAGTTTAGTAAAGAGTAAAACTTCATCCAGTTTGGGTTTGTTGTTTTATTGCTTCTTTAATATAGTTAAATCCACATTTAGTGGGATTTAGCTTTAGAAGTGAATTTAGGGTAATTTGCTTTTGCTCCTTTTTGTGCTCGTTTAAAACGGAGGTTGGTAACACGTAAAAGCTCCATTGTTCTAATTTGAGAGGGTTTACAGTTCGTTTTTCTTTATAGTGCAAAAGGCAGAAAACATAATAGTCTGCTTGCCTTTTGATTTCTGGCAAGTATTCATGTTTTTTCTCGTCCCAGGATTTAGTAGGCGCAATTCCAAAAGAAATTTTGGAAAACTCAGATTGTTTCCAACTTTGAAGATAGGCGGCTGACTTTACTTCTATTTTAATACCATTGTGGGTTTCCAGGTCGTAAGAGTCCCATTCTGTTCTAGTACCCGATTCAATTTCTAAAGCTTGTTTTACAATATATTCGGCCAAAATTCCTCTTAAGGTGTTATCCATGAGGCTTGATTGGGACCAAGACCAAAAATCCAGTAGCTTAAAATCTAAGACTTTATTACTTTCCGAAAACGTCTCCTGACCTGTTTTTTTGATAGTGTTTATTGCTTTTAATGGAGGCATTGGTCTGTGTTAATGGTTAGGTTTATTTACTTGGAGGGTACTTTTTTTGAAACTCTTCCTATTCAATCAAAGCTTGTTTTTTAGTTTTTCTTTTGTTGGCAGGCCTGCGCCTATTGGCCATATTTCTGTTGGCTTTATTAAAAATAAGAACCACCGCAATAAACCCTATGAGGTAAAGTATTATTACTAACTGTTCGTATTCACCACCTCGTTCTTGTTAGCCAATTGGCCACAAGCGGCATCAATATCTTTACCTCGGCTTTTACGCACTTTGGCTACAACACCTTTACTTTCAAGGGCGTGTATGTAGGCATTTAGCACTTTGTCGTCTGCTTGCTGAAACCGTTCGTCATCGGTAGGGTTGTATTCAATGAGGTTTACTTTACACGGAATATGATGGCAAAATTTTACTAAAGCCGCAATGTCTTCGGGCTGATCGTTTACGTCTTTCCACACCACGTATTCGTAGGTAACTCGTTTACCCGTTTGGCGATACCAATATTTTAAAGCTTCGGCTAATTCGGCTACTGGGTTTTTTAAATTTATAGGCATTATGCTGTCCCGCACTACATCTCTAGCCGAGTGTAAGCTCAACGCTAAATTGAATTTAACTTCATCATCTGCCAATTTTTTAATCATTTTGGCCAAACCAACTGTACTAACAGTTATCCGTTTGGGCGACATATTGAGCCCCTCTGGAGAAGTGATTTTTTCAATGGCTTCCAGCACATTTTTGTAGTTCATTAAAGGCTCGCCCATGCCCATAAACACAATATTAGTTAGAGGTCGGCTAAAAAAGGTTTCGGCCTCATTCATAACCGCTACTACTTGGTCGTAAATTTCATCAGCATTAAGGTTTCGCATACGCTTTAACTGACCTGTAGCGCAAAAGTGGCAATCTAAACTACAACCCACTTGAGAAGAAACGCAGGCGGTAATGCGCGTTTCGGTAGGAATTAAAACAGACTCTACCACCTTGCCATCGTATAACCTTACAGCATTTTTTATGGTGCCGTCACTGCTGCGTTGCATTTCATCTACGCTAATGTGATTAATCACAAATTCTAGCTTCATTTTTTCGCGCAACTCCAAGCTCAGGTTGGTCATATCCTCAAAGCTAGTGGCTCCTTTTTTCCAAAGCCATTCGTACACTTGGGTAGCTCTAAAAACAGGTTGTTGTATTGAAGTAAAGTACTCTTTTAGCTGCTCCTTTGTGAAAGCGCGGATGTCACGTTTTTGCTCCATTTGGCAAAGGTAGGGCGAAACATTGGTTTGGATTAAATCCCAAAACTCAATCTAAATTCAGTTCCTTCTCCTTCTGCACTTTGTACGGTAATGTTGCCCTTATGCAATTGCATTATGTTTTTAGAAAGTGTGAGGCCAATGCCGCTTCCATTTTTGCGGGTAGAAAAGAAGGGGATAAAAATAGAAGGCAAAATATCCTTGCTTATACCGTGTCCATTATCGGTTATATGCAATACAATTTCGTGATCGTTTAGGCTGGTGGATAAATGTATTTGTCCATTTTCCTTTTCCGCTAAAGCGTGAATAGCATTACCTATAAGATTGATAAGTACTTGCTCAATCATTTTTTGATCGGCATTAATGGCTAAGTTTTTAGGAGCAGCTTTAGAACTCAGCTCTATGCTAAAAGTGGCTGCTTCGGCTTCCATAAGTTTACAAGCATGGCTCATTAGTTCGTTTACATTTAGCGGACTAAGCCTAGGGGCAGGTAGCTGCGTAAGTTTGCGGTACTCATCTACAAAATTGAGCATACCGTGGCTGCGTTTAATAATGGTATTGAGGGCCAAAATAATGTCTCCTATTTTTTCGGGGTCCAGTTCTTCTCCTGCTAAGGCGTTCCCTTTTTCATCCGTCAAAATATTTTTAATGGTTTCAGATAAAGAGGTAACGGGTGTTACGGAGTTCATCACTTCGTGCGCTAAAATACGGATTAGCCGATGCCAAGCGTCAATTTCTTTTTTTTCTATTTCATTTTTTAAATCAGAAAAGGAGATGAGTTGGTATTGCGAACCCAATAAAGAAATGGAGGTTACATCTAAATAAAACTCGCGCAAACCGGTGCTGGTATTTATTTCGAGCAAACGCCTGCCTTCGCTTTTTAAATCACCTATTTGCTTTACAAAGCTGGGTTTCTTTTTACCCAACATATTCCAAGTATGAAAATGAGGAATGTCTAACAAATCTCGGGCAGCCGGGTTTACTTGCATTAAGGTACCGTGTGTATCTACCAGTATAACACCCAATCGTAAGTTTTCGATGGTAAGTTTTAATAGTTCTGCATGGCTTTCTCTTTCGGCTTTCGAGTTTTTTACCAGCTCTATTACGGCACTAAAGTTTTCGCTTAGTTCCTTAAAGCTTCCACCTAAGTGGCCCCCAAAACTCACCGAGTAATCGCCATAGCGAATGGCTTCTAAAAACTTGCGCAGTTCTCGGTTTACCCGATTGGTATAATAAATTAATTCGGCTGTTTGCCCAGCAATTACCAGCGCCAAAAACACATGTATAAATAGTAATTGGTAATTGTACCAAAACCAGGCAAACAAAAAAATAGTGCTTACCAGCAGCCCTACTCTAAGGCCAATACGGAAGGAGAATTTTTTAGAGGCCATGCTTTTCCATTCGTCTGTATAAGGCCGCACGAGTAATACCTAGCTCTTTAGCGGCTCGTGAAATATTGCTCTCGTATTTTTCCAAGGCTTTGCAAATAAGGTGTTTCTCCATTTCCTCTAAATTGTAACCATCGGGCTCTAATTGCGGATGATTTTGTCCGTGCAAACCCAAATTATCAATTTGCTGGCTATCCGATAAAATAACGGCACGTTCTACACAATGCTCCAGCTCTCTAATGTTTCCGGGCCAAGCATAATGGCACAATTGATCCATAGCACGCGCGCTAAATTGTAAAGCTCCTTTTTGGTACTTACGCGCAAAGCTCTCTAAAAAGCGTTGACTTAATACAGGAATATCTTCCTTGCGATGGCGTAACGGAGGTATTACCAATTCCACAGTATTAATACGATAGAGTAAATCTTGTCTAAATTTGTTTTCATGTACCATTTGGTGAATAGGCATATTGGTAGCACAAACCAAGCGTACATCTATTTGTCGTTGCCTGTTTTCTCCCAAACGGGTAACGTGTCTATTTTGAATTACGGTAAGCAACTTCGATTGCAGCTCGGGGCTAAGGTTCCCTATTTCATCTAAAAATAGGCTGCCGCCTTCGGCTGTTTCAAAGCGGCCAGCCTTGTCATTATGGGCATCAGTAAAGGCGCCTTTGGCATGTCCAAACAATTCGCTTTCAAAAAGGGAGTGGCTTACCGCCCCTAAATCTACTGTAATAAAAGGGTTTTTATGCCGCAAAGAAGCACGATGAATGGCCATGGCCAGCACGCTTTTCCCAGTTCCATTTTCGCCTAATAGTAAAATATTGGCATCGGTGGCCGCTACTTTATCTATGGTTTTCATAAGGCTGGTCATAGAGGGCGATCTGCTTACGAAGTCCTCATGCTTTAAACCAATATTTTCTTCCAGCGTAATTTTGGTTTGCTCCAGCTGTTCTACCTTTTTAAGCTCCCGTGCATATTTTAAAGCGGAGGCTATGTTGCTCAAAAGTTTTTCGTTGGTCCAAGGTTTTAGGATAAAATCAAAGGCTCCCTTTTTTATGGATTGTACGGCAGTTTCTACTTCTCCGTAAGCCGTCATTAGTATTACCTGCGTTTCGGGGCTTACTTCTTTAATGTGCTCCAGCCAATAAATTCCTTCTCGGCCATCGTTTAACCCGCGCCTAAAATTCATATCCAGCAAAATTAAATCGGGTTGCAACTTGGTTAGCATTCCGTTAATTTCTTGCGGGTTATTGGTTGTTTCTACCTTTTTATAATGTTGCTTTAAAAGTAGCCGTGCGCTGGTAAGCACATCGTCATCATCATCTACAATTAGTAAGCTGTAACTCTTTTCCACGGTGCCAAAAGTATAAGGGCTGTTCGATTTCGTACAAGATACTGTTCAATATCGAACACTAAATTGTTTTCGTAAAAATATAAGCTACTTATTAATAAGCACTTAGCATTTAGGCATGTGCTTCGCTAAGGGTATGGTACGAAAACTAAAACGTAAAAATGAGATTCATGAAAGTGATATCTGCTTTGTTTTTCCTGCTGGTACTGGTGTTTAGCAACTTAGCCTTGGCTAAGGGCAACACCCCCAGTGGCGAAACAAGTTGTGATACACCTCAATTTCAGCTGTATTCTCATTGGAACGTGCCGCTCCAAAAAAACAACAACCAGGTGCAACAATTTGTTGAGGTGGTATTTTGGATTGATGGAAACGGAAATGTAATTGTGGAGAGTGTAGAAGGGCAGGATGAAGAAATTGCCCAATACATAGCCTGGATGATGCGCAACGAAAACCTTTCGGTAGACCCGAAATTGCATCATGTAAAGCACTATTTGCAGTTGCGATACGTACAATACTAAAGCATAAAAATTTCGGATAAGCTGTGAATTAGCGAAGTTCTTTTATCGTTGGAAAAAAATTGGTTGTTTAATTTCAAGTTCAAGTAGCAGAATTTTAGGGTTAATCGGTTGTCCTCCAACACCTTTTCCGAAATTTTTTATAATATTTAAAATAGCTCTTCATAGCAGTTTAAACCCTCGACCTCCTATCTTATTTTCCAATTGGTAAAATTTGTGTTAAACGTTAAATTGGTCGAGGGTTTTACTTTACCCATCTCCTTCATTAAATCCCGCTATAGCGGGACTAAATAAAGCCTATGATTCAGCTTCACCACCTTTCTAAAATCTACAAATCAGACACGGTAGAAACCCATGCGCTAAAGGAAATTAGCCTGCAGGTGGAAGAAGGAGAATTTGTATCTATTATGGGCCCTTCGGGTTGCGGGAAAACTACTTTATTAAACATTATAGGCTTGTTAGATAACTTCAACAGAGGTCTCTATATATTTGATAGCAAGGAGGTAAAGGAGTTGGCGGAGCGCGAATCGGAGAAAATACGGAAAGATAATATTGGTTTTGTTTTTCAAAACTTTAATTTGTTGGATGAGCTTACGGTGTATGAAAACATTGAGCTGCCCTTGATCTATTTAGGGGTAAAATCATCTGAGCGAAAGCTAAGAGTAACTGAAATTTTAGAGCGGATTTCATTGGGGCATCGCAGTGGTCATTTTCCGTATCAACTTTCAGGTGGGCAACAGCAAAAAGTGGCTATTGGAAGAGCTATTGTAGCCAAACCCCGCCTTATTTTGGCAGATGAACCCACGGGCAATTTAGATTCGGAGCAGGGATCGGAAATTATGGAAATGTTAACGGCCTTAAATGAATCGGGTACCACCATAATAATGGTTACCCATAGCATTAGCGATGCGGCTTACAGCAGCCGTTTGGTAAAGTTAATGGACGGGCATTTGGTTTCAGAGAAATCGTTTTTACATGTTTAGAGCCCGTCTAAAATTTGCCTTTAGGGCATTGCTTAAAAACAAAACCTATTCGCTGTTAAACATAGTGGGCTTGGCCCTGGGCTTGAGCGTTAGTCTCATCATATTTTTATACCTCAATTCCGAGTTTGGCTTTGATAAACATGTACCCAACCACGAAACGATTTATAGGGTAGAAGGCGAGTTTAAAATAAACAACGAGATTGAGCAGTTTGCTGGTAGTAGTAGGGCCTTGGCGCCTTTGCTAGCTAAAGAGTATGATTATATTGATGACTATACCCGTTTGTATCATATTGATGTAAATGTTCGGTTTAAGAGTAAAAACAAAAGCCATTACGAAGAGGATATTGCCATTGCAGATAACAACTTTTTTGAGGTTTTTGAAATTCCGATGCTGAAAGGAGACCGGAAAACCTGTTTAAAAGAACCGCAAAGTTTAGTGGTTACCCAGCATTTTGCACAGCGCTATTTTGGAGAGACAAACCCAGTAGGTAAACAAGTTAGCACAAGCAATCATACCTATACCGTTACTGGTTTAATTGCCAATTGGCCGTCCAATTCGCATCATAAATTTGATGCCGTATTAAGTGCTTTTAATGATACGTTGGATTTGCAAGAACAGCTCAACAGCTTATGGCAGGTAAATGTTTTTACCTTTTTAAAGCTGCCCAGCTCTGATCAAGCCGATCGACTTGTTGCCGATTTCCCTGGTTTTTATGATAAATATATGAGGCCTATGGGTGAAAGTTTTGGTGGCCATTTTCAAATTCAGTTAAGCGAACTCAGCGAAATTCATTTTGGTAGGTCCTTGCAATACGATCGCAAAGGGGGTGATAAATCCTATCTCTATGCCTTTGCCGCCATTAGTCTTATTGTATTGATTTTGGCAGGGATAAACTTTGTAAACATGGCCACTGCCAGAGGTATGAAACGGGTAAAGGAAGCGGGTTTACGTAAAGTATTGGGGGCAAATAAAGCGGAGATTAGATGGCTGGTCTTTTTGGAATCCTTTCTTTTAAGTTTTGCTTCGTTGTTTATGGCCTTTGTACTGGTAGAACTGGTTTTAGAGCTTACGCCCTTTAACGAGGTATTGCAAAAAGATCTTTCGTTGAGTCATATTAATACCGGCCTTTTAGCAGGTGTAGCATTGTTGCTCACCAGTTCGGTTAGTGTTTTAAGCGCATGGTATCCCGCTTTTAGCTTGAGTAAAGTTCCAGGTTTATCAGCTATACGTGGTGGTTATCAATTAGGAAAGCGAAGTGTGCGAATGCGCAGGATTTTGGTAGGATTTCAGTTTTGTATTTCGGTGGCGGTGGTGATTACCGCTTTGGGTATGTATCGCCAAATGAATTATGTAAGCAACAAGGATTTAGGTTTTAATAAAGAGGATATTCTATTGGTCTCGGTAGAAGATTCGGTTACGGCATCACGAATTCCTAAAATTCAGGAGCAGCTGGCAAATTCACCATACGTAATGGCTTCGAGTACTTCTTTTTCGGTGCCAGGAAGGGGTTTGGGGCGTTCAGTATTTAGCCTCGAAAGTGAGGTAGGTGGACTTTTTGAGCAAAAAGTAATTGACAATATGCAGGTGAGTTTGGGCTATTGTACCACCATGGAGATGGAAGTGGTGGAGGGCCGAGACTTCAAACGAAAAGACAATCTATCGGAAGAAAAAGCGGTATTGGTAAATCAAAAAATGGTAGAAGAGCAAGGTTGGGAACAGCCTATAGGCAAGCGCATACGTTGGGGTTTTGATGAATCGGGCGAAGAGATGTTTTACGGAACAGTAGTGGGTGTAGTGGCTAATTTTAATGCTCATTCGCTGCACGAATCTATAAAACCAACCGTACTGTTTTTAAAAGATAATCAACTCGGAACTTTTCATATTAGAGTAGATAGCGAACATTTAAAAAAGGCATTGGTCTCTATCGAGAAAGTATGGGCTAAACACAACCCCGAAAACTCTTTTCAATTTTCATTTTTAAACAAAACACTCGCCAATTTGTATCAAGAAGAACAACGCCAAAGCCAGTTAATACTGTACCTTACCTACATGGCTATTTTTATTTCCTTTTTAGGACTTACCGGCTTGGCCTCCTTTACAACCGGTTTGCGCACCCGCGAAATTGGCATCCGAAAAGTACTAGGAGCGGATGTGTTTCAAATGGTGAATCTTATTTTTAAAGAAATGTTTACGCTTATCGTCCTTTCCATACTTTTGGCACTTCCATTGGCTTACCTTTTAATTAAAGCTTGGCTTTCGGGTTTTGCGTTTTCCGCGTCCCTTAATCCGCTAATTTTTGCGTTTTCGGCTTTGGTTGCCGCGCTACTGGCTTATTTAATTATTAGTTACCATTCGCTAAAAGTGGCGCGTAATAAGCCAGTGGATACCCTTAAGTACGAATAATAAACAAACACATGCACCAAAAATTTGTTGTCGTTTTATTGGCCTTGTTAAGCCTTTCGGCTAATGCCTCTTTTGATCCTTATCAAGTTCCTGAAAACTACCAGGTATACATCAATTTAAATCAGCTCCAAAACGATCAACTTCAAGTTGAAATTGTTCCGCCAATTGGCGATAAGGATACGGTGGAGTTTCATATGCCGCGGATTGTACCCGGCACTTATGATGTACATGACTACGGCCGCTTTGTAAGCGAATTTAAAGTGGTAGATTTTAAGGGCGAAGCCTTAGCTGTAAGCCGATTAGACAGCAATAGGTGGGCTATTTACAACGCCAAAAAGATTTATAAAATAAGTTATAAGGTAGATGATACTTTTGATTTTTCGAGACCAACCGGAATTTTTGAACCAGCAGGTACAGGCTTTGATTCGGATGTTTTTGTGCTGAACAACTTTGGGGTAATTGGTTATATCAATACCTTAAGAGACAAACCTTTTCACTTAGAAATTAGTAAGCCCAAGGGTTTTTACGCCAGTACTGCTTTGCCTGTAATAGCTGGTGATACCAGCGATTTTTTTACAGCCAGTAATTATTTTGAGTTGCACGATAGTCCGATAATGTATTGCGAGCCGGATACGGCTACCCATCATGTTGGTGGTGCCGAAATATTGGTTTCGGTGTACAGCCCAAGCAAAAAGGTAAATGCCAAAAACTGCATGGATCGAATTGCGGCTGTGCTAAATGCTGCTTCTACCCATTTGGGAGGAACCCTACCTGTAGAAAAATATGCCGTGCTTATTTACTGTGTGCCTTTAGATTTGGTGGGCAGTAGCTACGGTGCTTTAGAGCATCACACCTCTACGGTGTTGTATATGCCCGAGTTTGATGGAGACGAGTTTTACGATGGCGTGCGTGATATTACTTCGCATGAGTTTTTTCACATTGTAACCCCTTTGAATATTCACTCGCAAATGATTGCGAATTTCGATTTTATTAATCCCGAAATGTCGGAGCATTTATGGTTGTACGAGGGAATTACGGAATACAACTCGCACTTGGTGCAAATTAGAGACGGCATTTATCCCCTAAGTAAGTATTTAGAAGTGCTTACCGAAAACATGCATTCTAATGATGGCTTTAACCAAAATGTGCCTTTAACGCAAGCCAGTAAATACACCTTAAGTTTTTACAAAGATGAATACCACAACTTTTATAAAAAGGGCGCCTTATCAGGATTAGCCTTGGATTTAAAACTGCTCAACCTCTCTAACGGAAGTTACGGTTTGGTAGATTTATTAACCGAGCTGGGCGAATCGTATGGAGTTGACACCTTTTTTGTGGATGCTGATTTGTTTGATATTATCACCGAAAAAACATACCCCGAAATGCGCGAATTTTTTGCCCGCCATTACGAGGGAGCCGAACCTTTTCCCTTAAAGGAACTATTTGAAACAGTAGGTATTCAGTACGATCCTATTTTCGAATCGCAGGAAGTATCCTTTGGAGATGCCGCCTTGGGTTATAATTTTGAAACCAGTCGTATTAGAATTGAAAGCCTAGGCGAAGACGATTCTTTTGGGGAAGAACTAGGCTGGAAAGAGGGTGATGAAATTGTAGAGTTTAATGGCGAGCCGATTGATTTAATGACCATTAACGAAGTAATTACCAATTATGTAAATACCACTAATGTGGGCGATAAAGTAGTGGTACGCGTAGCCAGACCTAAGGGGGATGGTTTTAAAGAAATAGATTTGAAAGCCAAAGCGCGTATGGTAACCTTTAGCGATTCGCATAGATTGGTGCCTATGTCCAACGTAAGTGATGCCCAGTTAAAATTGCGAAAAAGTTGGATTAACCAATAGGTGAATTTGTAAATTAGCCACCCTAAAAATGAACCGCATGAGCACACTAAACGAAATTATAAATAACCCCAATAACCACCTTATTGATGTACGTGAGCCTTACGAGGTGGCAGAAGTAAGTGTAAAAGGCGCTACCAATATTCCGATGGGAGAAATTATGAGCCGCCTGGAGGAATTTAAAAAAATGGAAGGCGAGATTGTAGTTTTTTGTAGATCGGGTGCCCGTAGCGGAAATGTAATGCAGTTTTTAAACCAACACGGTTTTACCAATATTACCAATGGCGGAGGTTATGCCGATGTGCAAGCTCATTTAATGTAAAAACCATGAAAAAATTAATAACTATACTAGCGTTAGCAGGCTTGTTTCAGGCTTGTAAAGAAGCACCTGTAACCATTAATGATATTAATGCTGCTACCGCTGAGCAAATGATAATGGATAACAGTGAGCTGCTAATAGTAGATGTACGTACTCCAGAAGAGTATGCCGAAGGCCATCTGGCGAAAGCTCAAAACCTAAATTTTTACGATAACGACTTTGCCAATCAACTAGAAGGCTTGGACAAAGACAAAGAGTACGTAGTGTATTGCCGTGTAGGCGGCCGTAGTGCCAAGGCTGTAGCCAAAATGCAAGCTGCAGGTTTTACCAATGTACACAACTTGCTAGGCGGTATTAACGGTTGGATGGAAGCGGGAGCAGCCGTGGTGGAGTAGGGTGTTGGATTTGTTATCCGTTTTATTCTCTTTCTTTAATCGTAAGTAGTAGTTTGTAGCAGTGCTGATCAAACAGAACTAGTGAGATTGTAAACTTATCAAGTTCCCATTCCAAAATTTGGTCATCAGGTAGTGGTGGAGTTTTAGAGGTAGAGGGTTCACCGTATTTAGAAACAAGATGTGTTGAAATACGCTCATATTCTTTTTCAGCATGTTTATCTCCGATTGTCCATGAATTTACCTCGTTGAATTTTCTATTCCAAGGAAAGAAAGTAAAGTTGCGAAATGTAGAGGTTAATTCCACTTCGAGGCCACCCAAAATTGTTCTTTTTCCCCATTCAAATAAGGTTCGGCCGCTCTTATTGTGGCCATAAATGCCAAGTCTTTTCGAAATTTCACGAAGAGGTTCTCCCCACTTGAGAAATTCATTGCTTTCTTCGAAGAGTATTCCTTTGTTGAGTGCTGTCACTTGTCCTTATAGTTAAATGGAATAACACGTATTCCGTGAAAAACAATGCTGGGGCTAGGCTTTTTCTGGTCATTTATAATAACGTCATTCATGTGAGTGCAGCCATTTCCATGTTCACTTACTCTAACTGAATCAAACGAAGTCCAATAAGTCAATCGATTACAAAAACCCTCTGACTGCTTGTTGTCAATGACGGTAATAGTATGAACATTTTGGTCTATAGGGATTTGATAGGTTTTGGATTGAAATTCAAACTCTATCAAATGAGTCCAATTTCTTGAAATTCCTTTGTATTTTTTATCTCTCTTAAACTCTTTAATATCCACTATTTTGAAATTACTAATGTTTAAGTAGGCACTGTCTTGGTAGATATTTACTTCTACTCCAAAATGCTGAGCCTTTAGGCTCTGATTTAAAAGGAGTAATATGAATGCGAGTATATAATTTTTCAAAAAGCAGGTTTTAGCTTACCACTATGCATTTAGCGGTACTATGGTGATATTCCCTTTTGTACGTTTGGGTTTTAGTTGTTCTTTTAATAGATTTCAAAATGTAAAATATTGTTTCCAGTATAGGTTGGTGTGTAATCAAAGTTGATACTACCTATGTAGGTATTACTTTGATAACGCTCAATGATTAATCCATTCATCTCATCGGGAATATTCGGGATGTTAATGGTTAGCGAATCCTGGAAACTTGAAAAAACTGCCGTATCCATTCTATATCCTGCTACGTAGACAATAAGTGCTACCGAATCGATTGGAATAACAGAAGTTAAATGCAATTCGGTTGCCATTATTGGCTTTATGCGCATAATGTTTGTAGAATTACTGGATTCAGGTCTTCGATTTGTGGTTCTTGGGTATCCATTTTTTTTAAGCGTAAAAAATTCATGACCCCTGCCATATTTAAACGGATAAGTTCCGGTATACCTAGCCATTCCTTTTTTATTGGTGGTTTTAAAATCTATCGAATCACATGGAGGTCTACCACTAACAAGTCCAGCGCCATTGCAGTATCCAAAAACAACCACATGCCCCTCAAGAGGTTGTTGGGTATAATAATCTTCTAGCTTAACGTTGATATCAAAATCGATAATTTTTTTTCCGCAAGCTGAAATTATAATAAGGATGAATACTATTTTAATGTATTTCATAAAGCTGTCAAGTTTTGAATAGGCCTATTGTTGATCACTATATCAAAGTATTAAACCTGAAAATTTAACCCAAACTGGCCACCGATTGAGTAGTTGTGTCGCTCAATAGGTCCATCAAGTAATGGGGTTAGTGAGTATCTAAATAGCGGTTCAAATCGTAGGCTCAACTTATTGTTAAAATGGTAACCAACACCAAACCCACCAAGTAACGCAACAACCGATTTGTTATAACCTATAGTTTCAAGGTCTTCTTTTACAACCTCTTCTTCCCCGCTGTAGTAATTATTCCAGACTTTAGTTTTAGCATCTAAAAACTGGTTAAAGGAGGCTCCTGCTGTTACATAACAAAATATTTTTTTATCAATAAAGTGATAATTAACCCGCAAGGGTGCTTCTATGTAGTTAAAACGATATTGAACGTTACCTGTTCCAATAGTTTCTATAGTTTCCGTTACGATGTCTAAATTTTTAAAGCCCCAAGCTTGCCTTGAGTATTGAATTCCAATTTCAATTTCCCATTTTTTTAGTAAGGTAAACCGGGCGCTCATGCCCGTGTTAAAGCCAAAGGCAGCGTTCCAATCAATACCGTTAAAATCTTTAGAATCAGGCTCACTCATGTGGTAATTACTATAGTTGGGTGAAAAATTAGCTCCAACCGAAAACTTACTTTTATTTGAAGAAGTATGGTTTTGAGCTTTTCCAAAGAGCGGTATAAGTAGGGTAAGGAGGATTAGTAAATGTTTCATAACAATAGTTTGGTTTGTATAATACTAGGTTTAGGTAACAACTGTGCATATTTTAAATGGCAATTGTAAATGTAGGGATAAAGAATCAGAATGCTGGAAGAGGCAGAAGTGCCAAAAAAGATGTTTTGTTTTTAGTTAATGGAGGTCGGTATAAAAATCTCTTAAGGCTGCTTGCATTTTTACACTTAGCAAGTTTCCTAAAATACTTCATATTTGTAGAAATGCTTCAACTCACCAAACAACGATTGACTGCAATACCGCAATACGTATTGATATTAGGTTTGGTGGTCTTGCCGCTGGTTTTATCTACCACTACTTTAGACCCTGTACTAGCTCCAAGATATACCTATTTGGGCGTTTGGTTGGTTTTATTGGCAGGTGGGCAGTTGATGTTTAAATCAAAAAGTCTTTCTCTTTTTAAATATACGTGGCCGTTTTTGGTTTTTATAGCGTTAGAGGCTTTGAGCCTTTTTAATGCTAATACTCCAAGCGAGGGTTGGGTGGTTTTATTGCGAGATGCTGGCCTTTTTATATTTATGATTGTGGTGGTGCGGCTTAGTCAAGCAGATAACTCGATTGCTGTTATTTCCAAAGCTATGGTTCTTGTAAATGCCATTATTGGCAGTTACGGGTTGTACCAACTTTTAACCATTAATGCTTTAATGGATGAAACCAGGTTATATGAGATAATTTCCACACTGGGGCACCGTAATCTTTTTGCATCGGCATTGGTACTTACGTTGCCGTTTGTGATTTTTAGTGCATGGCGTAAAAAAGGTATTTGGCGATGGATGAGCCTGGTGGTTTTTGTTCAAGCCAGTTTTTTGATTTTTGTTTTAGAGTCTCGCACCGTATGGTTGGCCTATTTTGCTTTTATCTTGAGTTATCCCATTTGGATTTTAGTAGAGAAGCTGATACAATATTTTAGCCCACGGGTTTGGCGAAGTTTGTTTGTTGCTCTGCTGGTGATGGGTGTCTCGGCTTTTAGCTGGGTTTACTTTGCAAACGAAAGGTTTGAAGGAAAAGGGCAGGAACTAACCTCCGAACTAGGATTGGACGCTGAAAATAAAGAAAACTTTACCATAGACGAACGTGTAATGCTTTGGAAAGGGACATTACGAATGATTTGGAACGAGGACTTAGGAGGAGTTGGAGCGGGCAATTGGAAAATTATGTTTCCGGCCTATGGTTCTGATATTTGGCGGGCACGCCAAGGAATGGTGCAGTTTCAAAGACCTCATAATGACTACTTATGGGTTTTATCCGAAACGGGCATTTTGGGATTAGCGGCTTATTTAAGTTGTTTTATACTGATCCTGTTTTATGGCCTCAAAGCAGTTTCGAATCACCGTTTGGATCAAAAGCAAAGAGTGATGATTCGATTGTTGCTCTCTGGAGTTTTGGCCTATTTACTTGTTGCTTTTTTTAGTTTTCCGCGCGAAAGAATTTTTCATCAAGTGGTTTTGTACACCCTATTTGGTTTGCTTATTTCTCTCAACGGTCCGGCTGTTTCGTCCAACAGGTATTTTTCAAAAATTTCTATTGTTTTAGGGCTTGTCCTTGGCGGGATGGTAATTTGGGTTGGTGCTAATTGGTGGCAAGGAGAGAAGGTGGTTAGAAAGATAAACGAAGCCCGTGCCATTGGAGACTGGAAGGGTTTGCTTGGGCAATACAGCAAAGTGGAAGGCAACAGGTTTTATAAAATGGACGCGGTATCTGTCCCTTTGAGTTTTTACAGTGGTTTGGCTTATCTCAATCTGGAAAAGTATCCTAAATCTCAATCGGAGTTTACCAATGCTTATAACTTACATCCCAACAATATTCACGTAATCAACAATATGGCCAACATTTACTTCCTTCAAGGGGAAGCGGATAGTGCTCTTGTGTTTTATAAAAAAGCGTTGCGGGTATCTCCTAAATATTTGGACGGGGCGCTTAACTTGATGGCAGCCTACTTTAACCTAAATCAAATTGAGGAGGCTTATGCTGTACTCCGCAAATATGAAGTGGTGTTTAGAGTTGATAGCCCTAACCATTCTGGTATTCAATCTTATCGTTTAGCCATTCTTAAGGCTAAAAAATATGAAATACTACTAAATGAAAACGATGAGCAGCTTAGAAATTATTTGGAATTTTTAACGGAGCAACAACTTGAAAACCTACATTTTGAGTCCTTAAAACAAGATGTTACCTTGGTGGAAATGATTCGGGAAATGGCCTATGTTAAACTTTAAAAAATTAATTTTGAGGGCCTGCCAACCATTTTGTAAAAAAAACCGTCTAGTATTTAGACCACAAACATAAAAATTAAAAAAACGAGATCATGACAAAAAAACTACTAGTAAGTGCCTTTGGGTTAATGCTTTCCACTGGGCTTTTTGCACAGTCCATTTCTAGTATAAGTCCAGCTGCTGGAAACCAAGGACAAACCTTACCCATTATCATTTCGGGTCAGAACACTACGTTTACACAAGGTTCAGTGCTTACCTATTTGCAGCAAGGTTCATCCGTTATGTACTTGGGGCAAGGGAGCTCAATGCTGAATGTGGTTAGTAACACTTCGTTGGCCGCGAATTTTGTTGTACCCGGAAGCGCTACGCTTGGTTTTTACGATTTATGGGTGCAATCAGGATCTAGCACACTTACCAAACCTATGGCGTTTGAAGTAAGGGTACCTAATCGCCCTGCTGCCTATGTTTCACCAAATGGCAGTCAGCCAGCCAAAACTTTTAACGCTACTTTTTCCGTATCGGGTGCCAGCTTTAAGCGCTCGGCACAGCAGATTATTGAAAGAGTATGGTTGAGCTTAAATGGAGAGGTAATTACGGACATTACTAATATTTCGGTAGTAAATGGAAATACCTTTACGGCAGATATTACGATACCTGCGGGAACCACAGAAGGGATGTGGGATGTAAATGTGTATACAGATGATAAGATGATGTTTACCAATCGTGCTTATTTTGATATCAGTGCTACTTTTAGCCGAGCCGAGTACAATAATGTAGATTTTAGAATTTATCCTAATCCAGTTACAACTGAGCTTACAGCAGTTTTTGAAACTCATTATGCCAACATGGATGTACAAATTTTTGACCTTACAGGAAAAGCAGTTTCGCGATACAGCTACAGCGTAGAAGTTCAAGAAAATCAGATTAAAGTAAATACTGAGAATTTGGTGAAAGGCGCTTATACGGTGCAGTTTACTTCAGATAATGAAGTGGTGGCCACCAAGAAGTTGGTACGCCAATAATTGTTTAGCGTTTAACATGTAAAAAAGCCCGAACCTAGGTTCGGGCTTTTTTGTTGAATCTTGTCCCGTCCTAAAATAGGTTGACATAAAACCGACTTATTATGGAAAAGGTAGAAAGGCCAAAGAAAAAGCGTAGTCAACGCGATTACAGTATGGGACATCTATTTTAGAATACAATGCTGCTTTAAAAGTGTCCTGTGCCAGTTTTGACTTTATTTTTCAGTCTATGTTTATTGAAATATTTAGGTGCCCGCCAAGGCCATCGTTAATAATCCTTTGAAGAGTAGAAAAGCGGATGTCTTTTAAATTTCTTTCCAATTTAGAAATATAGGATTTGTTGGTTCCAGCAAGTTGGGCTAGTTGCTCTTGAGTCAGCCCTTTCTGTTCTCTGGCTTGCTGTATTAGCACCCCAAGTTTAAAGGTGTCATATTGATTCTCAAATTGCTCTCTTTGAGGAGTACCCAATGTGCCTACATTTTTATCAATGAAGTCATCTAGGCTTGTTAAGTTCTTATTCTTTGCTTTCATAATATTCGTTTTTTATGTGCTCTGCTTTCTCAATTTGCTGCTTTGGAGTCTTTTGCGTTTTCTTTTGGAAGCCATTTCCAATTACTACCAAATTATCAAGGTCAAAAAAGCAGAAAATTCTAAAGATATTGCTACCGACCTGAACTCTTATTTCATACAGACCTGAAGAATTTTCTTTTTCACTTTATCTGTTTGGCCGTCATAAAACTTCTTGAAATACTCCTTAAAGAAAAAGAGCTCACGTCTTTTTATCATGTTCCAAATTTACGAAAAGTAGTCCGATTAGACAACTGTGTGTTTTCCGTATGAAATATAAAGGGCTTGTGCATGAGGTGTAGCGGGTAAAAAACACCAGTTTTTACAATGCCTTTAACTCAAACCCCTGTTTTTTTAAATGTTGTAAAACTGGGGGTAAAGTAGCTCGTAAGTTTTTCTCGGCTTTTTCACTGTCGTGGAAAACAATAATGGAACCTGAACTAATATCCTCCACCGCATTTTTAAAGCATTGCTCTGGGCTTATGGTTTCATCAAAGTCATAGGTAATTCTATCCCACATTATTATTTCGTAGCGCTTGTTTAAAGCTTTGGCTTGGCTCCACCTTATCTTTCCGTAAGGAGGTCTAAAAAGTTTGAAGGGGTACAAGTTGCCACAACGGTTTACGTCCTCTAAATAGGCTTGTTTACTGTTTTGCCAACCGCTTAAATGTTTATAGCTGTGGTTGCCCACGCTGTGTTTTGATTGTACCAACTTTTGAAACGTGTCTGGGTATCGTTCTACGTTTTCGCCAATCACAAAAAAACTGGCTTGGGCGTTTACTTCCTCCAATTGGTTCATTACCCAAGGGGTAATCTCGGGGTGAGGCCCGTCATCAAAAGTTAGGTAAATGGCCTTTTCGCTGTTGGGTTTCTCCCAAGTAAGGCTCGGAAAAAAGGCTTTCATCCACCAAGTAGATCGCACAAAATGTAACATAAGGTAAAGGTAGCGTTTTGACTTTGCCGTAAAAAGCAACGGGCAACAAACTCGTTAAAGTTGGTTGCCCGTTATCGTTATTAATAAGATGTAAATTAAGCTAAGCCAAGTGGTTGTAGCGCATCTAAATAGCGTTGGTAAAATTCACTTTGCTGCACGTTTCCGTTGCCGCCTAGTTCCTTATCATATTGCTGTACTAAACGCAGTAACATTTGATAATAGCTACCTGCAGTGCGCATTTCTTGCGTAATTTTTTCTTTATCCTTACCCTTAAACTGCTGGTAGTATTTCAACTCTTCATCCAATCGGCTAGCAAACTTTTCAATAAGCTCGCGTCCTTTTTCAGGGGCTTTAGCTTTGTAATAACCTTCTATAATTCCGAAAACAAAGTAGTTATAGGCAAACTTTTCTTCGGGCATTAATTCAAGAGATCTATCCAGCGCTTTTACCGCTCTTTCGTTGTCGCCTTCTTCAGCCAGTTGATTGGCTAAACGCCCAAACGAATTACGAAGGTTGTACGATAATCTACGGTTGGTTTCATCTAAATACACATCTGGTAACTCCATGTTACCGTACTCAAAATTCTCCATTAGGTTGGCGTACATCTTATCCGTGTCCACTTTTCCAAAGTCGGCAGTACCTTTAGGAGTTGGGTTGTGTACCGGTACAAAACGGTAAGCCAAACCTTCTAGCCTAAAGTAATCTTGCAACCAAAAATAAGCCTTGGAATTATTACCCACCGTTACACTAAAGTAGATAGGGCGTGTCCAGTCGTTATTGGCAATTAAATCAACCACCATAATGTCTCTTTTAGAAAGTAACTGGGCATTCAAATTCCAATCTATATAAGGCACAATCTTATCAGCATCCTTAGCGCTTACCACATTGTTTTTAAGCACTTCGTTTTTATCAATACTTACACGCACCTTTTTGGTAGGGTAAAATTGTAATTCTTTATTACCGTATTGAAAACGTGTTTTTCTGTCATCACGCTTAATCCACTCAATAAGGTCTTCGGCTTTCCATCTGCCTTTTACACGTGGGTCTTCTCTTAAATACACTACATCACGTGTTCCTTGGCGGTATTGATTGTGCTCAAAACTAAAGGGCACAGCATCGGCTTCATAAGCGGCATGCTTCATTTGGTCAATGTACCAATCGGTATTCAGTAAGCTTAGGTTTACAATGCGCACATCCGTACGGTAACCTTCAATTTCTTGAATATACCACAGCGGGAAGGTGTCATTATCTCCGTTGGTAAACAGAATAGCATTTTTCTCGCACGAGTCTAAATAAGCACGAGCAATGTCTCTAGCCGTATAGCGATTGCTACGATCGTGGTCATCCCAGTTTTGCTGGGCCATAATACCTGGTACCAGTACTAAGCAAAGTAAACCAGTGGCATAGGCCGCTCCCTTGTTTTGCATTCGCTTGGCTAGCATTTCGTAAATAGCTTGTACTCCCAAGCCTATCCATATGGCAAAGGCATAAAATGAGCCTACAAAGGCATAATCTCTTTCGCGGGGTTCAAAGGGTTTGTGATTGGTGTAAAGCACAATGGCAATTCCCGTAAGGAGGAAAAACAGCGTAACCGCCCAAGCATCTTTCCAATGGTTTTTATAATGAAAGTAGATACCAATAAGTCCTAAAATAAAAGGCAAAAAGAAATAGGTGTTACGTGCCGGGCTGTTTTTTAAATGGTAGGGTAAGTTATCCTGCGGACCAAGTCGCATGGCGTCCATAAACCCGATACCACTAATCCAGTTTCCTTGTGTAACCTCGTAATGGTGCTGGTCGTCATTTTGTCTCCCAGCAAAGTTCCACATAAAGTAACGCCACCACATGTGTCCAATTTGATAATCAAAAAAGAACTTCATGTTTTGACCAAAAGTGGGTCGTTTATCCTTGTTTTTAATGCCTGCAATTTTCATGTAATTTTTTACATGCGTAGGATCATCACTCCACATACGTGGGAAAAACCCTTTGTGGCTATCAGCAAAGTTTCGAACACTCTCTTTACGGTCGTCCGTAATAATATATTCACCCTTATCCTCGTCTTTAGCATAGATAGGTGTACCATCAGTAAAAGGCTCGCGGTTATCTAAAGGGGCATTAAAGTATTGACCATGCATTACAGGCCAATCACCATATTGCTCACGGTTGTAGTACGCTAAAAGCGATAATGCATCTTCCGGGTTGTTTTCATCAATTGGCGTGTTAGCATTAGATCGCACGGCCAGTGTAACAAAGGTGGAGTAGCCTAGTAGGATAAACATCACCGAAAGGATAAGCGTATTCCAAAGTGGTTTTTCGCGCTTGCGGGTGGTAATTACACCAAAAGCAATAGCGGCAATAAGTAACAATAAGGTAAAAATGGTACCACTGTTAAACGGAAGCCCAATGCTGTTTACGAATAAGATTTCGAGCTTACCGAAACTTTTTAGTACCAAAGGAATAATTCCAGCAAAAACAACACCCAGTACTACCACCGAGATACCGTTGTATATTAAAAATTTACGCATATTGATTTCTTGATCTTTTTTAAAGAAATAGATCATTACAATAGCAGGGATGGTCAAAAACACCAAGATGTGAACTCCAATGGAAAGACCAGTCATGTAGGCTATAAAAATTAACCAACGGTTGGCTCTAGGGCTTTTTTCAACTTCTACTTCCCATTTTAAAATGGCCCAAAAGGCGATAGCTGTAAAAAGTGATGACATGGCATATACTTCACCCTCTGTAGCCGAAAACCAAAAACTATCACTAAAAGTGTATGCTAGGGCACCAACAGCACCAGCCGCAAAAATGGAAATAATACGTCCTTCGTTTAGCTCACCGTACTTGGCGGCAAACTTTTTACCTAAGGCAGTAATGGTCCAAAACAAAAATAAAATGGTAAAAGCACTTGAAAAAGCAGATACTAAGTTTACCATAAAAGCCTGTTGCATAACATCTCCAAAGGCAAACTGCGCAAAAAAGTTACCCACTAGTTGAAAGAAAGGAGCACCAGGAGGGTGACCTACCTGTAGCTTTACCGCGGTAGAAATGTATTCCCCACAATCCCAAAAACTGGCCGTGGGCTCTACGGTAGAACCGTAGGTAAAGGCGGCTATGGCAAATACGGCCCAGCCAATAATATTGTTTAATTTAGAGTACTGTGATTGCATCTTCAGAATTTTTGTCCGGTGGCGAATTTATAAAAATATGTACCAGCTAAATCTGAAACCTTTGTTAAACAAGCCTAACATTTTGTAAAGTTTAAGTTGAGCTCCTAAACTTCTGTTAAAAGGAGATAATTTTTTAAAAAGTTGCGTTGAATTAAAACTGTTTATTACTTTTGCAGCCCCAATTAAAAATGTCCCATCGTCTAATTGGCAGGACAGCGGTTTTTGGTACCGTCAGTCTAGGTTCGAGTCCTAGTGGGACAACAAAAAGCTCCGAATTTATTCGGAGCTTTTTTGGTTTTATACCTTTCTGTTTCTTCATTTTAGGTAGTATTTCGCTCAAAAGCTTTTTCCCCCAAATCAAATTCTAGAAAACCCCCTGCGAATTCTAGCGCTGCTTTACGCGATACTAAAGTTGCTAGGCACAGCCGCCTAACCTACGCTAAGTTTGAATCAAATATTAATAGTGATTTAAAAAAACAGCAAAATGGAAACAAAGCAAAAATCCCGTCAAATTAAATTAAACACTTTGCGTGCTTTAGGTGTAGCGCTACTTTTAGTAGGATTCTCGTCCTGTAAAAAAGAGGTGAACTCAAAAAAAGCCATTCGTCACCAAATGGTAAGTAAGCTCATATTAAAAGATGTGCGCTTGGCAGATGGCATGCCACTTACTATTCATCTTTCTACCCGATGGGAAGTAGCCGATAAGGCAAAATTTGAAAAACAATTTGTAAGCTCCGGTCGTTACGATAGTCTAGTGCTTCATCCCAAGCAATTGGAATTAGCCAACCAAGTATCTAATACCTACTTACATGTAGATTCGGTATTTACGGTACAACGCCAGGGTTTTATCATAGATTTAAAAAAGCATTTGCTAAAAAATTTAGGCGAAAATGACATTGCTGTAAACGATGTAGTGGTTTCTAAAATTGAGTTCCCAAGTTTATATACGGAAGCCAAAGAGCGCTTGGCTTTGCAAGACCAAGAGTTGAAGAGAATTAGAAAGCAAAGTGTAATTGATTTGGAGCAAGCCGAAGCTAAAAAGAAGTACGCGGTAGCGCAGGGAGCGGTAAATGTGGAGCAAGCACACTTGGATGCCAAGTTGGAAAAGATACAGGCGGATATGGAAAAAAGTAGAAGAGCCTCTATGTTGGCGAAAGCCGAAACCAATAAGCAGGTAGCTGAGCGCAGAGCAGAGGCCGATGCACGCAGACAGGTTTTAATGGCCAGAGCCGATGCCGAGCAAAAACAACTATACGCCAATGTAGATGTAGAACGCGTTAAAAAACTAAATGAGTTAGAAGTGCAAAAGCAAGAAGACTTAGCACTGGTAGAAGGTATGAAGCAAAGTAAAACGGAAGAAATTGCTTTTCAGGCCAACGTAAAATTAGCAGAGCTTTTTGCTAAAAACCAAAGCTATGCTGGCTACTTAATTAACAAGGAAATGGCTTCTAACGTACAAATTGCGGTAGTGCCTACAGGCAAAGAGATGAACACCTTTAGCAGTTTGCTTTCTCAAACAGAAATGTTTAAATAGATTGTTTCCCGCCCTTAAGGGGCTTGCTTCCCCGGCCCTTTGTGGTCGGGGTTTTTGTTTTATAAACGCATAATGCGATCTACCACCTCGTTTCGCTTACGGCTCGATACCGGAATTCGACTGCCGTCTTTCATTACCAAATAGCCACCATCACTTTTTACAAACTCCTTTACCTCGTTTAAATTAATGAGGTGCGATTGATGCACCCGACAAAAATCTAAACCTTGTAATAGTTGATCAAAATGCTTTAACGTTTTGGTAACCAGCAGAGGTTTACCTTGGGTAAACCAAAAGTGGGTATAGTTGTTATCGGCTTGGCAGCGCATAACCTCGGTTACTTGGCAAATGTGAATTTTATCTTGCGTACGCAAAGCCAGTTTTTGGAGGCTATGGTTTCCGGCATCTTTAAGGTTTTCTTTTAGGAGATGTAGCGCCTGCTCAGAATTATGTTGCTGAGCCAAGGCCTTTTTAACCGCTTGTTGCAGCTCATCGGTATCTATAGGTTTTAACAAATAATCTATAGCCGAAAACTTAAATGCCTTTATGGCGTGAGCATCGGATGCGGTGGTAAAAATCAACTTAAAGTTAATGGTGGGTTGCAATTTCAATAAATCAAAACCGGTTCCATCTCCCATATGGATATCCAAAAACACTATATCGGGCTTATGTTGCTGTAAGGCTTTGAGGCCGCTCAACACGCCATCGGCTTGGTAAATGTTTGTGAGTAGCGGACAGTATTGTTGCAAATCGCGATGTAAAAAGTCGCGTGCTTGTTTGCTGTCGTCTATAAGGAGTGCCGTAGCCAATGTTGCCGGTTTTGTTGGAGGTAAATATCGTGGTAAATTTAGAATGCTTTAATGTTTAGAACGGCTATTTTATCACCATTCATAGGCTTCATGCCATTCTCTAAAAGTGGCCACTTTTTGTTCGTTCTCTTTTAGCCAATCGGCTATGTAAGTTTTGTTAGCGGGTTGGTTTACCCAATAACAAAAAGCCCTTAGGTGACCAGCATTTTCTAAGGCCACAAAATAGGGCGCTAGGCTTTCCCAATAGTATCCTTTTTTCTTATCTACATTGGTAGTCAAGCTTGCTATCAATAATGAAATTCGATCTTGAAAAAGCTCTACCTCGTTCTTGTCTTTATCTTCTTTTTTGGTGCCTATTGTGGCAATGGTTAAGGAGAATATTAAATCAACCGAGCTAAAATCATCGCGTTTTGACGATTCATCACCCGATGGGATGGTAATGTTGATTTGGTTTCCTTTCTTTTCTACGTTGGCTCCTAAGAGCTCTTTCATAAGGTCGAAATTTCCATTGGCTCTATCGCCCGAAGGTTCTAAAACTAAAAAATACATCGTGGTTAATAGAGCCGGTATACGCCTGTTTTCGCCATTTAATAATGTAGCCATTACATTTACAGAACTGGCATGGCTGCGGTTGTATTGAGACCCCAGCTCGGCACTTTCTAATGACTTGGCATATTCCTTTAGGCCAAAATAGGTGATGGATTTATTAAAATGTAGAAGGTAAAAATCGGGAGCTACTTTTAATCCACGATTGTACACTTTTAGCGATTGCTGTGGTTCTTGTAATGCATCCAAGGCATTGCCTAAGGTTACATACGACATTATATATCGGCTATTTTTTGGCGCTGTTTTAATGGCAGATTCGCAAGTTTTTACACAGGCCTTAAAATCACCAGCACGGTAAAGCGAGAATCCTTTTTCCGCCAACGCACGTGTATTTTTAGGTTCCAATTTTAATGCATCATCGTATAATTTAATGGCGGCCTCGTAATCACCGGCATCGTGTTTTTTAATGGCATCTTCTATTAGCTGGTCTATTTGTTGGCTTTGCCCCAATGTTGAAAACCCCAGACAAAGAGCAAAGCATAAAAAGATGAAATTTCGCATGGTTTGGTTTTGAGTCTGCTAAATGTAAGGGAAATTTGAAAGACAGCGAGAGGTGGAGCCTGGTTTTTAGTTTATCCCGTATAAGTGAGAGAGCAATCTTAATCCAAATCAAGTAAAATAACTACTTGCGTACCAGCAGGGCTTCCATCGGTATCAAACAAATCGGTGGTTTTAATATACTCGGTTGTTTTATTCCTCTTTTTTATGCGCTCAGCCGTTACTTTAAGCGCAGTGCTTTGGTGACCTGGGGCTACTTTTTTGGCAGCTGCCTTTCGGCCGATACCATTATCCACAATAGTGCAATGCAATTGTTGCTTTTGCTCAGAGAAATGAATGTTGATTTTGCCATTTTTGTCTTTCCCCGAAACACCATGCATGATGGCATTTTCTACAAAAGGTTGTAACAACATTGGAGGAATTTCAATGAAATCAACTTCTAGGGATTGGTCTACCTCAATGCTAAATTCGAAATTGAAATCGACACAAAATTGCTCCAGCGCTAGGTAATTGTTTAGGGTTTCAATTTCGGTGCTTAGTGAAATGCTGCTGCTTCTGGAGTTCTCTAAAATTTGCCGCATAAGCTTTGAGAATTTGCTAAGATATTTACGAGCCGTAGCTTCATCTTGTTTGCTAATAAGGTTTTGAATATTGTTGAGCGTATGAAAAATGAAATGAGGATTCATTTGCAGCTGCAAAGCTTTCTGCTCTAAAGCCAATAAATCACGTTCTAGTTTTAATTGTTTTTGTTTGGCCTTCGCCTTTTGTTTTATCCGCTTAAAGCGGAAGAGAATAAAACCAATCAACACCAAAATAAGGAGCAAGGCAGCCGCTATTTTAAAGCCTGTTTTTTGCCAAAAAGGGGCGGTTATTTCAAATTCAAAGCGTAGCGGTTTTTTGGTCCAAATGTTATTTTCATTAGCCGCCAGTACTTCAAATTGATATTTGCCAGGCGAGAGGTTGGAATAGTTAATGGCATTTTGAGCACTTGGAGGCGTCCAATTGGGCTGCAAACCCACTAGCCGCCAGCGGTATTTCACCTTGGTAGGGATGGTTTGGTTAATCCCTAGAAACTGAAAACTGATGTTATTTTGTTGATAATCAAAGCTAACGTTGCCTTTGCTTGGTTTAAGCGGACTGTGGTTTACTTCAATACTTTTAAAATGAAGGGGAGGGGCAATGGTGTTTTTTTGCCGTAAACCTATGTAGCGATACAGACCGTTTATAGTGCCAAACCAAAGTTTATTTTCTCTATCAATACAGCTGGCGTTGAGGTTGGTTTCTACACCCGAAAAACCCTCGTCATTGCCAAAATGTACCTGCTCTACAATTTCTTGATTTTGGTTAAAGTGTAGTCGAGTTAAACCTTTTTCGGTACCCAACCATATTTGCTGATTGGCAATTAGTAATTGATAGATATTGGTAGAGGGTAACTCCGGTAACTCTGGATTTTCGAGCTTGGGACGGACCTTGTATATGGCTAGTTTTTGTAGGCCGTTATTAGTTCCCAACCATAAATTACCCTGCTTATCTTCCGCCAAAGAGCGGACATCATTACTCAGTAAGCCTTCTTTTTGGGACCATTGGCCAAATAAACTATCGCCCCAAAGGCAGCCCAGTCCATGAGTTTGAGTAGCAAACCATACACGGTTAAGGCTATCGGTATGCAGTTGCACCACACGGTTGCTCGGCAGCCCATTACGAAGGGTAAATTTCTGAAAAGTAAAGTCTTCAAGTGAATCGCCCTTATTTATTTTAGTAATTCCACCGCCCGTGCTGGCTACCCAAATATTGTCTCTTCTATCCTGGGTAATACTTCTAATCCAATTGCCAGCCAACCCTTGTTGGGTAGTTAGCATATTAAAGGTATCGCCATTAAAAATAGCCAACCCTTTGCCTTCGGTGCCCACCCAAAGTAAACCTTCGCTGTCGCGGAAGATGGCACGTACTTTTTCATCTACAAAACCCGAATCTACTCCATAATGTTGGTAGCTATTTTCGCTAAGATGGCCTAAGCCGCCACCTGAGGTTCCTATCCAAATACTGCTATCTGCATCTGCCGAAACGGTATAAATATAATCGCCCTTAAATCCGCTGCCTTTGCCGTATCGGTTAAATTGTTGGCCGGTGTATTGACTCACGCCTCCGCCAGATGTGCCTATCCAAAAGTTGCTCCAACGATCTTTAAATGAGCTTCTTACGTGGTTGTTTGCTAAGCCATTACTTTCATTTAAAATGGAAAGACTGCTATCCAAACTATTAAATTGAACGACTCCTTTTTTTTGGGTAGCCAGCCAAAGGGTTTGTTTTTTGTCTATAAAAATGCTCAAAACCGAGGCTTCACTCAAATTGGTAGGCTTGTTAAAAGAGCGTGCTTTATTATGGTTAATACGAGATAAACCATTTCCATAAGTGCCCACCCAAAGAGCTCCGTTGGCATCCAAGGCAAGGCTTTCTATAATGTTTCCGCTTAGTCCGTTTTGAGTGTTAAACCATTGCGCTTCTCCATTAATATTTACAGCGCAAAGTCCGTTGCGAGTGCCCACCCACCATGTGCCTAAGCTATCTTGTAATAAACAGCTTGTTTGATTTTTTTCATCTTTAAAAACGGAAGCGAATTTTGGAACCAGCTGCCTGTTTGTAATACTGAAAAGCCCTTTTGAGCTGGCCACCCAAATAGAATCATGGTTATCTTGGCTTATTCCGTTGATACTTATATTCCTCCCTACATCCGCAACGGCCTTAATGGTGTCATTTTCGAAATAGCACAATCCGCTCTTGGTTCCAATCCATACCCTATGTTTGTTATCGGTAAATAGGCAGTTTATGTAGTTACTGCTCAAGCCCTCTTTTTGCGTATAGGTGGTAAAAGTGTGTCCATCAAAAAGGCTAATGCCTCCGCCTTGCGTACCCATCCAAATTTGGCCTAAGCTATCCTCACAAAGTGCAAATACTTGCGATTGAGCTACACCTTCGCTTAAACTATAATTGTTAAAACGATAGGCCTGCCCATGCAGTTGAGTGCATCCAAGAAGGATTAGTAGGAGAATATGTTTGACGGAATTTTGCAAGGAAGCACAAAGCTAAATTTATCTATAGGTATTAAACGTGGTATCGTGATTTTACTTTTCGGAATCCGCTATTTTTTTAAAACTATCATTTTTTAAACAGTTTTTAGTGGCTTTCGCCTGAAAATGAAGTATTGATGATATAAGCTAAACTATAAGGGGTAATTAGTTTGTTTCCAGTTGGTTGGTGTGATATTTTCACTTCTTTCTGTTCATCGAAAAATGGGAGCCTCTTAACCCCATAACCTGCCCTTAGCCTCTTGTTTTTTGGCAGTTTTAGCACTTCAACATTAACCACCGCTTTATGAAAATGAACTCTACCAAATGGCTCAAGCTTCAACTTGAAAACAAACAAACCGTTGCTTCAAAATACACCATTGTTCACACCCATTTTTCTATTTATTCTTATTTGCTAGATCAAGGCTTTACTTTGGCTGTTTACCAGCCTGTAAATCATGATAGAGAAGTTCCTAACGGAGTGATGTATGTACAAACAGATCACGAAGGATTTTATAAATCTTGCCTAAAAAATTACGCCACCGAATTTTTAATTTCAGGTATGGAAGCTGATTTTGCGCCCGACAGAAATTTTCAACTAATGTGTGGACGTAATTTATCGCTATCTGCCTAAATCAATAGCCTCTTTTTTTAGCAAATTACCATTCATTTTTTAGCCGTTATTATTCTTTAACGGTAGCCTCAACTTACCTAAATTCGCAGCCTTAATTGATTAGGGCTATGGATTATAATTTTAGTGAGATAGAAAAAAAATGGCAGCAGTATTGGGCAACAAATCTAACGTTTAAGGCGGATGATGATTTTAGTAAGCCCAAGTTCTATGCATTAGACATGTTTCCATACCCTTCGGGAGCGGGTTTACATGTAGGCCATCCACTAGGTTATATTGCTTGCGATATTGTTTCGCGTTATAAGCGCCACCAAGGTTTTAACGTGTTGCACCCAATGGGTTATGATTCGTTTGGCCTTCCGGCTGAGCAATACGCCATTCAAACAGGCCAACACCCGGCCATTACCACCAAAGAAAATATTGCACGATACAGAGAACAACTGGATAAAATGGGTTTCTCTTTTGATTGGAGTCGTGAAGTACGTACTTCTGACCCCAATTTTTATGGCTTTACTCAACGTTTGTTTTTAGCTTTGTTTGATAGCTGGTATAATACCGAATCTCAACAGGCACAGCCCGTTAGTAGCTTAATTGCTCAATTTGAAAAGGCTGGGAATCAGAATGTATTCGCACATAGCGCAGAGGTAGATGTTTTTACTGCAGCACAGTGGTTGGAGTTTAATGAAGTTGAAAAAGAGGCTTACCTTCAAAATTATAGATTGGCCTATAGAGCAGAGTCTACGGTAAACTGGTGCCCTGAGTTGGGTACTGTTTTGGCCAATGATGAGGTAAAAGAAGGGAAAAGTGAAAGGGGAGGTCATCCAGTAGTTCAAAAGAAGATGATGCAATGGAGCATGCGAATTACGGCTTATGCCGAGCGCCTGTTGCAAGGGTTAAATGATATTGATTGGACAGACTCATTAAAGGAATTACAGCGTAATTGGATAGGGAAATCTAAGGGCGCGAGTTTACGTTTTCCGATCGCGCAAAGCGAAAAAAATATAGAGGTGTTTACCACCAGACCTGATACCGTTTTTGGAGTTAGCTTTATGGTTTTGGCTCCTGAAAACCCCTTGGTGGCAGAATTAACCACGAAACATTACGAAAAGTCTGTAGCACATTATCAAAAACAATCTGCCGCTAAAAGCGAGCGTGATAGAATGGCGGATGTAAAGTCCGTTACCGGTCAGTTTACAGGTTCTTATGCGATACACCCTTTTACAGGCAAAGAAATTCCTATTTGGATTGGGGACTATGTATTGGCTGGTTACGGAACGGGCGCGGTAATGGCGGTTCCTGCACATGATAGTCGTGATTATGCATTTGCCAAAAACTTTGATTTACCCATTTTGCCCGTGGTGGAAGGCTCTGTAATTAGCAAGTCAGCCTTTGAAGCTAAAGACGGTATTATAAGCAATTCAGTTTTTTTAAACGGATTACCTGTTCAAAAGGCTATTGAAAAAGCCGTGGCCGAAATAGAGGCAAAGGAATTGGGAACAGGCACAATTAACTACCGCTTGCGTGATGCCATTTTTGGCCGCCAACGCTACTGGGGTGAGCCTATCCCGATCTATTATGAGCAGGGTATTCCAAAACCGGTATTAAGTAAACACCTTCCGCTGGTTTTACCTGAGGTAGATACCTATTTGCCTACGCAAGATGGTGAGCCGCCTTTGGCGAGAAGCACTAATTGGTCCTATGATCCTGCCAAAGGAGTGGTAGAAGGGACGGAAGGATTTCCGTTGGAAACGACCACCATGCCCGGCTGGGCTGGGAGTAGTTGGTATAACCTCCGCTATATGGATGCGCACAACGAAAAGGAACTTGTGTCATCTGGTAATCAGGAGTATTGGGGGCAGGTGGATCTTTATATTGGCGGAAGCGAGCACGGTACGGGTCACTTATTGTATTCTCGTTTTTGGCATCAGTTTATGTTTGATACGGGTCTTATAGGCTTTAAAGAACCCTTTAAAAAATTGATAAATCAAGGCATGATTCTAGGTAATTCTGCCTTTGCACACCGTTTAAACGGACGAAATAGGTTTGTTTCTAATGGTTTAGCAGGTTCTCAAAAAACAACCAAAGTAGCGGTGGACGTTTCTATGGTGGACCCTATTACTAATGAGTTAGATACGGAGCGATTTACAGCTTGGCGCGATGATTTAAGCGATGCAACCTTTGAAATGGAAGGCGATAAATTTTTGGTTTCAAGAGAAGTCGAGAAAATGTCGAAATCAAAATTTAACGTGGTAAACCCCGATGAAATAATTGAGCAATACGGGGCAGACACGCTGCGTATGTACGAAATGTTTTTGGGCCCATTAGAGCAAGCTAAACCATGGAATACAGCGGGTATCTCAGGCGTTTATAATTTCCTAAAAAAGCTTTGGCGCTTGTATCATAGAGAGGGTACTTGGAGTTTGTTGGATGAGAAAGCGACCAAGGAAGAATTAAAAACGCTGCATACACTTATTAAAAAGGTAAATGAAGATGTTGCTAATTTTTCATTTAATACTACGGTAAGTGCTTTTATGATTTGCGTTAATCAACTGAATGACCTGAAGTGTGCCAAACGAGAAATATTAGAACCTTTGGCTTTGCTGATTTCACCAATGGCCCCGCATTTGGCGGAAGAATTATGGTTAGGTTTAGGTAAGCAAGGAGGTGTTTCTAAGGTAGATTTCCCAATGCATAATGAGGCTCATCTTACCGAGAGTACGTTTGATTACCCTGTTGCTTTTAATGGTAAGTTTAGATTTAAAGCTAGTTTTGATATCGCCACACCAAAAGAAACTATAGCAGATGAAATAATGGCTATGGAAAAAACACAAACGTATTTAGCTGGTAAAGAGCCCAAGAAGGTAATTGTGGTACCGAAAAAAATAGTTAACATTGTGATGTAGAGTGATTTAGAGTTTAATTCGCAGCTAAAATTTCCGTACATTTGGAAATAGATAGCACAATTGAATTACTAAACTCTCTACTCTATATGTTTGGTTCATTCTCCGAAAGTCGCTTTAAGCGAAGAGAAAACTTTAAAATAGTATTTAAGTTCGTCATGGTCTGCGTATGGTCCGTGGTGTTTATTTTCACACTGTTCGAAATAAAGGATTACTACGATATTGATGTAATACCTGGAGTAAACACTTCTATTGATGATATTTATGCCTCTGCCAAAGGAGGGATGAGTAATATTTTCCGCTGATCTTAATCTAATAATGGTACCAATTCTCATTTAGGGAATTTACAAATAAGATTTGCACTACAGATTTTGTTAAATTCAAAAATAGTTAACACACTGTATTTTAGTACTTTATGTGTTTTAATTGTTGAAAATAGAATATTAAATAAGAATTAGGAATGTTGTTTGGTTGATAGTAGGTCTAAAATAACTATCTATGTACTCTACTCTACTCTCAGAAAAAGAAATAACCAAGACAAGCGTAAATCTTGTGAACGATAAGAAAATAATCTTTTGGGATAATTTCAACATTATCTTTAAAACAACAGGAATGATTACTTGGTTTTGCATCCTCATTTTGGCGTTGCTAGAAATTAAGCGCTATTTCAATATTGATTTAATTCCAGGTTATGACAGTGCCATTGATGATGCTTATGGAGCAATTCGTGGTTCTATTTCAGGTAGTCTTGGAAAATAAAATGTAGAGCTTGGCATCCAATTTGTATTTTCGACCGAAAATACATGGACATGAAACGCTTTAGTCTTTTAATCATACTCTTTAGTTTTTTACAAGGTGGATTGGCGCAAACCAATTCGATGCAACCTGATACCCGAAAGGTTACTTCCCCAGGATTTAAGGTGGGAGAGTACCTTAAATTCAGAATTCATTACGGTATTATTGATGCTGGAGTGGCTACTTTAGAGGTAAAGGGAACGACCACCAAAAATGGAAGAAGCACTTACCACATGATTGGCAAAGGCAAATCGGTGGGTATGGCCGAGTGGTTTTTTAAAACGCGAGACACTTACCAAACCTATATGGATACTGAGAAGTTGGTGCCTGTAGAGTTTATTAGAGATGTGAATGAAGGGGGGTATAAAATTAACCGGCACCTTACTTTTGATCATGAATCCAATGAGGTAAAGGATATTCTGAAGAGTTCTACTAAAACATATCCGATGAAGCCTTTTTCGCAAGATTTATTAAGCACCTTTTATTATTCAAGGTGTCTCCCAACAGGGAGTTTGACTAAAGGCAAGATGATTCCGGTAGATATGTTTTTGGATTATGATAATTTTGCCTTTGGATACAAGTTTATTGGTACGGCCATGCTTAAAACCAAGTGGGGTAAAGTACGTTGCCAAAAGTTTATTCCAGTAGTTCAATCAGGTAGAGTGTTTGACGATAAGGAAAGTTTAACCATCTGGGTTACGGATGATGCCAATAGAATCCCAATGCGCCTTGAAGCGGATTTATTGGTGGGAAGCATCAAAATTGACCTAGTGGATTACAAAAACATCATAACCCCCATTAAGTTTTACTAGCTGTTTTAGTTGACCAGTATTTTGCGCGTGTATACACGGTCGTCAATCCATATCTCTAAAAAGTAAATACCGGGGGCGTATGATCCAAAATGAAGGAGTGGATTGTCTTCAAGGTTTTGGTTCTGTTCAAACAAGCACACCCCAGTAGCGCTCTTTATTTTTAGTGCTCTAATATTCACCTTTTCCTTTAATGAAAAATGTACTACTCCAGTAGTAGGATTTGGATAAAGTTTTAAGGATTGCAATGGATGATCTTTTAGATCGATCCCTGAAAAGGTTACACATTCCGATGTATCGATACAACCATTTACATCAATAATTACCGCATAATTACCGCTTTGCGTTGGACTGTAACCTTGTTGGGTTGCTCCGGTAATAAAGGTAAAATTAGCATCGCAATCTACCCATTGGTAACTGGTAGCAAATTGATTGGCGGTTAATTGAATGGAGTCTTGAAGAACGGTAGTGTCTACACTGTAAACGCTTAGGTTTATAGTAAGAAGGGAGTCACAGCCTGCCTGGTTCATTAGCGTATCCAAGTAGGTTCCGCCTATGTTATATGTATGCCCAGCCGGAGATAAGTACTCACCACAACTGTTCACGGCAATACTATCCTTTGTTGCGCCCGTAGCCAAAGTTGCGCCTGCTACCCAATTGGAATAGGCACCGGCTAATCCAAAGTTACTTAGTGTGCCGTTATTGCTATTACTTGAATAATCAATTGCGGTATTAATACCGGTATTTATTCCGCTAGCGGCTCCTTGGTTTAGCTTGTAATAAGCCACTAACCCAGTGGGTGTTCCACAAATTTCATTGTCTTTTTGGGCCAATATTTCAGCGGGGGTACGGGCATAATCCCAAATACGAACTTCATCAATACTGCCTTCAAAATGGCGAGCGCCATCTACTCTTTTTCCAATTTGTAGCGGAACGCTGGAGAGTGTGTTTACAGCAACAGTGAGGTTAGCATTGGTGTCCAAAACACCATCTACATATAACGAAACTTTTAAAGTGGCGCTGGCATCATAAACGGCAGCTACATGGTGCCACTGACCATCGTTTACCGCAATGCTGCCGCTTACCCCGTTTCCAGCAACTTCCAATCGCAAAGCGTTGCCCCATAAAATATTAAAAGTGAATCGAGCTCCGGTGCTAGAGGCGCCCCAATCGGTAATTATTTGTTGTACACCGCTTGAACTTGGGTTGGCATTGGCCGTGGTTTTTATCCAGGCTTCTACCGTTCGGCTTAAGTTTCCACTAACTCCCGTAAAGGTGGTGTTTACAAAATCGTTGGTCCCATCTAGGTGTAAACCATTTTGACCATAGCCAATGGTACAAAGAGAAATAGCAATTAAAGCGATAAATTTTTTCATGGTTGGAGATTTGGATAAATATCATTGTTTTTTGGTTAACAACCAAAGCAAATTAGTGAAGAAGGCATGTGCTAAGATTTTATATTTGCGCGTTTATTAAATGTATTTGGAGATTTGTAGCGATGAATAAAAAGCTGATGTGGATAGTGCTGGGCCTGCTGGGTTTGGTTTTAGTAGGAGGATTTATTTATAAATACAGTCCAGGGAATACGGCTGAAGTTGAGAATTCGAGCTTAGAGGAACGAGAAGAAATGGCAACGCAGCAAACGGTATTAAAATACGGGTTGCCTGTAGATTCTTTTCAGTTGGTAGATAAGGTGGTTAAATCAGGCGAAAGCTTTGGTAACATTTTATTGGAGTATGGTGTAGGTTATGAAAAAATACACGCCATTGCCACTGAGCATAAGGAGACTTTTGATGTTAGAAAACTACGTGTGGGAAAACCATATACGCTTTTTTGCGCAGAGCAAGATAGCAGCTTGGTAGCGAGTTATATGGTGTATGAGGCCAGTGCTGTGGCTTATTATATTTTTGATTTAAGAGATTCGGGTTCGGTAAGTAGAGCAGAGAAAGAAGTTACGTTGCAAACAAAAACCGTGAGCGGCACCATTTATTCCTCTCTGTATCAAACTTTAATGGAGCAAGGAGCCTCGGTTGAGCTGACCATGAACCTGGCAAATATTTATGCATGGAGCATCGACTTTTTTCGGATTCAAAAGGGAGATAATTTTAAGGTTATTTATGAAGAGCAGTTTATTGACGATACAGTTTCAGTAGGTATTTCTAAAATTGTAGCGGCTAATTTTAATCATGGAGACCGCGATTTTTATTCATTTCAATTTAGCAAGGACTCTACGTACAGCGACTATTTTGATGAAAATGGAAAAACGCTGCGGAAAGCTTTTTTGAAGGCACCCTTGAATTACAGCCGTATTTCGAGCCGCTATACTCCACGCAGGTTTCATCCCGTTTTAAAGCGTTGGAAGTCGCATTTGGGAACCGATTATGCGGCTCCTCATGGAACACCTATTATGGCTACAGCCGATGGAACCGTAATAGCAGCAGCTTATACAAGTGGCAATGGTAATTATGTAAAGGTGCGCCATAACAGTACCTATACCACACAGTATTTACATATGAGCAAATTTGCCAAAGGCATGCGAAATGGCAAAGTGGTAAAACAAGGTGATGTGATTGGTTATGTGGGAAGCACTGGTTTGGCAACAGGTCCGCATGTATGCTATCGCTTTTGGAAAAATGGAACGCAGGTAGATCCTCTACGTCAAGATTTACCAGAAGCCGAACCTATTAAAGAGGAATATAAAGCGGAGTATTTAAATTTTATGAGGGTACAAAAGGCCAAAGTAGACGCACTGATTTTGGAGGAGCCTAAACCTGCCCAACCTTCAGCTTAATTGGTGTTGGCGGTGAGTTTTAAATCTTTAATTCTGAGTTGAAGTTGCGTTTCCCCTCTAAAGCTATTTTCTTCTACATGGTAGACAACCGAGATGGGATCGCCACTTTGTAAAACTGCTAGCAATGGCGCCATACCAAAAGCAATTCCTTTAAACATTAAGTTAGTGTCGGGGCACTTTAATCTCACATGAAGATGTGTTTTGTCCGCTCCAACTTTTTTGCTTCCAGCATCTAATAAATGATGACTAACAAAAGTAGGTGCCATATTCTGCGGGCCAAAAGGCCCCATTTGGTGCATTACTCTATAAAACTTAGGAGTTAAGTCTTTAAATAAAAGCGTAGCGTCAATGGTTAACTGAGGCGTTAATTGCTCGGGTAGTATCGTGTTGGTTACCACTTGCTCAAAACGAGTTTTAAAAGCTTCAAATTGCTCCAGTTTTAGAGTCATTCCTGCTGCGTACTTATGGCCACCAAACTGTTCTAAAATATCACTACAGTCGTTAAGGGCATCGTAAACATTAAATCCGTGTACGGATCGTGCAGAGCCTGCTAGTACCCCATTGCTTTCAGTGAAAACTACCGTAGGACGGTAATGATTTTCAATTAGGCGAGAGGCTACAATTCCAATAACTCCTTTGTGCCAATCGGCTTTAAAAAGCACGGTTGTTCTACGCTTTTCCTCCTTTTGGTCGATAATCATTTGGAGCGCCTCTTTCGTGATGGAGCTGTCCAGTTCCTTTCTGTTTTGATTTTGCTCCCCAATGGTATTGGCTATGTTTTCTAACTCACTATCTACGGTTCCTGTAAGTAATGCTACCGCTAGTTTACCATGCGAAATCCTGCCAGCAGCGTTTATTCGTGGTCCAAGCAGAAAAACAACATCCGAAATGGACAACACATCTTTTTCTTTGCCCGCATTAACTTTAAGCCAATGAATTCCTTCGCTTGGGTTTTCATTTATTTTTTTCAAACCGTAATAAGCTAGTACGCGATTTTCGCCCACTATGGGAACAATATCAGCTCCAATACTTACCGCAACTAAATCTAGGTATTGTTGCCAAAGGTTATCGGGTAGGCTCCAATGTTGGCATAATGCCTGAACCAGTTTAAAGCCTACTCCACAGCCGCTCAGCTCATCAAAAGGGTAATGGCAGTCGGCTTGTTTTGGGTTGAGTATAGCCTTGGCTTGGGGTAGCTCCTGTCCTGGTTGATGGTGATCGCAAATAATAAAATCGATGCCTTTTTCACTGGCATAGCTTACCTGCTTAATGGCCTTAATGCCGCAATCCAGTGCTATAATAAGTTTACAACCTTCGCTTTCGGCAAAGTCAATTCCGGCCAACGAAATACCATAACCTTCCTTGTATCTATCAGGAATATAGCTTATTACATTTGGGTATTGTTTTTTTAGGAACGAGTAAACTACCGAAACAGCGGTGGTGCCATCTACATCGTAATCGCCATACACCATAATTTTTTCATCGTGGCCAATAGCCGTTTCAATCTCTTCTACGGCCTTGGCCATATCTTTCATCAAAAAAGGATCGTGCAGCATTTCCAACTGAGGCCGAAAAAAAGATTTTGCTTCTTCAAAATCAAGAATACCTCTTTGTACCAAAATTTCGGCTAGCGTACCGGAAATATTAAGTGACTCGTTGAGTTTTTTTACAGCGGCTGTATTGGTGGTGGCTTTTTGGAGCCAACGATAGGTCATGGTTTTTTTAGTTTGCTCCTAAGGTACAGTTTTAGTACAAAAAGTTGTTGTAGGGAAACCGAATAGCGTGATGCTCAGCAATAGTTTCATACATACGCCCCTTTAAATCATCAATATTGGTTTTTTTGATAGCCGAAATGAATACTACATTTTGATCTGCCTTGGCATACCAAGTTTTTTTCCAATCGCTTAAGCTGTAATTCTTTTTAGTAGCTGGATTAGGGTCGTCTTCCTCTTTTTCTTCAAATGTATATTGATCGATTTTATTAAAAACCATAATGGTAGGTTTTTCATTGCCATCAATCTCAGCAATAGTACGGTTTACGGTTTCAATGTGCTCTTCAAAGTTTGGGTGCGAAATATCCACCACATGCACCAAAACATCGGCCTCACGCACTTCATCTAATGTAGATTTAAACGATTCAATAAGTTGGGTAGGCAGCTTACGGATAAAGCCCACGGTATCGCTCAATAAAAAAGGAAGGTTTTGTAACACGACCTTTCTAACAGTGGTATCCAGCGTGGCAAAGAGTTTATTTTCGGCAAACACCTCAGATTTACTCAGCATATTCATAATGGTAGACTTGCCCACATTGGTATACCCTACCAAGGCCACTCTAATAAGCGAACCGCGGTTGCCTCTTTGAATGGCCATTTGCTTATCAATTTTAAGCAAGTCCTTTTTAAGTAGGCTAATCTTATCTCTAATAATTCTACGATCTGTTTCAATTTCGCGTTCCCCAGGACCTTTCATGCCAATACCTCCTTTTTGTTTGCTGAGGTGTGTCCATAAATTAGTAAGGCGTGGCAGTAAGTATTGATACTGTGCTAGTTCTACTTGCGTTCGAGCATAAGAAGTTTGGGCACGACTGGCAAAAATATCTAGAATGAGGTTGGTGCGATCAAGCACTTTGCACTCCAAAATTTGCTCCACATTTTTGAGCTGAGAAGGACTGAGTTCATCATCAAAAATGGCTAAATCAATTTCGTACTCCTTAATATATTGAGCTACCTCTTGAATTTTACCAGAGCCCAATAATGTTTTTGGGTTGGGTTTATCTAACTTTTGCCAAAATCGCTTTTTGCAAATCGCTCCAGCGGTATCGGCTAAAAACTCAAGCTCATCTAAATATTCTTCCAGTTTCTCTTTAGGTTGAAATTGGCTTAACAAGCCAATGAGTACAGCCGTTTCGGGTTCGGTGCCTATTTTCTTTTTGGTTTCAATCATAGCTTAGCTTAACCAAGTATTCCAAGGTATTCTGCTTAGCGCGAGAATTAAACCCAATCCGTAAAAAATAACTAGGGTTTTAAACTTAGCGGCATCTTCGGTTTTTTTCTTTGATTTGGAGTAACCCGCTGTAATTAGTACAATGGCAAAAATCATGGTTAAACCATGTTCAATGGCGTTAAAACGATGCGCAGCATTAGACATCATTTCACCTGAGTTTAAGGCCTCCTTAACAAGTGGACTTACAAAGTATAATATGATACCCAATAGAAGTTGTACATGGGTAAAAATCAAAGTGATTAAGGCCAAGCTTTTATCTGCTTTAGCAAAAGGGCCTTTTTGAATTAATTTAAGGCTAAAAATAACAACGGCTACGCTTAAAGCGGCCAACAGTAAAAAGGGCAGCTGCCCATGAATGGTTTTAAGTATGGCGTACATAAAATTGATTTTGGCCAAAGGTAACTATTAGGCTTGTTTGGCGATGGCCTAAAAATTAAAAACCCCTTAAGCGGGGCTTAAGGGGTTTCTGTTATTTGGTTGAGGGCTCTTAATCAACCAAAACCACTAAATACTTTGACGATTTCCAAAACTTTTTGGCGTTGGTAATTTCTAAACTTACCACTTGGTCGTCTTGTTTGTTCCACTTGTACGAATCCGTTGGGTGGCTGCTTACCAATTTCACATCATCATCATCCGAGTTAATTGGAATGATAGCTGTTTTTGAAATGTCTATTCGAGTAAAGTAATCCTTGTTAAAATCATCAGCCAATGCTTTGGTTCTTCCGATACCAATTACACCACCTTTTTTGTCTAACACTTTGTTAGAGTTTAATTCTTTAAATGTTCCCACAGTGTAAAAAGCAGTGTTTAAGCTTTCTTTTTGGGCTTTTATAACGGCCGTTTTCTCACGATTAGCAGCTGTTTCAACTTCTAATTTAGAGTTTAACTTGGTCATTTCGAAGTTCATAGAGGCTAAGTCTTCTTTAAGCTCTAATACTTGCTTATCCTTTACTTCGATTTCGGTATTTAGCGTAGAAACCATTTTTTTGAACTTACCTACCTCATAGCTGTATCTTCCAATTTTATCGGTAAGCTCAGTAATTTCGGTTTTGTTAGAGTTCAACAGTTCATTGATTGACTCAATATCACTAAGAACCCGGTCTTGGGCATTTCCTGCACCTTCAACTTCACCATCTGTAGCTTGTTGAATGCTTTCTTCACGCTCTCTAATTTGAGCTAGGTTATCTTGAATTTGAGTAAACGTAGCAATGAAATCATCCATTTGCTGTTCTTGTTCTTTTAAATCGGCAGAAAGCTGTTCGTTTTCTCCTGTTAAACGGATGTTCTCGTTTTTAATCTCTTGGCCACAAGCCACTAAAAGAGGCAATGCAATAGCGGCTAACAATACTTTTTTCATGGTAGTTGAATGTTTAATTTGATATTCTATTATTGAAATACTGTGCCATGGTGTTCACCCAGGCAGCTTTTTATTTTAAGATGCTGATTTACATATTGTTGTGACATCCTCGTGTTCACGAGGATGGTGCCCATAAAAAAACGCCCTATCAAAACGAAAGGGCGCTGAAATACCAGTGCATTAAAATGGTAGGGTGTTTAGCTATTTTCTCTAAAAAAGGAGATGAGTCCGTTAGTTGAACTATCGTGGCTATCCAATGAATCGGAGTTTTGTAGTTTAGGTAATATTTGTGAGGCTAATTGTTTGCCTAGTTCTACGCCCCATTGGTCAAACGAATAGATATTCCAAACCACGCCTTGGCAAAATATTTTATGTTCGTAACAGGCTACCAGCTGCCCAATACTTTCAGGCGTAGGCATTTTGCCTAAAATAGTAGTGGTGGGTTTGTTGCCTTCAAATTCTTTATACGCTGCTAAGACTTTATCTCCGTTGTTTTCAATTAGTTCTATTTCGGCTGTGTGTTTTGTTTTACCCTTCATAAGCGCTTCAGTTTGGGCAAAAAAGTTAGCCATAAACTTGGCGTGATGTCCTGGTAACTTATAAGGACTTTGGCTAAAGCCAATAAAATCACAAGGTATGGTGCGAGTGCCTTGGTGTATTAATTGAAAGAAAGCATGTTGCCCATTAGTTCCTGGTTCTCCCCACACAATTGGACCCGTTTGGTAGTCTATTTTTTGCTGAGATCTATCTACCGATTTGCCATTACTCTCCATATTACCTTGCTGAAAGTAAGCGGCAAAACGATGCATGTTTTGGTAGTAAGGAATGATAGCTTCGGTATGGGCATCCCAAAAGTTGTTGTACCAAATACCAATAGCCGCCATTTGCATGGGAATGTTTTTTTCAAACGGGCTGCTGCTAAAATGCTCATCCATTTGGTGGGCACCTTTCAAAAATTGTTCAAAAACATCGTAACCCAATCCTAAACATAAGCTAAGGCCGATAGCAGACCAAACTGAGTAACGGCCTCCAACCCAATCCCAAAACTCAAACATGTTTTCAGAGTCAATGCCAAAATTTACCACTGCTTGTGCGTTGGTGCTAACGGCTGCAAAATGTTGAGCAATGGCCTTTTCATTTCCACCATTTTCTAAAAACCATGTACGAGCGGTATGCGCGTTGGTCATGGTTTCTTGGGTGGTAAAGGTTTTAGAGGCAATTACAAATAAGGTGGTTTCGGTATTTAAGCCCTCCAATGTTTCCGCTATATCTGCGCCATCTACATTAGATACAAAGTGGCAGTTTATATGTTTTACCCGGTATGGTTTAAGTGCTTCGTACACCATCACAGGCCCCAAGTCCGATCCGCCAATTCCAATATTTACGATATCGATAATAGGTTTTTGGCTATAGCCTCGGCTTTCGCCTGAAATTACAGCCTCCGAAAAGCGTTTCATTTGCTTTAATACGTTTTGCACTGCGGGCATTACGTCTTGGCCATCTACCATAACAGGTCTGCCACTAAAATTGCGAAGGGCAGTATGTAACACCGCTCTATTCTCAGTTTCATTTATCGCCTTACCACTAAATTGTTTTTGAATGGATTGCGGCACCTCGCACTCCTCAAATAATTCTTTTAAAATGGAAAGTGTAGTAGTATTAATTTTGTTCTTCGAAAAATCAAAAAGGAAATCATCAAATTTCAGGGTAAAATCATCAAATCTATTGGGCTGCTCTTTAAAACAGTTGTTAAGGTGAGTGCTCTGCCATGTTTGGCGGTGTTCCTGCAATTTTGCCCAGCTTTGGGTGGTGGTTGGATTGATTTTTGCTAGCATTTAATGACTATTTTCGCAAATGTAATTTGTTAGCTGAATTACCAGTATATATTAAGTTGTAAAACTATTATTTTAGATTAAATGTCCACTGCTTCGCCCAAAGTGAGGTTTCCACGCCCGCAAAAAGAATCCTTTAGAACAACGCTTACCAAACGCGTTAAAGATTATTTTGAGGATAACAAAATTTCGAATAAGGCCAATGCCGCCATGGTATTAAAAACTATAGGTATGTTATCGCTTTATTTGGTTCCTTATTTTTTCTTGCTTTTTGGGCAACCATCAGTCGCTTTAGTTTTACTGCTGTTTTTTGTGATGGGTTTTGGTATGTCGGGCATTGGTATGGGAGTTATGCACGATGCTATTCATGGTGCCTATGCCAGCAATAGGCATATAAATAAATGGTTAGGCGCCACTATTTATTTGATTAGCGGCAATGCGGCCAATTGGCGGGTACAACACAATGTTTTACATCATACGTTTACCAATATTCAAGGTTTGGATGAGGACATGGAATCGTCAGGAATTATAAGAATGCATCCTTCACAAAAGTGGCAGAAGTTTCATCGCTTTCAAAAAATATATTACCCATTTGTTTATGGTATTCTTACAATCAACTGGCTGGCTCTTAAAGATTTTAAGCAACTTATTCAGTATTATAAACGAGGTGTAGGAGGTCATACTGCCGAGAGTATTAAAAAGGAGTGGGTGATTTTGGTATTTACCAAGGCACTCTATTTTTCGTTATTTGTTGTGTTACCCTTAGTACTTATTCCAGTGGCTTGGTACTGGGTTTTGTTGGGGTTCTTTTTAATGCATTTTACGGCAGGTGTGGTATTGAGCTATGTGTTTCAATTAGCACACATGGTAGAGGGTGTAGACAATATGGATATACCTGAGAGTGGTATGGCGGAAGATGAATGGATGGAGCATCAACTGAGAACCACGGCTGATTTTGCCAAAGGAAGCCGTATAGTAAACTGGTTTGTGGGTGGTTTAAATTTTCAGGTAGAGCATCATTTGTTTCCAACGGTTTGCCATGTGCATTATCCTGCAATTGCCAAAATTGTTAAAAAAACGGCACTTGAGTTTAATCTCCCGTATAAGGAGTATCACCGCGTTTCAGATGCTTTAAAGGCACATGTTTCGCACTTAAAGAAAATGAGTTTACAGCCCTAAACTTAACCGTTAACCGCTTCTACCGACTTTATTTGACCTGGAAGCATTTCTTGCAATAAGCTTTGAATGCCTTGTTTTAAGGTTACCGTAGAAGAAGGACAACCTGAACAGGCGCCTTGCAGTAACACCTTTACAACACCCTCTTGGTAGTTTAAAAACTTGATGTTTCCACCATCTTGTTCCACCGCAGGTTTTACATGGTCATCTAATAACGAAACAATTTTTTGTTCAATAGCATCCCATTCTTCGGGGCTTTTTTCTTCGGGATGAAAGGCTACGGGAGCGGGTTTGATATCCTCTTCACTGGCTTCGGTGCTGGCAATGGCTACTTTTAGTACTGGGTTCCCTTGACTAATATAATCTCTTATAAGCTCGCGAACCTCTAGGGTAATGTCTTCCCACTCTACAATATCATATTTGGTAATAGCGAGGTAATTACCCGAAACAAAAATCTCCTTTACAAAGGGAAAATGAAACAGCTTTACAGCCAATGGTGAGGGCTGTGCTTCCTCAATATTCTTAAATTCAACCGAATCCTGCTCAATAAGCCTTTTGTTGGCTACAAATTTTAACACCGCAGGGTTGGGGGTCATTTCAGCATATACACTCACCGGAACTCTTTTTGTTTCTTCCATCACCAAATTTTTGGCAAAGATAACCCTTGAATCGTGCTATGGCCAAACAACTCATTACCTTTGTTTGGCAATTAATAGTTAAACTCGATAATGGCTTTAGTAAAAGAAGTAAAAGGTAAGCACCCTAAAATGGGCAGCAATTGTTTTTTGGCAGAAAATGCCACCCTGGTAGGCGATGTTGAAATGGGAGACGATTGCAGTATTTGGTACGGTGCCGTAATACGCGGAGATGTACATTCGGTAAAAATGGGAAACAAGGTAAACGTGCAGGACAATGCCACGTTACATTGTACTTATCAAAAGCACCCGCTTACTATAGGTAATAATGTATCTATTGGGCATAATGCCATTGCCCATGGTTGCACGGTACACGATAATGTTTTGATTGGCATGGGTGCTATTGTTATGGATGACTGCGTAATTGAGAGTAACTCTATAATTGCAGCTGGAGCGGTGCTTTTACAAGGAACGCATGTAGAAAGTGGTAGTATTTATGCTGGTGTGCCTGCCAAAAAAGTAAAGGACATCACTCCTGAGTTATTACATGGTGAAATCGACCGCATTGCGAACAATTATGTGATGTACTCTAGTTGGCTCAAAGATTAATTATTGAAACCTACTAAGAGCTCTCTCCAAAATGGGATCTTTCCCATTGGCAATATTAGCTGGGGTCGTTTGTTCCAGTATTTGAGGAGGAATACCAGACTCCATGTTGTAAAAAGTGGTGTCATCTACAGCAAGCAGTGAGATCGTAGCCGAAAAACGGTATTGCCAACCGTTTGGTAACTCGTTGTCAATAGGTATTCCACCGCCACCACCTGTTTGGTCGCCAATTTGGGTAATATTATCAAACGGAAATAAAAGGGCAGCAAAAGTATTGGTGGCCGAGTAACACCTACGATTGGTAAGAATAGCTACCTCACCTTTGTAGTTTACGCCATCCGATGGACCTAAACTGTATCCCAAGCCATTGCCCATATTGTCTTTTTCGGCACCGGCTTTTTCAAAGGTTACCATGGCCAATTTTTCTTCGGTTACCAAGCGCTGGGCCAATGCAAAGGCATTGTTTAAATAACCACCGCCATTGTTTCTAACATCTACAATCAAACCCTTGGTTCCTTTCATATAGGTCATAACGGCATCTAGGTTTTCTAAGGTAAAACCCCGAGAAAAACTGGCATGATAAATATACCCTACCGAATCTATAATGGTGTATTGCAGCCCGCCTGCTATTTTATGTGCATTGGTGAGGTACTTTCGCTCAAGTAATTCGTAACTAAAGTTATCTGGGTAATTAAGGTACCATTGCCAGTTACGGCTCATGTTAAATGGAGCGGTTAGATTTACATGGCCATCTCTTAGGTCAAAAAGCATACTGTCTAGTACAGTAAACAATTCTTGCTCGCTCATACCATTATATACTTGCGTATCGTAATGATGATATACGCTATCCCAATTAATATTTTTTAGCTCAAAAAAGGTATACTTATCGTTTACGGTTTGCCATAAAATTTCAAAGTTTTCACGAGCATTGTTGGCCGGATTTTCATCCATCAACACTTTTTTACAGCTTAAACTGGTGCCTGCTATTAGCACTAATAGGATTAACTTTTTCAAAACTTAAATACGGTTGAAAGTGAAACTTGTTGCAAATTGGTTTGAACCTTATTGAGTTTATCCAGTTGCGAAAACTCCCAATGATAGGTAAGTCGCAATTGGTTTTCATTTTTAAGTATCCATCTAAGCTCCGTTTTTGTTTCTAAGAGATAAAAGTCACCCCAAAAGGCAAAGTCCTTATTTCCTATTTCTTGATTACTGAGAGGTTTTACGTAACCGGGTCTAAAATAGTAAGTACCTACCGGGAATGAAAATTGGAAATGGAATAACCATTGTTTTTGAAACAGCTCAAAGTTGCGCTGTGTGGTCAGTATTGGTCCAAGGCTAAGATGTCCCACAAAGTTTTCGGAGCTGTTACCATAGCGGTTGTGCTGGCGGTAATCTACTAGATTAATAGAGTTGAGTCCGCCATATACGTGCCAGTCCTTTAAAACAAAAATTCTTCGTGCACCCATTAAGTTGGCTCTTACCAACCCGCTAAGGGTTTCACTTTTGTTATTTTCTCTATTTACATCAGGGTGTTGGTAACCTCCTAATCCATTTAAATGTAGATGGGTTAACCATTTTTCAGATTCAAATTGATAACCTATAAGCACACCACCTAATGGCCCCGAGTAGCTGACAGGTGATAATGCTTCATCTTTTACGGTTTCAAAGCCAAAGCTTAAACCGAAAGGCATAAAATGCTGGTTTTGCCCGTAAATAGGTCTGCTACTTTGTATCAAAAATAGGAGGAGAATCCAGGAAAAAATACTTGGTAATGAGTGCCGTCCGTTGCAAAGTTTCATAAGTAAGATTGGCGTTAAGGCTTCTAAGATAAGCGATAACGATTAGTTAGCAGACAAAAAAAAGCCTCGAGATAATTTCGAGGCTGGTAAGTGGGTTAGCGAATTAGAACTACGGTTCCTTGCCGTGAGATAAAGGACGATTCAGCGGACGGGTTTATAGGTGTGATTTTACCTTGCAGGCGATACATATAAACACCTTTATTTAATTTAACACCGTTTTTGGTGCCATCCCAACCGCGTTCACTATCAAACTTGTCCGTTTCAAATACTAACGATCCCCAACGATCAAAAATCTTAAGACTGTACTTTGAGAAATTACAACTCTCTGAATGTTGTAAAACAAACTCTTCATTAATATTATCGCCATTAGGCGTAAAAGCATTGGGAATGTACACTTGGCAGGCTACGTTACCGGGTGCCACCTGTGCGGTACTCCATTTTGGCAAAGCCAAAAGAAGCGCAAAAGTGAACACAAATAGAAATCCGTAACGTTTCATAATCAACAAATATAGGATTTTAAGCCAATAATTCTGCGTTTCAAGGTTTATCGCTATATCTAGCTGAGTTTACGCTTACAATCACTTACTTTTCGAAATACCTTTTTAATCAAAATCCAGTGTAAGCTTAAACCGTAATACACGCCCGTTTCCAGCATCAGCTACGTATAGAACTTTGTTGTAGTAAGCCACTGCGGTTGGATTTCTAAATTGAGTTAAACCATCTCCAGTGCCACCAAAACTGGCCTTTTGAAACTTGCTAAGCCCGGATGCGGCTGGTGGTTGCACACCTTCATATCCGGATAGGGTAAATTGGTATAAAGAGTCGGTTTCGGCATCAACAATAAAAATGTAGCTGGAAGCATCTCCCGCTACCGTAATATCTTTGGGCTGTTTAAAACGGTTGGGGCTGTTAATAAATCCATCAGCCTTAGAAGTATCTCCTGTAGCTAAAATTCGCGCCCTAAATTCGGCTCCCACATCGCTCTCTAAAAATTCGATGTATTGTATTTTTATGGCATTGCTTTCGTCTAAAGAGGTGTAGATGAAATCACCACCATTGTTTGCCGTAAATTGGGGTGGTTGAGCCATTCCTACTAAGCCAAATGGCGATTCGAAGTAATCGTTAAATAGGCCAGAAGAGGTGTTTACCGAAATACCCGAAACAAGTTCATCGGTGTTGTTAAACCACAAAATGGCATCATCGGGGTTTAACCCATTATTAGAGGAACCTGAGCGGCTCACATAGTACTGATTGTTTCGATCCGGATTTCCATTATCTGCAAGAATAGCGATTCTATTAAAACGTACTTGCCTATCACTACCTGAATAGCTGCTTTTGAAGTAAAAAGGGTGTACAATTTCGTTAATTATTTGCCCATTATTAAGTCCGTATCCGTTGGCACCGAGCATTCTAATTCTATAAATAGCGGTAAAGCTTAGGGTGGTATCTATACCACCACTGTTTACAACCGTATCTTTTGTGCCAATTACTAATAAATCAAAACGTCTGTCTTGTACCACAGCGGTAGCACCTGGTATTTCCATTCGGCCAATAATATTTCCAGCTTCGTCCATCGAAATTACTTCTTCGGTAAACTCATCAACCACATAAATAAGTTCATCAAAGCCTATGGTAATATCTACAGGTTTTACAAAGCTTTTGAGTACTGGTTGAATAGGAACATAAGCCACCTCTCGCGCTTCAAAATTGGGTATATCAATAAAGTCGAGGCTGGTTTTATCGCCAAAATATTTTTCGCACGAGCTCATTAAAAGAACCAAACTCACCAAAAAACAAAAACTGCTTCGTATTCTCATCTTTCTTCGCTTCTACTGTCATTATTTAAAGCAAGGCGCAAACCTATACTTTGCTGAAAACCCATGTACTGTGTTGGGTTAATGGAGTAATCAAACATTAAGGGGTGGGCTCCAACACGGGTGCGAATACCTACACCAAATGTGGGATAGCTTTGATGTGCCACACTTAATTTATAACCAGCACGAGCATAAAATAATTCTCGCAATTCGTACTCTAACCCAAAGCGTAGGTTTTCGGCATTATCGTTGGGATGATTTAGCTGAACGGCTGCCATTAAACTTTGCTTTTCTTGCTTAAAAGGTACTAAACTAAGTCCTAAACTAAATACGGTAGGTACGGTGTTGGCGCCAAGGTTTATACCTGTATCTCGATTAAAAAGTACTGGAATATCTTCGTTTTTCGATAAAGTTGAATTGCCACCAAAGTTTTGAACCATCACGGCAAATTTCAAATCTTTAAAATCGGTTTTGTATAAGAAGCCTACATCCACAGCCATGTAATGGTTGGTAAATTCAGCCATAGATTCGTAAATATATTTGAGGCTAACTGCGGCATTAAATACACTGGATAGTTTACGCGAGTAGGTAAGGCTAGAGGCCATGTGGCTCACAAAAACTTTACGGCCGGTACCGGTTGGCTGAAATTCGGTGCGTTCTTCCATTTCGCCCGAGTTAAGTGAGTTTACACTAAGCGCCAAAGCACTTACTTTGTTATTTAGAGGCAAGGCAAAGCTGGCCAGGGATTGATGAATACCAGCGCCAATTACTAAATGCGAAAGGCTGAGTGTAGTATTTTCAATATCTGTAAGGGCAGCAGGATTGCTTAGTACCGAATAGCCATCTCCCGAAAGGGAAACACTGGCACCGCCCAAAGCTACCGAACGAGGGTTAAGATCGTTTTTTAAGAAACTTAAAGTTGATAAACCGGCACGTTCGCCACCAAAATTGGGAAGGACTTGCGCTTGTAGTGAAAAGGCGAGGCAAAGGCTTATAAAAAGGGCTATATGCTTTTTCATATCCATTAAAACTTAAATGAGATACCGTATAAAATTTGGCGAGGTGCTAAGTATCGGGCGGGGTTTCGTGGGTCTTGACCTTCTTGCTGCGGGCCGTTGTATCGTAAATCGCGCCAGCTGTTAGGCACATCATCGCCATACTCATAGGCCTGGCCTGTTACTGCGTTTATTATTTGCGAATTTTTAGTGTCTAGTAGGTTTCTAACTTCTAAACTTAAAGCCACTCCATTGCCCTTTTTCTTACCCATTGGGATATTGTAGCCCACCTTTAAATCTACTTTGTGCCAGTCTTTAGCTTTGGCCTCTAGGTACTTGTCAATTTGTGATTCATACATGGGGCGGCCCAATTGGTTTACGCCTGTTTTCTCTTCGGGAGTATAACGGTAGCCCGATGTAAACTGATAGGAAAGGTACATGCTCAATCCATCTAGTTTATTGAAAAAGGCATTTTTCATTTTTTTGTTGGGCGTAAAAATCAAACCTAAGTTGGTGTTCCAAGGTCTATCAAACGATAAATAGTTTTCGCTAGTTAGCGCTACTTCTCCATCTTGTGCAATTTGTAAACTGGACTCTCTAGCCGAGTTTGATTTTCCTCGGGCCAATTGATAGGCGGCATTACCAAAAGCACGTAAATAGGAGTTGAATCGGTAGTGTAAGCCTAGTTCTACACCCAAAATTTTGGCGTAATCTTGATTGATGTAAAAGGTTTTGGAAACCAAACGACCCGTTTGATCTTTTACCAAGGCACTTCTAGAAACAATGTAATCAAAGCGGTTGTTGTTGTAAGCAGCAAAGGTTAATCCCAAATCTTTGGTGATGTGCGATTTTAAACCCAATTCGTACGATACGTTTACCTCCGGATCTAAATCGGGGTTACCCAAGTTAGAAAGGAAGGAGCGATCCTGATATACGGGGTCTAAACCAGCATATACAAACCTAGGGTGTGGCAATCGCATACTGTGCCCATAGTTAAAGTACATTACGTTGTTTTCGGTAACCGGAAAGCTCACATTTACCTTAGGTAGTAAACGCGCTTTCCAGCGGAGGCCTGCAAAGGAGGTTGTTTTGTCTAGGTAGTCTTCTCTAACTTGATCTATAACTGGTGCTTGTGGGTCGTTAACGGCATCATCGGCAAATTTACCTGGAGCCCAATAGGTGTATCGAAAACCTAGGGTGGCAATAATTCCTTTATAGGTGATTTTATCCTGTACAAAAAAGCCGCCTTCAATGGGTTTTACATGCCAAATATCGTTGCTGGAGCCAATACTAATAGAGGCCGTAGAAACGGAATCGTTTAGTGCAATTGGCGCTCCCACCCATGGTCGGGTAACATCTACCCATTGGTATTCTTTAAATTTATTTTGCCAGCCTGCCGTAAAAGAGTGTGTTTTACTAGGGATGTAATTTACCTTGGCATTTACTGAGTATTCTTGCACAAAGTGATCGTGCCAAACAGGCGTAATACCACCATTGTTAATGAGGCCATCTCCGGGTAAAATAAAGTAAATACCGCTGGGATCGTTGGGGTTAAACACCGCCAATGGGTTGGTAATGATAGATTCTTCGTCTAGTAATTGATCTACTGTTTCGCTTCTAAAAGGGCGGCCATTGGCATCGGCTCTAAGGTTGGTAAACAATCGGCCAAGCGAAAGACTTAACCCTACTTTTTTACTAATTAAGTGGCTGATGTTAAGTGCGGTAAGATTGGAGTGATGCGTGTAGGTAGTGGCGTTATCTAAATTTAAACTTCGGTTGTATTGAAAACCGGGTGTTAAAATGGCATCAAAACCTACAATTTGTAAACTTCGGGTGTTTTGGTTTACACCTAACGAATGCTGGTTGGTAAGTGTAATTTTGGTACCGGCTTTTAACTTATAGGCCAGCTTAATGGTGTTGGAATAGCTGTTGGTTTGGCGCGGTGCCCAAAAATCACTTTCGCTAAAAAGCGAGCTGTGTAGTTGCGTGGCTTGCGAGCCAAAATACTCATCGGTAAGAAATAAACTTACGTTGGTAAAGAGGGTTAATTTGTTTTTGGTGAAGGGGATAGGTGTTCCTAAGCTTACCTCGGCTCTGTCTGTATTAAAAGAGCTGGCTATGTCAGAGTCAGCAAAGTAATCGCGCTGCCAGCTCCCTGAAACTTCTAATTTTTCGCCACCTTCTTTAATTTTTGTGTTTACCACACCGGATGATCCACCACCAAATTCGGCTCCGGCACCACCGGTAATTAAATCAATACTTGAGATAGACGAACTGGAAACATCTACTCCAAAACCGGTTCCAGCCAAAGGATCTTGAGCACTAATGCCATCTACAATGTATTCCGTTTCGTAAACACGAGCGCCTCTAATTTGAAGGCCATCCTGTGTTTTCATTACCCCCGCTTGTAGCTCTAGTACTTCTTTTACATCGCGGGTGTTTAGCTCAGCTAAATCTTCTGCAGTAATACTAATCTCAGAGGCGGCTAGTTCTAAATTCACTTCGTTTTTTCTGCCAATTACCACTACTTCATTTAACGATTCGGATTGTTCCTTGAGTTTTACTGCCATCACTTTGGCTTCCCCTTGGGCAAAACTGATATCGTTGTATAACTTGGTTTCGTAGCCTATAAATTGAAATTTTATTTGGTAATCTCCTGGTTTAATATCCTTTATTATAAACTCACCTTTTAGGTTGGCCGTAGCTCCTTTATAGGTACCCACAATTTGAATGGAAGCCCCAATAAGGGTCTCACCCGTGGTAGCGTCTATAATTTTTCCGCTTAAGCTGGCTGTTTCGCTTTGCGCCAGAGTTATAATCCCGCTAAGGAAGAACAACAAAAATAGGGGCCACTTACTTAAATTCATTGTCGAAAATATGTGCGATTAAGTTCTCTACCGAATTAGGGTTACTGCTGTAATTGTGCAGTTCAATACCAAAGAAAACTTGGGTTAATTTTCCATCTTTTCTTCGGGCTGTAGCCAAAACATTATCTCCAGCCCATCCCTGTAAAGGTGTAATACTACCTCTATAATACAGCTCGGCATCGTTAGACGGAAGCAGCGTAGTTACTCCCGAAATAATGCTATTGGCTTTTAGATTGGGCAAGGTGTTATCAATAGCATAAATGCTGCTATCGGGGTAAATGCGTACTTGCCCTTTTGATTGGGTTACCCCCTCAATGGGGAATGGGCCTGCAATGCCTTCAAAATCTTCGTTTTTAGCTAAAGCGGTACTTATAAAACTAGGCTTGCCCGCTTTTGAAAAATCTTGAATTAAGGGCGCCAAGTAATTAAGCAAGGTAGCCGTACCGCCTGTAGCCACATTTGGGAACTGCGTATTGGGCGCATTGATAAAAACATTATCATAACGGTTTAACACCAGCGATACCGTAGGGTTCCAATAAACGGGTTGGCGCGCACCTTGATCGGCACCGTAATTTAAAAAGTCGTAGGATACTTGAGCAGCATCTAAAAAGCCTTTGTATTGTTGGGCAACGCTTGCCACATGGCCAGAAATCCAAAGCGTGGTACTTAATGGGTTTTTGTTTTTGAGGTAAAATACATTGGAGCTATCTACCATGCTTTCGGCACCAGCAATATCTATCACTTTTAAAAATACTTGGTTGAGGCCATCAACCAGCATCCCGTTTACCATATTGGCTTCGGGATCGGTATTGGTGGCGTAATAAATTTCGCTTTGCGCATTGCCATTGGCTACTGCCGAATCTACCAAAAAGGAAACAAGACTTTGATTTTTGTTTACCTCTACCCAATCGCCTGTGTTAATTTTTATAAAGGCTTGCTTTATGGTTTCATCTCCATCAGGATCAGATGAAGACCAGAAGAATGTGCTGGCTACAAAGGCAGTGTCTTTTGAGCATCTATCGGCTGTAAAACTAGCTTGGGGAGGGGTGTTTTTTAAAGGTATTTTAAGATAGGCAGGAGTGGGGTCAACCACGTTTTTCTCGTCAATAGAGCGTACAAAAAAGTCGATATCGGCTGTGTCTTGTCCAGCTTGTAAGCCAAAAATAAAGGTAGAATCTTGAGTGGCGGTTTTAAACCAAGTATTTCCATCAAAAGAAATTTCATAACCTGATACATAACCGTCTTTATCGGTACCATACCAGCTTAAGGTCACTTTTGAGTTAAGCCTTAAATCCCCGCTAAGGTTAATAGCCTCATACGCCATGTGGGTGTTGGGCGCTAGGTTACTGTTGGCGCTGCCTTTATCGCAAGAGCTTAGGGCAACCAAGACCAGTAGGATGGGGAAAAGTGAAAATTTGGATAAAAATGTACCGCGCAAAACCAAGCTGTTTTTAATTAAAAAGCGGCAACCCAATTAGGCTGCCGCTTTTATTATTATTTACTGATTAGCAATTTACCAGTGCTTAAAGTGGCACCGCTGCTTACTAGTTTCAATACATAAGCTCCAGCTGCTAAGTTGCTTACGTTAAACTGAGCTTTGCTTCCATTAGAAATGTGGTTTCCAACTTGTACTCCACTTAAGTTATAAATAGCTACTTCAAAACCTTCGCTGTGGTTGGCTTCTACGGTAATATTTTCGTTGGCCGGATTTGGATAAATAGTAAAGTCTATATTAAATACTTCGCTTAAGCTAACATTATTGGGGCGGGTACCAATAGGACTTAGAGTAGCATTTAAACCAATAATATCATCGTTGGCACGGGGCAAAACACGGTAGGCACTAAATCCATAATAAAGTAAACCTATAACGGCATCCATGGTCATGGTATCACTTGTAGTAACGGCTTGCAAAAACATGGCGCCATCGGTATTTTGATACAAGGTGTCGGTAACCAATTGCGTCCAAAGTGAAGAGGCCGCGTTTGAACCCTGACGACCCGCCAAAACTAAACCTGATTGGTTGTATGATAAGGTAGGGTCTATGCCAACTCGGTAGTCCCCAAAACCTGCATTGTCATCAGTAATATATAGCTTATTACCAGTGGTGGGGTTTTCATATTTCACCAACATACTTTCGTATTTTTCCCAACCACCATTGGCCTGAGATGCACTATCACTAGGATTAACAGCAACTGGCTGGATAGTGTCGGTTTGACCTAAATGCACCACCTTAGAAACAATCATTTGTGTAAATCCAAAGTTTTCTACAATATCCCCAGTAACCTCAATCCACTCGTTGCGGTAAACGCTTCCTAAATCAAATGACCCAATAAGTGAAATACCGGCAAATTCAGTTTCGCCTGGTTGCTGAATGTACACGTAACCTAAGTCGTAATCAAACTGCGAAGCCGTTGCCACACCACTAATAGTTACGGTTTCGCCTCGGTAAGGCGAATCACCGCTAGGATCTAAAGTGTACTGTATATCTTGAATAGTTAATCCGTTGGCACGGATGGTGTAAAATTGAATATTTGGTTCTGTTTGACCAACTGGTGTATTTGGGTAATAAGATGGGTTCGCATCATTGTCTTCGGCATAAATGTAATAGCGAATTTCAGTACCAATAGCTTGCTTTGGAATGATGTATTCGTACTCATCGGTAGAACCAATAGCCAAAGCCATGTTGGTTTTAGTATAGCTAGATGGAGCGGCTGTTTTGTTAGTGCTCCAAGCAATAATTACGCTATCAACAGTGCCATCGTAATCGGTTATTTTAGCCGTAATTTCTACATCTTGATTGGCGTTTGGTACCAACGGGTCACGCTCTACACTTTCAATATAAGGAGGTGCATAGCCAATGTTATAGTGGGTGCTATCAAATGGGTTTATCTCATAACCACGGTTGGTTCCGGCACCACCTGTACAGCCATTTCCATCATGACGAATAATACCACTAAGTGTAGTGTAGAAAGTACCTGGTACCGGAGATACAAATGAGCCTGTACCTGAAGTGCTTGGTGTGTTTGGGTTTACTGTTTGATGCGATGCCGATTTTTGTGCCAAAAATCGATCACTCACATTTACTTTGTTCCCGCTACCATCAACCACATTAAAACTAATACGGCCGTTGCTAAAAGGTACTACCTCTGAAACCGTTACATTTTGAAGAGTAACAAATGAGCCTTCCCATTTTTCGCCTGTAGTTACCTTATTAATTCTGTTGGGGTCGTTTAAATCGGCAACAGGCACTATTACTGGTGTTGGCACAGCGCTGGATGATAGAATGGTAATGCTATTCGCGTCAAGCGTATTTAGTTGTAAACCATTGTGGTAGGCATTTAAATAGCCAGTAATCTCAACTACATCTCCTGCTAACAAGGTAGTGGCTAAGGTATTGGCTTGAAAAGCATTTTGTGAGTTACGGTAAATACCTTGCACTTCTAAACTAGCATAGGGGGCGTTGGTTCCTCCGTTGGCGGTATCTACAATAAAAAAGAAAGGACGGTAGCCGCCTTGCACCGAGCTAGAAGATACCTCACTTAAACCACCATCAACGGTTACAATACCAATGGTTCTAATAGTATCTCCATAATACAATGAAGTATCGTTACAGTTGGTTAAATTTTTAGGCTGATTAATATCGGTAATGCTCACATACGTTTGAGCATACATGCCGGCCATTAAAAAGCTGGCTACTAGGGTGAAAAATAACTTTTTCATGATTTAAAGTACTTAGTTTTACTTATTTAATTATTACAAATTTTCCTGTTTGCTCTTCGCCAGAGTCTAAATCTTCTACCGAAAAAATATACAAGCCGCGGCTAATAATTTGACTATCCAACGATAGTAAATCCCAGGCATGCTGGCCACCGCTAAACACGTTTTCGTCTGGGTTTTCAGAAGCAAAGGTTTGAAACCACCTTATATCGTTTCCGTTGTAATTTTCATCGTGATGTATTTCATCAATAAAATCTCCGGCCACGGTGTACACCCGTATTTTGCAACGGGCGGGTAGGTTGGCAAAAATTATTTTGCGGCTCTCTTCCTGGAAGTTAGATTTGCCCTCCCAGGCAGCACCATAGTAATACGGGTTTGGAAAAGCATAAGGTGCATCGCTCTTAATATTTGCGTTAGGCGTAGTGCCTGTAAATGCACGGTAGTTGTTAGCCAAAAAGCTAGATTCAAGCGACTCTAAATTGGATTCAGGATTTCCACGGTCAAAGGCCGTTACAGCCACGGCATATTGCCAGCCATCGGGTAAATCATTTACTGTGTACTTATAATTGTAGGCTACGGTATCGCCTTTAAAATATACCGCAGTATCAAGCGCTATGCTTTCAAAACCTATTTCTTTAAATAGCCCGTTTCCGGGGATGTCATATTCAGCCGCAAGCTTAAAATCACGCGATAGATTTTGTACGCCATTTACATCAAAACCCAATTTGGAAAGGTACACGCGGTAGCCTTCAAAATCTTTTTGGTTGCTAATAGGGTCTATCGAATTTTTAGAATTATCAGACCAATACACATCAATTTTATTGTGCGTAGGCACTACGCGCGTTCGCGGAATACTAGGCGGGCTTGGTAAAACATAGCGGGTAAGTAAGCCATCGCCATTAATATCTTCGTTGGTATCTAATACACCGTTAAAATTTTGATCTTCACCATTATACGCCTGTTGGGCCCAGGTAGCATTTTCCAATAAATTTTTACGCTGCTCTAGGGTGTTGGCAATATTTGCGTTGCCATCATCAAACTTTTTAGCCATAATGTAGGCAAAGGCTATGGTGATTTCTTCACCAGGCCCTAATGAAGGAAACGGGCCGGCCGAAACAAGATCGGATCTATTACCTATAAGATTGAGCTCTGCCTGAAAATCGCGACCGGAAGCGCAAGCTGGCCCAGTAGGATCGTGCCAACAAGGGTTTTGATTAAGGCCATTGGCCATTTTACTATAACGTGATTGTTCATTGGTAGGGAAAAAGAAAACTGGGTTAGAACCGCTATTAAACTCCCAGGCATTATAGTTCACTTTAAAATCTTCGGCAATCCAACTGTTGGTGGCCTTATTAAAGGTGGAGTCTAACTGGGGGTAGTGAAAGCCATTTTTGTCTTCGGCTCCTAAAAATTTTTGCGCTACATAGCTTTCGGTAAAACCTAAATCACCAACAGCATCAAAGCAATAAGCTAGGTTTAAGGAGTCCATATAACCGTTGGCACCTTTGTTGTAAAAGTTAGCACCACCAGATCCTGGAGGCGTAATGTTAATGTTTCTCACTACGGTGTTGCTCCACAAGCCCACGTACACATCATCAAAAGTATTGGGGCCATCGTTGGTAATGGTAAGATTAACAATTACCATAAAATCGCTAAAGGTGTAGTTCCAATTATAGGTGCTCATTTTTACCTTAAGCTGCATAGGGTTGGTATGCCCCGTAATTTGAATATTGGTGCCCGGTACGGTAACATTTTTATCTGTAAACTCGGCTATGTAATCTTGATGTGAAACGGCCGTTGGATCGAAAAACTTACTATCAAATAGGCTGCTTAGTTCTTTAAGTTGCGCACCCACCGCGGCAGTCATCTCAAAACCAGCGCTTCCGGGCGAATAGCCACGGGTAGCATCGTAAGCAGAAGTGGAAACTTGAACAGAGCCTCCGTTTTTACCACCAATCCAAATACCTCCTTCAAATAGGTTTTCAATTCCCGATCCAGCAGGGTACTCGCAAGAGGGGTTGCCAGATCCATCGCGGTAGCCTCTAAAGGCATTGCCAAAAGTGCCGTAGTTGGTTACGTTTAAACGTACATTGCTTGAGCTGGTTACTTTTTCTTGAAAGCTTTCTTGGCCGCGCCCACTTTGCAAAAAGCATAAGATAAAGGCGAAAAGTAGAATTAGATTTTTCACTGCTTAATTAGTTTTTGGCGGTATTGCTGCCCGTGGTCATCTTGGCTAATTAATAAATAAGTGCCTTTCGGTAAAAACTCCAATGGCAATTGTTGCTCACTATTAGGTAGTACGGTCAGTGCGTTAAGTTGTTTCCCCGTAAAGGTAAAAAGAGAAACTTGAAAGCGCTCGCCACTTTTATTGCTAATGTTTAATTCGTTTTTAAATGGATTGCCTACCATGAGTTTTTCAGTAGGCCAAAGTTCATTTTGTCCAATGTCTGATAGGCGTATTTCCAATTCTAGTATTACGGGTAGGTGGTCACTAAAATCATATAAATCGTTAATAATAGCTTGCGGAGCAGACAGGTTGGTGCCCGAGTTAATACTCTGATTAAAGTGATTGCCATCGTTGCCTACCGTAGCGTAGCTATTTAATTTATATTTAATACCATGGGTATTGCCCATAATAGCGTTGGAGGCCAATATAAAATCAAAACGATCGTCAAGTCCGCCACCACTATGACAGCCGGATGAGCTGGCATGGGTGCTTTGGGTGTGAATTGCGGCATAGTTGGCATTGTTATTCCAAGAACCCATTTGGTTTATTGGGTCATTAAATCGTTCGCTGCTGGTACCATAATTTACTAAGTTTTGAAAGGCGGCTTCGCTGGCATTGTAAATGTTAAAGTCACCACACATAATTACATTTTCATCCGCTACATTATCACGTAAGTGATTCATTAGAGCTTTAGTGGCGTGATCTCTATCATTACGATTGGCGCTGCTATTGCCCGCTTTTAGGTGAGCCGAAGCTACCGTGAAATACAAGGTGTCAGCTCCTAATTTTAGCTTGGGATCTTTGTAATACAAGCGGTATAAATCAATAACTCTAACAATGTTATTGTTTTGAGCATCTTTTTCTAAAATTGCCTGGCTGTGAAGAGCCACTTTGGTGGTATCAAAAAACAATGCATTACCAAGACTGCTGCCATTGCCAGTGCTTAGCGCTTTGGCGTAATTACTTTGCCCATTGGTATTAATTACATTGTTTAAAACAAAACTTGCGGTGGAGGGGCTAGTGCCAATTTCGTTAACGGATAACACGGTGGGGTTTACATACGCGATAATGTCTTTAAGGGCATTATCTCTTTGTATAGCCGACTGATTGTGGCTGCATGGCGCACTGGAGGTGCGGTAGTACATTAAATTGTACGACATTACTCTAATGTTGGCTGTTTGAGCTATTGCTAAAGCATTGATTAGCAATAAAATTAGAGCAATAAAATGACGCATATCTACCTGCATTAAATTTCGGCAAAGGTAGTTTTTTTGTGTTGCTAAATTTAGGCTTATTGTTACCTAAACATTATTTTTTGATGCTATCGTTTTCTTCGCCAAACAAGTCAAACTGAAGTCCCCCATTGGCGGGCTTTTTGGGTTCTTTTGGGTTTTTTCCGAATATATTTTTTAGATTCTTTTTTTCTTGTTTCAAACTGTTGCTAAGTGTACTGCTTAAACTTACTTTGTTCAGTTCAATGAGGGGTTTGTCAACAGTGCCCGTCATTTTTACAAGCACTGTTGGATATTCTTGGTGCGCTATTTCAACTAGGTGCTCGTCAAATTCGCTGCTCGTTTTCTTTTTCTTTCGTTTAGCGAACAGAACATCCGAGAGTTTAATCTCTAGATCGTAATTAATTTCGTTTTTAAAACTGTGCATTCCTTCTAGGCCTATGTCCATCACGCTGCTATTAATACGCATGCTGGGAATAAAAACGGTTTCATTTTTAATGCTGATATTGTTTTTCATCGTTTCAAACTGCACGTCCTTCAATTCGCTGATGGAAGCAAAGTCCGAAAGAGCCATTAAAGGTTGGTAGTTTTGGAGTTTGCCATCGCTAATTTCAAGCTGAGATTGCAAGTCAATGGAAGGTATGCGTATGCTTAAATCGGGGTTTAATTGGCAATTTAAAACGGCTTGTGCGGTGCCCGTTCCGCTTATATTTTGTGCGGTAATGGCGTCTTGTCCAAAATCATTAAAACTCTTAAAAAGTTGGTTAATGTTAAAGTGATTGGCGTTTAGGCGGGCATGCAGTTGGTACTTTTTTGAGTTTTGCGTGTTTAAACTAAACTGGCCAGCAAAGCTACCTTCATCTGCCTGTAGGCTGAGGTTACGGGCTTTAAAAACTTGATTTTTAACTTGTAATTCCCCTTTAATATTCTCGGCATAAAAATTTTCAAATCTAAATTTAGAGGCTTCGAGGTTTAGGTTTAGCTGCAATGACTTTACAAAATGAAGGGGGGGGGTATCGCTTTTCGAAGCTTGTTTCATTAAAAAATCTTCCATCACAATTTCTTGCGATTTTACATTGGCATCAATGTTTAGTTGTTGATTTTCGAAAAACAAGTAGTTCCAAACATTTTGCACTTGACCGTTTAGATATACATCACTTTGTCCGGTTCTAAAAAACAGGTTGTTTATATGTAAATCATTACCTAAAAACTGAATTTCGGCATTAACATGACTTACTTGTTTGTTAGATCCTTTAAACGAAAAGCCCGCTTCATTAAGCGTAAAGGAACCACTGGCTTTGGCGTTTTTAAATTCACTGGGTTTTATGGCGTCAAAGGATTTAAAATTGTTTTGAAAGTGGAGGTTTAAAGTGGTCTTTCCGATGGGTTTATGGAGCGTGTCTAAAGGCACAAAAAGCAGTAGTTCGGCCAAGTCTAATTCGCTTCTTAGTTGAAGCGAAACTTGTGGCCGCTTTAAGTTTTTGATATATCCACTGGCTTGTACTTTGCCGGTTCTGGCCTGTCCGTTCAAAGATTTAATATGTAATTCATCCAAACCATGCTTAAGGGTATAGTGGGCTTCAAAAGCTAGATCGCTTAAGTGTCCTTTTTCAAAAGCATTAAAGCCCGACTTTTGACTACTTGCCTTGGCTTCTATTTGATGTCCTAAATCAGGATGATACTGATAATTTATCGCAAAACTTCCACTTCCTTCAACCTTAAAATTATAAGGTTTGTGCATTAATTGGCTTTCTGCAAAATGCTGCCAAGCTGCTAAGTCAGCTCCTTTTTGTTGAGCATTAAGTTTAAACTGATTTTTGTTTTGCGAAAAACTAAATGAAAGCCCAATTCCATGGCTAGTGGCTTTGCCATTTTGTAATACAAAATGACTTGTGTTTCCATTTAAATTTCCGGTTAGTTCTAAGGGTTGATTTGTTAAATATTTTTGATTGTTAACGGTGAGGTTTTTTACCCAGCTATTTAGCTGCGCTGTAATATCAAAGTGTTCATCTTTATAGTCAATTGAAATTTCTCCTTCGTGAATGGTAGAGTTTAAATGCTGATTTACACGCTCTTCCCATTGGTATAAATCAACATTTTTGAGCGAAAGCTTTTCAAGGTGCCAAGCACTTTCTTCATTACTACTTTTTTCTTTCCAAATAAGGTAGTTAGGTGTTCCATTTTTAGGACGTAGAATTTGGATGACTCCATTGTGAATACTGAGACTTTTTATTTCTAATTCGTCCTGAAAGATATTCCAGACATCAAACTCAATAAATAGTTCCTGTGCGTATAATAGAGTGTCTCCTTCTTTGCTATTTTTTCCGGCACTATAAACCTCTTCAAAAAGCAGAGCGGCTTTGGGGAATTTTTGAAGTGAAACACCAAAATTTTGAACATCAATCTCGCCATCTAGCTGCTCATTAATTTGGTCAACTACTTTTATTTTTATCTCCTCTTCTTTCCAAAATACCACCACGGTAAATAGCGTAAATAGCAGAGCCAGCGTCCCGAATATCCACAGTGTGAGTTTAAAGAGTTTTTTGAGCATTGCTTTTTTAACGCGTTACCTAGTTTAAACGCGAGGAGCGAAAGTTAAGTTTATGTTTTCCAAAAAAAAAGCCCCTTCCAAAGGAAGAGGCCGAAGTTGTTAAGGGTGTAAAAACCTATTTTGGGGCATTAATTTTATAGCCGTGTTTTTGCAAAAAATCGATCTTTTCTTGAATTACTTTTTGAGATCGTTTACCTATTTCTTTCGAAATACTAAGATTTAAACCTTCTAGTTCTTCCATCGACATTTTCCCTAAAAACTGACTCGAAAATAAGGACTTAAGTGATTTGTTGTTGTTTTGATTCTCGCGTAGCGCACCAATCAAAACACCTGGGGTAACTTTTGCTTTTGCCATTTGATTAATTTTAATTGAATTTTATTAATGTGTGTATTACAAAAGTACTAATATTTTTAATTACATCATTTTAAGGAAATTAACCTCTTTTTCGCCTAGTTTTCGCCAACGGCCGCGTTCTAAATTTTTCTTGGTTAACCCAGCAAAAAACACACGATCTAGTTTAGTAACCTCGTAATCTAAGCTCTCAAAAATTCGTCTTACAATTCGGTTTCTGCCACTATGAATTGTGAGGCCAATATTGCTTTTTGATTTATCGTCCACATAAGCTATATCATCCACCGTAATGGGGCCATCTTCTAAGGTTAAGCCTGCTTTAATTTTGCTAAAATCAGCCGCAGTTAAACGCTTATCAAGGCTAACTTGGTAAATTTTACGCGCTCCGCTGGATGGGTGCATTAACTTGGTGGCCATTTCGCCATCATTAGTGAATAGCAATACTCCGGTTGTTTTTCTATCCAGCCTGCCTACGGGGTACAAGCGTTCGGGGCCAGCGTTACTAATCAATTCCATTACGGTTTTACGTGCCTTGGGGTCGTCCATGGTGGTGATAAAGCCTTTTGGCTTGTTTAAAACCAAGTATACTTTTTTCTCGGCACGCAGTTCTTCGTTATTAAACCGCACACTGTCTCCGGGTTTTACTTTGTAGCCCATTTCAGTTACCACCTTATCGTTTACCTGTACAAGCCCGGCTTTAATAAGATTGTCTGCTTCTCTTCGTGAAGAAATACCCGCGTTTGAAATATATTTATTGAGTCGAATTAAGCCGTCAGCACTCATTTTAGGAGCGGTAGGCTCCTTTTTAAATCGAGGTTTTGGGGTTCTTTTTGGACTAAAATCTTTGGAATCGGGGCGCTGCGTTTTTCCTTTAGAATTGGAGCGAGAGCCGCCTGTGTTTTTACCACGTTGCATGGGAGAAAATTTTTGCAAAGGTACATTAAATGTATGCCTTTAGGGATAAAAGGCTTCGGGTATGTGTTTTAGCTGAAATTGGGGTTCGAGCAGTATGCTAATTACATCAAAGCGGTATTGTTTTTCGGAGGGATGTGTATCAGCAAAATGATTGGCGGCTCTAATTAAATGTTTTTGCTGCGCCCTGCTCACAAAGGACTCAGGGCTGCCATGTGAATCGTTGGTACGGGTTTTAACTTCTACAAATACTATCCAGTCTTCATTTTCTACAATTAAATCTACCTCTGCTTTAGCAAAGCGCCAATTTTTGGCAACCAATTTATAGCCCAATTTTGTAAAAAAAACCAAGGCTTCTTCTTCTCCTTTTTTTCCGGTTTCGTGTGGTTTAGACATCAAAAGTTAGGCTAACGGTTTGACCTACTTGTAAATGGGCTTTTCGTCCAAAAATAAGGGCGCGATTATCATTTAGGTGACCAGCAGGAAAATCAAAACAAACTGGATAATCTCTGTTGCCGATGTATTCAAAAAGTATTTGAAGGGCTGTTTTGCCAAAAGGAATGTTGTTGTCGTTCATGTCAGTAAATCCACCAATAATCACAGCCGCGGGCTCATCAAAGTAGCCGTTTCGAGCCATGTTTTGCATCATCCTATCTATATGATATAAATACTCATCAAGATCCTCTAAAAACAAAATGCAACCTTTTGTATTAATGCGTGTTTCAGAGCCCAGTTGACTGTACAAAACAGAAAGATTTCCTCCCACTACCGGTCCATGTGCCGTGCCTTTTTGATTGAGTTCATGATTTTCTACTTGGTAACTTAGGGGCTCGCCAAATAGAGTTTGCCGGAGGCTATCCAATGCCAATTGTGTATTGGTTTCAAAGTTAATGGGCATAGTGGCGTGAAGCGATTCCAAACCAAAATTATTGAGCTTATTGTGCAGTACCGTTATATCGCTGTAGCCAATAATCCATTTGGGATTTTGCACCAAGGGTAAAAAGTTGATTTGGTCTATAATTCTAACAGTGCCATAACCGCCTCTAACGCAAAGTATTGCCTTTATTTCGGGGTTGTTAATGCACTCCTGAAAGCTAAGTAATCGCTGTTCATCCGTTCCTGCAAATTGGTGATGTTGCTCAAAAAGATGTTCACCAAATACAACCTTTAAACCCCAGTTGTTTAAGAGGTTGATAGCAAAGTTTAACTCGGGTTTAGAAATTTTACGAGCCGTGGAAACCAGAGCAATCGTGTCGCCTTTTTTAAGTGCCTGAGGTGCTTTCATGGTTTAGCTTTCTAATTGGCGTAAATACTGCTGAATGGTGTTTTCTAGTCCAAAATACAGCGCATCTGCTATAAGCGCATGCCCAATACTTACTTCTAGCAAAGTAGGTATTTGTTGCGAAAAATAACGCAAGTTTTCAAGGTTTAAATCATGACCAGCGTTTAGTCCCACCCCTTCTTTTTCGGCTAGCTGCGCAGCGGCTTTATAAGGTGCAATAGCCTTGGCGGGATTACTTTTGTACATGGTAGCATAATCCTCGGTGTACAATTCAATTCTATCGGTGCCAGTGTTAGCTGCTGCTTTTATCAAGTCGTTGTTACATTCCATAAAAAGACTGGTTCGTATGCCCTCCTTTTTAAATAGCGAAATGGTGTCCTTTAAAAAACGGGCATGTTTTACCGTGTCCCAACCTGCGTTGGAAGTCAATACATCAGGCCCATCGGGCACCAGTGTAACTTGCTCGGGCTTAATCTTTAGCACCATTTCAATAAATGCCGCAGAGGGGTAACCTTCTATGTTGAATTCGGTACTTACCACACTCTTCAAATCATAGGCATCTTGATATCGTATATGGCGTTCGTCTGGCCTTGGGTGAATGGTAATTCCTTGAGCACCAAATTCTTCGCAATGTTTAGCTACTTGCAATAGGTTGGGGATATTGCCTCCTCTAGCATTTCGTAGGGTGGCAATTTTGTTGATGTTTACACTTAATTTACACATAGGCTGCAAAGATAAAAACCTTAGTTTTGCTGGGTAATGAACGTGACAAAACATTTACTTAACGATATAAAACCTCTTCGCGAAGGCGATACGCTTGCGGTAGCTATAGAGGCAATGCACGAGTGTAAATTTGAACATTTTCCGGTGGTAGTACACGATAATCTGTATTTAGGTTTGGTAAATGACGAGGATTTATTGGAGGTGCCCAACGATGAGGAATCTATTTCAAAGTGCTATCATTTAGTAAAAAAGCACGCCATCAATCAAAATGATCACGTTTACAATGCGGTAAAAATGATAGGAGAGGCCAACTTGAGTTTGTTGCCTATTGTGGATGATAATGGAGCCTATAAAGGTTATATTTCTACTGCCGAATTGCTGCAAGATTTAGGCGGTATTTTAAGCTTTTCAGAGCCGGGCGGTATTTTGGTATTACGAGTAGATTCAAGAGACTATCAGTTATCGCAGGTGTCACAAATTGTGGAATCGAATGATGGTAAAATTATAGGTGTACACTTAAATGAAGATGAAAACGACTTGGAGAAAATACGAGTGGTGCTTAAAATTAATCAAACGGATTTAAGCAGAATTGTAAAGTCTTTTGAACGCTATAATTATGAGATTGTAGAGGTTTTTCATCAAAGTGTTTTTGGCGATAACCTAGGTGATAGGTATGATGCCTTTATGAAATACCTAAATATGTAGGCTATGAGAATAGTTGTTTTTGGGAAAAATATTAACGCGGAAACCAAGCCCTTTATTGAGAACCTTCATAATGAGCTTACCCAAATTGGAGCAGAGATATTTGTTTTTGAAGAGCTTTATAGTTTTATAAAACAACATTGCCAATTCAATTTTGATTTTGGCAGCTTTGCTTCGCACCAAGATCTTTTGACTTTAAAGCCGGATTTAATGATTACCGTAGGTGGCGATGGAACCATTTTGGATGCCGTTACCTATGTTCAAAATTCGGATATCCCAATTTTAGGAATAAATACGGGTCGCCTGGGTTTTCTATCCAACGTAAGTAAAGAGGAAATTTCCACGGCCATAGAAGCGCTTACCTTAGGTAACTATTCAATTGACGAAAGACACTTACTTCATGTAAATATTGATGGAGTAGATATGGATCTCAATTTTGCATTTAATGAGGTGTCGGTAAGCCGAAAGGACACCACCTCTATGGTAACAATTCATACATGGATAAATGATGCTTTTTTAAATTCGTATTGGGCGGATGGATTGATTATAGCTACACCTACCGGTAGTACAGGTTATTCGCTTAGCTGCGGTGGTCCTATTATTATGCCGGGTTCGGAAAGTTTTGTTATTACCCCCATTGCACCTCATAATTTAAACGTTAGGCCGTTTGTTATTCCTAATGATATGGAAATAAAATTGGTGGTAGAAGGACGGGAAGAGCAGTTTTTAGTGTCTTTAGATTCTAGAATTTATACCGTAAAAAATGGGATGGAGGTGCGTATAAAAAGAGAGGCGTTTAAAATTAAAATGCTAAAAACCGAGATTCAAAGCTTTACTGATACCCTAAGAAATAAACTCCTTTGGGGAATTGATAAACGTAATTAACAAATTTTACGTTATACCCTTTTTCTAATTAACTATATTTGCGCGCATTTTCGTTAAATGAGGAGTAAAGTATTCATTTTCAAATTTTTAACCCTAGTTTTTTCCCTTCCGGCATTTAGTCAATATTTAGAGATTGGCGCGTTCGGAGGAGGATCACACTTTGTGGGTGATGTAGGTAACCATAGTTTGCACCTGCCTCAGGGCTATGCCGTGGGTGGTTTGGTGAAATATAATTTTAATCGCCATTGGGCCTTAAGGGTACAGGTTAATTATGGCACGCTTGCCGCAGATGACAGCGAGGCACAAGAAGATTTTAGGCTGAACCGAAACCTGCAGTTTCAATCAGATATATTGGAAGGAGCCTTAATGCTGGAGTTTAACTTTTTGGAGTACGAGCCGGGTACTAAAAAAAATCAAACGCCCTACCTGTTAGGCGGTTTTGGTATTTTTAAGTTTAACCCAAAAGCCGAGTTTGATGGTGAATTGCACGAGCTGCAACCATTAGGTACCGAAGGGCAGGGGAGCAGTGGTACAAGCGCTAGCCCCTATGCTATGGGTTCTAGCTTTTTTGCCTTTGGTTTAGGATATAAATGGGCTATTGGTAATGTAACTACCATTGGTATTGAAAGTACTTTTAGACGCACTTATACAGATTATTTGGATGATGTGAGTGGTCAATATGGAGATCCTTTTGCTATTGAAAATGCCCATGGCGATGTGGCGGCTGCCTTAAGCGATAGAAGCTTAACGCAAACGCCTAAAGTAGATGCTTATAGAGGAAACCCAAACAACGATGATTGGTATGTTTTTACGGGTGTTACCTTGCAATTTAAGTTTGGCGAACTTTACGAAAAATGCAGCAGCTTTATAAGACGATGAGCGTAAAAGACAGGCTAGATATAAAACAATTACCTGAGCACATGGCCATTATTATGGATGGTAATGGGCGTTGGGCAAAAGGGAAAGGTTTTTTACGAGCTATAGGTCACGAAAATGGAGTGAGCGCCCTGCGCAAAACAGCTACCGAGTGTGCCAGCATAGGCATCCCTTATTTAACGGTATATGCTTTTTCAAGCGAGAATTGGAATCGTCCTAAAAAGGAGGTAGATACTTTAATGACCTTACTAGTATCGAGTCTAAAAAAGGAACTGAAAACATTAGCAAAAAACAACATAAGATTAAGTGCTATTGGTAATTTACAGGCCTTACCCAAAAAATGCCTTAAGGAACTAACCGAGGTGATGGAGCAAACAAAACATCACGATAGAATGACCTTAACCCTAGCATTAAGTTATGGTTCTCAGGATGAAATAATTACCGCTACCAAAGCTATTGCCCAACAAGTGGCTGATGGTAAGTTAGCAGTAAATCAAATTGATCAAAATATATTTAGTAATAACCTTTTTACGGCCGGTATGCCTGCGGTAGATTTATTAATTCGCACCAGTGGTGAGTATAGAATTAGTAATTTTTTACTGTGGCAAATTGCTTATGCCGAGTTGGTTTTTTGCCCAGTTTTGTGGCCCGAGTTTAATGAAAACGAGTTACACAAGGTGCTGTTGGAGTTTCAACAACGCGAAAGAAGATTTGGTAAAACCAGTGAACAAATTAACTCTTAACTTGCATGAGTAAGTTTTTATGGGCCTTAGTAATAGCCCTTTTTTGCAGCGCCTATCTGCCAGCTCAAGTAGCTACCACACAAAGTTTAACCGAGCTACAAGTAGGGGCGGGTGAGTATGAAATTGGAGGTGTAAAGGTTACCGGGTCTTCCAATTTAGACCAACGTGTGATAACACTTATTGCGGGTCTCCAAATTGGTGATAAAATTACTTTCCCAGGTGATAAAACTACTAAGGCTATTAAAAACTTATGGCGCCAAAAACTCTTTGATGATATCGGAATTTTTATCACCGAAATTAAAGGCGACCTCGTGTTTTTAGAGATAAGACTTACCGAGTTACCTAAGCTGAGTAAATACGGTATTCGTGGTTTGCAAAAATCGAAGCAAGCGGATTTGCGTGAAGAGCTAGACTTAAGCAGTGGCGTAATTGTTACCGAGAACTTAATTGTATTGACCCGAAATAGAGCGCGGAACTTTTTTGTGCTAAAAGGCTATTTAAACACAACGGTTGATATTGTTACTTTTCCAGATACCTCCAAAAGTAATTCGGTGATTATGGAAATTAATGTGAATAGAGGCCCAAAGGTTAAAATTGAAGACATTAATTATTTTGGGGTAGAGAACATTAAAATTAGCAAGCTGAACCGAACCATGAAGAAAACAAAGAATACCAGCTTTGTTAATCTTTTTAGAAGTTCGAAATTAGATAAGCAAGAGTTCAAGAATGACCAGCGCAGTATAATTTCCAAGTACAATGCCTTGGGTTATCGCGATGCCCGTATTGTTAGAGATACCGTATATGCTGTAAGTCCTGATCGGATAAATGTAGATTTATACATTGAGGAAGGCCGTAAATATTATTTTAGAAACATAACATGGCTTGGTAATACCAAGTATTCCACTGAAAAGTTAAACAGCGTTTTACGAATAAATAAAGGAGATGTTTACGATGCCGATTATTTGCAAGAACGACTTTTTGCAGACCCAACGGGTGGCGATGTAAGCTCGGTGTATTTAGATAATGGTTATTTGTTTTTTGATTTAAACCCAGTAGAGGTATTGGTAGAAAACGATTCTATTGATTTGGAAATGCGAATTAGAGAGGGCCGCCAGGCTACCATTAAAAATGTAACAGTAGTGGGTAATGACCGTACCAACGATCATGTGGTGATGCGTGAATTACGCACCAAGCCAGGCGAATTATTTAGAAGAAGTGATATACAGCGTAGTATGCGTGAACTGCAGCAACTTGGCTTTTTTGAACCCACCGAGCTTAATGTAAATCCTATGCCGAATGCAGAAACGGGTACGGTAGATATTGAATATTCCGTGGTGGAAAGATCAACCAGCCAGTTGGAATTACAAGGTGGTTGGGGAGCCAATAATTTGGTAGGAACTTTGGGTTTAAATTTCAATAACTTTTCGGTAAACAACATGTTTAAAGAAGGAGCTTGGAGACCTTTACCTGCCGGTGATGGGCAAACGGTAAATTTACGTGCGCAAAGTACAGGGCGTTTTTACCAGTCGTACAGCATTTCATTTACTGAGCCTTGGTTGGGAGGAAAAAAACCCAATTCGTTAACATTATCGTTTTATCATAACGTACAAAATCGGAACGGTAGGGATAAAGATGACCCAGCAGCCGAGATCTTAAAAATTACGGGATTTACCGTTGGATTAGGGAAACGCTTACGCTGGCCGGATGACTATTTTACGCTATACCAAGCGGTGGATGTACAACGCTATAAAATGACAAACTATCCGTTAGCTGATATCAATTTTAAGGAAGGCTTTGTAAATAACTTTGCCTATAAGGTTACCTTTGGTAGAAACAATACAGTTTCTCCTATATATCCCCGAAATGGAAGCCTGTTTAATATTTCAGGAGAGCTCACTTTACCCTATTCTATTTTTAGTGATCGTAACTTTGAAGAGGAAACGCCTCAAGAGAAATACGAATTTTTGGAGTATTACAAATGGAAAGTAAACAGTAGCTGGTTTACCGAAATAGTCGATAAATTAGTGCTAAAAACATCTGGTGAGTTTGGCTTTTTAGGAGCTTATAATAAAAATTTAGGATTACCGCCTTTTGAGAGATTTGAATTGGGAGGAGATGGTTTGCAAAACTTTGTATTGGACGGAAGAGAGATTATAGGAATGCGCGGTTATCCTAATAGCTCATTGCGACCTTCAAACTCGGTATCTGATATTGGTGGATCCATTTATAACAAGTTTACCTTAGAGCTACGCTACCTAATTACCGAAAACCCCAATGCGCAAATTTTTACACTGGCCTTTTTAGAAGGGGGTAATACGTTTACGGATTTTGACAATTACCAACCCTTTGAGTTAAAACGATCGGCAGGTATGGGCGTACGTATTTTTATGCCCATGTTTGGTATTTTAGGAATAGATTTTGGATATGGGTTTGATCCTAGACCTGGGTTCAGCACACCTAGCAAATGGAACACCCATTTCATTATTGGACAGCAATTTTAATTTGAGTAATTTCGCCCGCCTTATGAGAAATTTTCTAGCAGTTGTTTTGATGTTAGTGCTTGGTTTACAAGCTAGTGCACAGCGATTTGGAATCGTAGATAGTGAAATGATTCTTTCTCGTATTCCAGCCTATGGTCAGGCGCAAACACAGTTAAATCAGCTATCTGAAAAATGGCAAGCTGAGGTGGAAGCGCTTTGGACAGAGATTGATAAAATGGAGAAGGCCTTAGAAGCTGAAAAAGTTTTGTTAACGGAGGAAATGTTAGCCGAAAAGGAAACAGAAATTGAGGAAAAGAAAAAAGCGGCTCGCGAATTGCAACGTACTTATTTTGGACCTGAAGGGGAAGTTTTTAAAAAAAGGCAACAATTAATACGTCCTATACAAGATCAAATTTATAATGCGGTACAAGATGTGGCGCGAAGAAAAAAGCTAGACGTAGTATTTGATAAAAGCAGCGATTTAATAACCCTGTACAACAGTGGTAAAAGTGATATTAGCGAGGAAGTTCTCGAAAAAATTGGATACTAATAAATTTAAAACAAACCCAAAATTAAGATGAAGAAGCACCTAAGTATATTGGCCTTAGCTCTAGGAATGACCTTGAGTTTTGCTGGCTACGGACAACAAAAAATCGGACATATTGATGCTGAAAAATTATTGCAAATGATGCCCGAAACAAAGTTGGCGCAGGAGCAAATTGAAACCTATGGTCGTCAGTTAGAAAAAGATATGACGGATATGGAAGCTGAGTTGGAGTTGAAGATTCAACAGTTTAGAAGGGATGATGCCATGATGACTAACTTAAGTCGTGAAACTCGTACCCGTGAAATTCAAGAGTTACAAGCACGTATTCAGGAGTACGGAATGAAAGCGCAAGAAGAGCTTCAAAATAAGCAGGTAGAATTACTTACACCAATTATTGAAAAGGCGACTAATGCGGTAAAAGAAGTAGCGGATGAAGGTAAATACAGCTATATTTTGGATAGCTCACAATCGAAAGCCGTAGTTATTTACCAAGAAAATGGTGATGACATTCTTGAAAAAGTGAAGAAAAAATTAGGCATCACGGAATAAGCCTTTTTTACAATATTTTAGCATCCCGATAAGGCTTCCTTATCGGGATTTTTTATTTGACAAAACAGTGAACAAACCAATTGGTATTTTTGATTCGGGCGTAGGCGGATTAACCGTGGCAGCTGCTATTAAACGTGTTTTGCCTAATGAGTCGTTTGTCTATTTTGGGGATACGCGCCACTCTCCTTACGGGGATAAATCCGAAGATACCATTAGGGGATATTCGGATAGAATTACAGATTTTTTATTGGCACAAGATTGCAAGGCTATTGTAATAGCTTGTAATACGGCATCGGCTTTGGCCTATACCTTTTTAACTCAAAAGTATCCAGATGTACCCATCATAAATGTGGTAGATCCTGTGGTGGCGCATGTTGGTAGTAAGATTAATAATAAGGTAGGCATTATAGCTACAAGAGCGACCACCAAATCGGGTATTTACCGTAAGAAATTAAGAAAGCTAAATGCAAAACTACAGGTGGTAGCAGCGGCTACACCACTTTTAGTAGGTGTGGTTGAAGAAGGTTTTACCAATACTAAAGTGAGCCAAGGTGCCATTGAAACGTATTTGGGTTCTAAAAAATTTAGTGATGTAACCACATTAATTTTAGGTTGTACCCACTTTCCTTTGCTTCAAAAAGAAATAGAGACTTTTTACAATGGTAGGGCAGAAGTGGTTGACTCACCAGAGTTGGTGGCACATTATTTAAAGTATAGATTGGCGCAAACCCAGCTTTTAGAAGCATCCTTAATGCCTAACTATAGCTTCTATGTTTCGGAGTTTACCGATAATTTTAATCGGGTGGCCAAAATGTTTTTTGGTGAAGATATTAGCTTGGAAGAGAAAATGTTGTAGTGGTAATCATTCCTTATTACGCTTTTCGCGAAGTGCAGTTAGGGAAGAGAATTCGGAATAGTTTAGTTAAATCCTAAACAAGGGATTAGCTATTGGATGTAGCTAAAAAAATTAGTGTTCTAAAAACGCGTTCACTTTTGCGTAAAATTCCTTTGGATTTTCGGCATGTAGCCAATGACCCACCTGCGGAATAGTATCTAGTTCGGCTTGCGGAAAATGATCTTCAATCAAGTCTAAATCTTCATCCAAAATATAATTGGAAGCACCGCCTCTAATAAAAAGTGTGGCTTGGTTAAAGATAGCTTGAGGAGGCAGTGCCTCACCAACTTTTTCAATTTCGTTGCTAATTACCGCAAGGTTGAATCGCCAATCCAATACACCTTTTTCTGGCCAATAGAGGCTTTTGAGTAAAAATTGTTTGGTGCCCTCATCCTTTATTTCAAATTGTTGCAGCGCTTCGCTTCGCGATTTTAACTGTGCTAAAGGCAGGTTTTTAAGGGCGCTTAAAATTTGATGATGATGCGGGGCGTAAGCTTTTGGTGCAATATCGGCTACAATAAGCTTGGCAACGCGAGTTGGGTTTAGTACCGAAAACAACATGGCTACCTTACCCCCCATACTATGTCCTAAAATGGTGGCTTGTAATAACTGGTGATCGTCCATGTACTCCAATAAGTCATCACTCATTATTTCATACGAAAATTGATCGCTATGCGGGCTACGACCATGATTTCGCATATCTAGTAAATGCACTTGGTAATGTTTAGACCACATTCGGCCTAAGCTTTGCCAATTATCGCTCATGCCAAATACACCGTGCATAATAACTAGCGCGGGTCCATCGCCCATTACCTGTGAAAACAACTTCATACTACCCTCTTTTTTCAGAGGACAAAGAAAGTTAATAGTGCTTAAACCTAAGCCACTTGATTAGGGAAAAGGTATTTTTAACCTGTGTTAATTCTAACCCAAAGTACGGCTGGCTTTCTGTACTTTTGCACACCTTAAAAACGCAAATCAGGAATGTCAAATCCTAAAAGATATACAGTTACCGCAGCTTTACCTTATGCTAATGGCCCGGTGCATATTGGCCACTTGGCTGGTTGCTACTTGCCAGCAGATATTTACGTGCGCTATTTGCGCCAAAGCGGAAAGGATGTAAAGTTTATTTGTGGTAGCGATGAACACGGTGCGGCTATAATTATGAAGGCCAAAGCTGAAGGGGTAAGCCCGCAGCAAATTGTGGACAAGTACCACGGTATTATGCAGCAGGCTTTTACCGATTTCGGAATTAGTTTTGACGTGTATTCTCGTACTTCCAAAAAAGTACACCACGATACGGCCTCTGAGTTTTTTTTGAAGTTGTACAATAAGGGTTGTTTTGAAGAAAAGGAAACAGAACAGTACTATGATGCGGAGGCACAGCAGTTTTTGGCCGATAGATACATTGAAGGTACTTGCCCAAAATGTGGAAATGAGAATGCATACGGAGATCAATGTGAGAATTGTGGAAGCTCTTTAAGCCCTACAGAGTTGATTAACCCGCGCTCAAAGTTGAGTGGAGCTGCGCCAGAGTTGCGTAAAACAAAACATTGGTTTTTGCCTTTGGATCATCTTTCGGGGAAGATTAAAGATTTTTTACTAGAGCATAAGGATTGGAAGCCAAATGTGTTTGGCCAATGCATGAGCTGGCTGGATGCAGCCGATGGACTTCAAGCTCGATCGATGACCAGAGATTTGGACTGGGGTATAAAAGTACCTATTGAAGGAGCAGATGGGAAGGTGCTTTACGTATGGTTTGATGCGCCAATTGGTTATATATCAGCAACAAAGGAGTTGATGGGGGCTGACTGGGAAAAGTATTGGAAGGATGATGAAACGGAGTTGGTTCATTTTATTGGGAAGGATAATATCGTTTTTCACTGTATTATTTTTCCAGCTATGTTGATGGAGCATGGGGAATTTATTTTACCCACTCAAGTACCCGCCAATGAGTTTTTGAATTTAGAGGGACAAAAGATTTCTACGAGCCGCAATTGGGCGGTATGGTTGCATGAATATTTGGCCGATTTTAAAGGGAATCAAGATGCACTACGTTATACTTTATGTGCGGCAGCACCTGAAACTAAGGACAACGATTTTACTTGGAAGGATTTCCAAACACGTACCAATAGTGAGCTGGTAGGTATTTACGGCAACTTTGTAAATAGGGTATTGGTGTTGATGAACAAATATTATGAAGGTGTACTGCCTACTCCAAATAGCTTAGAGCCCGTTGATGAGGAGCTGTTGAAAGAAATTGAGGGGACCCCAGCTAAAATTGCGGCTTCATTGGGTAAGTTTAGATTTAGAGAAGCCTTGGCTAGTTATATTAATTTGGCCCGGATGGGTAATAAGTACTTGGCGGATGAAGAGCCTTGGAAAAAGATAAAAACCGATGGGGAACGTACGGCTACCATTATGTATGTAGCGGCCCAAGTTTGTGGACAATTATCGCAATTGGGAGATCCCTTTTTGCCTTTTACCGCTGCCAAATTGAGGAGCTTTTTAAGGCTTCCTTTGTTGGATTGGGATGCTTGTGTTAGTCGCGAATTACTTCCCGCGAAGGCGGAAATAGAAAAAGGAGATTTGTTGTTTGAAAAAGTGGAAGATGAAGCGGTGGAGTTGCAATTGCAAAAACTAAAAAATTCAAAGCCTAATGAGGTAGAAGTTGTTGAAAAGGATGCAGTTATTGAGCCTGTTAAGGAAGAGGTAACGTTTGATGATTTTAGTAAAATGGATATTAGAATTGGTACCATTTTAACGGCTGAAAAGGTAAAAAAGGCAGATAAATTATTGCAATTAACGGTAGATTTAGGAATGGAGGTACGAACGATTGTTTCGGGAATTGCCATGCACTTTAAACCTGAGGAAATTATTGGTAAGCAAGTTTCGGTTTTAGCTAATTTGGCTCCTCGAAAAATTAGAGGAGTAGAGTCTAAAGGAATGATTTTGATGGCTGAAAATAGCGCGGGGGAGCTTACTTTTGCACAACCAGGAAGCCAGGTGGATAACGGATCGGTAATTCGTTAAAAAAGCGAAGAGCCCCGTAGTTCAATGGATAGAATAGAAGTTTCCTAAACTTTAGATGGCAGTTCGATCCTGCCCGGGGCTACTAACTAGTTGGTTTAATGATGATTTTGGGATAAAACAATTCAATTTGGCTCCGTAGTACAATGGATAGTATGTGGGTTTCCGGTACCCAGGATCTAGGTTCGATTCCTAGCGGGGCTACAATCTGCTTCAAGTTTAGTATATAGCTTGAAGCAGATTTTTTTATCCTTCTATGGTTTGCTTTTGCGCAGTAGCCGTTTCTAATTTTTCTTGCCAATCTTCCCAACTTTGCATGTTTTCTTGCAGTTTTGCTTTTTTGGCTTCGTATTTGGCGTAATAGTCTGGGTCTTTGGTCAGCTCTTTATACTTTTCTGGATCCGTAAGTGCTGCGTCTAATTCACTTACCTCCTTTTCTAGTGTTTCTACTTGCTCTTCTAACTTACGCACTTGGTTTTCAGCTTTTCTAATGTCTTTGTCTAATTGCTTTCGCTCCTCGTAACTTACGCCCTTATTGTTGGCTTTTGCCTTTTGCTTTTCTTGCTCGGTTTCTTTTTCTAGTTGTCTAAAATCGTCCAGTTTACGGGCTTCGAGGTATTCATCAATGTCGCCAATAAATTCTTTTACTACCCCATCTTTAAACTCAAATATTTTGTCGGTTAGGCCTTGTAAAAAGTATCTATCATGTGAAACTACTACTAAAGTGCCATCGTAATTTTGCAAGGCAAGCTTAAGACGATCTTTACTTTTCATGTCTAGGTGATTGGTGGGTTCATCCATCACCAATAGGTTATAAGGTCTTAGCAATAGCTTACACAAAGCAAGCCTGCCTTTTTCTCCTCCAGATAGCACCTTAACCTTCTTATCTACATCTTCTCCTGTAAAAAGGAAAGATCCTAAAAAGTCACGCGCTCTTTTGCGTAAGTCCTCTGGAGCTTCATCTTCAATGGTTTGAAGTAAGGTTTTGTTGCCATCTAAAGTTTTAGCTTGTTCTTGGGCATAGTACCCTATTTCCACATTATGGCCGGGTTCAAGTAAACCTTGATGCTGTAAGTTTTCCGCAATAATTTTTACTAATGTTGATTTGCCCTGACCATTTTGCCCCACAAAAGCCACTTTTTCTAAGCGGTTAACGGCTAAATCTACATTTCTAAAAATTGTTTTTTCACCGTAGCTTTTTTCGAGTTTTTCGGTACGAACCACCACTTTTCCTGAGCGGGGGGCAGGCGGAAATCGAAAATTAATTTTAGAGCTGTCCTCTGTGTCCACTTCAATGCGCTCCATCTTATCTAGTTTTTTGATAAGGTTTTGTGCGAAGGAGGCTTTTGATGCCTTGTACCTAAATTTTTCAATAAGCTGTTCGGTGTGCTTAATTTCTTTGGTCTGATTTTTTTGTTCCTGTATCTGAAGGCTGATTCGTTCAGCTCGTAACTCTGTAAATCGAGTATAGGCTACCGGATAATCGTAAGTGCTGCCATGTACAATTTCAATGGTGCGGTTGGTAATATTGTCTAGAAACAAACGGTCATGCGATACCATCATAATGGCGCCTTCGTAGTTCTTTAAAAAGTCCTCCAACCAAATAATAGAATTGATATCCAAGTGATTGGTTGGCTCATCAAGCAGCATCACATCATTATGTGAGAGAAGTAATTTGGCTAATTCAATACGCATACGCCAGCCGCCACTAAACTCCGTAGTCTGTCTGTCAAAGTCACCACGCTTAAAGCCAAGTCCTTGTAGAATTTTTTCAAGATCGGCATGATAGGTATATCCACCTACCATACTAAACCGTTCGGTGAGTTCATTCAGTTCCTCAATTAAGGCACTGTAGCTATCACTTTCATAGTCCTCGCGGGTGGTAAGCTGTACGTTTATCTCCTCTAGTCGAGTTTCAATTACTTTTATCTCGCTAAATGCGGATTCCGCTTCTTCCCAAACGGTGCGGCCGTCATACAATGGTAACTCTTGGGGTAAATAACCAATTTTAAAAGCCTTGGGTATACTCACGTTTCCTTGATCTACCCTAACTTCGCCAATGATGGCTTTGAGTAAAGTTGATTTCCCAGCACCATTACTTCCTACTAAACCTATTTTTTCGGTAGGATTTACCAAGAATGAAATGTTTCTAAATAGCTGCCTATCGTTATATTGAAGGCTAAAGTTGTTGATTCCTAACATAATTTTGCAAATGTAAATCCATTGCTATGAAATTGCTCCCAAAAGGTTCAAAACTGTACAGTATTTTTAGTTCAAAGTGTCCGCGTTGCGCGGAAGGGGATATTTTCCCTCAAAAAAACCCGTATATCCTCTCCACACTTTTTAAAACACATACCTATTGCAGTAACTGTGGTTTGAAATTCGTTTTTGAACCGGGTTTTTTTTATGGTTCTATGTATGTGAGTTACGGTTTAACCATTGCTATTTTTGTGGCTACCTATTTAGTACATACTTATTTTTTTGAACCTAGCTTGGCTGAAATAATGATGGTCTTGGCCATTGTATTGATAATTGCCTCACCTTTTGTATTTCGTATTTCAAGGGTTACTTGGATGAATTTTTTCATAAAGTACAATCCAGATAAACGGGGGCCTAATCGTTAGTAAAACGTTTAATATCGTAAAGGGGATTTAGGGGGTTGTTATTTAGGATAAACTGCAATAGTTGCTCAGCTAGGAGAGGAGCCATCAAGGCTCCGCGTGAGCCAAGTCCATTAAAGGAATAAACGCCCTGTTCAATTTTGCCTAGTATGGGCTTTCTATCTTTTACCGTGGGTCTTACACCGGCCTGGTGATTTGTTATTTTGTAGCTGCCTGTGAATATTTTCTCTAGTTTTTTAATTAGCTGGTTTTTAGCATCATCGGTTGGTCTGTCGTTAAGGTGATCCCAATGGTAGGTAGCGCCTATTTTAAATAGCTGATTACCTAAAGGCAGAATAAAAATCGAAGCATGGTAGATTGTGTCTTCGGGTAAATCTTTTGTGTGTATAGTCAAAAGCTCTCCTCTGGTGGGACTTAGCATGGACTGGAATTGAGGATAGAGTGATGATGCTAAGTGCCCGTTGCAAATAATAATTTTGGAGTATTGTGTTTTGAGTGTGGTAAGTGTATCGTGACGAATATTTTGGTTTAAAATGGGTTCAGAGACGGTGTAAATTGCTTTGTGATAATCTAGGTATGCCTCTGTGTTTAAACGGTGGATTTTGGGTAGCACGCCTAGTCCTAAGGGAGCAGTGAGGTGAGCTAAGGTATTAACTGCTTGTTCACCTAAAATATGGCTATAAGGGAGAAGGCCTCTTTTTACTTCCCAGTCATTCTGTTCACCAGTGCTGGCCATAACATGTTTAAGAGGAAGTGTGCCTAGATACTGGTGTAGGCTGCTATTATTTTCGTAGAATTTAATGGCGCTGGATAGAAATAGTTCGGCTTCGTGGACCAATTTAAGTCGCTTGAGCACAATTGGGTTAATAAGGCCGGCCGCTATCTTTGAAGAGGCCGAGGCATTGGGGTCATCAATAATATGATGCTCAATGTTTTGGTTGAGCATTTGGAGCGATAAGGTGGCTCCAGCTAGACCTCTACCGATTATGAGAATTTTTGACATGGGTATGAAAATAAAAAAACCCTCCAAATTGCTAAGGAGGGTTTTAGTTTTAGTGGGAATGTACTAGTATTCCCAAAGATCGTGCTCAAAGTTGCGTAAGCCTTCCTTGATTTGTTCTGCTTCAAGTAATTGCTCTAAAGGAGCATTCTGTTTGTATTCAGAAATTTGGCGATCATATACGTTGTCCTCTTTATAAATAGTAGAGTTAAACTGACGCAAGTGAAATACTTGGTCAAAGGTTAACCTTGAGGAATTATTTTGATTATTGAAAGCAACGTGTGTGGCTAAAGCATAACGAGCATCTGGGAACCAAACCCAAAATAAGTTATACTCATCACCCGTTTTGGGGTGTTTTACACGAGGAGAAAGACCGATAATACGGTTTTTCATTTCACCACGTTGCTTGTCAAAAAACCAATCCGATTTTACTTCATAAGAAATAACATCCTTGGCAGTTACCTTAATGGTATCAATTAGAAGTATAATACTTCTGTCGTCTGGATCAAAGGTAGTATCAATAGAAGCTGTATATCCCTGAACCTGTTCCGGTGTCAAAGGAATCTCAAAGCGGTAGTCTCCAAAAACTTCTACAATAGTACCCTCTGTTAATATACCATCCACTAATACATCGTACAAACTTTTTCTATCTGGAATAGGCTGTACTGGGTAATATAAGTGATGATTTACTTTTTGACGAAGATCAATACGTTCCCAATGGCGCGTACTCCACATCATATCTGCTTCCCTTAGGTAAGGGTAAGGAAACACTTGATTGTGATGGTAGTGCTTGTCTTGATCCACAATGATTCCATCATCTTCTGGGGTTAATTGTCCGTGACTTACTGATCCAATCAGTAAGGCAGACAACATAAATATTCCAAATGCAATTTTTTTCATAACTGTCTTGAGTAAATTTTTAGTTAACGTCAATAGAAATGTTACTGGCATCTACCCTAAGGCCTTTGGGCCCTTTGGCTATAATTTTACGGAAGGTAATAGGTGAGCCTGGTTTTAGTTTATCAATCCTAAGTTTGGCATCGCTTGATAGAGTGTTACCTTTTATCGTTTCGGGTGGGAAACCAGGAATGGCAATTTCAAAAGAAACTACACGTAGCGTTAAATCAAAAGGGAAATCACGCAAAATGGCTTCTACTGGAGCTTTTTTAACGGCTCCTTTTGAGAAGATACCAGTTGTCTTTTTGTAGATAGTACCTTGAGCTGGTGGAACCCCTTTTATACGGAATTCTTTGTCGCCATAATTTTTCATGGTTTTTTTGCCCGTCTCCTCATTAGTTTGCTCAACAGAAACACTGATTTTTACTGTTTTACCTTTCACATTGGTAACGTTGGCCATATAATTACCAGCAGAAATTTGTTTAACACCTGGGCCATTCACTCTGATTTTAGAGGGGTCAACACCGGGTACGCCAATTTCCAATGGATTATCAACACCACGGTATAGTACGTTCATCTTGGTTGGTGAAATTACTACTGTGGGAGGCGCAACGGTATAAGAACCCGTTACATCGAACGTCTTGTCCTCTTGTCCCATTTGCTTCAGTGTTATTACACCAGCCCATTTTTGTTCGCCTAATTTGTTTGCCTTAAAGCGAACTTTACCCACACCATTTTTGATTTGATCCGCATCCAATGGGGTTCCATTCACAGAAATTTCAGGTTCCTGGGTGTCATCAAAAGCAGCCAAATAAACATCGGCCACATACTCAGACCCTTGAGTAATGTAGGTAGAGGTAGCTTGCACTACTGGGCGTACGCCTGTAACTTTAATATCCTTAGCATTAATTTTTAAAGCTAATTGGCTTATTAAATCTGATTCTGAATTACGAACTTTCGCCTGAATATCAGTGAGGAAAGGTAGAATAGCTGCCAATGGGAAATGATCAAAATTAGCATGCTCCCAGTCGGTTTCTATTTTATCTTCTCCTACTACTTGCTTACCCGTATCAAATAAATCGTTGATATTAGCAATCATGCTTGGGTCTTCGGTATATTTCAGAATCGCGTCACGATAGGCATCAATTTCAGCCTTTAGTTTAGAGGCATTTTTTTGATTCAAAAGATAGTTAGCTGGTGGCTCACGTGCGTCCAAGGATTTTGGATGACCTGTTTCTTCATCGATGCCACCACTCACCTCAATTAACTTGTTTTTTAGCGACTCAATGTGCGTAAACAAAGCATTTGATTTTTTTTGTACATCTACTGCTTTGTCCCTCCAAGGACCCGCCTTTTCAGCGTTTTCGCCCACCGCACGTTCAAAAGCTGCATATACTTCTGCATTCTTTTTATCTACGGTTTCTACGGTATGACTAAGACTAGTATTTAGCTTAGTTAAGGCATCTAAAATGTCCTTAGAGATGTTTAGAGCCAAAAGAGCAGTTAACACGAGGTACATCATGTTAATCATCTTTTGCCTTGGGGTCTGTTTTCCACTGGCCATTTGCTCGGTGCTTTTTTGTTACGTTAGTGTTTTATTAAATAAAGAGAGGGTTCTAATACCCTATTTAGCCTTGCTTAAGGTTCATAGCTGATAACATACCGCCATAAACATTATTCAATTTGCCCATGTTATTTACCAAGGTAGAAACTTCATCACCCAATTTCTCAGAATCGTTGATGGTGTTACTAAGCTTAGAAATAAGATTGTTTTGAGCTTCCATGTGGTTAGCAGAGCTTTCTAACTGTACAGCGTATAAGGCGTTCAAAGATTCCATGTTCTTAGAGGCTAAAGAAATTTGCTCACCATATTCTTTGGTAGCAGAAGCGGCATCAACCGTATCATTTAATTTACTAGCGGCATCTCCAAAGTTTCTAAGACCACTACCTAGGCTTTCGATAAGCTCAGCATCAATCTTAGCATCTTCAAGCATATTGTCTAGCTCTTGTGTTGGAGACAAGTTGCTGCTTTTTGAAAATTCATCCATATCAGGATCTTCCATTCCTGCTAGCTCAGGATACACCAATGTCCAATCTAATTCGGCATGTGGTTTTTCAAAAGCTGAAAAGAAGAAAATAACGGCCTCTGTTGTAAGACCAACTACCAGCATGATATCTGCTCCAGGGTAGTGAAGGATTTTAAACATCGCACCAAGTATTACTACTGCTGCTCCCCATCCATAAAGTTTGGCCATAAAGTTTTTAAAGCCTTTTCCGTTTACATCTATTAGTGCCATAATTGTTTGTTTTAAAATTAAGTGTTAGTGAGTATTTGTTGAGTTTGCAATTGAATTAAAAGTCTTTTAAGTCTCGTCCCATGAAACTTTGTACCGTTCTAAAGCCAACATAACATTTGGCAGTATCTTGGTATTCATAATCACGAGTACTGTTTTGAAGATAGTAGGCAACATCTTTCCAGCTACCACCTCTTACAACCTTACGCTTAAGGGTTTCTTCATCACCATCTAATGAGTTGTACTCAAAATTCGGACTGATGTCGCTAATGTAATAATACGAAGCAGCTTCATAGGCAGTATTCGTCCACTCGGATACATTACCCGCCATGTTGTATAAGTTATAGCCATTTGGTGCATAAGCTGTGGCAGCTACAGTGTACATTCCGCCATCGGCACTTAAATTACCACGTCTAGGCTTAAAGTTACCTAAGTAACAACCAGCGCTATTAAGTGTGTATGGTCCACCCCAAGGGTAAGTAGTTCCGTTTTGGCCACCTCTTGATGAGTATTCCCATTCGGCTTCTGTAGGAAGTCTAAATTCTTGCTCCGGAGCCTGCCCATCACTTTTTAGATAATCATTACGGTATTTCGTTCTCCAGTTACAGAAAGCAACAGCTTGGTTCCAATTTACACCTACTACTGGATACTCGTCATAAGCCGGGTGCCAAAAGTATTTATCGTGCATTGGATCATTATAACTGTATGTGAAATCATGCACCCAGGCAAGGGTATCTGGGTAAACGTGAATTGATCCACTTTCGAAGAAAGAAGCACGATGTGATTTCTCTTTATTATCCTTGATGTAATCACGGTACGAGAAAAACTCGCCATCATCATCAGCATCCTTATAATCGTAGTTTACACGGTTTGATTTACGCGAAGCTTTTTGCTTATTAAGGATATAATAGGTGTACACAAGCTGACGTGAATCTACCATACGTCTTCCTAAGAACATTTCTTCGGGTGGTAAATACATGCTTTGCATGATATCGGTATACTCTTGGCTAGGATAGCGATCTGTGTTCCACTCTAAGTAGGGCTCCCAGTCAATTCTGCTTTGCAGTGAGTCAGGATAGTTAAGCTGCTTGTATTCATCAAAGAAGCTTGGGTCATCCATTTCAGATGCGTCAATTAACTCATAACCTTCCACTAGTCCATCTTCACCTAAACGGTAACGAAGAATAGAGTCACGTACCCAATTTACAAATTGGCGGTACTCGTTATTAGTAATTTCCGTTTGATCGATCCAAAAAGAACCTACCGATACGGTTTTTGTGGGTGTTGTAAGACTGTTCGGAACGTCTTGATCTGAGTTTCCCATATTAAAAGATCCTTGTGGAATATTTACCATTCCATAAGGCTCTGAGGGGTACCAAGTCGTTCGATCCTGAACACCGACCAACTCTCCTTGGTCATTGCTACTGCACGATGCTGCTAAAATAGAAGCACCGAACATCATGATAATGAGTTTTTTCATGTTCTCGAGTGTTAATTTTGAGGTTGATTTTCAAATAGTTTCAAATAAAACAAGGCTGCTATATTACAAAAATCTTATGGTTTTGTGGTAACCATGTGGTTTAACTGGTATTTCTATTTTGAAACAATAGTTCAAAAATATCTCATGACTTCCTCCACCTTGTTGTGATACTTCTGTTAAAGGAACGTCATATGCATATCCAGCTTTTAAAGATTTCATAATTTGATACCCTACGTTAATACCTACAGCTTCAGTAAGCCTGTATGTAACGCCTGCCCAAAGTTTTTTATTGTAGAGTGCCATTATGTTAACGTCAACTACTGGTGAGCTAACGAGGTCTGACTTGATTAAAAGACTTGGTTGCAGGGTAATGTTAGAGGCTGTAAGGTCGTAATTATACCCTCCCATTGCATAGAGGTGTCTTTTTCCCGCATAATTAGCATCTCCGCCTGCTGCTGATTGAATACTGCTACTCGTTTCCGCTAAATGCGTGCTAGATATTCCAGCCCACCAGTCGCTATTTTCAAAATAGGCTCCAAAGGAAACATCTACCGAAGTTCCTGATTTTTTATCCTGAGGAATACCAGTATCCGTGCCTCCGCCAAGAGATGAAGGAGTAATCCAAATAGCATCTTTAATTGCAGAGTTATAAACATCTACTCCAATACCTAAGCCTAAAGTTCCACCCATTATATTCTTAAACTGATAACCATAGTTAAGTCCGAAATTTATGTTTTGGAAAAAACCAATTTGATCGTTCGCAATTCGTAAGGCCAAGCCACCGTGCAGCTTATTGATGGGTGCATTAATATTTACCGATTGACTGGTGGGAGCTCCTTCAAAGCCTACCCATTGGCTACGGTGAAATGCATTTACGCAAATGGCACTACCACTACCGGTTACTCCGGGGTTATAGTATATTTTATTGAACATATACTGCGTAAACTGTATGTCTTGTTGCGCAAAACCAGCATAGGTTAGAATACTGAAAAATGCCACGTAGATTTTCTTCATATAAAGAGAGTCTATTTTTTACTTTTAAATGTGTGCTTTGGAACCACCAAAGATAAAATTTTGAACAAATAAATGTTAAGTTATTTAAAATTTTGCCGAAAAATATCAGCATTTAATCGAAATGGAAAACTGCTACATGTTTTTTTTCATGGCACTCCACCAACGTGTGGGAGTTTCATTTTGGCAAGCTTTTTTGTAATCGCTTATTGAACAAGGTATTAACTTGTGTCTCGTTCTTTTAGCAAAAGTTCCAATCTCTGTAATGGGGACTTCTATCCACCATCTATCGCTTAGGTGACTTTTATAAAAAATTAGTTCATGATCGCCTTCTTCCATTAAAACGGTGAATCGCTTATAATCCTTTTTACTGGCAATTGGGTAATCTCCTTTGCGCGCATTAAAGCCTTCAATAAAGTACCAAACCATTTGTGCCACTAGGTGAGCGGTTTGTCCATTAAAGTCTTTAGAGGGGTTACATTCATAAATACCAAAGGAGCTTACTTTATCACTGATACCGGCATAGCGGCTTAAGGCACAAGCCTCTTCGCCAGTAAATCCATTGGGAGATGAGTTCGCATTCCCCGGTGCATCGGGGTGTCGAATAGCAGAAAGGTTGAAGCTTACTAAATCGGCATCTCTAAGAATAGGTTCCGTTTCTTGAATATTGTTGCGGAAATGACCTAATCGATGTACATCAAAGTACATTCTGTCCATTAATTCAATTTCGTGCTGATTTGTAAAATAAGTTTGATACCCGATTTGGCTGAAATTATAAAGTAAATGGGGTTTTTTGAGAATGACATGACTTAAATAATTAGAGGAGTTAAGGCTTTGGTTGTGTTCTCCTAAATTAAATCGCGCATCAATACTCACCAAATTTACCGATTGCTCCATAGAGTCGTAAGCTCGGTAGTTGGCATAGGTCATATCTTGGCTGCCGCCTAAAATTATGGGGGTAATCCCTTTTTTAAGCAATTCAGTGCAAATGGATTTTAGGGCAGCATGGCTATCATCTAAAGTTTCTCCCGGGTATATGTTTCCGAGATCGGCTATTTTGTTTTTCCATTTCCCGGTATAAAGAGGGTATAGATAATGTCGAATTTCATCAGGAGCAGATTTGCAACCTGTATTGTTTAAAGCCCCGCGGTCTTCTACAATCCCAATAAGTGCAACCTTTATATCTGTTAAATCAGGTACACCTTCCAGTTCTTTGTGAATGGCTAATTGCCCAGCTATCGTTTGTGAGTGCCACTCCTTATTATTAAAGGAGATAATACTATCCCTTACGGGTGCTAAAAAATCCGAAAGACTCATGGCTTATTTCTTGGCTTTAGCTTTGGGCTTGGCCTTAGTTTTTGCCTTTGCTTTACTTTTAGGTTTTGCTTTAGCAATAATCTTTTCCGCGTCTTCTAAAGTTAACTTAGTTGCGTCAATGGTTTTTGGTAATTCTACTTTTATTTTACCCTGAATAACATTAGATCTGCCCCAGCGTGCTTTTTCCACTCTTATACCTTGCTCTTCCCAGTTGTGAAGAACCTTCTCACGTTCTTTTTTCTTTTTGTCTTCTATCAGTTCAACAATATTCTCGTGACTTAAATTATCAAAGTCGTATTTCTTGTTTACATTAATAAAGATGTTGTTCCATTTTAAAAAGGGACCAAATCTACCAACGCCCTTTTGAACGGGTAACTCTTCGTAATGCGCAATCGGAGCATCTGCTTCTTCTTTGGCTTTTATCAAATCAGTAGCTCGGTCTAAGCCAACCTCCATCGGGTCCTCACCTTTGGCAAGCGAAATAAATTTACCATCGTATTTTACGTAAGGGCCAAATCTACCGATGTTTACTTCCACATCTAAATCTCTAAAAGTACCCACCGTACGCGGAAGCTCAAAAAGGGTAAGTGCTTCTTCCAGCGTAATACTACTAATGCTTTGTGTTTTTTGAAGGCTAGCAAATCGAGGTTTTTCTTCATCATCCGCTTCTCCAATTTGAACCATTGAGCCGTATCGTCCAATACGGGCATAAATGTTTTTACCGCTTTCGGGGTGTACTCCTAATAGGCGTTCGCCTGATGCTCTTTCTGAAGTTTCCTCTACCTTTTTAAGGTTAGGATGAAAATCAGAATAGAAGGAGTCAATCATTTCCCACCATTTTTCATGCCCCTCTGCAATCTCATCAAATTGCTCTTCTACCTTAGCGGTGAAGTTGAAATCTAAAACGGTGTCAAAATGTTGTACCAAAAAGTTGTTTACTACTGTGCCAATATCCGTAGGTATTAGTTTTCCTTTATCGGCACCAGTCCTTTCGCTTAAAGTTTCGGTTTTTAGCTCATCACTAGTTAAACTAAGCTGTTGGTAATTGCGTACAATACCTTCTAAATCCGATTTCTCTACATACTCTCTTCTTTGAATGGTGCTAATAGTAGGAGCATAAGTAGAAGGACGACCAATGCCAAGTTCTTCTAATTTTTTAACCAAGCTGGCTTCTGTAAATCGAGCAGGACCTTTGGTGAAGCGTTGGGTAGCTCTAATTAAATGATGATTTAAATTCTCCCCTTTTTTAATATTGGGCAGCATCCCTTCCTGTTCCTCGGTATCTTCATCATCCGTTCCTTCCAGATACACTTTTAAAAATCCTTCAAAGGTGATTACCTCACCACGGGTTACAAAGTCATACGTTTTATCAGGAGTTGATATTTTTAAAACGGTGCGCTCCAATTGGGCATCGCTCATTTGAGAAGCCAAGGTGCGTTTCCAAATTAAGTCGTATAAACGGGCTTGTTGTGCATCGCCTACAAATTGCGACTGCCCCATGTTGGTTGGACGAATGGCTTCGTGCGCTTCTTGTGCTCCTTTACTTTTAGTGGTGTAATTTCTTCGTTGGGCAAAATCGGCCCCGTAGGCCTTGGTGATTTCTGCTTCGGCTGCATTACTAGCTTCATTAGATAAATTCACCGAATCAGTTCTCATATAGGTGATTTGCCCCGATTCATATAAGCGTTGAGCAACCTGCATAGTTTGGCCAACACTAAAATATAATTTTCGAGCAGCTTCTTGTTGCAGCGTAGAGGTAGTAAAAGGAGCGGCTGGAGATTTTTTTGCTGGCTTTGTTTCTACACTATTAACCGTGAAGTCGTGTTTTTTGCAATCTTCTAAAAATTGGTAGGCTTCTTTTTCAGTTTTAAAGTTGTGATTTAATTCTGCTTTAAAGCTTTTACCATCTTTGTTTTTAAATTGAGCTACTACCTTAAACTGGGCTACTGGTGTGAAATTGGTGATTTTCTCTTCGCGCTCAACAATAAGTCTTACCGCAACAGACTGTACTCTACCAGCAGATAAGCCTGCTTTTACTTTTTTCCATAAAACAGGCGAAAGCTCATACCCTACCAAGCGATCTAAAATACGCCTGGCTTGCTGTGCATTTACTAGGTTTTGATTTATTTTTCGTGGGTTTTCAATGGCTTTGGTAATGGCGCCTTTGGTAATTTCATGAAACACAATACGGTGCGTATTTTGCGTATCTAAACCTAGTGCTTCGGCCAAGTGCCAAGCAATAGCTTCTCCTTCACGATCCTCATCCGATGCCAACCAAACCGTATCTACTTTTTTGCTTAAGCTTTTTAATTTTCGAACCACTTCCTTCTTGTCATCCGAAATAGCATACTTGGGCTCATAGTTGTTGGCCAAGTCAATACCCATATCTTTTTTTACCAAGTCACGAATGTGGCCGTAACTTGATTCAACTTGATAGTCCTTCCCTAAATATTTTTCGATGGTTTTTGCCTTGGCAGGTGACTCAACAATAACAAGATTCTTGGGCATATAAACTGATTTTAAAAGGAGTTTTGGGCGGCAAAGTAAATCAAATGTTTTTTGAGTTTCCAAAAATCAAACACTCCTTATTATATATACCTTTTTTTGTTTGCGGCAAATTTGCCTTTAACTGGTTAGGTAACAGTGGGGAAACAATTATTTTTTAATTGTGTAAAAAAAATAATCACTGGGCTATTTTGGTGTTTGATATGATGACTTACATTTGCAAGTGATTACTCACTATAAAAATGACAGAAAAGCAAGAGAATATTTTGAGTGCGGCTTTAACGCTTTTTGCGGAGCAGGGTTTTGCTGCAACTTCTACCAATAAGGTAGCTAAAGCGGCAGGTGTGTCTGAGGGATTGATTTTTAGACACTTTAAAAATAAGGAGGGTTTGCTGGCCGCCATTTTTGAAATGGTGACCGAAAGAACAAAAGTTATACTGGCAGATGTAGTGATGACCAACGATCCGAAAGAGGTTATCTACAAAATTTTGGAGTTGCCTTTTGTTATTAATCCCAGAGACTATAGGATGTGGCGGCTTATTTATGCCATGAAGTGGCAAATACAACAATACAACACGGAGAAAATGGAACCTGTAAAATTAGCAGCTAAAAATGCTTTTGAAAAATTAGGGTACGACAACCCAGAGGCTGAAAGCGAGTTGCTTTTAATGCTGTTGGATGGAGCCGCTACTGCTATTTTGTTGCATGAGCCAAGGGATAAGGAAGCTGTATTGTTGGCGATGAAAGAAAAGTACAAACACTAAAAAAGATACCTATTAAAACGGTAAGTAATTAATCACTAATATTTAGAGAAGGATAATGATTGATCCTCAAATACTAAAGCCAAATAAATAAGTCAATCAATGGGTTTTTATGATTTAGAGGCGAATATGCCAAGTGGTGAAACTATATCGTTTTCCGATTTTAAAGGAAAAACGGTGTTGATAGTAAATACAGCTACGCAGTGTGGTTTAACACCTCAGTTTGAAGGTTTAGAAAAGCTGTATCAGCGCTATAAGGACAAAGGTCTAGTGGTGCTCGGTTTTCCGTGTAATCAATTTGGAGAACAAGAGCCTTTGAGTAATGATCATATGGAAAGTATTTGTAAAATAAACCATGGGGTTACTTTTCAGCTTACGCAGAAGGTGGAAGTAAATGGCTTGGATACCCATCCGGTATTCAAGTATTTAAAGCAGCAAAAAGGCTCCATTTTGGGCCGTGGTATTAAATGGAATTTTGCCAAGTTTTTAATTCAGCCAAATGGTAAAGTTTATAAACGCTATGCACCAACTACCAAGCCCGAGAGGATGGAGAAAGATATTATGAAGTTTTTGGTAAGCGAAGAATACAAAAAATGAAAAGAAAACTTTTAAGAGCAGTAAAAATGATAATAGCTATAGTGGCGATTTTTGTGATTGGCGTGGTGGCCTATTTATATATAAACCCTCAATTTGGCGGTAGCCTAAGCAGTACCGAAAAGGAAAGTTTTAAAAGCTCAAAACAGTGGGATGGGAGTAAATTCATCAACCAAAGTGAAACCAATATGGATGTAAGTTTGAGTGAAATGCCTGGTTTGATAAAGCAAATGCTTAGCGGTAGAGCGGCCAGAGACCCTAAAGAGAATCTAGCTATGGAGACTTTTAACGGAGAGGCCTGGCAGAAAGATACAGCGGCTTTTCAGTTTATTTGGTTTGGTCATAGTGTAGGGTTGATGAAAATGGCGGGTAAAAATTTGTTAATTGACCCTATGTTTGGAGGCGATGCTTCGCCTGTAGGGCCTATGCGTACTAAGCGATATACCGATAGTACCTTGAGGCTTGTTGAACAACTTCCGTTTATTGATGCGGTATTAATTACCCACGATCACTACGATCATTTAGATTACGATAGCTTTAAGAAACTAAGAGGTAAGGTGGGGCATTACTATGTGCCTTTAGGCGTAAAGCGCCATTTGTTGCGTTGGGAAATTGCAGATAAAGACATTACGGAATTTGATTGGTGGCAAAATACGCAGCTGGGTGAGGTAACCATGACCTTTGTGCCCTCAAGGCATTTTTCTGGACGTGGTTTGAGCGATAGAGCTAAATCGCTGTGGGGAGGATGGACTTTTACCAGCCCAAAGCACCGCGTATTTTGGAGTGGCGATGGCGGTTACGATGCGCACTTTAAAACCATTGGCCAAAAACTAGGGCCTTTTGATTGGGCTTTTTTGGAATGCGGCCAGTACAACGAAAATTGGCATGAAATACACATGTATCCCGAAGAAAGCATACAAGCCGCAATAGATGTAAAGGCCAAAACGGCCATCCCTATTCATTGGGGGGCGTTTACTTTGGCCATGCATACCTGGCAAGATCCTGTACAGCGTTTTACGCAAGAGGCAAAAGCCAAAAATGTAAATATTGCCATGCCACAGTTAGGCGAGGTAGTGCGCTTTGATGAGGAAGAAGAAACCTTTTGGTGGGAAGGTATGAAGTAACCACATACCTTTTAAAGGTTTAAATTAGTACCAGTTTATAAGAATGGAGTTATGAATAGTTTCTTAAAGAAAATAGTTTTTGGTTTTTGCATTATTGGTTTTTTGCCACTGATAGGGCAAACGGATAGTTGCCTTTGCCAACGAGGAATAGGCTCGAAAAATGGAGATGCTCCAAAATTGGTGCATTCTTTCAATAATGGAATTTCATTGGCGGTTTGTGGCTGGGTCAATCCAGGGGTTACACATGAAGATTTGTTTATCTCGGAGTTTTCAGTATTTGATTGCAGAACAGGTGATTGGTACGCTCGGTATTACGCTTTAGATTACTGTAAGGTGGTGTCAGAAGGTGACTCGTTAATAATATTTGAAATGAAAACAATGCCTAGTAATAATAATTGGGAGTGGGAAACCATGGCTTTTCGTAAACGCATATTTTATGAGAAGGATAATGTAGTATGGCATGGGTTAGTGCCTTGTTTTATTCAGGATAGTTTGTCTAAAAGGTTTGTTTCCAAATCGTTAAAAGACTTAGAAAAGTTTAGGGGGACAAGTGATTATGAAGAAGAGTCTCAATTAATTGGAAGGCTGGAATACTTGACTTTAAATGGAAGTGAAATTGCTAAAAAGAGATTATTTAATTTAGAAGAGTATTACAATGTTAAAACCAATGCAGCATCTTCAGAACATTGGCACGATGCGATGAAAACAGTTACTTGGATGGTTCAGATGGATGCACTTTAAAAAATCGTAAAATTTTACTTTCTGCCAATCTGGCGCAATGTGCTTTCAATTTGTAATTTTGCGCGGCATTTGCTAAAGCGATACCATGCACAATTCAGAAACAAAACAAATGTTGGAAGAAACACGTCAAGGGGAAGCTTTGCTTCGTGAGGACGGGCTTTCGGCAAAGAAACTATATATAGAAAGTTACGGCTGCCAAATGAATTTTTCGGACAGCGAAATTGTAGCTTCCATACTTACAAAAGAGGGTTATGGAACCACCAAAGATGTAGAAGAAGCGGATCTTATCTTATTGAATACGTGCTCCATTCGCGATAAAGCAGAGCAAACCGTGCGCAAACGTTTAACCAATTTTAATAAACTTAAAAAGGCGCAGCCTGCGTTAAAAATTGGTGTTTTAGGTTGCATGGCCGAGCGTTTAAAAGACAAGCTACTTGACGAAGAAAAGTTGGTTGATATGGTGGTGGGGCCAGATGCCTACCGCGATCTACCCAATTTGGTGCAAGAGCTAGATGCTGGCCGAAAAGCCGTTAATGTAATCCTCTCTAAAGAGGAAACCTATGCTGATGTAAGCCCTGTACGCCTGGGTACCAACGGTATTAACGCTTTTGTTTCGATTACGAGAGGTTGTGATAATATGTGCACCTTTTGCGTGGTGCCTTTTACCCGGGGCCGGGAAAGAAGTAGAAACCCCCAAACAATTTTAGAAGAGGTTAAAGACTTAGAAGCCCAAGGTTACAAGGAGATCACCTTATTGGGGCAGAACGTAGATAGCTACCTGTGGTACGGTGGTGGTTTAAAAAAGGATTTTGAAAAAGCGAGTGATGCCGCCAAAGCCACTTCCGTGGGATTTGCGCAATTGCTAGAAATGGCGGCTGAGGCAGCTCCAAAGGTGCGTATTCGTTTTAGCACCAGCAACCCACAGGACATGCATGATGACGTTTTGCATGCTATAGCCAAGTACGATAACATTTGTAAATACATTCACTTACCGGTTCAATCGGGCAGCAGCCGAGTGCTTAAGTTAATGAACCGTGGGCATAATCGCGAGGAATATTTAGCATTGATAGATCGTATTAGAAAGATTATTCCCAATTGCGGCATTTCGCATGATATGATTACGGGCTTCCCTACCGAAACGGAAGAAGACCATGCCGAAACCCTTAGCTTGATGGATGCTGTAAACTATGATTTTGGTTACATGTTTTACTATTCCGAAAGGCCGAACACGTATGCGGCTCGTAAAATGGAAGACGATATTCCGTTGGAGGTAAAAAAGAGGCGATTACAAGAAATTATTGATAAACAACGAGCGCATTCGCTGGTACGTCATAAGCAGATGGTAGGCGATGTGCAGGAGGTTTTAATTGAGGGTTCGTCTAAAAAATCGGAAAACGATTGGTACGGACGAAACACCTATAATACGGTGGTTGTTTTCCCGAAAGGAGATGAAAAACCAGGTGATTTTGTAAACGTAAAAATTACCGATTGTACCGGAGGAACATTATTAGGAATTAAAGAAAATTAACAGAAATGTTTAAAAAAATTACAGTTGCTTTATTGATTATGGCCAGTGCAGGAGCTTGGGCACAACAAAAGGTAGGCGAAAAATGGGTGGATAATAACCTGCGCTTTAAGGTGGTAAATCAAAGTATAAAAACGGAAGGCCTCCTTACCATTTGTATTGAAGATAGCAGTAGAACCACTTGCATCGAAAATTTGCAGTCGGGTTTTGAAATTAAGATTTACGATGCAGCTAACCAATTGCTTTGGGAAGGAATTGGTAGCGGAAGACGTGATTTTTTAAAAGTACCACAACCATTGCCTACCGCTAGCTATCTTACTTTAAAGGCCTTTAAACCATTTGTAATAAATACTACTACGGGCAATAAAATTTATCAGGACAAAAACATTTTAACCCGTATAACAGTAGAATGAGCAACTTGCAGGAAATAAAACAGCGTTTTGGTATTATTGGCCGTTCGGTGGTTTTAGAGCATGCTTTAAATAAAGCGGTGCAAGTAGCTTCTACCGATATTTCTGTGCTGGTAAGTGGCGAAAGTGGTGTGGGTAAGGAAGCTATTCCGCGGATTATCCACCATCAATCGCATCGTAAGCACAACCCTTATATAGCGGTAAATTGTGGTGCAATACCAGAAGGAACTATTGATAGTGAGCTGTTTGGGCATGAGAAAGGTTCGTTTACAGGAGCTACCGCAGCTCGCAAAGGTTATTTTGAAGAGGCCAACGGGGGTACTATATTTTTAGATGAGGTAGGCGAATTGCCTTTAAGCACGCAGGTACGTTTGTTACGTGTGTTAGAAACGGGCGAGTTTATTAAAGTGGGATCATCAAAAACCTTAAAAACCGATGTGCGAATAGTGGCCGCCACCAATGTGAATTTATTGGAGGCTATTAAGCGCAATAAGTTTAGAGAGGACTTGTATTATAGACTTAATACGGTGGAAATAAAAATTCCGCCATTGCGAGAAAGACAGGAAGATGTACACTTAATTTTCAGAAAATTTGTGGCCGATTTTGCCGATAAATACCACTTGCCACCCATTAGGCTAAGGCCCGATGCTATTGAGATGTTATCACATTATCGCTGGCCAGGAAATATTAGGCAATTGCGAAATTTAGCCGAACAAATGTCGGTGGTAGAGCAAAATAGAGAAGTTGATGGGAATATGTTGCGTGCCTATTTACCCGAAATTGGTCAAACCGAATTACCGGCTTTATATCAACCCAAAGGAGGGCCGTCATCTTCTGATTTCTCGAGCGAACGCGAAATTATGTACAAGATTTTGTTTGACATGAAAAGCGATTTGCATGACCTTAAAAACCTCACCTTGGAGCTGATGAAGAATGGCCTAACGGATGAGTTTGAAAAGGATAACTCACAGTTGTTGAGTAAAATTTACGGAGAGGACGAGGCTAAAGCACCTGCCCCGAGTTCAACAGGTGTAGCGCCTTATGTTCCTATTTACAAGGAGGGCGATACGGAGTTGCACACCAGTACTTACGATACTGATCACGAGACGATTGAAGAGGAGAATTTATCTTTGCAAGAGAAGGAGTTAGAGCTAATAAAGAAGGCCTTAGAAAGAAATAACGGAAAGCGAAAAAATGCTGCGGACGAATTGGGCATTTCGGAACGAACCTTGTATCGGAAAATAAAACAATTCGATTTACAATGAAAAAATTCTTAGCGTTTGTAACCTTAGCTGTGTTGGCTGCTTGTGGTGGTGGATATTCTTTTACAGGAGGACATGTGGGTGATGCAAAGACCATCTCGGTAGATTTTTTTCCTAATTATGCGCAAATTGTTGAGCCACAGCTAAGCCAAAATTTCACCGAGGCTTTGCGCGATATTTTTGTGCGCCAAACGCCTTTGGAGTTGGTAAGCAAAAAAGGAGACCTGCAATTTTCAGGCTCTATAGTAGATTACAGTATTAAGCCAATTAGCGCACAGGCCAGTGATATTGGTAAAGTAGCGCAAAACCGATTGACTATTACAGTGAAGGTTTCGTATGTAAATACCCTAGAGGAGAAAAAAAGTTTTGATCAAAACTTTAATCGCTTTGCAGATTTCGATGCAAATGTGGATATTTCGGAAGTGAAAGAAGAACTGATGACCACCATTGTGGAAGAGCTGGCTGAGAACATTTTAAATCAATCTATAGGAAGCTGGTAATTGGAAGCTAATCAACTCATAGAGCTTTTGCATAAGCCCCATTTGGTGGCGCAACAAAGCGTGGATGACCTTAAGGAGTTGGCCGAAAAGTATCCTTATTCGCAGCCGGTTCAGCTTTTATATACCCTTCGTTTAAGCCAATCCTCTCGTAATTATCTATTTAATCAGCAATTAGGAAAAACAGCCATGTTGAGTAACAACAGGGAGGTGCTTTTTGATTTGTTTGAAAGAGAAGTGGAGGAGGAAGAAAATTGGAAGGACAGTTTGGAGCGCTACTTGAGTGACAGTATTGAAACCGAAACGGAAGAGGAGGCATTGATTGAGGAATCTGTTTTAGAGGAAGAACCTAAAGAAGAATTACAAGTAGAGAGCCCAGAAGAAGAGCTTCCGGTGGAGGAGGAAATACTAGCAGTAGAAGAGCTTATTGAGCAAGAAGAGCAGTCTGAAGAAGAAGTTGTAGTTACTGAGTTGGAAGAGCCAAGGGAAACCCTAGAGGTTGAGACGGAGATAGAAAAGCCAATAACTGTAGCTATAGTAGATGAGCCGCCTGTGGCGAAGCCAAAACTAAATTTAGAAGGTTTGTCGCCAGCCGAAAAGGTGAAGGCAATTCTGGATGAGAACAGAAAACTTAGAGAAGATTTTAAGCATAAAAAAGAAACGGGAGCATCACTTAGTGATAAGCAAAAAGTGTCTGTGCCTGAAACAGTGGAAGAAGAAAAACAAACTGCTGATGAGCCTGTAGAAGAAGTAACGGAATTGATAGAGGAGGTTACTGTACAACCTGAAACACCTGAGCCAATACTAGAGAAGGAAGAGGTTGCTCTGGAAGTAATTGTTGAAGAGGAAAGTGCTGAAGTAGTTGAAGTCACTGAAAAAAACAAGGTGCTTGTTGAGGAGGAATCATTGCTTGATAAAGAGCCTATTGTAATGGCTTTTGAGATTGAGGAACCGATTGATGAGGTGATGGATGAAAAGGCAGAAACGGTAGAAGAGGTGGTTGTGGACGATGATATGCCTGTTTTTGTGATTGGTGAAGAAGAAGCAGAAGAGCCGGAAATAGAGGAGGAACCCATCGAGGAGTTAACAGTTGAGGAAAACGAAGAAAGCGAAAATGAGTCGCGCTCTTTTTCGGGATGGTTAAAACAACTCAACAAGGAACCAGTGATCGAAGTATCTAAATCGGTTGAAAAAATTGAGAACGAAACCCCGGAAAAAGAAAGGAAAAGCTTTGAAAGCAAAATAGAATTGCTGGATGCCTTTGTGGAAAAATTACCGGAAATAAAAAATAAGGCAAAAGAAAAAGTAAAGCCTGCGCAAGTGCCAAATATGGATCTAGTTTCGGGAGAAGAGGGTGCTTTGGTAACAGAAACCTTAGCAAAGGTTTATGTGCAGCAAAAACATTACAAAGAAGCGATTAAGGCTTATCAAATTCTACAGTTGAAATATCCCGAAAAAAGTAGTTTCTTTGCCGACCGAATTTTAGAGATAAAAAATCTAAACAAATAGTAAATAAAAGCAATCATGGCCCTATTTCTACCTTCACTTATAATTATCTGCTGCATTTTGTTAGTGCTTATCATTTTAATTCAAAACCCTAAGGGTGGCGGTTTAAGTTCTTCTTTTGGAGGCGGTGGTACTCAAATTTTTGGAGGTGTTAAAAAAACTACCGATTTTTTAGATAAAGGTACTTGGGTATTATCAGCGGCTTTATTAGCACTAGTATTAGGAATGAACGTGATGACGGGTTCAGCTTCAGAAGATGGTGTACAAGAAGAACAGTCGGAAATTACACAAGAGGCTTTTGAAGCCCCCGCGGCAGCACCAGCGCCTCAACAAATTCAGCAAATACCAGCAGAGGAATTACCTGAGCCTGTTAAGGAGGAAGAGGGTAATTAATTTACTGTAAACAATATTTTAATCCCCTGTAAATTTACTTTACAGGGGATTTTTTTTGCGCTTTACTTTAGCTTACGACCTGTTAATTTGCGTACATTTAAAACCCAAACAAATTCCAATAAAATGAAAAACATAGGACCCTTTAAAATTTGGCATACCGTACTAGCGCTTGCCCTAGTGTTTACTGCTTCGGCTCACTTTCAGTTAGTTGATAAAGTTTTAGCCGTTTACACCAATTACACATTTTCATCAGAGGTAAAAATGGTGATGGAAATGCACGATGAAAAAGGTGAACTCACTACCATGAATTTTGATTTAATGTTCTCTCCGGATGGAGGTTACTACGGTTTAAATATGGAGATGGCGCCTATGGGTACTCCCATCAATGCACAATCGGTTATAAGTTTAAGCGATAACAAAGTAACCACGTTGATTAACCAGGCAGGTATGAAAATGGGCATGGAGTATGACTTAAGTAAACCCATTAATATGCCTGGCGGCAAAGCTGCTACTAAAAAAGCAAATAATACCGAGGTGAGTTATCAAAAAACGGGTAAAACAAAAACCATAGCAGGCTATACCTGCAACCAATACACAGCTAAAGCCAACGATGATAGCTATACCGAAATTTGGACAACCAAGGAGTTGAGTTACAGTAATTTTTACGAGTCGTTTTCAAAAATCAATCAGCAAATGGGCGCATTTCCTAAAAACATGCCCGAAGGCTTTGTGATGGAACTAAGCTCATGGCCCGAGGGAAAGGATGATAAAGAGAAATATCAGATGCAGGTTGTTTCCGTAAATAAATCTAAGGCGGGTAGTATTTCTACCGATGGTTATACAATTATGAAAGTAAATTAGTCAGAAAACCGTTTTTGCCGTTACCATTTTTTATTGAAAAATGCCACCCTGTCAGCAGCGGTGGCATTTTTTTGTCATGGATACTAGTTAGTTTGGCTTGGCATACTTTCTGACTAAGCAAACGCATCATAATAAATGGAGTTTAACCTTAAATAAATCAAATAGAAATGAGTGAAATGAATCTTCGCCCATTGGCCGATAGAGTGCTTGTAGCACCTAGCGCTGCCGAAACAAAAACTGCTTCGGGAATTATTATTCCAGATACGGCTCAAGAAAAGCCACAGCAAGGAACTATTGTAGCTGTTGGAAATGGTAAGCCAGACGAACCTATGACGGTTAAAACTGGTGATGTAGTGCTTTACGGAAAGTACGGTGGTACTGAGATTAAGCACAATGGTAAAGATTACCTAATTATGCGTGAATCGGACATTTTTGCCGTAATCGGTTAATTCGTTTTCAAATCAAATTTCAAACAACACTAAAAAATTAATTAGCAATGGCTAAAGACATAAAATTTAATTTAGAAGCTAGAGATGCCCTGAAAAGAGGGGTAGATCAATTGGCAAATGCAGTAAAAGTAACTTTAGGTCCAAAGGGGCGTAATGTAGTAATCGAAAAATCTTTTGGTTCGCCAGCCGTAACTAAAGATGGTGTATCGGTAGCTAAAGAAATTGAGTTAGAAGACAAGGTGGAAAACCTTGGAGCTCAAATGGTAAAAGAAGTAGCTAGCCGTACGGCTGATGTTGCCGGAGACGGAACTACTACCGCTACTGTTTTAGCACAGGCAATTTATGGTCATGGAATGAAAAATGTGGCCGCTGGTGCATCGCCAATGGATATTAAGCGCGGTATGGATAAAGCCGTAGAAATGGTGGTGGCCAACTTGCGTTCTCAATCTGCTGAGGTAGGTGATAGTTCTGAAAAAATTGAGCAAGTAGCTTCTATTTCTGCCAATAACGATCATGCTATTGGTGCCTTAATTGCTCAAGCAATGGATAAGGTTAAAAAGGAAGGTGTAATTACAGTAGAAGAAGCTAAGGGTACCGAAACTTACGTAGATGTAGTGGAGGGTATGCAGTTTGACCGTGGTTATTTGTCTCCGTACTTTGTTACCGATAGCGAGAAAATGATTGCCGACATGGAAGCGCCTTACATTCTTATTTACGATAAGAAGATTAGTAATATGAAGGAGCTTTTACCAGTTTTAGAGCCTGTTGCTCAGAGTGGTAAGCCTTTAGTTATTATTTCAGAAGATTTAGATGGCGAAGCCTTAGCTACTTTGGTAGTGAATAAAATTCGCGGAAGCTTAAAAGTGGCTGCTGTAAAAGCACCAGGCTTTGGAGACCGTAGAAAGGCGATGTTAGAGGATATTGCAATTCTTACTGGAGGAACTGTAATATCGGAAGAAAGAGGTTTTACTTTGGAAAATGCTACCATCGAAATGTTGGGTACAGCGGAAAAGGTAAGTATTGATAAAGACAACACGACCATTGTAAATGGTGCCGGTGCTGCCGATGATATTACGGCTCGCGTAAATCAAATCAAAGCACAAATCGAATCAACTACTTCAGATTACGATCGTGAAAAATTACAAGAGCGCTTAGCTAAGTTAGCTGGCGGTGTAGCTGTATTGTATGTTGGTGCTGCTTCGGAAGTAGAAATGAAAGAAAAGAAAGATCGTGTAGATGATGCTTTGGCCGCTACTCGCGCAGCCATTGAAGAAGGTATTGTTGCCGGTGGAGGTGTTGCCCTAGTTCGTGCAGCAGCCGTATTGGTAAACGCTACTGGAGATAATGATGATGAAACCACCGGTATGGGTATTGTAGCCCGTGCTATTGAGGAGCCTTTGCGCCAAATTGTTGAAAATGCAGGGCAAGAAGGTTCGGTAATCGTATCGAAAGTAAAAGAAGGAAAAGACGATTTTGGTTACAATGCCAAAACTGAAACGTATGAAAATATGTTGGCTGCCGGAATTATCGATCCTACCAAAGTTACACGTGTAGCATTAGAAAACGCTTCATCTGTAGCGGGTATGTTGTTAACTACCGAGGCTACTATTACCGAAATTCCAAGTGAAGAAGGTGCTCCAGCAGGAATGCCTCCAGGAATGGGTGGTGGAATGCCAGGAATGATGTAATAACAGTCTTCTATTATAAATAGTAAAGCCCGCTGCAACATTTGTTGTTAGCGGGTTTTTTATGGGGCTTTCGCCCGAATGGATACTGCTTAAATAAGGAGATTTGAAATTGTACTAGCCTCATTTTCTGCTAATAGCAATTATACTTTTTTTATACCTCTTTAAGCCGTTATATTTGTGCTGTACAGATAAATCGCACCTATGAACAGATTGACCCTTTTATTGGCATTTTTTATTGGATTTAGCAACCTAGCAGATGCCCAACGTTATAAAACACCAGCGCTTTATTACCGCGAGTTTAGTGGCCAAATGCGTAAAATAAATAAGAAAAACTTGTTGTATTTAAAAGCCAGCTTAAAGAATGAAGATGCCCGAAAGGTGGCCAAGTACCGCGAGATGGTAGTTACACAGTTAAAAGATAGTAAAAAGGTGATTGATAGATTGCCAAATTACAAGGACTACGATATTTTACGCAAGGAGTACATGTCGGGCTTAAGCCAATTTATTGATGCGTATGAGAATGATTTTAACGTGGCACAGGAACTGGTAGCGGATAGATACAATTCTTATGAAGATTTGAAAATTTACTACGATGCGGTGATGAAGGCGGAAGATCAATTACTTAATGCCTCTTATCGTATGGAAGAGGCGGACAACCACTTTGCTAAAATGCACCAAATGAACTTGGTGAAGGATGCCGAAATGGAGGAGGAATACCGTATGTTGGATGAAGTAACGTTGTATTCTAGAGACATGACCCTCTCATTTTTTAGAGTGGAGCAACACATTAAAGATTTTCTACTAGCTACCAACGGTAATCAAGATTCGTTGAGCAGCATTTTGGAATTTATGCAAAAGGATTTAACGCTATCACTAGCTGAGGTGGCCAATTATGCTGATTTTGATGGGCAAGATAATTTATACAAACAGGTGCTTTCGTTTTTAGAAGAAACGCAAGAAGCCTTAGATGATGTACTTACACCACTGGCCGAAGAATTGAGTAATTCGTTTTTAGAAGAAAAGGAATTTAAAAAGGCGCAGAAGGAATTGAGTAGCTTTATTTCGGATAACAACAAGCATATAGAGGACTTTTACGCTGAAAAGGATAAGTTGATTTTAGAGTATTTACCCGAAGACTAATTTTCGTGCGAATTAAGCGTTGTAGTTGAAAGGTGGGTTTGATAAAAAAAGGTGGACGTTTAGTTTTAGGAGTGCTGTTGGTAGTAGGAAGCGTGCTCCTTTTTTCCTATTACTGGGCTTACCATCAATCAAAAGATTACCTTTTTAATGAGGTAGCGTCCGTTCCTAATGCCAAAGTAGCCGTATTGTTAGGCACCAGTAAAAATTTATCTAACGGGCACAAAAACTTGTATTTTGAATATAGAATGGATGCCGCCAAGCGATTGTTTGAAGCGAAAAAGGTGGAATACATTTTAGTAAGTGGCGACAATCGAAAGGCCAATTACAATGAACCCCAAGCTATGTTTGATGCCCTAACCAAACGCGGAATACCCGCGGACAGGATTGTGCTCGATTATGCAGGTTTTAGAACCTTGGATTCGATGGTAAGAGCTCAAAAGGTATTTGGACAGAATAAATTTGTAGTTATTTCACAAAACTTCCACAATCAAAGGGCCGTGTGCATTGCCAGGCATTTTAATGTGGAAGCCTACGGATTAAATGCTCAAGATGTGAGTCATCGTGCTGGGTTTAAAACCCGTGTTCGTGAAGTATTGGCTCGTTTTAAAATGATGCTAGATTTATACCTTTTAAATACCCAGCCGCATTTTTTGGGCGACCCTGAGCCTATTGGCTAAAATTCCTCGCAACCCTTTTTCTTTTCCGAACGTCTTACCTGTAGACGAACGAAAAGTATAGAAATGAAAAAGCTGATAATGATTTTGTTTACTGTGGCCATTGCGGCTTGTAGTAAAAGTGATAAGCCCAAAGGTTGTTCAAATCCCGATTTAATTGACCACGAGATTATCTGCTCTATGGATATAAACCCTGTTTGTGGTTGCGATGGTGAAACCTATACCAACGCTTGTATAGCCAAGTATGAACATGGAATCACACAATACACCGAAGGTGCCTGTGGCTGTAATTACAGTGTAAAGGGAACCGTGGTGCGTATAAATGGTTTTTCGCAGGACTGCCCTTTAATGTTGCTTACCAGCGATGGTAAATACCTCGAGCCAGTTAAACTTCCTACAGGAGTGGTACTAAAGGAAAACGCCAATGTAGAGTTTAACTATCGCCTTATCACCACTCATAAATCACTGTGTGTAGCCGATGGAGATTTGGCCGAAATTTTATGTTATCGAGAGTTGGCATCTTTGGGCTGTCAACAACAAATTAAGGTAAATGTGCAAGGTATGGATGATCCTGTACGCATTGAATCGGCTCAAGTATTAGGAGATTGTTTGGAAATTACATTTAGCTATGGAGGCGGTTGCGGTACGCACGATTTCGATTTGGGCATTTTACAACATTTTGGTCCCGGTATACCTATTCCACATTTACAGTTAAAACATCATAATAATGGCGATTACTGCCAAGCCTTGATTACGCAAACTCTAAGTTTTGATTTAACGCTATTGCGGAAGGCAGGTACAGGAAGCCAACAGTTTTTATTACAAGATAACGATCCCAACGCCTCACCCGTTTTATATACTTATAAGTATTAGATAAAAGACCTATTTCAAAACCTCCTTTAGGGGAGGTTTTGTTGTTTTAATGCATTAGTTTACATTCGATAAACTAACAGCCTTAATTAATGCGATTATTACTACTGCTACTCTTTTTAGCGGGTGTCTTCTGCACCTCAAAAGGACAATCTCAAGAAAAAATAGACAGCCTAAAAAGCGAGTTGCGAAAAGAAATTACGTCTAGTGATAGTGTGATGGTTTATAGCGAACTATCGGATATTTTTTCCTACCTCGATTTAGATTCTAGTATTATATATGGAAAAATATGTGTAGAGGTTGCCAGGCGAACGGACTCGACTACCTATGGCTTCGCTTTGGGCGGGTTAAGTATCCCTTATTTTTATAAAGGAGATATTGATAAGGCATTGGCACTCAATTTCCTGGGTATTAAGCTGGTTAAAAACGCAGATACTAGTAAAGAGTTGTACTCTTATTACTCTCGGATTGGTTATGGCTATATGAGTAAAGGTGATAATACCAAAGCCGTTGAGTATATGATACTGGCGGCTAACGATGCCGAAAGGTTACAAGATACGTCAGACCTAATTTTAATATACGATCAAATTGGGCTTGCTTTGAGGCAGTCTAAAAATTACGGCAAATCAAAAATATACCATGAAAAGGCTTATAAACTGGCCATTCATACGGGTGATCCTTATTTAATAAACCATACAGCCACCAACTTAGGAGTTATACATTTTGAACTCAAGGAATGGCGCACGGCTGTTTCATTGCTGCTAAAATCTACCGCTTATTTTGAGGAACAAGGTATGGATAGAGTTTTGGGTGTTACCTACCTTAATTTGGGTGCTAGCTATGAGTTGTTGGAAATTCCAGATTCAGCTTTGTACTTTGATCTGTTGGCCTATAGAAACTTAAAAGAGCAGCAGCAGGTGGAGCAGTTGGTTATAATATGCGCTAATTTAGGTATGCTTTATTCTAAGGAAGGAAACCTTACTGATGCCAGATTCTATTTGCTAGAAGGAAGTGCTTTGGCCGATTCATCTGATTATCTTTTTGGTGAAGAGATGATTGAAACGGGTTGGGTAGAATATTATAAAAGCGGTGGAGATTTTGAAGCCAGCTTAAAACATTTCGAAAAATTAACTACGATTAAAGACTCTTTATACAAGATAGAATCAGTGGAGCAGGTGGAGGAGATGGAAACAAAGTATGAAACGGAGAAAAAGGAAAAGTTACTGGCAAGAAATGAAGTGGAAATAGCCAATCAAAAGCTGGAGGTAAAATCGCGTGATAATTGGTTGATGACACTTTCGGCTGGAGCCTTACTGTTAATACTAACTGGTGTATTTACCTATAGGCAACAGCGCTTGCGTAATGAAAAATTGAGAGAAGAAGCGCGGTTAAAAGAAGAGCTTAGTAAGGCTGAAATAAAAAGCAGTATTCAAGAAGATAGAGTGCGCATTTCTAAAGATTTGCACGATCATATCGGAGCTCAACTTACGGTTATATCATCGTCATTAGATAATTTGGCTTTCGCTGAAAAAGATGAAAAACGCAAGGATAGTTTTGATCAAATAAGTGATTATACACGAGATACAATGGCGCAATTGCGAGAGACTATTTGGGCCATGAATAAGGAAGCCGTAACAATAGAAATGCTGGCTGCCAAGCTTAGGGAGTTTACGGGGGCGCTCAATGGTGACTCCGAAAAAATCGTGATCGAATTAAAATGCAAAGAGCCCATCGTATTGGGTCCTTTACAGGCGATTGCTATTTATAGGGTTTGTCAAGAGGCTATTAATAACGCCCTAAAACATGGGCAGTTTAATAAAATGACGGTACTAATAGATAAGGAGGAAGCGGATTTACGGGTAGCCATTACGGATGATGGAGTGGGTTTTGAGTTAGATACGGTGAGTAAGCACGGCTATGGCTTGGCCAATATGAAACAAAGAATGGAGGAGGTAGGCGGGTCTTGCCGCATTCAGTCCTCTCCCGGCAGGGGTACCCAAATACAATTGACTAAAACCCTTAATAAGGCAAATTACGTATAGTATTACGGTAAGGAAGTATCTACTTTAGCCTATTCTAATATTCTAACTATGTCTGTTAAAGTTCTTATTGCCGAAGATAATCATCACATTGCCAAGACCTTGATAGATAAGCTAAATCTCTTTGATGGGGCTTTTGAGCTTAGAGGATGGGAGCCTAATGGAAAGGCTTTGCTGGATCATTTGGAGGTAGATGCTCATGTAGATTTGGTGTTGATGGATATCCAAATGCCGCAGTTAAATGGAATTGAAACGACAGCAGCTCTAAAAAAGAAGTACCCGCATATTAAGGTTATTATGAGTACCGTTTTTGATGAGGAGAATTACATCTTTGAGTCAATAATGGCAGGAGCAAATGGTTATTTGCTAAAGGATGAAAAGCCGCAAAAAATACATGATTCTATTTTGGATGTAATGGATGGTGGTGCGCCCATGTCTAGCAGTGTGGCGCGAAAGGCGTTGAATTTAATCCGTTTTAAAACGGAGGAAACAACACCTGAAAGTATAGACTTTAACTTAACCAAGCGTGAGACCGAAATTCTGGAACAATTGGCCTCGGGTTTAGCCTATAATCAAATTGCCGAAAACCTTTTTATAAGCCCAGGTACTGTACGAAAGCATATAGAGAATATTTATCAAAAGTTGCAAGTACACAATAAGGTAGAGGCAGTACAGGTGGCTATAAAAAACAGGTTGGTGTAAAATAAAAATCCCCAATGCAAAAGCACCAGGGATTTTCAACTTCAAATGTACTTGATCCTCAATTTAAAAGTTGTCTAACCTTGGCGGAGATTGTCTTTCCATCGGCTCTGCCAGCTAATTCTTTGCTGGCTAAGCCCATTACTTTACCTAAATCTTGCGGGCCGTTAGCACCTACCTTAACGATAAGTTCTTTCAAATAATCGTTTAGCTCGTCATCGCTTAATGGCTGCGGTAAAAAAGCGTTTATCACGTTTAGTTGAGCCTCTTCATCGGCCGCCAAATCTTCGCGGCCTTGCTCTTTATAAATGCTCAACGAATCTTTACGCTGCTTTTGAAGCTTGATTAAAATTTTCATTTCATCATCTTCACTTAGCTCAGTCGTGGCACCGCCTTCGGTTTGGGCTAATAGTATAGCCGATTTTATGGCGCGTAATGTTTCAAGTTTTACTTTGTCTTTGGCGCGCATAGCCGCCTTTAGTTCTTCGGCAATTTGGGCTGATAAGCTCATGTTTTTCTAAGTATTATTAATCCACGTTATCGTGTAAAAACGTATTGTTAGTTTTAATATCCGCACCGCCTTCACTATCATCAATAGTAAACCTACTTAAGGGCTCCTCGCTAATCGGCCCACCTTGGTTTAGTTTTACACCATTCCTTTTATAAGCTGGTTGATTAGATATTTCATCTATCGAATTACTTTGATTTTTAAAATTGTAATTAAACATTTTTAAAGTTTGCTTGCGCTCAGAGGCCTTTAAGTGAAGGGCTTTAGAGTCGCTCAAGCTCATTTCGGTGGGGTCAAAACTGCGCTCGCTGCTAGGTGTTGCTGGAGGCGTGTTGTTACTTTCCGATTTTATTTCAAAACGTAAGGAAGCATCTTCAGGTTCTGGAACGTGCTTCGGCTTAGCCTCAGCTATGGGGCCATCTGGCTTCGCATTGCGCAAGGTTTCTTCCAACTCTTGAATGTCTTCAAGCGTATATATTATTTTTTCCTCTTTTGCTTCAGAAACAGGCGCTGGTATTTCCGTTTCAGGAAGGCTAGCTATTGGCGTAGGTTCTTCCGTTGCCATTTCTTCTTCTGGGCTAAATACCTTGGCAGTCTCTATCGGAGCTTCTACAGGTTGCTCAAAACTTGAAATCTCAAAAACGGGTTCTTCTGTCTCTAATGTTGTGTTGCTTGATGTCTCATTTTCGCTTGAAACAGGACTTATGTCTCCCACCGTAGCATTGCTATCCAAGGTAAAGGGCGTAGCTTGCTTTTCATTTTCATCTTCTAGTACGTAGCGCTTAATTTCGCTTTCTGGCTCAGAGTTTTCCGTTGTTTCTACTGCTGTCGGTGTTACTTCAGTAGGGGAATGAGATGTATTAGAAGTTGGCTCATCGGGCACATTATTCGTTTCTTCAAAAAGATTGGCCTGCTGGGGTTGGCTTTGAATCTGTTCGAGTTTAGCTAATTCGCGGTTAATAAAATCCTCCGCGTTTTTCTCTGTTTCGGGCACTACAGGTTTGTTGTAAACCTGCGCGCTTATGGGTTGGTCATCTTCTAACGTATGTATTACCCTTTGCGGGGATTGACCAATAGCCTGTACTTGCTGATCGGGTGTAAACCCGGTGGCAACAATGGTTACAGCTACGGCATTGCCTAAATCGTTGTCTTCGCCAATACCCATAATAATGTTGGCGCTACCACCAGCCTGTACTTGGATATGATCGTTGATTTCGCCAATCTCATCAATGGTAATTTCTTCGCTACCAGAAACAATTAGGAGCAAAACGTTTTTGGCTCCACGAATGTGATTATCATTAAGTAAAGGCGAGTCCAAAGCCTTTTCAATACTCTTGGATGCGCGGTTATCGCCACTGGCAGTAGCCGACCCCATAATGGCCGTGCCGCTATCAGATAGTACTGTTTTGGCATCACGCAAGTCAATGTTGGTGCTGTAGTGGTGCGTAATTACTTCGGCTATACCACGGGCTGCGGTAGCCAAAACTTCATCGGCCTTAGCGAAGCCTGTTTTGTAGCCCAAGTTGCCATACACTTCGCGCAGTTTGTTGTTGTTGATTACAATTAAGGAATCAACGCTGTTGCGAAGAGCTTCTACCCCTTTCTCGGCTTGGCCTTTACGGCTAATACCTTCAAATGCAAAAGGAATGGTACAAATACCAACGGTTAGTATGCCGGCATCTTTAGCGGTTTTGGCAATTACCGGAGCGGCTCCTGTACCAGTACCACCGCCCATACCAGCGGTAATGAACACCATTTTGGTGTTGGTTTTCAGTAGTTTTTGTAAATCCTCTATACTTTCTAGGGCTGCTTGTTGGCCTACTTCCGGATTGGCGCCTGCGCCTAAACCCTCGGTAAGGGTTACGCCCAGTTGTACTTTGTTAGGTACAGGGCTGGTGCTTAGGGCTTGCGAATCGGTGTTACACACTACAAAATCAACGCCTTTAATGCCTTGGTTGTACATGTGATTTACGGCATTGCTACCGCCTCCTCCTACGCCAATTACTTTAATTACAGAGGATTGGTTCTTGGGTAAATCGAACGAAATGGTATCCGTGTTATTTGGATCGCTCATATGGGCTTTTTTACTAATTAGATATCGTCATTTAAAAAATTGCGCAATTTTTCGGTAAAATTTTCAAATACCGATTTACGCTTTTTGTTCTCTTCTGTAGAAGTTTCGGATTCTATTTCCGTTTTAACTTCGCCTTGAGGTTGGTCGCCCGCTTCTACCGTTGGGCTGGCCTCAGTTTTTTGCTCGGCACTTAGCATTTGGGCTGTCTCCGATCCTTTTAATTCCTGTTCTCTGCGTTGGGCTTCGTCTCCTTTTGCTAAACCTTGCAATACCAATCCCACGGCTGTGGCAAAAATGGGGGAGCTTAATTCCTCATTTGAGTCATTGGCCAAATGTTCGCTGGGGTAACCAATGCGCGAATCCATACCAGTAACGTACTCAGTAAGTTGCTTAATGTGTTTTAGATGACTACCGCCACCAGTAAGCACTATACCAGCAATGAGCTTTTTCTTGTTTTCATCATGCCCGTAGTTTTTAATTTCCAGATATACTTGCTCAATAATTTCAACTACACGAGCGTGAATAATACGGCTCAGATTTTTTAAGGAAATCTCTTTAGGTTCACGTCCTCGTAATCCAGGGATGCTTACAATTTCGTTCTCCTTGTTTTCACCTGGCCAGGCAGATCCAAATTTTATTTTTAAAAGTTCGGCTTGCTTTTCAATAATGCTACAGCCTTCTTTAATATCTTCCGTAATAACGTTACCACCAAAAGGAATTACAGCCGTATGGCGAATAATACCGTCTTTAAAAATGGCTACATCGGTAGTTCCTCCACCAATATCCACCAATACTACGCCTGCTTCTTTTTCTTCTTGACTCAATACCGCATCCGAGGAAGCAAGAGGTTCGAGCGTAATTGCATCTACCTGTAAATCGCTACTTTTTATACAGCGGCCAATATTTTTAATGGAGCTTATTTGGCCCACTACTAAATGGAAGTTAGCTTCTAACCTGCGTCCATACATTCCGCGTGGTTCGTGTATTTCCGCTTGGCCATCTACTTTAAACTCTTGTGGTAAAACGTGGATAATTTCTTCACCAGGCATCATCACCAAGTTGTGTACGATGTCAATTAGCGCTCCAATGTCTTTGTCGTCAATAACCTCGTCTGGATGCTCACGGACGTAGTAATCGCTATGTTGCGCACTGCGAATGTGCTGACCAGCAATACCCACTACTACGCTGTTAATATCTTGTTCTGAGGCTATTTCTGCTTCTTGTACGGCCAGTTGAATGGATTCAATGGTTTGCGTAATATTAGTAACTACCCCACGATGAACACCCAACGATTTGGCCTTGCCCATACCCAAAATCTCTAGCTTACCGTACTCATTTTTGCGGCCTACCATGGCTACAATTTTCGTGGTTCCAATGTCTAATCCAACCGCTATTTGTTCTGTGCTCATGTTGTTTTTAATGTTTGGTGCACACCACTTGACCCTGGTACTTAAGGTTTAGCAAGGCAATACTATCTATGTTACTAGATGCTACTACGCTGGTATAAAAACGTTTTAGCTTGCCCATTTTAGTATCTATATTTTCAGGTTTACCTAATATTACTTTGTGTTTACCCAGTTTTGGGTATAAAATCCACTCACCATTATCGCTTACTTCAATTCCAGTAAAAAAGTTTTTGTAAAACGAATTTTGTTGCATTTGCTCTAAAAACTCATGTACTTCTTTTCTGCTTTGGCTTGTAAGTAGCCCCGTTACCAACGGAACTGTAGCACTAAAGTGTGGAGAAAGCGCCATGCTGTCTCCTTGTTCATCTACGTAGTAGCCTCCTTTTGAGTTTACTACCCGGTAATGTGGTTTTTTTTGTTGTACCCGTATTTCTAAGCTTCCTGTTATGGTCGAATATACTTCTGCTTTACGGATACATGGGTGATTATCAATGCTTTCTTCTAACAAGTTAATGTTAATTTCTCGAACTAATAAACTGTCAAAATAGGGATAGGTTTTTCGCACGATGTCTTCGATTTCTTGCTCGGCAACAAAGTAATGTTCATTGCTGTAATCCACCAAAATATGGGGGCCGCTTACTTTATTTTGCTCTAGGTGTGTACTGCTAAAGCTTAGTGTTACAAGGATGAGTAATGTACCTAAAACCCAAAATGCTATGTTCCAAAGTTTTCTCATTGTAGGAGTTTAAACTTGAGCGGTTGTACTAGTTGGTCAATATCTCCAGCGCCAATGGTTACAGTTATACCTTGTGGGTTTTGTGCGCAATGATTCAGTATTTCTGTACTACTGCCCAGTTGTTTGTGCTCCAAGTTTATTTTTTGAAGCAAAGCATTACTAGTTACTCCTGGAATGGGTTTTTCTCTTGCAGGGTAAATGTCCATTAGCCACAATTCATCTAGCTGACCTAGGGCTTCGGCAAACTCATCTTCAAAATCACGGGTGCGACTGTAAAGGTGTGGTTGAAAAATGCCTCTAACTTTTTGACCAGGATATAGCTCTTTTAGCGCTTGGGTTAATGCTTTTATTTCGCTGGGATGATGGGCGTAATCGTCAATTAGTATTTGATCGTCATTTTTGATATGATATTCAAAGCGTCTTTTTACACCGGTAAAACTTCCAATTCCGGTTTTTACTTCTTCGGGCGAAAGCCCATAAATGAGGGCTAAGGCAGCTGCGGCAATGGCGTTTTCTACATTATGCCTGCCAGGTAAGCCACAGGTAATATCTTTTATGGTGTATTGATCGCTAACACTTAAATCAAAATGAAACTGATGGTCAATTACTTGCAAATTGTCACCGTTAAAATGTGCTCCACTCTCAATGCCGTAAGTCATGCCAGGTAATCGTGTGTCGCTGTGTACCACACAAATTTTCTCCACCTTTCCAGTAAATTCTTTAAATGCGGTTTGTATCGAATCTCCTTCTCCGTAAATATCCAAATGATCTGATTCTACTGAAGTAATTACCGCGGCCTGAGGATCTAATTGTAAAAAGCTTCGATCGTACTCGTCCGCTTCTACTACTAAAACGGAAGTTTGGTTGCCTGCAATAAAGTTGCTGTTGTAATTGGTGCTGATGCCTCCTAGAAAAGCACAAACATTGCGGTTGGCTTGCTTTAAAATATGTGCTAAAAGGGTAGATGTGGTTGTTTTTCCGTGCGTACCAGCCACGGCTAAGCAATAGTGGTTTTGGCTGATTAAGCCTAAAACACGTGCTCTTTTTAAAGGGTGGTAACCGTACTCCGTAAAGTAGAGTAACTCCTCCATATCATTAGGTACAGCAGGGGTATAAACCACAAGGGTATTGTGGCTTTTAAATTTTTTAGGAATTTGCTTAATGGAAGGCTCGTAGTGGATATCTATTCCTTCGCTAACCAAGGCTTTACATAGTGGGGTTTCGGTTTTATCGTAGCCTGCCACATTTTTGCCAATGCTTTTAAAATAGCGAGCAAGGGCGCTCATACCAATGCCACCAATACCTACAAAATATACGTTGGGTTTACTTAGCATCAGCAATCATTTTGTCAATTTCGTTGGCAATTTGTTCAGCTGCTTGCGGTAGTGCCAAGGTGGCAATATTGGCTTCTAGCTGGTTTTTGCTCTTTAGCAATTTCTCGCAACGAGGTATAAAAAGAGTTTCTTCTTCGCTTTCGCGATAGATTAATGCGGCAGATTGCGCCACCAAAGCCATAGCATTTTTGGTTTGATGGTCTTCTGCTACATTGGGCGAAGGAATTAGTAGTGTAGCTTTTTTAGCAACAGCTAATTCACTTATTGTTCCTGCCCCAGCACGGCTAATAATCACATCAGCTGCATAGGCATCTTCCATGTTTTTTATAAAGGGCATCATTTGAAAATCGTCTGCAATTTGCGCTGCGTGTTTTTCTTGTAAGGCATCAAAATAGAGTTTGCCTGTTTGCCATAAAATATTAATACCTAGCTTTTTAAGCTCGATTAGGTTTTGAGATACTAGCTGATTTATTTTGCGAGCACCTAAGCTTCCTCCTAAAATAAGTAAGGTGCGCTTTTCGGGGTTTAACCCAAAACCGGCAATGGCTTTGGCTTTGTTGCTATTAATATTTTGTACTGTTTGGCGGATAGGGTTACCCGTAAGTAAGAGTTTATCTTTTGGGAAGAAACGTTCCATTTTTGGGTAGGCCACACAAATTTTTTGAACCCTGCCGGCCAATATTTTGTTGGTAATGCCTGGATAAGAGTTTTGCTCTTGAATAAGGCAAGGAATACCTTTTTTGGCGGCTGCAAATAGCAACGGGCCGCTGGCAAAACCACCTGTGCCTATTACGGCATCTGGTTTAAATTTTTTGAGCAAGCGTTGGCATTTCCACAAGCTAGAAATAAGCTTGAACGGGAAGGATAAATTGGAAGCCGTAAGCTTGCGCTGGATACCACTTATCCAAAGCCCTTCAATGGCGTATCCAGCCAAGGGTACGCGCTCCATTTCCATGCGATCTTTGGCTCCCACAAATAAGAACTCGGCATTGGGGTGGCGTTTTTTAAGCTCATCGGCAATAGAAACAGCAGGGAAAATATGCCCGCCTGTTCCTCCTCCGCTTACCATAAATTTAAGCTGGGACATGGCTAGGGGTTTCAGGGTTGTTACTTTCTTCTTCAGGCTGAGTTTCTTTGTTTTTAGCTAGGCCTACACTCACGCTTAGCATAATTCCTATGGCTAGGCAGGTCATCCAAATACTAGAACCACCAGCACTTATTAAGGGTAGTGTTTGCCCTGTTACAGGAATTAGGTTTACGGCCACTCCCATATTTATAAAGGCTTGTATACAAATCATAAGGCCAATGCCTGATACGAGGTACATGCCAAATTTACTGCCAGATTTACGAGCAATATTGAGGACGCGTACTAAAAAACTGCTGTAAAACAGCAGAATCAAGAATCCTCCAATGCCTCCAAATTCTTCTACTATTACAGCGTAGATAAAATCAGAATCGGATTGAGGTAAGAAGTTTTTTTGAATGCTTTTGCCGGGCCCTTTGCCAATTACCAGTCCTTCGGCAATTGCCATTTTGGCTTTGTGTACTTGGTAGTTCTCGCTTACATCGCCTTTGTAAAAACTTTCAATTCTAGTTTTCCAAGTGCTTACACGACTATTACTGTTGGGGATGGCTAAAATTACCACTATAAAAAGAGCCAAGGCCGCCACACCGCTCCCGCAAATGATGAACAAGTTTTTAATGGCGTAACCTCCAATAAACAACAGCGATATGGCAACAATGAATATAAGGGCGGCTGTGCTGAAATTGGCTGGTAGAATAAGCCCACAAATCAAAAATATGGGCAGTAGTAAGGGTATAAAAGATAGTTTTAGACTGCTCAGTACTTCGGCCTTGGCCTTGGCCAAATTGCGCGATAGGTACATCATTAATACCACGCTGGCTAAGGCAGATGTTTGAAAAGTGAGCGAGCTTCCTGGGATACGAATCCATCGAGAAGCATTAGCTACACTGTGCCCGTTTACCAAAGTGTACAGCAAAAGTACCACAACAATGGGGTACATGAGTGAAGCAATGGGTGCGTACGACTTATACGGTATACGGTGGGCGCCAATCAGTAATAGCAGACTAATAATTAGATGAAAACCGTGTTTAAGAAGCATGGGTAATGTGTCACCACCTCTGCTTGCAAAAGCAATGGTGCTGCTGGCACTGTAAACTGGCAATAGGCTAAACACCGCCAAGGCAATGGTAATGGCCCATAGCGCGCGATCGCCTTTTATAATATGTGCTAGTTTTAGCTTACCCATGTTGCTGCTTACAACTGTCGAACAGCTTGTTTAAACTGGCGACCTCTGTCTTCGTAGTTTTCAAACAAATCAAAGCTGGCACAGGCAGGGCTTAATAGAACCGAATTGCCTTTGGTGGCTAATTTGTGGGCCATGCGTACGGCTTCGTCCATGTTAGCAGCATCTACTACCATTTCTACCTTATCATCAAACTCATTGTGCAATTTGCTGTTGTCTACACCAAGGCAAACAATGGCTTTTACTTTCTCTTGTACTAATTCGAAAAGTTCGCTGTAATCGTTGCCTTTATCAACACCGCCTGCAATCCAAATAATGTCATCAGGCATACTATCCAAGGCATACCAAGTGCTGTTTACATTGGTGGCTTTACTATCGTTTATGTATTGAATGCCATAAATAGATAGTACAGGCTCCAGGCGGTGCTCAATACTTTCAAATCCGGCTAGGCTTTCGCGGATGGTTTCTTTACGGATGCCTAATAATTTGCTGGCTAAGCCGCTGGCCATTCCGTTGTAGGTGTTGTGTTTGCCCTGCAGGGCTAGTTCGTTAATTTTCATTGCTTCTTGGGTTTTAATCTTTATCGTGATTTGTTCTTTATCGTTTAGCCAGGCTCCTTCTTGCAGTGCAGTGTTAATGCTTAAAGCGTAGGCTTGGGCTTTGTTTTTAGTTTGACTGAGGTATTTTTTGGAAAGTGCATCATCGCAATTCCAAATGAAAAAATCGTTGCTATCTTGATTTTCGCAAATACGCAGTTTGGCGGCTGCATATTCATCTACTTGGTAGTTGTATCTATCTAAATGATCGGGGGTAATGTTGGTTAAAATGGCTATGTGCGGTTTAAAATATACGATGTCGTCCAGCTGAAAACTGGAAACTTCTAGCACGTAATAATCAGTGGGTTGGGTAGCCAAGGCCATCGCAAAACTATTCCCCACATTTCCCGCAAGGGTAACCGAAAAGCCAGCATTTTTTAAAATATGATGGGTAAGTAAACTGGTAGTGGTTTTACCATTACTTCCGGTTATTGCCACAATCTTTCCAGGGCAGTGGCGGTATGCAAATTCAATTTCAGAAACTACTTCAATGCCTTTGTTGATAATGGCTTGCATTACGGGTACATGACCTGGTATCCCAGGGCTTTTTACCACCAAATCAGCCTGCAAAATTTGCTCTAGGTTATGATTGCTTTCTTCAAAGGCAATACCCCAGGCTTGCAGTTTTTCACGGTACTTAGGTTTAATGCTGCCGCCATCTGACACCCAAATGGTATAGCCCAAATGTTGTGCTAGCGCAGCTGCTCCAATACCGCTTTCGCCAGCGCCTAAAATCACTATGTTAAGTGGTTTTTTCAAGCTTAGCGAAGTTTAAGAGTAACAAAGGTGAGTACGGCCAAAAAGATGCCGATAATCCAAAAGCGGGTAACAATTTTACTTTCGTTATAGCCTTTTTTCTGATAGTGATGGTGTAGAGGAGACATCAAGAATATACGTTTGCCTTCTCCTAATCTTTTCTTGGTGTACTTAAAGTAGCTTACCTGTATAACCACGGAAAGATTCTCCACTAAAAAAATTCCGCAAAGGATTGGGATAAGCAGTTCCTTGCGAATAGCAATGGAGAAAACTGCGATAATGCCACCTATGGCTAAGCTACCTGTATCGCCCATAAACACTTGGGCGGGGTAGGTGTTGTACCATAAAAAGCCAATGCAAGCGCCTACAAAGGCAGCAATAAATACTACCATTTCGCCTGTATTGGGGATGTACATGATGTTGAGGTAATCAGCAAAAATGATACTACCAGAAACATAGGCAAATACGCCCAGTGTAACGCCAATAATTGCAGAGGTGCCGGTGGCCAAGCCATCAATGCCATCGGTGAGGTTGGCGCCATTGGATACCGCAGTAATAATGAAAATCACCATGGGAATGAATACCAGCCAAGCCCATTTTTTATAGTTGTCACCAATCCAGCTTACCAAGTAGGTATAATCAAACTCATTGTTTTTGAAAAATGGAATGGTTGTTTTTAACGATTTTTCAGCTTCTGCATATTGGGGTAGAGTTTGGGCAGGCACGCCATTAGTTTCGGATATATCAATTACCGTGGCGCTTTGTACGCGCTCTTTAATCGAAACGTCTTCGTTGAAATACAAAATAGACCCTACAATTATGCCTAAGCCAACCTGCCCGAGCACTTTAAATTTTCCGGGTAAACCTTTTTTGTCCTTTTTAAATACTTTAATGTAGTCGTCTAAAAAGCCTACTAAGCCCATCCAAACTGTGGTGATTAACAGCAATATGATGTAGATGTTTTGAAGGTCAGCAAATAGCAAAACTGGAATTAGAATACCGGATAAAATCATTAACCCGCCCATGGTGGGGGTGCCTGCTTTTTCAGATTGTCCTTCTAAGCCTAGGTCTCTAATGGTTTCACCTACTTGTTTTTTAAGCAAATAGTTGATAATGTTTTTACCAAAAACTAGGCAAATGATAAGTGAGAAGATGAGCGCCATAGCGGCTCTAAAGGTGATGTACTGAAACACACCGGCTCCTGGTAGCCCAAAGGTTTCTTGCAGGTAAGTAAAAAGGTAGTACAACATTATACAGTGGGATTTAAAGATTGTTGTGCAACGGCCATATCATCAAAGGGGTGCTTTTCGCCCATTATCTCCTGATATTTTTCGTGACCTTTGCCGGCAATAAGCACTATGTCGCCTTTTTTAGCTAGGCGAGCTGCCGTTTTTATAGCCTCTTTACGATTGCTGATACATAGGTATTTGTTACGTAAATGCATTTCTACACCCGCTTCCATTTCCTCAATAATGGCGTCTGGATTTTCGTTGCGCGGATTATCGGAGGTTAGAATTACATGATCGCTCAGTTGAGTAGCAATGGCCGCCATTTTAGGTCTTTTGCTTTTATCTCTATTGCCGCCACAGCCCACAATGGTAATTAGCTGTTCGCCTCCTGTGCGTATTTTTTCAATGGTTTCGAGTACATTTTTAAGAGCATCCGGAGTGTGGGCGTAATCCACGATAGCAGTAACTCCGTTTTGCGATTGGAAATATTGAAAACGCCCTTCAACAGATTGTAAGTTGCTGATGGCGGTTACTACTTGTAATTCATCTTCTCCTAAAAGGCAGGCTACGCCATATACAGCGGCTAAGTTTAGCGCATTAAATTTGCCAATTAGTTTGGTCCAAACTTCGTGCTTGCCCAAATTAAGTAGCATGCCGTTTAGTTGGTGCTCTAGTATTTTTACTTTAAAATCAGCATCATGGCGCAAGGCAAAAGTGTGTTCTTTGGCTTTGCTGTGTAGCAACATGGTTTTGCCGTGTTTTTCATCTTTGTTTACCAGTGCAAATGCCTTGGCGGGAAGTTTATCGAACAACGCCTTTTTGGCTAGGATGTAATCGTCAAAGGTTTTGTGGTAGTCTAGGTGGTCATGCGAAATATTGGTAAATACCGCTCCTGTAAAATCCAATCCTGCAATTCGTTTTTGCTCAATGCCGTGGCTGCTCGCCTCCATAAAACAGTACTTGCAACCAGCTTCTACCATCGCACGGAGGTGTTGGTTTAGGCTAACTGGGTCTGGCGTAGTATGTGTGGCCGGAAATGATTGACGACCAATTAAAATTTGTACCGTAGAAAGTAAACCTGCTTTTTTACCCAAAAAGGTGAAAAGGTTATGACACAAGCTTGCCACGGTGGTTTTGCCATTGGTGCCTGTAATGGCTACGAGCTTTAATTGACTAGAAGGGTTCTCGAAAAAATTAGAAGCTAAAACACCCAACGTACTGTGGGCATCTTTTACTTGGATATAGGTAATGTTTTCTTGAATTTGATCCGGTAAAATTTCGCAAACAATACTGCGCGCACCTTGGTCTATGGCGGTTTGTATGTAGAGGTGCCCATCTACCGCGCTACCCTTAACGGCTACAAAAAGCGATTCCTTCTGCACTTTTCGCGAATCGAAAATTACATTTTGTACGGCCACGTGTGTGCTGCCTCTGGAGTCTATAATGGGCGCTCCATAGAGTATGTCTTTTAGTAGCTTCATCCTAATCTTAATTCAATTAAGGCGCTTTTGCCTAAGTTGCTTCCGGCCTGTGGGTATTGCCATTTTACTTTTCCAATACCCTGTACTTTAACTTTATAACCTTGGTTTTCGAGCCAGCTTAGCGCTTCCGCTCCATCCTTGCCCACTAGGTTTGGTAGGGTGTTGGTCTCGGCATCGTCCAAGCCACTGGATTGCTGTGCCTCCACAAAAAAGTTGTTTTCGGTAAGTGCTTCTAAGTTTTTAGGAAGGTCTCCATACATGTTTTGGGCAATGGCTTTAAACACGGGAGCAGCTACTGTAGAACCGTAATACCCGCGGTGTAAATTGGGTTTGTTAATTACCACAATGCAGGAGTACTGTGGGTTGTCGGCTGGAAAGTAACCAGCAAAAGAAGCTTGATAATCGCGGGTGGCTTTTTTCCAATAATTAAGTTGGCAGGTGCCTGTTTTACCCGCTATACTTACTACAGGGTTTTTAATGTTGGTGGCAGTACCGTTTTGTACCACGCCATTGAGCATGCTTTGTAGTTTTTGTAAGGTTTGCTTAGAGCAGATGGCTGGGTTGAGTACCGCTACCTCATTCTTTTTAAGCAAACGACCATGTTCACGTACCTCCTCTACAAAGCGTGGTTTTACCATAATACCGTTGTTGGCTACAGCATTGTAAAGACTTAATATTTGCAAGGGGGTAAGGCTTACTTGGTAGCCAAAAGCCATCCACGGAAGTGTAATACCGCTCCAATTGGCATCGCCAGGTTTCGGAATAAGTGGAGCTGTTTCCCCTTTTATAGAAACGCCCAGCGGTTTGTTGATGCCTAAAGTGTAGAGTCTGTCCACAAAATCTTCAGGACGCTGGTGGTAATGGTCGTACACCAGTTTTACAATACCTACGTTAGATGAAACTTCGAAAGCGCGCTTTAGGCTCACCTTGCCATAGCCGCCTTTGCCATTTTTTACGTTGCTGTCTTTTATCTTTTTATTGTAGATGGTGTAAATACCCTCTTCGGTATCTACCAAGGTATTGGTGTCGGCCAAGCCATCTTCTAGCGCTACCAACACCGAGGCCAGTTTAAAAGTAGAGCCTGGTTCGGTACTTTCCCAAACGGCATAGTTGCGCCTTTCAAAATAGGTCCCCTCTTCGGTACGGCCTAAGTTGGCAATGCCTTTAATAGCGCCTGTTTTTACATCCATCACTACTGCGCAGCCATGATCTGCATCAAAACGTTCCAGTGCTTTTAGTAATTCGTGGTGCACCACATCTTGTACCTTGGTGTCAATGGTACTTATTACATCCAGCCCATTCCGCGGTTCTATGGTGTAAGAACCTGTTATGGGTTTCCATTTTTCTTTAGCTACTTTTTGCTTCAGTCTAGCCCCATCAATTCCCGTAAGGAAACTGCTGTAAGCGCCTTCAATACCTGTTCTTCCTCGCTCGTTGTCATAGCCAATCGTTCGTGCGCCAATTTTTTCGAGAGGACGGGTGCGGTAATTTTCTTGCTCGTAAATTAAGCCGCCCGAAAACCTGCCTAGGTTAAAAATTGGAAATGATTTAATGGTTTGTAAATCGGCAAATGAAACCTCTTCGGCCAGTTTAACGTAGCGTTTTTTACTGCTTCGCTTTTGGCGGAGGTAACTTTCCCAGGCGGGGGCGGTTTTATGGTCAAACTGCTCGCTAAGGGCTTTGGCCAAATGAGGCACTTCGCGATTAAATACTTCAGATTCTACCGTGATAGGATCCATATATAAATCGAAAACGGGCACGGTAGTAGCTAGTAACTTCCCATCGCTGCTGTAAATATTTCCGCGCTCGGCCTTAATTACTTTTTCCTTAATAATATCGCTTTGCGATTCGGCACGTAAATCAGGCCCCTCTACATATTGGATATAAATAAGCTTTCCAAAAATTAGTAGTGCTGCCACAAAAAACGGTGTGGCGGCTATAAGGATGCGGCTGTGTATGGATTTGTTTTCGCTCATTCGTTGTTGGGGATATTAACTTGAATGGGCGGAGTTTTGGTTTTTACCAACCCTAAAGCTTCTGTACGCTCTAAAACTTTGTACTCCATGCTCTCTTTCATCAAAGCCGATCGCTTTTCTACTTGTACCGAGTTGAGCTCTTTCATTTGGTTGCGCAACTTTGATATTTCGTACACCTTGCGCTGAGCATTGTGGCTGCTGGCTATCATTACCATGCCTAAAATGCTTAAAAACAGAATAAAAGGCCAGTTTTTACTAATGCGGTGTCCAACCAAAAACTGACCGCTAAGAAGTTCCTTTAAAGGGTTGCTGCTTTTTTCTTTGGGTTGGCTCATTCGGTAAGTTTTTGAGCCACCCTAAGTTTGGCACTACGGGCGCGGGGGTTTAACTTTATCTCTTCGGCAGTAGCCGTAATAGGCTTGCGCGTAATGGGTTCAAGGGGTCTTAGCAGGTTGCCGTAAAAATCTTTGTTGGGCTCACCTTCAATGTTTCCGTATCTAAAAAAGTTTTTCACGGGTCTGTCTTCCAACGAGTGGTAACTCATGCAAACCAAGCGACCTTCGGGTTTTAAAATCTCGGTGGCCTGTTCTAGCAATTCGTGTATTACTTCAATCTCCTGGTTTACCTCAATACGAATGGCTTGAAATATTTTGGCCCAAAACTGCCCTTGCTTTTGGGGTGGAGGCGCTAAGTTTTGCAAAGCTTTTTTTAAATCGGTGGTGGTGGCAACGGGGCGAGCGGCTATAATCGCTGCGGCCAATACTTTGGGACGATTTAGTTCTCCGTAATTTTTTAAAATTTCACTTAGTTGCTCTTCGCTATAGCTGTTTACCACGGTATGAGCGGATAGCTCTTTTTCTTGGTTCATCCGCATATCCAAGGGGCCATCAAAGCGGGCACTAAAGCCTCTATCGGGCACATCTATTTGATGAGACGAAACACCAAAGTCGCCCAGTAAACCGTCAATTTGTTTAACTCCGCGTAGGCGTAAGTTTTTCTTTAGGTGTCTAAAGTTAGAGGCAATGAGTGTGAAATTCTCGCTGTCAAGCGCATTGTTCTGTGCATCGCCATCTTGGTCAAAACCGTACAGGTGACCGGTAGTAAGTTGTTTTATGATTTCGCGGCTGTGTCCACCGCCACCAAAAGTTACATCAACATAAATGCCATCCGGTTTTATCTGTAAATGCTCCAAACATTCGCGGAGCATTACCGGATCATGATACCCCATTGTCTCCTTCATTTAGGCTCCCCATTACATCTTCCGCCAATTGCCCAAAATCCACTTCCGGATTGTTAATCGATTTCTCGTAGGCCTCTTTGTTCCAAAATTCAATTTTATCTACAGCAGATGATAGTACCAGGGTGGACTTGAGGTTCGCAAAAACCATCAAATCTTTCGGAATGTTTAATCTACCGCTGGCATCCATCTCTACCAACTTTACGCCTGCGGTAAACATGCGTATAAAGTCGTTGTTCTTTTTTACAAATCGATTGAGCTTATTTACCTTATTCATGGTTTGGTTCCAGGCGCTCATGGGGTACAGTTCCAAACATTTTTGAAAAACACTGCGCTTTACCACAAAACCTTGCTCAAGTACAGGTAAGAGCTGCTTTTTAAGGGCAGCAGGTATCATTACCCGCCCCTTGGCATCCATCTTACACTCATGTACTCCTATCAAATTCAGCATCTTAAACTTTCTCCGCTTTCAGTTTCAAAAGTAGAAGAATTACTCCACAATTACCCACAAACTTCCACTTTGTTGATAAGTTTTACCACCTATTGCGAATAGAGATTTAAATTATATATGAGTAATCGGCTGTAAAGCCCCATTAATAAAGAGAAACTTGTTTTTTAAAAACCGGTGGGAGAAAGTGGAACGCCAATACGCTCTTGTTGGTAAGCTGCATTTTAAGCACTTTTAACTAGGCTTGTTTTAAAGCCCCAATTTTAGTGTTGCTAGGTAATTTTAAAGTGGGTAACTGTGTATATTGCTGCATTGATTGGAGCAAATGGATAAGCTGGAAAATTACTTAGAGAGTTACTTTGGTGTACCGGATAAACAGATGGAAAAGATGGTTTCGCTGTTTGAAAAAACCAGTTTAGAAAAGGGGGATTATTTCTGTAAAACGGGCACACGCAAAGGCGATTTGAGTTTTGTGGTAAACGGTTGTTTGCGGGTTTTCGCTTTCGCGGAAGATAAAGACGTTACGCAGTGGATTTCGAGCGAAGGCGAGTTTGTTTGTGATTTACGCAGCCTGCTGTTTGGGGAGCCTAGCCAGTGGAACATACAAGCTTTAAGTGCCTGCGAGTTGTGGACCATAAAACAGGCTAATTATCAAAAAATTGGCAAGCTTATTCCCGAGTGGGAACAACTGGAAAAGTTGTTTTTGGCCAAGTGTTTTGTCACCATCGAAAACCGAGTTTTCTCTTTTTTATCGATGAGTGCCGAGGAACGATACCAACAGTTTTTTGAAATGAAAAAAGAACTTTTTAATGAAGTGCCTCTTCATTTTTTGGCCTCGCTATTAGGTATGACACCGGAAACGCTAAGCCGTTTACGCAGAAAAAATATTTCTTGATATAGGTCAAGATAATTGTGTGGGCTTCTTAGAATATTTGTGCTTTAACAAATAAGTATTCTACCATGTCATTTCAAATTACCACTACTATTCAAATTAATGCCACTCCCGAAAAGGTTTGGCAAGAGCTGCTAAATTTTAAAGAGTACCCCACTTGGAACCCTTTTATAAAGGAGATAAAAGGGACGCCTAAAAAAGGTGCTCGTTTAGAGGTGGATATGCAAGGCATGACTTTTAAGCCCGTGGTTTTGCAATGCCGCCATAATAAGGAGTTTACTTGGCGTGGTTCTCTTTTTATAAACGGACTTTTTGACGGAGAACATAGCTTTCTGTTAGAACAAAAATCTTCGGGTACTACGCAGTTTACCCAATCTGAAAAGTTTAGCGGAATATTAGTGCCCTTGCTAAAAGGAAAGTTACAAAAGGAAACCAAAGAGCAGTTTAAAGCTATGAATGCTGCGCTAAAAAAGCGGATGGAGTAGTGTCGGCTAAAAGGACTTTCAGAAGAAAAATAAAAAAGATATTAAGGCGGTTTTTAGTTGGACTTTAGCACAGTTCTTTGCTGGCATACGTTTTTACCAATCTCTCCATTCGCTCGCTATTCCATCTTCATAATTTTGTGTGTCAATACCAACAGAATCAGCTATATTATCAAATATATCACAAAGTTCCTCTCTTTCTCCCGTTTCAATAAAACAACCATCTAAATTATCGTTAAGTTTATTAAAATCTAAAATACTTAATTTGATAAGTTCAATTTTATCATCTTCTTTTAAATTTTTATTTATTTCAAGTTTGCTAATTAAATTTGAAATTATTTTTTCTGCTTTCTTGCAGTTTTTAGGATTATATTGTTCAAGACCATCTTTATATTTTTCGTTCCAATCTTTTATAGACAAATGTTTAAGTATTGATTGTAATTCAGATGTTTTTTCCTCTGGATATTTTTCTATATCAACCTTCCCATTTAGATAGTCATCTAGTCGTTTCCACTTTTTTAACTGTTCCAATTTACCAATACTTTGTAATTTTTCAATTAGTGGGTAGTAATCATCTTTTTTGACTCCAACTTCTAATGGTCTTATATATAGATTTTGAATATTTGCTAACGATGATAAAAACTGTAAAGAATTTAATTCGTTCACTTCAGATATCATTAAATCGGTAACATTTGGTAATTGACTTATAGAAGATGCATCCTGAAGTTTTTTGCAGTTTCTCAAGAATATTAATTTTAAACTTGTATTAGATTTATCAATTCCATTTAGAGATATTAATTTAGGACACTTTTCTAATTTTAACTCTTCTAATTTTTTTAATTCAGATAATCCAAGGAAATTCTCGCAAGCGACAGAATAGATTTCAAGTGTTCTTAGGTCTGTAAAATTTGAGAATTCAGAAAAGTCTTTTTTTCTATAATTCCACAGATATGCGTGTTTAAGCTTTGTAAGCTTCTCAAAATTTAGATATTTTTTTGGTCCAATACCATTTAAGAATCAATAGTGTCCGATAAAAATCTGAGATTCAATTTTACTGGCTTGTAATCCCTAAAAACATTGATATTTTAACACGGT
>CAKZRR010000020.1 GCA_937146805.1 uncultured Owenweeksia sp. | reverse complement strand
AAAGGCTGCATTCGGGTCAGTTAAGGTTGCTGTGACTTTTGATACCCCTATGGCTCTGCCTCGGGGTAGTTCATTTTGTGTTTTAGCCCAAGTAGTATTAATACCATTAAAACAGAAAAGCCAGTGGCAACTTTGGAAACTCCAAAATGCGCTAAGCCTAAAACAACTTCGGTTATACCAGGTCTTCCTTTCCCAATAATTTCATAATTAACACCACTCTCTATTTGAATTGCTAAATAAAGCGTCCATAAAAAAATGGCCGTAACAATTAGTAAAGCAATAAGCTGATTTTTAGCATATTTTAGTGCCGGAGGTAATTGCGAGGTGTAAATAAATATTGGAATATCCTGCTTCAAAAATTCAAAAACCTCCCTTTTAACTTGGGCATCATCTACTACTAGTTCTTCTTCTGATTTGCCACCATAAAATAGCTTTATTTCCTTCTTTCCTTCTTGATTTTCAATTTTTGTGAGGTACTGATAAGGAATGCTAAACAGGTTTTCTAAAAAAGCCAGGTCGGTGGTTCGCAAGGTTAACCTATCCAGATCCTCTTGCTTGGGGTTCCCTTTGTAGATACAATTATCTTTTATGAATATTAGCTTATTAGAGCGAGTGTCATTAAGCTTCCAAAATTTATGCATATTGTTTATTTGAGCTTATCAAAAATGATTTCTATTGCGCTATTAACGGGTATCAGTTTTTCGGGGTTCTCAGGTTTATAGTCAAAGACGATTAGTCCTAAAGGTGTTTTTGCTGGTTCCGCCTTTTGTTTGCGAGGAAGGTAATAAGAAAACAGGAAGGAATAGAGTGAGCTTCTGGCATAAAAAAAATGGCTCCTCAAAACTGAAAAGCCACAAATGTATTTTTACTGAAGACTCGCCCATTGTTTCAGTCTGTCAAGAAGGTGTGGGTGGAGATATGTTGACATAATAGACGAAGAGTATGGATGCTACAATGCTAGACTGAGTGGGGTAAACAAAGTTTGACTTGTATAGAAACGTTGCTCTGAACCGAGAAGTTTATCTTTTCAGTATCAGTTTTAGATAAAATAAAGGGGCTCAAAATCTTTGAACCCCTTTATTTACAGGTGTAGCGAAAGAGGGACTCGAACCCTCGACCTCAGGGTTATGAATCCTGCGCTCTAACCACCTGAGCTACCTCGCCATTTTTGGGGCTGCAAATATACATTTAAATCAATTTTAGAAAAGCGTAAAACAAAATTTTTAATACAGTTTAAAAGGTAGATTTTTTTATATTGCACATCTATCAATTACAGAAAGATGTCTCAACAGAAAATACAATTTGAACTAGAGTTTGCCATTAAGGCTTCTCCACATATGTTATTCCCTTTTTTATCAACTCCCAGTGGCTTAAGTGAATGGTTTTGCGATGATGTAAACTCACGCGATGAAAAATATACTTTTATTTGGGATGGTGATGAAAAGGTAGCTTTTCGTACAGCCAAGAAAAACGATAAATTAATTCGCTTTCAATGGGAAGAAGACCATGAAGAAGGCAACGACTACTATTTTGAGTTTAATATAGTGGTAGATGAAATGACTAATGATGCGGCCTTAATGGTTACTGATTTTAGTGATGAAGACGAAGTAGAAGAGGACAAGTTACTTTGGGAAAGTCAAATACACGAATTGCTGCACCATATAGGTGCATAGTAAAGTGCTGAGTTTTTTAAAAAATCCCCTTACAATTTTATTGTAAGGGGATTTTTCGTTTTTAACAAGTTTGTAAACTCTTAAATGCACCCAAAAAAATAGTCAACTTTAAAGGTGTTCTAAAGGGTTTTAGTAGGGTAAACGTCCCTGTGAACTAAGCGCTATCCTACAGTATTTGCATGGTTTCATTTTTTTTGTAGATTGCCCGCATACTTAATGTCAGAGCGATAAATGCGCAATTTTTTATCTTTTATTTTAGTTACTTTTCTTAGTACTAGTTACTTATTTTCACAAAAAATCAGCGGTGTTGTATTAGACTACAAAACTAAAGAGAGTATTATTGGAGCCAACATAGTGGTAAAAGGTACAAACAACGGTGCAAGTACCGATGTACAAGGTGCTTTTAGTATTGAATTAATTGCAAATCAGCAGTATCCGCTTACATTATCAATATCCTTTATTGGTTATCAAGCACAAGAGGTATTGGTAAACAAGCCTGGCAATATTGGTACTATTGCAATGAAGGTGGATGCCGAAATGTTGGGAGAGGTAAATATTATTGAAAAACGATTAAGCGATAAACAAAAAGAGAGTGCTCTTACGGTAGAAGCGTTGGATAACTTGGCGATAAAAGAAACGCCTGCCATTAGCTTTTACGATGCCTTGGGCAATTTAAAAGGAGTAGATCTTACTTCGGCTAGTATTGGCTTTAAGGTAATTAATACCCGTGGCTTTAATAGTACTTCGCCCGTCCGTTCCCTACAAATTATTGATGGTGTAGATAATCAGGCGCCTGGCCTAAACTTTTCATTGGGTAACTTTTTGGGCGCTTCGGAGCTGGATGTTTTTAACGTAGATATTATAGCGGGGGCCAGCACAGCCTTTTACGGACCAGGTGCTTTTAATGGGGTAATAAGCATGAGAACTAAAAGCCCTTTTACGTTTAAAGGTTTGAGTGCTAGTGTAAAAGTGGGTGAAAGAGCCTTAACCGAAACAGCGGTGCGTTATGCGGAAGCTTATAAGATGTTTAATAAGGACTATGAAAACCTAGCCTTTAAAATAAACCTTTACTACTTAAAGGCCAACGATTGGGAAGCTACCAATTACAACCCAGTAGATGATAGCGAAGTAGCAGCCAGTAACCCCGGTGGTTTTGATGCCGTAAATATTTATGGTGACGAGGATTTGGGTGCCGGTGGTAACAACCACAGCTACTTAATTAGCGTGTACGATCAGCGTGCAGGTTTGGGTAAATTTTACCGAGATGGCTACCGCGAAAAAGATTTAGTAGATTACGACACCAAAAACCTGAAAACCAACTTCACCTTAGCGTATAAACCAGCCAAGGATGTGGAATTGAGTTACAACTTTAATTTTGGAACGGGAACCACGGTGTACCAAGGAGAGAACAGGTTTAGCTTAAACGATATTAAGTTTTACCAAAATGTGGTAGAGCTTAAAAAGAAAGACAAGTTTTTTGTGCGAGCGTATAGCACCAACGAAAATGCAGGAGATTCCTATGATGCCGTGCTCACAGCTTTTAGGATGAATAATGCCATTGTAGATGATGCTACTTGGAACAATACCTATAAGACCACTTACAAAAATCTAAAATATGGAGACGCAACCTTAGCTCTAACAGGCCTCTATAGCCAGACGGATTTCCCTAACCTTACGGCCGATGAATGGTTTGCGGGCCCCTATATGGATTCGTTGCAAAAGCACAACAGTGCTATTAGTGGCTGGCACTCGTTTGTCCGCGAAACCGTTAACGATGGTATTTTCCAAAAGCCCGAGCCTGGCACGGCAGCTTTTGATTCCTTAAAAAACTATGTTACCTCTCGCACTTTTACCGAAGGTGGATCAAAATTTTACGATAAGTCGGCCTTGTACCATGTTATGGGAGAGTATCAGTTTAACCCCAAGTGGTTTACGGTAAGGGTAGGCGCTAATTATCGTTTTTACCAGCCCAACTCAAAAGGCAATATTTTTGATGAATTGGTATACAATAGTTACCTAGATAGCAATAACAATCCTAAGGTAGATACCAGTTTTAGAAAAATTACCAATCAAGAGTTTGGAACCTACGTAGGTATAGAGAAGAAACTCAAAGACAACCGCCTTAGGCTTAATGGTACCATTCGTTTAGATAAAAATGAAAACTTTGATTATGTGATTTCACCAGCTGTTTCGGTGGTTTATGATGTAAACGAAAAGAACACCATACGCGCTTCCTTTGGTAGCGCTATTAGAAACCCAACTTTACAAGATCAGTACTTGCATTACAATGTAGGTAGGGCTATTTTAAAGGGCAATATTTCGGGTTATGATTCATTGGTAACCACCGAATCTTTCGATTTTTATAGAAACCAAGAAGCCCTTAATAGGGATAACTTGGAATATATTAATATAGATCCTATTCAACCTGAAAAGGTAAAAACACTAGAAGTAGGCTACCGAGCTACGGTACTTAAACGCGTGTATTTAGACGCCAATTACTACCACAGTTGGTACACCGATTTTATTGGTTACCAACTGGGCTTAGATGTGAATTTTTTAAATAGTACTATTGATAATTTCACCTCTATTCAAGCTTTACGCGTGGCCGCTAATGCGGAAGGTTTAGTTACGACCCAAGGTTTTAATGTGGGCGCCAACGTATATATCAGCGATAAGCTAACCCTTAATGGCAACTACTCCTATAACAGCATTAACCTAAATCCTGGCAACGGCTTTTTAAATGAGGTGATGTATGGTGAGTCTATAGATGAGGATGCCGAAAGCGATCCCATTGTTCCTGCTTATAATACACCTGAGCATAAGTTTAATTTAGGCTTAAAAGGAAGTGGATATAAAATATTCAAGAAGAAAAATCATAAATCGGGCTTTGCAATTAATTACAAATGGGTAGATGCCTTTTTGTTTGAAGGCTCGCCTCAGTTTACCGGAAATATAGAGGCCTACGGATTGGTAGATGCGCAAATAAGTCATCAAATACCAAAGTGGCATACTACTTTTAAGTTGGGCGCCTCTAATTTGTTAAATAACGAAGTGTATCAAGTTTACGGTGGACCCAATGTAGGCCGCATGTTGTACTTCTCCATTTTGTTTGAAAATTTTAAAATGTAATCACTCAACAATTATATATTAATTTAACTCCCTTTTCAATCATGAAAAAAACACTACTAATTTTAACGCTGTTTAGCTCAGGCTTATTAAGCGCGCAACGATACCTTAATGAGGTATTCAATCAGGTAAATGTATCGTCAAACGTGCATTACGCTACCAACGTAGATTTTTTAAAGAATGCTGATTTTAGCAATGTGGCTAAGGTAGGTGCCGATATCCAAGACTTAAAAACCTTGGCGGCTACCACGCAAGTTTTCCCTGCAAAGTATTACGATCCAGCGGATACGAATACAGTTGTAAAAATATCTGATTTAAATATGGATGTTTACGAACCTGCTGGAGATACGGCTACGGCTCGTCCGTTGGTAATTTATTTGCATACCGGTAACTTTTTGCCACCGCCCATAAATGGTAGCCCATTAGGTTTAAAAACCGATAGCCTAGCTATTGCAACATGCATGAGTTTGGCCAAGCGTGGTTTTGTAGCCATCTCAATGAGTTATCGTTTAGGTTGGAACCCAGCAGCATCGGGGCCTACAGGAGCCATTGTGCGTAGAGCCACTTTGCTTAATGCGGTGTATCGTTCCATACACGATGTAAAGCAAAATGTTAGAGCGCTTAAAGCGGATGCATCTGGTGCGAACACCTATAAAATTGATACTAATCAAATTGTTCTTTTTGGAGAAGGATCAGGAGGATATGCTGCCTTGGGATATGTTACCTTGGATAAAGTTTCTGAAATGGAATTACCTAAATATGTTTATCCAGGTACAATAGATTCTTCGTATGTACAGCCTTCGTTGGTTGGTGGAATTGATGGATTGGGTGGATTACTCAATTTATATATTGACAATGGCCATAGTAGCGAGGTAGCATTAAGTATTAACTTAGGTGGTGCTTTAGCCGATGAATCTTGGTTGGAAGCTGGTGACGCTCCGATAATGTCTTTTCAAACGGTTCGCGATCCTTTTGCACCTTTTGATGTGGGAACTGTAATTGTTCCAACAACCAACGAAAGTGTGGTGGAAGTACATGGTGCCAATGTAATTGTTCCAAAAGCCAATGGCTTGGGGAATAACGCTGGTTATCAAAACTTTACTTATAACGATCCTATTACTTTGGCCGCAAGAGCTAAGTATGGAAATACTTATCAGTATCGTCAAGTATTGCAAACTACTATTACGGTAGATGCCAATGCAGAGGGTTTGTTCCCGATGTTATTACCCTACAAGTCTAATTTGTTTGAAAATGAGGGTTCTCCATGGCAATGGTGGGATGCGAACTCGGCATTGGCCCAAACGGTTATTGACCCAGGTCCTCCTGCTATTACAGCGCACATAGCCAGCTTACAATCAAATCCTAATATGAGTGTTACCAAAGGGCGTACTTATTTAGATACTATTTTGGGTTACACCGTACCTCGTATGGTAAACTTGTTTAGCCTACCTGTAGGTTTAAATGAGTTGGCTTTACAAAATAAGGTAAGCTTGTTTCCAAATCCTGCCACAGATGTATTTACCATTGCTTCTTTACAGTCTTCGTCACAATTAACCAAGGCTATTATTATGGATTTAAATGGTAAAGAGCTGCAACGTACCACACTGTATCAAGGACAAAATGAAGTAAATGTACAAGGTTTACCTAAGGGTGTTTACTTGGTAGAGATACTAGGAGCTGAAGGACGAGCGGTGAAAAAGCTGGCCATTCAGTAATATTTTGATTTTATAGATAATTAAAGGCTCCGCAAGTATTTGCGGAGCCTTTTTCATTTCTACCTTTGTAGAAAGGGCTTGGCTATGTTTTATAATTTTAATGGAGATTTTGTTGATGGCTCACGGATAGAATTAAATGTTCATAACCGAGCTTTAAATTATGGAGACGGGGTGTTTGAGAGTATGCGATTTTCGCATGGTAAAATCCATTTTTGGGAAGATCATTATTTTAGGTTAATGGCCGCCATGCGTATTGTACGTATGCAAATTCCGCTTTGGTTTACACCAGAATATATTTCTGATTTAGTAAACCAATTAACAAGCAGAAACAACCTTAGCAATGCCCGGGTAAAACTACTGGTATTTAGGAAGGAAGGAGGGAAGTACGCACCCATTAGCAATGAAGTTGATTTTTTGCTGACGGTGGCTGCTTTACCATCTGCTGCCTATCATTTAAACGAGCAGGGCTTGCAAATAGATCTCTTTACCGACTTTTATAAATCAACAGGATTACTGTCTAATTTAAAGTCTTCATCTGCCCAATTTTTCACCGTAGCCGCTGTTTTTAAACAAGAAAATGATTTGGATGAGTGCCTCGTATTAAATCATAATAAGTATGTGGTAGAGGCCATTAGCAGCAACGTGTTTTTACTGCAACAGGGTAAACTAGTTACACCCCCCATTAGTGATGGTTGCCTCAAGGGCATTATCCGAAAAAAAATAATAGAGCTGGCGCCTAAACAAGGAATTGAAGTGATAGAAAAAAGTTTTTCACCTTTTGAATTACAACGTTCAGAGGCCGTATTTCTCACCAATTCATCCGCAGGAGTGCAATGGGTAAGCAGCTTTCGAAAAAAAACATTTGTAAACGATAAAGCAGAGGTGCTGATAGCTGCTTTAAACAGAGCGGCTATTTTGGGCTTTTAGTTTAGAGTAGGATCAACAGGACTATTGGCCCAAAGTGGATACGACCCTCCAATGGTATGTAAGGCGGTTTTCCACAAGTCTTTGGTAGTACAATTAAAAACATCTACAGTGCCTGGTTCTAGTACCACCCATGATTTTTCGGATATTTCAAAGTCGAGTTGCCCGGCACTCCAGCCACTGTAGCCTAAGTAAAATCGAATATTTTCTTTGGCAATAAGACCGAGACCTAACAATTCTTTAAGTGGCTCTAAATCGCCACCCCAATACCAGTCGTTGTAAATTAAATCGCTACCAGGCAAAAGGTTACCCTTATTGTGAATAAAGTATAAATTATCTTCTTGTACAGGGCCACCATGATGTGCGATGCTGTTGGTTGTTGGAAAGTCAATTGCGATGTCATCTATTTTTACTTCTAACGGTTTGTTTAGCACAAAACCAATAGAGCCATCTTCGTTGTGCTCGGTAAGAAGCACAACAGAACGTTCAAAATTTTCATCTCCTAGAAAGGGCTCTGCCACCAAAAGGCTTCCTTTTTTAGGTTGATTCTGAGTAGGTGTCATTTTTCAAATATTTGAAACTAAGGTAGTAGCTTAACTTTACATTTGCAAACTAAAACATTAACGCTTCTATGAGTAAAGAATTGCAAGGTGCGCGCCAAGATTATAAACAAGGAGAGCTACGAAAGTCCACGGTTTTAGCCAATCCAATGGATCAGTTTAACGCTTGGTTTAGCGTGTATCAAGGTTTACAAATCAAAGATTATAATGCGATGACTTTGAGCACTGTTTCCGATCAAGGGCAGCCTTCTGCTCGCATAGTACTTTTAAAGGGTTTACGGCCAACAGGTTTTGAGTTTTTCACCAATTATAATAGCCATAAAGGTGAAGATATTGCGGGAAATAATAAAGTGTCTTTATTGTTTTTTTGGAAAGAAACGGAGCAGCAAATACGAATCGAAGGTTTGGTGGAAAAGTTATCGAAAGAAGATTCGGAGGCTTATTTTAATGTGCGCCCAAGGGCGAGCAAAATTGGCGCTTGGGCTTCAAACCAAAGTTCGGTTTTAGAAAACCGAGAAGAGTTAGAGTTACACGAAAAAGCGTTGGATAAAAAATGGGGAGATGAAATTCCTAAGCCAGACCATTGGGGAGGCTATTTGGTAAAGCCACAGCAATATGAGTTTTGGCAAGGGCGCAGTAGTCGTTTGCACGATAGAATAAGGTATCAACTTTTGGATAATGGCACCTGGGAAATTTCGCGTTTAGCACCCTAAAAAAAATAGCCCCAGCTTTTGGCTAGGGCTATTCGTTAATCACTGTTTGCAAGCGGTGATTAGTTAACTTACTTCATTCCTTTCCATTTTTCAATGGCTTCAGAAATCATAGGGCCATAGCCAAATTCGGTTTCTTTAGCAACGGCTGCTTCGGTACCCATATCAAAGGCAACTTTAGCCGTTTTGCGAGCGTCTTTGTACATTTTAAGTTCTGCTTCAATCTCCGCTTTCAACCAGTAGCTGTACCAGCTGTCTTCTTTTTTGTTAATTGATAACTTCATGTACTCCAAAGCCTGCTCCAACTCAATTTTATTATTGTAGTAGTAGCTTGCAGAGTTACGATACACTCTCCAAAGCTCCTCATCTTTACCCGTTTCAATGGCTTTTTCAATATTGCTTTGTGCCATTTGAGCTACCTGTACTTTTACGGGTACGCTAGCGCTCGTTTTGTCCCAGCTCAAAACTAAGTTCCCTGAGTTTTTTACCAAATCATTTACAGCAATGGTAAAGCTCTCGGTAGAAGCTACGGCCGATGTTTTGGCTGTAATACGTAAGGCATCATTTTCTTCCGAATAACCTCCAGTCCCCCAGTGGTCGGTTTTGGTGTTAAATACCAAAGTCCATTCATCTTCAGTTGGGATTACAAATAACGAGTAAGTACCACCTGCTAAATTTTTGCCACCAATGTTTACCGCTGTGCTAAAGGTAATGGTAGTGTTGGCATTAGCGCCTGTTCTCCACATTTCATTATAAGGTACAAGTTCTCCAAAAATGGTTCGTCCTTTCATGCTCGGACGACTGTATTTTGCGCTTACATCAGTAAGGCCAATACGTTGGCTAAATTCCCCTATGGGGCTGTTTTGAGGCAAGTCTTGCGCATTTGCGCTAAAGGCCATAAGAAGCGAGGCCGCGCCTAAAATAAATCTTTTCATGTGTTTGATTTTTACAAAGTTTAGTACAAATGAAGGCTATTTTTAGAACATTTCCATACTGAAAGAATGTTTTTACAGAGAACTTCTTTTTTAAAGGTTTACACCAAAAAGAAGGGTTTAAAGTATTGAGTGATACATTTTTCCGCTATTTTAGAACCGAAATCCAAAAAAATCAAACAATTATGCTAAAAGAATTTAAGGAGTTTATCCAAAAGGGTAACGTGTTAGAAATGGCCGTAGGTTTTATCATGGCAACCTATTTTGGGGCCATTGTAAAATCATTGGTAAATGATATTATTATGCCACCGATAGGCCGATTGCTCGGAGGAGTGGATTTTGCCGAATTAAAAATGGTAATTCAAGAGGCGGTGCCAGCAGTAATGGATGGCGAGAATGTAATAACGCCTGAAACCGCTGAGGTGGCCATTATGTATGGTAACTTTATTAATGTGGTTATTACATTTGTGATTGTTGCATTTACCGTGTTTTTGGTAATTAAAATGTATAATAATTACCTAAAGAAGAAAGAAGAGCCGGCTCCTGCACCAGCACCAGCGGAGCCTAGTGAAGATATTAAGTTGCTAATGGAAATTAGAGACGCGCTTAAAAAGTAAACCATCCAAAAACCAGTCAAAGGTTAAAGCCATCTTTTAATTAAGGTGGCTTTTTTTATTTGTACTCCTGCTTAAGGGCTTCGGTAATTTGATGCACGGCAGGGCAAACCGTTGTGTTTTTTCGGGTAAGCTCTAAAATTTGAAACATTTTATCTCTATCGGTATGTGGGTATTCGCGGCAAGCTTTGGGGCGGTGTTCATACACCGAGCAATAATTATCATCTCCTAAAAAGGGGCAGGGTACCGATTTCAAAACATAATCATTTTCCTCATCTAACCTAAGGTAGGTTTCTATAAAGACTTGGGGTTTTAAACTTAAGTATTTAGCCAATCTTTTAATATCTCTATCGGTAAAAAGCGGCCCCGTAGTTTTACAGCAATTAGCGCATTGCAAACAATCAATGCAACTAAATGCTTTGTTATGTTCGGTATGAAAGCTTTTATCTAATTTTTTTGGAGGAACCCGTTTTAGCCGTTTAAAAAACTTTTTGTTTTCGGCTTTGTTGGAAGAGCTTTGCTTTTTAAAGGCTTCTAAATCCATTATTTACCACGCCCTTGAAGCACAATTAAAACCGTGTAAATTAAGATTTTAAAGTCATTGAAAAGGTTCATGTTTTCAATGTAAATGATGTCATACTTAAGTCGTTGCACCATTTCGTCTACATTTTCGGCATAACCAAATTTTACCATCCCCCAAGATGTAATACCGGGCTTTACCTTTTGTAGGTGCTTATAATGCGGTGCTTTTTCTTTAATGAGGTTTACATAATGTAATCTTTCGGGACGAGGACCTACGATGGACATATCTCCAAAAATAACATTCAAAAATTGCGGTAATTCATCCAGTCGGTACTTGCGCATTATACGCCCCCAACTGGTAATGCGGCTATCGGTGCTGCTACTTAATTTAGGGCCGTGTTTTTCGGCATCTTGGTACATGCTCCTAAACTTAATCATGCTAAACTCCTTTCCGTTTAATCCCATTCTTTTTTGACGATAAAAAATAGGGCCTTTGCTGGTGCTCTTTACCATAATGGCTGAGAATATAAGTATCGGAGAAAAAAGGAGTAACATAAAAACCGAAGTTAGAATATCGAAAACACGTTTTACCACCCTTTGCCATAAAGGCACCAACTCATGATTGAGCTCAATAAGCGGGGCTGAACTTATAGAGTGAAGTTTTACTTTTCCTGAAATAATATCGTAGGTATCGGGAATCATCTTCACTTTAACGTTTACGTCTTCCAAAATATTGATAATGGTTTCTAATTTTTCGTGTTCCGAAGATTCGATAGCTATGATAACCTCTTCAATATTATTACGTGTAATAATGCTGGCAAGTTGGGTATGAATTCCTAAATGGGCTAAGTTTTTTTCTACTAAAAATCGAATGTTGTTGTGAACACTGGCAAAACCCACAATATGATTTCCGGCTTTAGGTCTATTGCCAATTTCATTGTACAGCTCTACCGCCTTTTCATTACTGCCAATAAGTAAGGTGTTAAACTTTATAGTGCCTTTTTTTATACGGTAATGGGTACGGGTACTCAATAAAAAGTGTGCAAGTGAGCTGATTAAAAACTGAGCTGAGAAATACACTAAAAACCCTCTGTAGTAATCTGAGATGCTCGAAATAGAGTCATCCAGCATAAGCGCAAAAAAGATAAAAATGCTGCCCATTACGGTGGTGTTAAAAGTAAACACCAGTTCTTTAAGTCTTGATCTACGGTATATATCTCGGTAAAAACCGGTAACCAGAAATAAGGTGATCCAAAATATAGTGATGAAGAACAAACCCATAAAATAGGCTCCTTCAATAAGCTCAGGACTCCAACTTAGTTCGTAGCCTTCTACACGTACCCGCCTATAAATGTACAATATGGTATAGGCAAGCATGGAGGAAATGCCGTCCCAAAACATGTACTTAGCACGATGGATAATAGGCCTTTTCATGCTTAGCGGTACACCAATTTTAGATTGTCTAAATACACCTTACTAGTGTCTAAACTACTATTATGAATTAGACTAAAATAGACCTTATAATCTTTGGCGTTGGGGTTGGCGCTAATCTCAGTTACTAGGTTAATATATAGTTTGTTCCAGTATTCTTTAGCATTTACTATGTAGGTAATTTGCTGATTTACACTACCTGAATTGTTTGAGATTACACCAATAGCAAAAGGGGCATTGCATTTGTAGTTCATTTCTAAAAATACATTGCTGCCTCCAAAAGGAAGTTGGAGACCATCAACGGCAGCAATTTCGGCACGTTTAGCTCCTGAGTGGGCTACAAGTAGTCCAGCATCTCCATTATCTTCGTTCAGGTTTTGTGGGTTTTTAAAGGTTAGTGTATCATTTTTAACTTTAAAAATGGTTGTGTCGCTTCGATTGGTCTTTTCCAAACTTAAACCGGCATTGTCAAAGTCCTCTAGTATATAAACGTTAAAATTGGAGACGTAAGATGTTACCAAATCAGCAGAGTCTAAAAAAAGAGTATCCGCATTTTTAGAATTTGATTTTTGATAATTGACCTCGATGTTAAGCTCTTCATAGGCTTCGTAAATAGCTCTTGATGAAGCCTTTCCGTTTAGGTTGATACCGGGAATAATTCGCAGGTTATTTTTTCCTTCCTTTAATATAGCCGGTACTTTACAGGGTAATTCAAAGGCGCCTACGGCTTCGCCATTGGCGAAAACCCAAGCGGTAGTGATTTTGTGATTAGAAGTACCTTCATTTACAAAATTGGTCACCAAATCTATTTGATCAATTACTATATAAGCAGGTACGGTAGCTTCCTCATTTTTGGAGCAAGAAAGCAGAAATACAAATAGTAGGACAGCCAGTATGCGGGAGAAATATTTCGCCATATTTAGGCAATTACTTTTAGGTTAAAGTTGATTTTCTCTAAAATTTGATGAGCTACATCTAATGCGCGGTAGCCGTCTTCGAGACTAACGTTAACGGGTGCCTTTTTATTGATTGCTTCCGAAAAACTTCTTAACTCTTCTTGTATAGCGTTGGTTTTTAGCGCTTCGGGTTGCTCAAAATAAATCTGTTTTTTCTTTCCATTGCCTAAATCCATTATCATGGCGAAAGGATCGCTCTCATCCACCTCATTTTTCATACGTACCAGTTCACTCGTCTTGTCTAAAAAGTCGATGGTGATGTAGGCATCCTTTTGAAAGATTCGCGTTTTACGCATGTTTTTTAACGAAATACGGCTAGCAGTAAGATTGGCAACACAACCATTGTCAAACTCTATTCTGGCGCTAGCAATATCTGGAGTGTCGCTAACCACGGCTACACCACTGGCGCTAATTTTTTTAATATTGGATTTTACCGAACTCAAAACCACATCAATATCGTGGATCATCAAATCTAACACCACCGGCACATCGGTGCCTCTAGGGTTAAACTCAGCCAGCCTATGGGTTTCTATAAACATAGGATTATCGATGAATTTGGCCGTAGCCACAAAGGCAGGATTAAACCTTTCAACATGTCCTACTTGCGCTAATACACCGGCTTCTTCTGTAAGCTTCATCAATTGCTTCGCCTGATCGGGTGTTTCGGTAATGGGTTTTTCAATAAAAATGTGCTTGCAATTTTTTAACGCTATGGTAGCGCAATCAAAGTGGTTGAGTGTAGGCGTTACAATATCTACAACATCTACAGCATCAATAAGTTCTTGAATTGTTGGAAAGCTTTTCAAGTTCATTTCTTGAGCCACCGCCTGAGCTACTTCTGTATTGGCATCGAAAAAGCCCACCAGCTCATAATTATCGGGTAAATTAGACAAACATTTTAAGTGAATTTTACCTAGGTGACCGGCACCTAAAACCCCAACTTTTAACATAATTAGCGCATTTTGCGCAAATGTAATGCAATTGCCTTGGGAGGCAAGTTTTTAGGGACTGCGCTATTCACAGATTTTTGTTAATTACACCTGTTTTTGAGTGTGTTTTTTATGCTTACAATGTGGCATCTTTACGTCAAATTATGCGAAACGATTTACCCAAACATCAAGGATTGCGTAATGAGCTGGTGAAATTGCTCATTGCTAAAGGAATACGAAACCCAGAAGTGCTAAAAGCCATTAGCAAAGTGCCTAGGCATTTGTTTTTAGATTCGTCTTTTGAGGAATATGCCTATCAAAATCAGGCGTTTCCAATTGCGGCTGGGCAAACTATTTCGCACCCGCTTACGGTGGCTACCCAATCTGAACTGTTACAATTAAAGAGTACCGATAAAGTACTTGAAATTGGTACAGGTAGCGGTTATCAGGCGAGCGTGCTTTGCGAAATGGGCGTAAAAGTATACACTATTGAAAGACAAAAGGAACTATTTGATATTACCAGTAAACTTTTGGTAAACTTAGGCTATCGCTTATCCATGAAATTTGGTGATGGTTTTGCTGGCCTGCCCACTTTTGCTCCCTTCGAAAAAATAATAGTTACAGCTGGCGCGCCTTTTATTCCGCAGCAGTTAGTGGAACAATTAGCCTTAAACGGGCGAATGGTAATCCCGGTAGGAGACGGCAGTCAGGTAATGAAATTGGTTACAAAAGATAGCACAGGGAACGTTACCATAGAAGATTGCGGTGACTTTAAATTTGTACCCATGCTGCAAAATAAGGAAGCCTAAAAATCCTCTTTAACTCCTGTTGTTAATACAAAAAACTGACCCAACCAGGCAATTTCATAATTAAAACGAACTCGTGTTTGTACCTTTTTATGGCTGTAACCAAAGGTGGTGGTGGCATAGTAAAAGTGGCGCATGCCTTCTTTCTCTTCGTACTCCGTTTTTAAGTATTCAAATTTGGCTCCGTCCTCCACTTCCAGTGAGTAGTTAATGGCCAAAACACTCATTTCTCTTTGGTAGCGAGCATACATATTGGTATACTCCATATCAATTTGTTGTTTTAAAGCGTCCTTTTGATAATCCCCCCAAGGTTGCTTGTCAATCACTTCGTTGTATTCTCTAATTTTTATCAAACTAAGGTCGTGAGCGGTAGTAGAATCTGTAAAGGTTTCAAAAACTTGACTGCCAATCAAATCAAAATCAGCTTGAGTTTGCGCAATTAACTGGATTGAAATTAGTACTAAAAGTAGGGATGTAATATATTTCATTTTGTTTTTATTTTGAATGCTAGTAGCCATATTTAGGCCATATTTTTTTTAACCAAATTTTCAATTTATTCTCACGGTCATTTTCACCGGGTTCGTATAATTTTTGTCCAGCAATTTCTTGCGGAAGATAATCTTGATCCACAAAATTACCAGCATATTGATGAGCATATTGGTAACTTTTACCATAACCTAGCTCTTTCATTAATTTGGTTGGGGCGTTGCGTAAATCCATAGGTACACTTAAGTCACCTGTTTGTTTTACGAGCTGTTGGGCTTGGTTTATAGCTTGGTAGCTGCTGTTGCTTTTGGGTGAGGTGGCCAAATAAATTACACATTGCGAAAGTATAATCCTGCTTTCGGGCCAGCCAATTTTTAGCACGGCATCAAAGGCGGAGTTGGCTAATAGAAGTGCATTAGGGTTGGCATTGCCAATATCTTCGCTGGCCAAAATTAACAGACGCCTGGCTATAAATTTAGGTTCTTCGCCTCCTTCAATCATTCGTGCCAACCAATATACACCCGCATTGGGGTCGCTACCCCTAATGGATTTTATAAAGGCTGAAATTATGTCGTAGTGCTGTTCACCGTTTTTATCGTAAAAAGCAGGCCTGTTTTTTAGTAGGTTTTCAACCCAATTGTTGTCAATTTTTTCGCCTTTAGTAGCATTGCTCGCCACCAACTCTAATGTGTTTAAAAGCTTGCGTGCATCGCCACCGCTGAGCCTTAACAAGGCTTCGGTTTCCTGTAATTTTAGTTCTTTTTCTTGCAGCCAGTTGTCCTTGGCAAAGGCACTTTTAATAAGGCTTTCTAAATGGTCTTTGGTAAGTGATTTGAGCACATAAAGCTGACATCTAGACAGTAAAGCCGGAATAACCTCAAAACTGGGGTTTTCGGTGGTGGCACCAATCAAGTTTACCACGCCTTTTTCTACGGCACCCAGCAAGCTGTCTTGTTGCGATTTACTAAAACGATGAATCTCATCTATAAACAGGATAGGGGTTTTGCCCTGCCCAAAAAGCCCCTGTCCTTCAGCTTTTTGTATTACCTCACGTACATCTTTTACGCCTGAATTTATCGCGCTAAGTGTATAAAATGGTAAGCCGGTTTCTTTGGCAATTAATCCCGCCAAGGTGGTTTTACCCACACCCGGTGGGCCCCATAAAATCATGGAAGGCACCATTTTTTGCCGCAACAATTTCAATAAGGAACCATTATTGCCTAGCAGTTCATCCTGACCAAGGTAATCGGCAAATGATTTTGGGCGTAAACGTTCGGCTAAAGGAGCGGCCATTACATATTAATTAGGGCGGGTAAAAATACTATTTTTAAGCACCATGAAAACTCCTTTAAAAAGATATGCATCGCAATACGAAAGTCCGGATGCACCCCAAGATTTAAGCTACGTGGTAAAACCCTTTGCCTTAGTGTTTTTGATGTGGGTGGCCTTTTGGTTAGACCAAAAATATATGTTGAACTGGCATCAGTTTGGTTTATTCCCACGAACGTGGCACGGGTTAACGGGCATAGTGGCCAGCCCCTTGTTACACGGTAGTCTTAAGCATTTGGCCAACAATAGCTTACCAATAATGGCGCTGGGTATGGGTTTGTATTATTTCTATCCACGCATTGCTTTTAAGGTAGTAGTAAGTTCATGGCTTTTATCGGGCTTGGCCGTTTGGATTATAGGCCGCAGTAATTTTCATATTGGCGCATCAGGCTTGGTGTATGCCTTGGCGGGATTTTTATTCTTGAGTGGACTGTTGCGTAGGCAATCGCGTTTATTGGCCTTATCGCTTTTGGTGGTATTTATTTACGGTAGTTTGGTTTGGGGCGTATTACCTATTGAAGAAAAAATTAGTTGGGAAGGGCACCTTACGGGTGGTATTGTCGGTTTGCTTGTAGCATTATATTATAGACGTTATTCTCCGGCTTTAGCCAAAAAATACAGTTGGGAAGCTGAAGTGGAGGAAGAAGAAGATTATGAAGATTGGGGTTGGCGTTTGGCCGAACCAAGTGAAGCCAAAGAGCAAGATTTGGAACAGTACAAAAAGAGGGAAGAAAGTACAGGGCCACCTCGTATTGTTTACGTGTATAAGAAAGATAATGAGGCTTAATTTAGTGTATCTTAGAGCAGTTAAACCAAACACAGATGTAATGGTGTTTATTTAGGTATGGGAAAGAAAAGAGCAGTGGTTATTGGAGCGACAGGGTTGGTGGGCAGTGAATTGTTGCCGCTTTTGCTAAATTCTGATACGTATGAGCAGGTGTTTGTTTTAGGAAGACGAAGCACGGGAGTAAGCCACCCAAAGTTGGAAGAGCGGTTGGGCGATTTATTGGCAGAAGACTTTTTTGAACAAGAAATTCAGGCGCAAGATTGGTTTTGCTGCATAGGCACTACGCAGGCCAAAACACCCGACTTAACTACCTACAAACAAATAGATTACGGCATACCTGTGCGAGCGGCAGAATGTGGTTTAAAGAATGAAATGCAACAATTTTTGGTAATTAGTAGTTTGGGAGCAAATGCCAATAGCAAGATGTTTTATTCGCGGGTTAAGGGGCAAATGGAGGAAGCTTTGAAAAAGATGAGCTTGCCGCAATTGCGTATTTTTAGACCTTCGTTATTGATGGGTAAACGCAACGAAAAAAGATTTGGCGAAAGGCTGGCCTTATTGATGAATAGCATTTTTGGTTTTGCCATACCCAAAAAATACAAAGGGGTGGAGGCCAGTAAAGTGGCAAGAGCCATGTTCAAAGCGGCTCAGGAGCAAAATGAACAAGTATTAATTGAATCCGATCAAATTTTGGCGGTGTAGTTATTTAATCCCTTCGTAAACGCCCATACCAAACAAGGCAAAATCATATTTAGATGGATCTTTAGGGTCTAATTTCCGAAGGGCTAAGTCCAATTCTTCTACAGCCTTCCAATCGCTTTGTTTGCGCTTAAGCATTCCAAAATGGCGCGCTACATTACCAGTATGTATATCCAAAGGGCAGGATAAAATAGAAGGGGAAATACTTTTCCAAATTCCAAAATCAACACCGCCTTTGGCACTTCTAACCATCCATCGTAGGTACATAGCTATGCGCTTACAGGCTGAGTTTTTATATGGATTAGAAACATGTTTATGGGTGCGGGGCAAGTGCGGTACCTCAAAAAATATTTCGCGAAAGCGACCTAAAGCGGGCTTAATAGTAGTTTCATTGGCTTGGGTAGCAAAGCAATTTTCTAATCCATTATGTTGATGGTAAATATGTTGCAAGGCTTTTAGAAAATGCTGCAAATCATCAAAATTAAAGGTGCGGTGTACAAACCCTTCAAACACTTTTAAGTCGTTAGGTTGATGGTTCAAAATAAAATCATGCGGAGCATAATCCATTTTTTGCATTAACCTTTGGCTGCTGCGGATGATGCTTTTACGTTGGCCCCATGCTAAAGTGGCCGCTAAAAACGCACTAATTTCAATGTCTTCTTTTTGGCCAAACTGGTGTGGAATGGAAATGGGATCGTCCTCAATAATTCGAGGATGGTGGTACTGCTCGTATTTTTTATTGAGCAAGTCACGAAGTTCGTCTTCAAGCATTGCCTTCCTGTTCCCTCACCAATTTTCGAACTATCTCCAAATCTTCTGCCGTATCCACCGAAATTCCCTGGTGTTGCGTAAGTGCTACTCGTATTTTTTTGCCGGCTTGCAACCATCTAAGTTGCTCCAAAGCCTCGGCATTTTCTAAGCTACTGGCAGGCATATTGGCAAATTCGCTTAGCGCAGAAGGCCTAAAGGCATACAAGCCTAAATGCCTAAAGTAGGCGTGATGTTTAAGCCAATCGGTTGGTGCCGCTCCACGAACATGCGGCAAAGGCGAGCGACTAAAATAAAGGGCGTCTTGATGTTGGTCTTTTACCAAAAACACATTACTGTCTCCCAGTAGCTCTTGCGTGTTGGTTACGGCTGTTGCCAAGGTGGCCATCTCTACATTCTTCTCATCAAAGCAAGCACATAATTCATCCAGCATTTTAGGCTCCAAAAGAGGTTCGTCTCCTTGTATATTTACCACAATATCAATGGGTTGATTAAGTCCCTTAATATAAGTTTCATAGGCTTCTAAGCATCGGTTGGTGCCGGAATTATGTGCTGTGCTGGTAAGCACCACAGGGGCATCAAAACTTTTACAAGCTTCTACAATACGTCCGTCATCGGTGGCTACTACAACTTGGTTTAAACTCATTTTGGCGCGTAAATACACGCGTTCAATCATGGTTTTTCCTTCAATTAGAGCCAACGGTTTTCCTTCTAATCGGCTTGAACCGTAACGTGCCGGAATAATTCCAAGTATGTTCATAGTGGCGAAAGTAGCAATTGGGTATTACTTAAAAAAGGCGGTCAGTTTTTGGGTTAAGGCTTTCAAGTTTACCTTTTCGATAGGATGGGGAGATTGCTCCAAAATTTCCATTGAGCTGTTGGTTAATTGCTGCGATACCAACTCGGTTTCTTGGAGGCTCACCATTTTATCTGAATCGCCTACTAGTAAAAGGCAGGGGAGGTTTATTTGTTTTAGGGTATTTTCGTTTAAAGGAGGAGTATTGCCCATAGCCAACATCATTTGAGCGGTGGCCTGCAGTACATTCTCCCAGCCAAAGGCTTGGTGCCTTTTATCCAATGTTTGGGCAAAGTGGGGTACTTTTTCTTTTATGAGTTTGGCATTTAAACCCTTTGCCTCCAGTTTTGCCGATTCAGGTGTCCATTTAAACTTAGTTCCTAAGGTAACCAAGCTTTTTAGCAGACCCGATTGCTGTTTAGATAAATAGAGCGCTATATAACCGCCCATGCTATAACCAAAACAATAGGCGCCCTGTAACTGATGTTGCCTAATAAAGTGCAGTAAATTTTTGCTAAACAAATCGATGCTAAAATCTTCCGAGTAAGCCTGGTTACCATGACCATCAAAACTAAAAGAATGGAGGTTGAAATGAGGAGTTAATAACTTGGCAAGTGGCTCAAATTGTTGATTACTGCCAAGGGCTCCATGTAGTAAAATCAAGTTCGGTTTCATGTATAGTGCTGTCGTCAAAGTTGTTTTGATATTTTAAGAAGTACCAAAGCTAAACTCTTGGTAGATATCCCATTTTTTACCATCGTGCTTTAGCAAGTATAAAGTGTTGGCCTCAAATGTAGCTTCGTACATTTTAGACTGGAAAAAAGCCCATGCTTTATGAAACGCTCCCTTTCGTAAGTCTCTAAATGCTAGGGTTATGTGTGGTGTAAAACCTTTGTTCTTATGCGAGGGGTGTAGCAGGCCTACCTGTACTTGTAGGGTACGGCTAAGTTTTTCAAATAAATGGTTCAGTTCTTCAGAAGGATGTATGTGTGCGTAAATCACACGGGGCTCAAAAGCCTTAAAATTCTCAATTTTCACTAAAAAAGAGGTTTGTTTTTGCGTTACTTCTTTCAGTGATTGTATTAACCGCCCCTGCTTTTTGGGATTAAGCTTAAAGGGCATGTGCAGCGTAATATGCGGAGGCGAGTTTAAAGAAGCCTTGCTTTGATACTCGGTGGCAAATAGCTCTTTAAGTTTCTGCAGTTCCCCATTAATTGGTTCTGGTGGCACTAAGGCTATAAAAAAGAGATCTTGGCTTTTTGCAGGCATACGGGGTAAAAATATTACATTCAGCGTTTAATATTTGAAATATACACGGCTATTTATACAGGCCTTTAAATAATATATTATGAGCTACTCTAAACAAAAATCGCGAGAATCGCGCACCGCCATTGAAAGGCTGTATGTAACCATGCGCCAACTATTAATTAGGGGCAGTTATAAGCCCTCAGGTTTAAGTGGCGAAGCTTTAAAAAAGGCTTTGCTATTACTCAGCCCTGAAATTTATGGCGACCTAAACGATAGTGAAAAATTAGAGCTAAATGGCCTGCTATATGTTGCCGAGCGCTTGCCTATGGGCATTGAAGAATGTAGATTTATTCAGCTAATAGCTAAGGAAGGTTACCAGCAGGCGGGGCATATGCCTATTATCCCGCTAAAGCGGAGAAGAAACTGCTACCGCATTGATAAACAGCGTATGTGTGTAGAAATGAGCCGTGGGCGAAGTGATATTTACGATATTATAACCCACCTTACTTTTTTAAATATTGAAGCCGATAAAATAATGCAAAAGGCTTTGGACCATAAAGGTAAGGTGAGCAACAATTGGACAAAGTTAGAAGAGGTGGTAACGCTACAACAGCAAGGCGAGGAGGTAGATGAGAAAAAGGCTTTGGTGTATTTGAGCAATGCCATAGGGCGCACGGTACATGCTACCAAGCAGGCCGTAGAAAAATTTGAAAAGAGTGGAGGCTGCAATAGCCTTTATCACTTTGTGTATTGGTTGGGCAAGCTATCCATGGATAGTGCACAAAAGGGCAATAAACGCGAAATTATTGTTTCGGCTAAATTGAATGATGTGATAGGCCACCATGTGTATGGCGAACAATGGGCTACCAATATTAAAAATATAATGCAGCAAAATAATTGGTTGCAAAGGCCCATTGATATTATTAGCGCCAACTTACACTCGGTACTTAATGCGGTTTATGGGTTTGATGTTTTTCCACAAAAATTTGATAGTGCCGATAAGCTGGCCGCCTTTACTTCATCTGATGCTGGTGCCAGCAAAAAAATTAAAGATTATGCCTTAAAAAATGGAATGCGCGAGGTGGAGGACAACTCGGGAACCAACCTTACTGTACAGTTAATGGATTTGGCTCAATTACAAAACAGTAAAAACCCTTATGGTTTTAATTGGCCTACGGACGATAAAGCACCACTATTATTGGTAATGGATTATGCCTTTGGCGAGCAGGCCTATGAGTGTATGGATGAGCTTTTAAAGCCATTTGAGCATGGCGAGGAAGCTGTTAACCTAAATGTTCGCTCTATTTCGGTGATGGGAAAAGCAGGCATTTTAAAAGGAAACAAAGGAGATATTATGATTCCTACGGCTCATGTATTTGAAGGTACTGCCGATAATTATCCATTGGAAAACGATTTGCAACCAGATGATTTTAAGGACCTTGGGCAAGGTGTTTACGAAGGAACAATGATTACCGTATTGGGCACCTCTTTGCAAAATAAAGATGTATTGCAGCACTTTTTAACGTCTACTTGGAACGGAGTAGGACTGGAAATGGAAGGGGCGCACTATCAAAAAGCGATACAAAGTGCCGCCAAAATAAGAAAGAGTATAGATGAAGAGGTAAAGGTACGCTATGCCTACTACGCTTCAGATAATCCTTTAAAAACAGGGGCTACCTTGGCTTCGGGCAGTTTGGGAGCCGATGGTATTGGTCCAACCTATGCCATTACCGTTAAAATTTTAGAAAAGATTTTTGAAGAAGTTTAAATAAAAAGCTTTTACAGCTTTACCAGAATTATTCATTAATGCCCGTAGCTTTGCCGCATGATAGGAGCGGTAAAAGATCAAAACGAAATTCTTAAAAAATTAGGCATTGCATCTCTTAATCCCATGCAAATGGAAATGGCGGATGCCATAGCCAACCACCTAGAGGTGCAATTACTTTCGCCAACAGGCACGGGCAAAACATTGGCCTTTTTACTACCTTTATTATCCGTTTTAGATAGAACCGTAGGAGAGGTACAGTTACTCATTTTGGTGCCTTCGCGGGAGTTAGCCATGCAAATTGAGCAGGTATGCCGCCAAATGGGCAGCGGTTTTAAAACCAATGCCGTGTATGGCGGACGATCTTCCTCAAAAGATAGAACCGAATTAGAACACAAGCCCGCCATATTAATTGGCACCCCAGGGCGAGTAGCCGATCATATTAGGCGCGGTACTTTTAGCACCAGTTATTTGCAAACTTTGGTGTTGGATGAGTTTGATAAATCATTGGAAGTAGGTTTTGCAGATGATATGAGCGAAATAATTTCTGCTTTGCCGCAACTTAAAAGAAGAGTGCTTACATCGGCTACGCAAAAATTAAAAGTGCCAGCCTTTGTGGGACTTAGTAAACCTTTTCGGTTGAATTTTTTAAGTGAAAAAACAGAACAATTAGAGCTTAGACAAGTGAATTGTGCCGAAGAGGCCAAGCTGGATGCCTTATTGCAACTACTTTGTATGCAGGGCGATAAGCTGGGAATTGTATTCTGTAATTTTAGAGAAACTATAGATGATGTAAGCGATTTTTTAAAGGCCAATAGTATTGGTCATGTGTGTTTTCATGGAGGCATGGAGCAGCAGGATAGAGAACGCGCATTGTTGAAGTTTAGGAATGGTAGCCAGCGATTACTAATAGCAACTGATTTGGCCGCACGGGGTATTGATGTACCCGAACTGCAATTTGTGGTGCATTTTCAACTGCCGCCCAAAGAGCATGAATTTACGCATAGAAACGGCCGCACGGCACGAATGCATAGCAATGGTTTTGCCTATGTACTGCAAGCAAAAGGGGAGTATCTGCCCGATTTTATGCAAAACCTGACGGAGGCAAAACTTCATGAGGCTCCTTTACCGCCCTTGCCTGTATGGCAAACGGTTTTGGTATCGGGAGGGCGTAAAGACAAAATATCCAAAGGAGATATTGCTGGCTTGTTTTTAAAGCAAGGAGGCTTACAAATGGAAGAGTTGGGTTTGATAGAACTAAAGCAAGATTGTGCCTTTGTAGGGGTAAAAGCAACGCAGGTAGCCGCATTGGTAAAAGCTACTAATAACTCCCGGTTAAAAAAGAAAAAGGTACGCGTACGCCTAATTTAAACATCCTTTTTAGGCGGAGTACCTTTGGGCATAGGCCCACGCTTGTAAATTACCAATCCGTTTAAAAAGTTGCGCAAAATTTGATCTTGCAGCTCACGGTATTTGGGGTGGTTTTCACTTCTAAAAAAGCTACCCAGCTCACTTTTAGAGATTCTGAAATCTACCAATTTCAATATTTCTACAATATCATCATCACGGAGTTGCAGGGCTACTCTAATTTTTTTGAGAACATCGTTATTGGTAAGGGCCATAGATTTTTAAATTTTGAGGCCACAAAGGTGGGAATAAAAGTTTAAGGGGTGGTTGGTGTAGAGCTCAGAAACTTAAAATTGTATTTTTAAAAGATTCTGTTTTTAGGGGCTTACGTTACGTTTTAGCTACAAGGGAGTAGCTATTTACAAACAGGAGCTTTGCGGCTAGCTAAATTTTAAATGGAGGGTTTTGGTCGAAGGCAATGAAGCTTATAATAAGCTTCATTGCAGTTAAGCGTTTTTCAAGAAATTGACATAATAAGTAGCATTTTTTTTCAAGCTAACTGTCACACTCTTTTACAAAGCTTCCTTCATTGCATTTAAAAGAATTTCCTCAAGCCTTTTTCCGATTGAGGTATCAGGAAGTGTGTCAAACCCATGATAACAACCAGGAAATACATGTAGCTCTGTGGGGATACCTCCTTGCATTAGCTTTTTGGCGAAAGCCATATCTTCACTTAAAAATAAGTCTAAATCACCAACACCAATCCAAGCGGGAGCAAGCCCAGCTACATCTTCCACTCTGCCTGCTGCGGCATGATAAGGAACTTCTTCGCTACCTGGTTCCATACCCAGCATGTGCTTCCACCCGTTATAGTTGTTTTTACGTGTCCAAACAAATTCTCCGGAATAGGGATATTCGTCTTTTTCTAAAGTTGCTCTATCATCCAGCATTGGGTAAATTAAAAACTGATGTTTCAATGGAATTTCTTTGCGGTCTCTGGCCATTAAGGCTACCGCGGCACTCATTCCACCACCTGCGCTCTCACCAAGAATTCCTATTCTGTTTGGATCAACCTTTAACATACCCGCATTTTTCCATAGCCATTTAAGAGCAGTATAACTGTCTTCTTGCGGCAAAGGATATTGAGCATCTGGAGCCAAACGATAATCGACAGAAACAACTACGGCATCCAATTCTTTTGCCAGTATTTTGTTTCGCGCATCATTCATATCGGGTGTTCCTAAAACATATCCACCACCATGAGTATGGAGTATAGCTGGTTTATTATCTCCTTCTTTAAGAGATTGGTAAATGAGAATCCTAATTTCAAACCCATCAACCGGATTCTCAATTTTTTTTGCTAAAAAAGAAACACCAGGTACATCTATTTTTTCTGCACTTGCGTACTGCTCATTAAAGGACTTTTTAAGGGAATCAAGATTGTTGGTTAGATCTAAATTGGGATAGAAATCTAGAAAAGGAATAAGCTCTTCGCGTACTAATGATTTTGTATTCATGAGGTTTTAAATTTGTTTAATGATTAAGCAAATTTATTTCTCAGTTAAGCCTCTACCGTGCACCATTTTGTGCATTTTTAAATTTCCTTCAAGGCTCTTTTAAAGGTATTTCGATGCATTCCTAAGTAGGAGGCAACATAGCTGAATGGGAAGAGACGAAAAATTTCGGGAGCTCGCCATTGTGCTGCTTTAATCTTGTCCATAGCGTTTTTAGCTTGAAGGATGGAATTTCTTTGCAAAGCTTGCACAAAGTGCTGTTGCATAATGCTTGTTTGAAATTGATAAAAACGTGGAAATTTCTCAAACAATGCGTTGGCATTTTCCATGGAAAAAACAAGCATGGTGGATTCTTGAAAGCAACGGATAGATAATTTTGAAGACTGCTCCATTAAATAGTCTTCATAATTGAATACAATGAATTGATTTGGGCTATAAAAAAAATCATGAATGTTTTCCTCCCCATTCTCATCCATCGAGAATGAATAAAGTAAACCATCCAATAGTAAACCTACATTTTCAGATTTGTTACCAGATTCTAAGAACAATTGATTTCTTTTTAAGCTATAAGAATGGATTATTCCAAGAATAGCTTTCAGTTCTTCGTCTGTTAAACAAAAGTGGCTAAACTTGTCAATAATAAACTTTTCGTAATCCATCTACTTATTGATGTTTTGTAAGTTCAAGTCATAACTGCAACACGCATAAAAACCTAGTTGAATTAGATCAACTAGGTTTTGGGCAAGAGCCTAAATTCGTGTTACTATGCAAAAATTCAAACAGCTTAGCCTAGCTCAAAGGTATCAAATTGAAGCATTGTTAAAAGGGGGGCATAGCCAATCAGCCATAGCGAGATTATTAAATGTACATAGAAGTACCGTTAGTAGAGAACTCTCCAAAAAATATAGCTTGTAGTGGGCGTACAGCGGGTGTTTAGTCTGCCGTAAATGCCCAACGTAAAACAACAATACATTACACAAAAGCAAAACGAACGAGCCTTTATTAAAAAGAGTATCAAAAGCTTAAACCAACAACGAATCACCTTTGTTGCTGAAAAGAAAAAGGCTTCGTCTCAAGAAAACGCTTTAGACAACGTAATTGTAAGCGCTATTAGAAGGCAAGCTCAAAATCAGCGCTTTGTTTTCCCCAAAAACTAGATTAACCCAAGCACTTGTAAACTTGGCGGTATACCCTAAATGGGTGCACTATTTTTGTTTAAAGTCATTTTTATAAGTACCTAAATGACTTAATGGTTAGTCCCTATTTTTGTTTGATTTTTGCTGTATATATTTTTCCATTGATTTTATGAAAATGATGAAGTTCATTCTACCCATATTGTTTCAATTAAGCTCCTGCATATCAATAGACTCGGAAATAGATATAGTTAAAAGAGATAGAGAGAACTTGGTCAAAAATAAGGTGAGATATGCCTCAGCTTATGATATTGATTCTTTGGGGCACAAAACATTACGAGGTAATTTTTCCTATGACATAATGGGTTACCTTACAGAGTCGAGATTTTATTATGATGAATACCTTTCTTCAATTGAGCAGTACACCTATAACGATGAAAATATAATAATCGAAATAAAAGAAGGAGCTAAACCTGATTCACTAAAAGTGGTGTTTAAGAAAGAATTGGACAGACAAAGTAATCGAGAAATAGATTACGAGTATCTTGAAAATGGGTCAGTCTACAAATCAGTTTACACCAATGACTCGCTTGGTAGAAACCTCTATAAAGAACGCTATAGAGATTCTACACTTTTAGACAAATTCAAATACTCATGGTGTGGTAAATACATCTGCTGCGAAATACAAAGTTTTGACCAAGAAGGGAATATTTCAGGCTGGTTAAAGCAAAATTTTAGCAATGGAAAACTAGTTTCGAGCTTGAAGTATGTAGGAAAACAAAAAATTGAAGAAACAAGTATTGAGTATAATTCTCGTGGTTATAAAAAGAAAGTTGTTTTCAAAAAAGTGGATGACTTCATAAATACTACTTTCATTACTTATAAGAACAACCTGATTTCGGAAGAGTTAAATGAGTATAAAAGCCTAACTGATAATTATTACCAAAAGACAAAAACTATATGGGTATACGAAAGGGCACCGAAAACAACTCATAGTAAAACCTCCAACTAAGGCTGTGATCGGATGTTGTTTTTTTTACCAATACCAAACCTTTTAACTGATACTATATGGCCACTAAAATTTGGGATGTAATTGTTGTAGGCGGTGGCGCTGCTGGTTTTTTTGCAGCTATTGAAGCGAGTAAATCAGGTGAAAATCAGGTGCTATTACTTGAAAAAACAAACAAACTGCTTAGCAAAGTTAAAGTAAGTGGTGGTGGCAGATGCAATGTTACTCATCACTGTGACTATGCTTCGGAATTGATACAACATTACCCCCGTGGCGGTAAAAGTTTGCGTAAAGGTTTTGAAAAGTTTGGCTGTAAAGAAACACGTAAATGGTTTGAAAACCGAAAAGTGCCTTTAAAGGTGGAAGCGGATGGAAGGGTGTTTCCTAAATCAGATAGTTCGCAAAGTATTATTAGCTGCTTAATGGACGAGGCTAGCAAAAATGATGTGCAGCTTAAATTACAATCGGAAGTGGCGGCTGTAACTAACAACGGAACTAACTTTTTAGTAAAACTTACATCAGGCGAAAGCCTACAAAGCCAAAAAATAATTATTTGTAGTGGAGGGCATCCAAAAAGTGCGGCTTACCAATGGATTTCGAAGCTGGGTGTAAACATTAGCCAACCCATCCCTTCGCTGTTTACCTTTAAAGTACCTGATTCAGATTATAAAGATTTAATGGGACTTTCGGTGCCCAATGCTTGGGTGCAAATTCCGGGTACCAAATGGAAACAAGATGGACCACTGTTAATTACACACTGGGGCTTTAGCGCTCCTGCCGTGATAAAATTATCAGCTTGGGCAGCCATTGATTTACACTTGAGGAGTTACCAGTTTCCAATACTAATAAACTGGTGTAGAGAAACCGAAGAGGCTGTAAAAGGTGCCCTTGAGGAGTTTAAAAAACAACATCCTAAAAAATTAGTGAAAAAGCAGGCTTTGTTTGCAATACCAAGCCGCCTTTGGGAACGTATTGCAAATGAAGCAGGTATTATAGAAGAACAACGATTTGTAGATATTTCGAAGAAGAACCTTAATAAATTGGTTGAAATGCTGGTGCGACATCCCTTTAAGGTAAACGGCAAAACTACCTTTAAAGAAGAATTTGTAACCTGTGGTGGAGTGGACTTAAATGAGGTACACCTTCAAACTTTTGAATGCAAAAAAACAGAAGGCCTTTATTTTGCAGGCGAAGTGCTTAACGTAGATGGAGTTACGGGTGGTTTTAACTTTCAACATGCTTGGACCAGCGGTTACCTTTCGGGAAAGTCTGCAGCGGATAGTTTAGCTAAATAATTCCGTTGTTTCGCATTAGCTCGGTAGCATTGGGTGTAGTACAAACACCCTGGCGCAATTGGTAATCAAACAGTAACTCTCCTCCCTGCACTTTAGATTCAAAGTACATGGCTTTAAATACTTTAGGTTGAACTTTTGCCAGCTCAGCAATGTCAATATCATGGGTAGCTACCACCCCAATACTACTGTACTGCGCTACTTTTTCCATAAATAGTCGTGTTCCTTTTCGCTTGTCATCGGAGTTGGTACCTCTTAAAATTTCATCCAGCAATAGCAGGCAAGGCTCGTCCGTTTCTAAAATTTCTTTAATGGCTCTTAAGCGCAGCACCTCGGCTTTAAAATATGATTCTTCGCGATTAAGGGAATCTGCCAGTTTCATACTGCTCAACAATCTATAAGGGTAAAAAACAAAATTGTTAGCGCATACTGGTGCCCCCATTTTGGCCAGTACCAAATTTGCCCCCAACGAACGTAAAAAAGTACTTTTACCAGACATATTACTCCCGGTTAATACGCTAAAATTAAAACTGTTAAAGTCAATATCATTCACCACACACTTATCAGGCGCCAATAAAGGGTGCCCCAGCTCGGTTACTTGCAGTACGGGTTTTTCACTTACCGTGGGATAACTAAACTCGGGATGATTAAAGCTAAAGTTAGCCACCGAATGATAGCTATCAAACTGTGCCAGCACCTCTATCCAAGTATTAATGTGCACGCCATGTTGTTGCTTCCATGTAAAAAGCTGTCTTAAAACATGCAAATGATAGTGAGCAAAACCATTACTAAGTACCACCGCAATGGCGTTATTCATCTGGTCAAAACCGTCTAAAAGCTTAGCCAGCTTCCCCAATGCCGTAGCCGCCTTTTCGTTGTTATTTTCCAACTTACGCTTCAAGCCTTTTAGCTCCGCACTCTGCCAGTCCTCTTGCTCAATCAAGATCAGCAAATCGGCATATTTAGCCAACACCCTACTAACCTTGTTCAGCATATCGTATTCCTTTTTAATGGCCTTAAACTGGCTGAAAACCAGCAATAAATTGAAACCTAAAGCGTAGGTTAGGATATTGAAATTTTGCAAAGAGGTAACACGCAGAAAATTGAACAGCAATATAACCACAACACCTACCAAAGCGTACAAAAACCACTTATTGCTAAACAAGCTAGGCTTTGCCTTAGAGGCCAACCAAATTTCCAACATGACCCTTATCGATTGATTTTCTTCTACCGCCATACCAGCAGCCCCAAACTGTTGCCGCCAATCCAACTTACCTGTCAACTCTCTAATTGCTTGTTGCTTCTCATTAATTTTGTCAATTGCAGGTTCCATTAATTCCTCCGCCAAATGTTTCTCTCCCGCTGCCGTACTCGTTCTATTTATATGCTGAAACAAAGAAAACTCCCCAAACAAATCTAAGTCGTGCGAAAAAAGGTGTTGGGAATCACGGTAAGTATCACCTGCTGCAAATGGTGCTAAATCGCCTTTTAAATAGCGTAACTCATTCTCATTAACTCGCAATAAGTACTGTTTTTGCCTTTTCTTTTTACGAAGGCCAACATGCACAAAAATTAAAACAACAAATACCAATAATGAAATGCTCAATAGCAGCACCCAAAGCGCTAAGGCATTTTGCACCACTTTATATCCACAAAAAGCCGCGGTTAATACCACCACAAAACGACCAATAGAAAACAATCGATCCCTCTTTTGAAAATCACTAAGCAACTGCTTTAGGTGGTCGTAATTAGCCTGATAATAGCTTAAAGGTAATTTCATGATAGTAAAAATAGGTGGCCAAAGGTGCTAAAGTATTTTTAGGGAATCGAGCTTCACCAAATATTTATCTACCTCTTTTACATAATTGGATAGAGCCTTCAAATAAATATTTAAAAACCTACAAACCAGCAGGTTAAAAATAGACTTCAAAATATTGTAAAAGGAGCTTGCAGGATTAAGCGTAATGGCTAAATTTGCACCCCTCAATTAGAGAATTGGGAACGATAATTTACTGAAATTATTAGGAGAGGTGCCAGAGTGGTAATGGAGCAGATTGCTAATCTGTCATCGGTAACGATGCCAGGGTTCGAATCCCTGTCTCTCCGCAGTACCGGGTCAAACCTTGTGTTTGATTGTAAAGCCGATAATTTTTATCGGGGCGTAGCGTAGCCCGGTTATCGCGCCGCGTTTGGGACGCGGAGGTCGCAGGTTCGAATCCTGCCGCCCCGACTTAAAAAACCTTGTCAAGCCGACAAGGTTTTTTTTTGCTTTACACTTTCGTTAAATATCAAAATGGAGCTTGCAAAAAGCAAACTAGATTTCTGCTTTCGATTACTCTCATTCCTTACTCTTTTCTTACTAACCTGAGCTCGAATGTTAACCATCATTTATTCAGTAAATTATGTTAATCAATAGTCATTTGTAAGTTCAAGTCATAAGTGCTACACGAATAAAAACCTATAGGTCCTTCTAAAAATGAATCAGTAGGAAAATCTAAATTTGAGAGTGTTGAAGCCGCTGGACTTTTTACCTTAGCCTCATGAAAAAACTGCTTGCACTGTTATTACTTAGTAGCTCCTTAATGGGGCAAATCAAACTAAGTTCTACCGCCCAAATTAGTGTGATTACTTGCGGCCCAAGTCAGGTGGAGTTGTATTCGGCATTTGGTCATACGGCCGTGCGAGTGGCAGATACGCTGCAGGATATTGACATTGTTTTTAACTACGGCATTTTTGATTACGGCCAGCCTAACTTTTACTTGAATTTTGCTAAAGGACATTTGTACTATAAACTGGCCATGTATTATTTCAGTGATTTTCTGCAATCATATCAAGAGGAAAACCGCTTTGTACATGAGCAAGTGCTTAATTTAAAGCCTAGGCAAGTACAGCGTTACTTTGATTTTTTATACTGGAATGCTGCACCTGAAAACGCTACCTATAACTACGACTACTTTTACGATAATTGCGCCACAAGGGTGCGAGATGGCCTAAAAAAAGCCCTAGGTGATAGTATTGCCTTTGGTGATGAGTTTATTGAGGAGGAGCGAAGCATACGCGACCTTTGCGATATGTATTTAAAGGAGCAGCCTTGGGGCGATTTAGGCATTGATATTTGCTTGGGTTTACCCATGGATAAAAAGGCAAATGCCCGTGTACACCATTTTTTACCCGATTATTTTTCATTAGCCACAGAGCAAGGAAATGTAAAAAACGCTAACGGGTTTGCACCATTGGTGCTTAAAAAAAAGGTGTTATTTGAGGGAGGTAAATCACCTAAAATAAGCAGTTTACCTCACCCGCTTTGGTTTAGTGGCCTGTTGTTTGTTTTACTATTAACACTTAGTGTTTGGGAACAAAAAAAGAAACGTTGGATTAAAGCGGTAGATATTGTCTTTTTTAGTCTCGTTGGTCTTTTGGGTACCTTACTCTTTGTATTGTGGGTTGCCACCAGTCACAAAGCAGCTGCTCAAAACATGAATTTACTTTGGGCTATTCCTTTGCATTTTCCATTGGTATTTTTACTCTGTAAGCAAAGCAACGGAAAATGGCTAAAATGGTATTTTAAACTGAGTGCCCTGCTAGCCGCCATATTATTGTGCTTTTGGTGGCTTTTACCACAGGGCCTAAACTTAGCGCTGTTTCCGTTGGTAGTGGCATTAGGTATGCGGGCATGGTTGGTGGGCGCCCGTCTTTAGTTTTTCTGTAAAATCAACACTCTTTTTTGGTCGCTGTGGCGGAGCGCAAAACCCCAATGTTTGGCAATAAAATCAAAGGTTTTGATATGGTAAAAAACAACGTGTGTTTGATCGTTAACATACCACCATTTTTCAAATTGCTGTAAATTTTCATAGAGCTCGGTCATTAAAACAAGTAAACCATTTTGGCTCATCAATTGGTATAGCCTTGCTATTTCCTTGGCGGGATGATGTAAATGTTCCAATACCTCTGTGCTCCAAATAACATCATAAGGTCCAGTTAACGCTTTCGAAAAGAAAAAAGGATCAAAGGCCTCACAGTTAAAACCTTGCCTTTGCAGCTGCTCCGCTAAAACAGGGTGCGGCCCGCAACCAAAATCCAGCATTTTTAAATGTGGCTTTAGGTAGGGTAATGCCGGGGTAATGGCCTTATTCAAAAATTGAACATACCCTTCATTGTTTTCGCTGTTTTGATGTTGATGATACCGTGCTTTTTCTGCAGTAGGATTGGGGAGTAAAGTAATATCTTTAAAAACCAAGAAGCACTGTAGGCAGTGCCATAAGGGTAGTTTATGTTTTACTGCGCATAGCTGTGTGCCATTGCAAAGGGGGCAGCCGCTGGTAGCCATTAGTTTAAGGGCTTTTTGGTTTTACGTTTGGCTTGCAACTGCCAAAAACTGGTTAGAATATGAGCTTGTAAACCATCGCTACGGTAATAGTAACTGTAGCGCAGTGTAAAGCCCGGCAGTTGCATACGCTTTTTAGCATGGGTGCTTCGGTTTACCCTAAACGCCAAACCCAAATTACTTGTCCAAAAATCAGAAAGGTCGTAATCGCTGGTATAATAAAGCTGTTGGGTAATATGACTCGCATAAGGCTTAAAGTAGGTGCTGGCGGTTTGGGTACTTATCCGCCATTTAGGCGCCACACTAATTTTAGCATTTATTTTATAGGCTATTTCTAATTGCCATTGGTGGCTTTGTATTCCAAAATTATCCGTGTAAAACTGGTAAAACCCCTTAAGCACCGTTTTTGATTTTAAGAAATAATTAAGCTGAACGCCCAAAGCTGTTTGGTGCTTTTTGCGAGGCAAATTTTCAACTACAGGCCGCAAGCTATTGGTAAAATACACTCTATGAAAAGGAGTGGAGAGCAAGCCATGCTGATAGGTGTAACTTGGAAAAAAGGTAATTCGCATTCTCTTATTAATATCGGCTCGGTAGCTGGCAAAAAAGTTATAAGAGTAACGTTCGTACACATCAAACCAATTAGAGTCTCTCAGCTCTTCGGGGTATATTAGGTGTTGCGCTTCGGTTATGTAGGGTTTTTTAAGTCGGCCCCAGCGCAGGTCATCCCAGTAAACTTGAACACCACCGCTCAACTCTTTTGTTTTTTTAGGAAACAGGTAATTTGCCCAAACTTGAGCCCCTCTACTAAAGTAATCCGACTCTAAAGAAAATGCCAGTCCACCGCCTATGGTTAGTGGTTTCTTTTTAAAATTTCGGCTATAGCCAAAAGTCAAGGCATTGTGCAAATCTTTACTGGAGGCAGAAGATTTTTCAAAATCTATTTTATCGGAGGAAGCGGAGGAAATATAATCTACCGCAGCAGAGAAACGGTAGGTGTTGAGGCTGTCTGCCTGATGTTTAACGTGGGCATTAAATCGATATACTTCTAGTTTTTCGGTGCCTGTACCGCCTGTAATGGCGCTGTGCTTGCCATCTTGGGTGTATAAACCCATCAGTACGGCAATGTCGGTTTTTTTGCTTTTAGCGCTGTCTTTTTTGGTTTGGCACCAGATGGAAGAGCTGACCAAACAGCTGAGGAGTACTAAAAAAAGAGACCTGAAATTAGTTACAACCACAACCGCCACGTCCTTTTTGTCCTCCACCATTAAGGCCTCCTTCGCGGTAATTAAAGGTAGAAATTTCAAGGTCGCTACCATCGCTATCTCCACTGTTCATAAGCGCATCATTTAAGTAAGCGCGTTGGTAAGGAGCCACGCTTTGGCAGGAGCTACACAGTAACAACAAGGCTGCGGAGCCAAGTAAAAAGGCCTTCTTTATCACGCTCGAAAAGTACATAATTATTACACGGATTTAGTTAATGGAGGTGAATACCATTACTTCTTATTACTTTGTTTTGAGCATCTATAATAATACACTCTATTTGGGGCATTTCTTCAACTAGAGCCAATGCTTGTTGCAACGGAAGTGTAAAAAGGGTAGTGGCCAAGCCATCCGCTAGCTCGGCATTAGGGGCAAAAACAGTTACACTTTTTTTATCAGTTAGGGGGTAGCCCGTTTGTGCATTAATAATATGAGCGTAGCGAGTGTTTTGGTGCCAAAAGTACTTTTCGTAATTACCAGAGGTTGCCACGGCCTGGCCTTGTAATGGAAGCCAGTACAGTACTTCGCTGGGCTTTTCGGGGTTGGCAATACCCACTTTCCAGTCGCTGCCATTGGCTCGTTTTCCCCATGCACATAAATCGCCACTGGCGTTTATTAGGCCTGCTTTTACACCCATCAATTGCAAAGTATCGGCCAATAGGCGAGCCGCAAAACCTTTACCAATAGCGCCTAAATTTAAACGCATACCCTCTTTTTGTAAAAATGCTGTTTGGCCTGTTTCATTTAACACCAGCCACTCAAAATTAACCTGCTTTAAACTTTCCTTTACCGCAGCGCTATCAGGTAAGTTTGTACTATTTTGTTGATTAAAACTCCAAATGTTTTGCCCCGCAAATGTTATATCAAAGGTACCTTGGCTAAGGCGGCTTAGTTGCTGACAGGCCTTTAATAACTGAAAATAATCTTGCGGCACCTTTACGGGATTTTTACCTGCTTGCTGACTTATTTGAGAAGTAATAGAGTGTTTTTGCCAACTCGAAATTCGAGCTTCGAGGCGCTGTACTTTTTCAATACAAAATTGCAGTTGCTTTTGTGCTTTTAATGAATCGTTGCTTACAATGCCAAATTCAAAGGCACTGCCCATAAGCAGGGTTTGCACCCTATATTCTTTTAAAATAAACTGCTTAATTTTTTTTTGGACAAAGGCTTGATTGAGCTCGTTGGCTTTAAAAGTGTGAAGCACTTTTTGCTGTGGAGATAGTAGCAGCACCTTTGGGAAAATGCCATTGGGGTTAAATTTTTTGGCCAGCGCTTCGTTTTTGGCAATGCGCTCTTCACTTTGTTTTTTGCCTTGAGGGAAATCGGCTTTTAGCAGCGTAATGTGTTTATTAGCAAAGTTTTGAAAGCTCGTTTGACTCAACACATCTTTATCAAACTTAATGCAAGGTAAGCACCAGTCGCTGCCCGAAAAAACCAGTAGCGTAGGTTTTAAATGGCTTATGTCCGATTGGGCCATCAGGCGAAAGCCTAAAAAAATAAACAGGAGTGGTAAGCGCAACATAACGGGAACTGGGCGCTTTTTAGGGGGTTTTTGTAAATAATATGGTGGCACCGCTTTGCTTTAAAGTCATTTCAAAAAGGTTGGTGTCTTCGTTTTTAGTAAAGGTAAGGCTAAGGCCAGCAGGACTGTAGGTAAAGTGTTCGTTGCTTTCGGCCGCCATGGGTAGCTCGGGTTGGTTGGTGCCCTGGGCTATTAAATAACCATCTACTATTTTAACGGTAATGTCAATCGGAATTTTGTCGCTTTTATAAAGGCCGGTGTATTGTTCTAATATTTCTAGGGGCACTTCTACCAGCTCAAAGGTGGGTACTTTAAACTCTTGGTTGTTAATAATGGCGTGGCTACCCTGCATTAACTCGCCTAACCCGTATACCATGGCATTGCTGGTATAGGCTAAGGCAGTTTTAGTTTCGGGAAAGTAAGCTAGGCTAGAGGCAAAGCCATCAATACCTCCGTTATGACCAAAGGCACTATCGGTTGCATAGGCAGATTTAAACAAGCCACGGCCATAACCACGGGTTATTTCTTGCATTTTTCCAAAGCTGTAACCGCTCAATACACGGGTTTCAAATAGTTGGGTAATAAACAGGCATAAATCTGCTGGTGTAGATAAAATGGCGCCTGCACCGCCCGGTATGCTTACATGTGTTTGGGTAGTGGGTACCCAACTTTCTTGACCCATTTTGTAAGATTGCGCAATGTGCTTGGCACAGTTTGCGGGTACAAAAACACCGGTGTTTTTTAATTGCAAAGGCTCCGTAATACGCGTTTTTAAGCATTGTGCGTAGGGTTGCTTGTCCAGTATTTCAATAATATAACCCAGTAACACATAGTTGGAGTTGCTGTATTCCGATTTTTCGCCTGGCTTAAAGGCGGGAGCCAGCAGCACCATACGATCTAGCATTTGCTCTTTGGTTTGAGCCGTTTCTAGGTAGCTCAGGTATTCTTGCTTATTGGTAAAGTTAAATATACCCGATTGGTGGTTCAACATATAATCAATAGTAATGTTGCCGGCATTGGGTATTTGCGGGAAAAACTCTTTTAAAGAAGTGTGTAGTTTTAGTTTTTGTTCATCTATTAACTGAAAAATCATTACCGCGGTAAACATTTTGGTAATGGAGCCAATGCGATACAAGCTGGCGGGTGTAGCCGGTGTGGTGCCGTTTTTGTCTTTACAAATAAAACCGCTGTTATTTTGATATACCATTTGCCCTTGTTGTGTATAGGCAAAGCTTCCCATGGCTTTTTGCTTTTCGTTGAGTATCGAAAAAAGGCTGTCTAGTTTGGCGCTATTAAAGTTGGGTTGCCCCCAAACCGTAATGGCCAACAATAGGGTAAGGCAGAGTGAAAAAATACGCATGGAGATGAATTTTGGGCAAAAATAAGGTTAAGCAGTTAAATGCACGCTATTGTTTTTTGTGAATGCCCAATTTGATGGGGTAGAGAAGGGGATAGGCTGGGTTGCTAGTTTGTATGGAGGTTTATATATTGTTAGTGGTTTTTAGCACAGTTCTTTGTTGTGGTTAGTTTTCTTTATAATTCTGTTATTACAATTGTTATTAATATTAGTCCTGAAAACGTAAATATGTAGTCAAGAAAATTCGGTTTTCTGTTGTCTCTTGGTGAAAACCAAGCAGCCATCATAAATTCTTGTTTTGTAATCAAGAGACTTAACAATCTAAAAAAGGTGAAAATTATCATCATGGCCAATAGATTTAAATCGTAGTTAGCATAGGTTCCAACTACAGAGTCAAAATCAGAGTTGTCTTTTATTTTGTCCACTAAAAACCATTGCAGAAATCCAATACAAAACCATATCAATGATACTACAGGAATTCTAAATCTTTTGTAGTACATCAGAAATAAAGAGAGTGGTCCCGCGAAAGTCAGCGCGAGTAAAATCTGATTTATATTTTGTTGCGGGATTATTGAAAACGTGTAAGCACACCAAATAAATCCTCCTATCACCAAATAAAGAGAAATTACAATGTAGTCTACTTTATCGATTTTCCTTTCGTTCATAATTCAATTAACCACAACGTCTAGCTATGTTGAGTAGGGATTAAAAAGCGCTAACCTCTCCATCTTCTCAAAGCCACACCGTTGTTTAAATTTATTAATAGTGGCGGACTTACCAAGTGCCACCTGCCACCAAAGTTTCATAACTGATAAAACCCCATTCATTCATAGGTGTTGTTAACCACCTTTTTCTGTCTCAGGATACATTTCGTTTGCTCCAAGGTAATTTCGGCTCTTAATTTGTCAATCAGTTCAACCGCTTCATTCACCGCCAGATTCTTAAAAATTAACTCACGCGATTTAAGCTCATAATGCTTAATAAGTATGTCTGTACGATTATTCAGATCTTTTTCAAAGCCAGAATTGGCATCCAACTTCTTCAAATCATCAAAAAATTTATTTAAAGTTGCAAAAAAGAACTGATGACTATTGTTCCTGAAGTAAGTTTCTCCATAAAAGTAATCGTCAACATAATTTATTGCTGGTGGATTAAAGTATTGCCCTAGTTCAGTATAACCTCCAGCAGCTGATATTAATTCATCTCGGATTAATGCTAAAGAATCAATAGCAGACTTAAAAAAAACATATTTTCCTTTTTGTAAGTTGTCGAAATCACCTAGTAGTTCTTCATTGAATAAATAGATACTCTCAGAATGGGTTCCAAATAACTGTAATTTTGTGGCAGCTTCATTGATACGTTGATTGTCAGTATCCTTAACAGAGCAAGAAACAATTGACAAAAGGAAAAAGAATACAATTACTCTATTCATATTATGGTGGTTAACAAGTTAGTAAACGTAACACAGTTACGTTTATATTTCCTTTATCCTGCTCCAAATATAGCTTATACACCAATGTGGTGGTGAGTCTTATCTATTTGCAATATAGCTTGTTATCTCGTTCTAAATAATCAAATGGGCTAATTATTTTTCGCAAATCTTTTTGACTTACCTACGTGTATATGGAAGTAGCCTTCATCGAATGCTGTTCCAATAACTTTTCAGTTTTCCAAGTTTTGAAATTCTAGCGAGTTAATTCTGAAAACACCGTATTCCCACATAGGTTCAAGAAACCCAATTCTTTGCCTGATTGCATCAAGGTTGGCCTGTAAACTCGATTAAATTGAGCTATTTTAGGACGGGACATTTTAACAAAAGAAAAGGCCGCCTTTTTAGACGGCCTCTTTTATTCGTGTTGCAGTTATGACTTGCACTTACAAAAGTATAAAACCAACAGGTGAAACATTTTCATTTTTCTTGATTTGATTGGTCCAATTTTCGTCAGTCATAAAATTGTCACTTAGATAAGAATAAAGGAGGGCAGCTAGTTGTAGAAGAGCTATTGCAACCCTAATTTTTGAATCTAACAGTGTCAGGACTACCGGGATTAATATTATAGGTACACTTGTTAAAATCAGATTGGATATGGATTTCTCAGACCATTTGGAGAGTCTATAAATGTTATAAGTGATTTTTTGAAGTTTTTTGATGGAAAAAATTCAAGCGATAACATAGACGTATAAAGCTTTAAATATTTTTACCAAAAACACTCGCTTTGGCTATGCTAAAGCGGGTGTTTTTTTTTGATTCTTTGAATTAGGAGAGTTGACTCAGTTTCCACAACCCCCACAACCCCCACATCCGCTACAACTACTACACCCTGAGCCACTATCATAGCCTGCGGAGTCATATCCGTTATCAAAGGAGTTTGAGTAGTTCTCCAAAGCATACCAATAATCAATATCAGAAAAGCTATTATAAGAGTTTTGATATTGCCTGTTGAGTTCAATTACTAAATCAGAATCTATCTGATTCAATAGCTCAAAATCTAAATTATTTAACAGATAAAAATTACCTTGAATGGCTAACAGTCTCTTAAGTGCTTCTTTCTGATTATTTTTAAGTAATTCAGGAATCTCATCTTCAAGTTTCCTCAAATAGTTTGCTATTTCCTTTTTGGTAGAAACCCCTAAAGGAGTCAATTTTACCCAATTAAAAATTCTAGGAATTAATCTATTGTCAATTAATGAACTAAGATTTGAAGAGCTTAATATTGCCTTTCGGTATGCAAAAAGTCCGCCCGAATTTTCAATGGACATTTTAACAAATGATTTAATATGAATTTGAACGCTGGGACTTTTTTGAAATGGACTTAAGTAAATAATTTCATGCTTGCTCGGTTGGTAATGTTTGAATTGAGAACCAATGTGTACGTAGGTATTGGTTCTAGTTCTGCCTCTGGCACCTTTGGTTACTTTTATTGGCTCAAGCACATTTTTCCGAACGAGATCTATAAAAGTGAATTTTAGGAGGTCTTTAAATTCAGCCTTATTTTGCTTTAACAATAGATGTGTTTCTGAGGGGCTAGTTTTGGCTAATAACTCCATTAGTTTAATTTGAATTTAGGAACAACCCAGTTCCTGTGCCTGTTTATACGAGTGAATCGAATTTGCCCAAAGCGAATTTCACTTGAAGGCCAAATATCCTCAGGTGGCTCTTCCTTAAATAGTAATTGGTAAAAATCTTTGGTATCTTGGTATAAATCCCTGTACTTGTCTTTTTCATTTTGACCACCCTTGGTGGGGCCATGATGAATATCTTTTTTGAGAATATCGCGGCACATTTCAATCCAATAAGATACGGTGTAAAGTAAATGAAGGTGCCAAACTTGATCTACTTCATCCGATGGCGTAAGAGATTGTCTGGAAATACAAATCATGAAAATGAATTTCTTGTATTCAAGAATGGCTCTTAATGCATATTCAATCGTCCACCCATTTTCGCGAGCTAATCTATCCGTAAAGGTGAAACTTGAATCAAGATCATCTATTTCAAAGCCCTTTATCTCTTTCCAGAGTAATGCTTGGGCAGGAGTCATTTGATGTGAATTATTAAAGTAATCTGCAAGGGTGTTATATATTTCATATTTCGCGGCAAATTACAATGAAAACTGAGATACTGCTAGTGCCGTATACTTAGTCTGGTTAAAACTGAGTGTTAAACGGGTGATTTTTAATTTTTAAAAAAAAAGTATTACTTTTCTTCCAGTCTTCTTTCTAGCTCACTAATTCTTTCATTGGTTTTCTCCATTTCTGTTTCCAGTTTTTGCAATCGTTCCTCTTTATTTGGATTTACATTGCATCCAACTATAACATAGGATACAGCGGCTATTAATAGTATTTTTTTCATGGTGATTGATTTATTCTTTTTACCTCTAGTGATTAACTATATCGGCATACATTACTGGGAGTGCCGCCTGAAGTAATTTAAAACTGCGTGTTATATTTCATTGAAAACTGCTCAGGAATTTCCCCCTTTGTTTCTCCTAAATTTTGACGAAGATCTATTTCAATGCCTCTAGCAATTGTAGAAATAGGCACATCATTAGCAGTTCCTTCAAAGGGGTTTTCACCAGTCCGGCCAATGCGCTCCATGGTATGGAAAACCCAAGCTACAACAACATAAATAGGAACAGAAAACCAAATAAACAAGTCGCTTATTCTTGGGTTTTGCTCGGCAAAACCTGTTCCAATTTCAGCAAACTGAGGAACCAAGGCAAGCGGTAAAAGCAAAACAAAAATCCACATAAAAAAGTGGTTAAGCGTAGCAAAGTGGCGTGGGTAGGGGAAGTTTTTGATACGTTCACTTTTACCCTGTAGGTTAAACAATTCTTGAAGTATATTTTCCAATTCTAAAAATGAAAATTCCCAAACAATACCCTGCTCTTTTAGCCTTCTTAAATGATGTGATTGTTGGTAAAGTAGGGCAGTTGATTTATTATCTTTACTCATTACATCCTCAAAATCAGATTTGGAAATATAAGGGGAGATGTCATTCTCTAAAGAAGAAAGTTTCTCTGGAGGACGTGCATCCCACTCTCTATTGGTTTTATGGTTGCCGGTGGTTTCCCAAGGCTTGGGTACTCGCATGGCATGGCGCAAAGCTGTCATCCAAGCAATATGTCTGTAGGTTAATGTCTTTACCTCTTTTTTAAGTTCTTCATCCGTAAGGGGAGTGGTGGCGTGCTCATTGGTTAGCATATCTTGTGCAAACATGCCAAAGGTTCGAGAAGTATTTACAATACCGCCCCAAATTTTTCGAGCTTCCCAAATTCGGCCATAAGCCGCATTATTTTGAAAACCAATAACAAAAGCTACAGCTGTACCAATTAAGGCCATGGGTGTCCATGGAATTTTTAACCAAGTAAGATCTACAAAATAGTAAAGTGCTACCCAGGCTACGATTAAAGCTAAAAACAAAAGGGTTTCAAAGCGCGTCCAGATCGCCATTTGTAATGTGCTGTAAGTCTTTTTAGTGTACATCTCTTTATTTGAGGTTTGATTAGTAGGTAAATAGATATTGGAAAAGAACTAAAAGGAGCTCTCTAATTCGGGAATAATCTACTAAAATAATTTGGGTAATTAAACTATAAATGTCCGTAAGCCTACACCAAAATGCCTTCTTTAACGTCCAGTATTTAGTTTAACTTTTCCATTCTTTCGTAAGTAAGGTGTTTAATTTGAGTTATGGTTAAGGGGCGTGGCTACATGACTTAGGGCTTACCCCTCCATTTTCCTCAAAGAACTTCCTGCGCAACCAAAATGAAACTTTAACCAGTAATATTAAGGCGGGAACTTCTACCAAAGGGCCAATAACGCCTGCAAAGGCTTGTCCTGAGTTAAGCCCAAAAACAGCAATGGCCACAGCAATAGCTAATTCAAAATTATTACCAGCTGCGGTAAACGCTACTGCCGCGGTTTTATCATACTCGGCACCCATGGCTTTAGTAAAGAAAAACCCAATGATAAACATTAGGGTAAAATAGATGAGCAGTGGAATTGCTATAATTAAAACATCCATCGGAATTTCTACAATCAATTCACCTTTAAGTGAAAACATGATTACAATGGTAAACAGAAGAGCAACCAAGGTAATGGGGGAAATAGCCGGAATGAACTGCTGGTTATACCAATCTTCGCCTTTTTGTTTTACTAATAGCAAGCGGCTGGCAATACCCAGTATAAAGGGAATACCTAAATAAATAGCCACACTTTGTGCTATGGTTTTTATTGAAATATCAACGATGGCTCCCTCAAAGCCAAAGTAGGGGGGCAGTACGGTTATAAATAGCCAAGCGTAAAAACTATAGGCAAACACCTGGAAAATACTGTTTAAAGCCACCAATCCAGCTCCGTATTCGCTGCTTCCTTCGGCTAGGTCGTTCCACACCAGTACCATAGCAATGCAACGGGCTAAGCCAATTAAAATAAGGCCTACCATATACTCGGGGTAATCTTGAAGAAAAATGATGGCCAAAGCAAACATTAATACAGGGCCTATTATCCAGTTAAGAATCAGTGAAATAGATAGTATTTTGGTGTTTCTAAAAACCTTGGGTAAAAGAGCGTAATTTACCTTTGCCAAAGGAGGGTACATCATTAAAATCAATCCAATGGCAATAGGAATATTGGTTGTACCGCTATTAAAAGAGTTTAAAAAATCGGGAAAACTTGGAAAGAAATAACCAATGCCTACACCCAATAGCATGGCGGCAAAAATCCAAAGGGTTAGATTTCTATTAAGGAAGCTTAGTTTTTTAGAGGAGGCCATGTTAGTAGTTTATTTGTGCGAAAACATAAAACAGTTCGGTGGCAATTTGCACACTTCTTTCGCTGTATTTTTGAATTTGTTGAGGGCTGTTGTCAAATACCTTTGGATCATCAAATGTAATAGGGATGCGTACTTCCGCACCCGCTACAAACGGACAGCCTTCATCGGCTTGTGAGCAAGTCATAATAGCAGCAAATTCCGATTTTGGATTAAACGCATCGTCTAACTTTTTAGAGAACCCAATAACGGGTGGCTCATTATCCGCGTACTTTATATGGTAAACAGGGTTTTGGCTATCGTTGTGTTTTTTAATACGAAAACCTTCCTTTTGCAGCGTTTCGGCTACTACCGGAAACAAGGCGGTAGATTCGGTACCTCCTGAGTAACAGTGTACGTGTGGGATGTTAAAATAATAGGCCAAGGATTGTGCCCAAACTTGCGAGAAATGGCTTCTTCGGGAGTTATGGGTGCAAATAAAGTTTAAACGAATTTGTTGACCGTTGGAAACTTTATGTTGTATAAAATCGATTAAGGCTTGCAAGGTTGCTTTGCGAGTTTCACTAATGGTTTCGGGCGTTAGTTTACCAATTACCGTTTCAATTTCTGAGAAAAGAGCCCTTTTGGGTACTGTCATTTTGTAGGTTTCTTAAACTTAGTTTAACAACAATTTCCGCCAGGAGCACAACATGCTTCGGCATTTAAATCTGCCAATTTCACTTTTGGTTTTTCATCCGGAATTCCACATTTATCCTTCGCTAAGCAGTCGGTTTGTTTGGTGGTGAGTAAAAAATGAGTGCCGTTAAAGTCCAATCCAAATTTTCCAATTGTATCACCTTGGTATTCCACTTCTATCTCTAAATCACCAATTTCCAATACTTTTTCGGAAAGCTCAATGATACTTAATAATTTTTCGGGATGTAATTGATGGTCGTAATCGTTGGCGTTCCATAATTGAAAGTTGGCCACCTCTTCATTACGAACGGTTCCGCCACAGTCAATAAAGTTTTTAGTGATTTTCCCCACTTCGGTAACGTGAAAGTGATGGGGTACAATCTCTCCGTTGGGCAGTTGAAAGTAAATTTTATCTAACTGACTTAGTTTGTTTTTAATTTCGGATAGTTTCATTTTTAATGTTCTTTTTACGATTAAACAATATGTAAAGGACCGTTTTTAGCAGCAATCAGCTTTCGAAAGATCTTGGTCTAAAAACCGAGACATGACCTCCTTCATAATGGTCCAATTATCAGAGTTAATACAATAGCAAACGCTGGTACCTTCTACGTTTCCTTTTATTAAGCCCAATAACTTTAACTCCTTTAAATGCTGCGATATGGTGGGCTGCGCCAAGCCAATCTCGTTTACTAAGTCTCCGCAAACGCAACTATTAAGTTTAAATAGATGCTGTAAAATAGCTACCCTTGCGGGGTGACCAAAAGCCTTGGCAAACAAGGCAATTTCGTTTTGCAAATCAGTAAACATTTCGGTTTTGGCTAATCCCATATTCTTTATTAATTACTTTATTGCAATATTACGATTAATAGTGAAACGGCCATCCATGTTCCAAAAGTTTTTTGTTAAACCATAATGACACTAAAGTTGGAGTTCTTTATTGACTTGCCGCCTCTATAAATAAAGCCTTTATATTCTTTTTGACCAAGGAATGAATCAAGACTGAAAAATCAATCAACCACCAATACTCTCCACAAAATCTAGGAAAACCTTTTTATGAAGTTCGAGATCCATGTTAGGTGAAAGCGCTACACGGGCTATATAATCTTTATCACCTTCTTTGGTGGTGCCTTGTGTAGAGGTGGCGGGTATTGTCCAATAGCAGCCTTTTAACTGCCCATAACTCACACAATATTTACTCTCATTCGGGATTTCGGTAATCATTAAGTTGATGAGCTTTAAATTTAAAGCTCTTTTATAATTTTCTTTTTCCTCTTCCGTATTTCCTTTGGTAGGAAGGTCTAACGAAAATACGGATGGCGTGAATCCTTGTGTTGCCAATTCTTCCGAAACAAAATTGATTTTAGCCGCAGGCAAGGTTTCCTTAATAAAGCTTACAAACTCGCGCGTGTTTTTATAGGCATCCTTAATCCTTTGATTCATAGAAGGCAGTTGTTTTGCCAATATTTCCATTTGAAGATGGGTAGCCTCATTATCGCAAAGGCTGAGATGTAGGCCTATTTTTTCCATTAAAGTCTCCGCTTTATTATTTGCTACACAATAACCAGCCGTGCATTGTCCGCCACTTGGGAATTTAGACCCACTGGCATACGAAATAGCTTTAACAGTAGAAAGTATTTCACCCTCGCCTAAAAAGAGCACATTAGGGCAAAAAGTTTGATCTAAAATAAAAACGGGATCTACGGCAATCTTCCCTTCGTTTGTTTTGCGGATGCTACTTAAAGCCTCTTTTAGTTTTAGCAGCTCAGGTACTTCTACTCTTGGATTGGTTGGTATTTCTGCGATGATATAGGGGATGGCATCTTCTTTGGCAATTTGATCCAAAACCGTGTCAATACTTTGAACCATATCGTTATCACCATCCACTGGTAAATCCAGTACCTCTACATTATCAAGGCAAGCAGCTACACGCCTGGCTTGGTCATTGGTGCCACCATAACAATTTGGTGGAACAACAATTTTAATAGCCTTTCCGGGATGGTTTTCTTGGGCATCGTGTACTAATCCCATCATAATGGCATACTGAATGGACAGGCCGCTAGAAGCCACTAAGGGTTCGGCCGTGGTGCCTGTAATCCCCTTAATAGAATTTGCTACCGTATTTTTAGAAGTCTGCACATCTTCCTTTGAAATCTCTATTGCAGATTTACCAATCAAAGAATTAAGAGCCTTTAGACAATTGGCAGGCGTCATTGCAATCGTCTCTCTTCTTCGTACATGCTGAATTTCAGAAATGTAACTTTCGTTTTGATTGCCATTTACGGCCAAAACACTTCCTAAGTCGGCATAAATATTAATGCAAAAATCAATATTAGGGAGGAGTTTGAAATCACCTATCGTATTTTGTTGCGAAATGAAAATAGTACTGCCATCGTACGCAGTAATATCTTCAGCTTTCGCTACCTTCTTTAAATCAAATGCATACCCATATATACGTTGTAAAACTTCTGCATTAAAACAGATGGGTAATTCATCCGTATAAACAATTTGCGTGTTTTTATGGGCTAATAAATTCTTTCTAAGAACCGCCAAAATAGGGGTGGTTTTAGATGAAAAGCAAATTACGTTTTCGGTGGGCAGCGCATTTATTTTCGCCATAGCCCACTCTAATACACAGGATAAGGGATGACCTAAACGGATGTAATCGTAGGCTGTAGGCAATTGGCTTAGTGCCGAGGGTTCTGAATTATTGGCATTAAACAAATCTGTAAACTGATCTGAAAATTGAGTTTTAGCCTGTGCTTCATCATAAATATCTAATCGATGTGTGGTTAAGTTTAACCAAGAGTTTGGCTTGTTTTCTACAACATCTTTAATATAATTCAGCACTTTGCTAGCTTCCATAATTTTATCTTTAGATAGGGTGGCAACATACATCAATTGCACTTATTTTAAAAGAGTAAGTGAATGTTTTGTTGCCTAAAGTCTAATAATTTTGAGGGTCATTTTAAATCTCACCGGCCGAGTAAGTTCAACCATAAAAAAGGACTGCGGTTTATTTAGTGCGCCTTTTTTACTTTAAGAAACGCGATGCCTAGATTGCGTTCGTAATTCCGTAAAACTTGAACCTCGGTAGGGGTTACAAAACACATGGAGATACCTTCCTTTCCAGCACGCGCTGTTCTACCGCTGCGGTGTGTATAATATTCATCACTTTCGGGTAGTTGATAATGGGCTACAAAGGTCAAATCAGAAATATCAATTCCACGTGCGGCAAGATCTGTTGCCACCAGCACCCGCAAAGTTTCATTCTTAAAAGCACGCATTACCTTATCGCGTTCTTTTTGGAGCAAATCCCCATGAATGGAATCGGTGGCAATGTTTTTTGCAATTAACTGCTTGGAAAGCAGTTTGGCAGCGGCTTTGGTTCTGCAAAATATTACACCTCTGTTTTCATCTTCCGATTTTAAAAACAGCTGTAGCGCACGCAATTTCTCTTCGTCATTGCACATTACATATTGATGCGAAATATTTTTATTCACGATATCGTCTCCACTGGATTTAATGCGTTGAGCATCTTTGGATAAGTGTTTCGAAATAATTTCTTGAATGGCCAGTGGGAGGGTTGCCGAAAAAAGCCATTTGTTTTTTGCAGCAGGAAGAAAACTTAAAATTTCATCCAATTCTGCTTTAAAACCCATGCTCAGCATTTCATCTGCTTCATCTAGCACCACCGTTTTTACAGTGCTTAAATTAACCGCTTTACGCTTTACCAAATCAATCAAACGGCCCGGTGTAGCCACTATGATTTGCGTGGGGCGCTGTAAAGCACCAATTTGGCGATCAATGTGCTCACCACCATATACAGCTTCCGCAAAAATTTTATCAGAATACTTGGTAAACTTGAACAATTGCTTGGCCACCTGCTGAGCTAGTTCACGCGTTGGGCATAAAATGAGGCCCTGTACCGAATTCTTCTTTGCATTTATTTGCTCTAACAAGGGAAGTCCGTAAGCCGCTGTTTTTCCGGTGCCTGTTTGCGCTTGTGCTACAAGATCCGTTGGGCCAGACATTAACAAGGGGATGGCCTTTTTCTGAATATCTGTTGGCTCAATAATATTTAGTTCGGCAAGCCCTTTTACAAAGCCTGAACCAATACCTAGTTCTTTAAAATTTTTCAAAATGTATCGCTATAATAACGGTGCTAAAGTACAGTAAAGATGGGCTTATGATTGGAAAATTAAACTACTCCTCTTTGATTAGAAATTGCGGCAAACGAGTATATTATTTCGCATAAAGCGCTTTCCCCGTAGCAAACCCAGATTCGTTAACACGGCATTTATTTTTGGCCTATCGGCAAAACGAATGCCGTGTTATTAGGCACTAGATTTTTATTTTATTCCTTGTTTCACATATTTCATTTTTCCGCAATCAGCATTCAATACTGTTGAACTACTGTCTGAATTGTCAAATATAGATTCAATGAAGTTCTTTTCGTATGCCGGCCATGTCCGAAATTTATATGAACCTGGGCTACCACATGTTTCTACTAAACTAAATACGTAATTTTCCTTTTGTCCGACTAGGCCACCGTATTTTGACACACCATGAATGCGCTGAATACGTTGATAATCAACCTCATTTACCTGTTCCTTGTCAAGTTGGAAATTCTCCGTGTCTTTTACAAATCTGTCAAAAGCAGCCATTGAAGATTCTTCGTCATGATACTCTATCATGAATAGTATAAAATGCTGATAAGAAGATGCTTTTGACTTCTTTGGGTAATTTTTGTTTGAGTAGGCATAGGTTGTTTTAATGTTGTCTTGTTTAAATAGTTTAAGATATTTCGGTAGGTCTGTGTCATTCGGTCCAAAAGTCCAATGAAATGCACTAGTGTCAAGATTTGAATGAATAAAACTATCAGCTTTTAATTTTAAATTATTTTTTCTAATGGAAATATCTGAAGTTATAATCGTGTCAACTTTAACGGTCAAGTCAATGGCAGGTGACCCTTTGCTGGGAGTCTTGTCATATTCAGTGCATGACATAATTAATGTCAACAAAATTAAAACATGGAATACCGGTTTTACCATTATCATCTATACTTGTGCCTAACTTAGGGATATAAACAACATGTTGTTTATATCCCTTATATATTAAATTCAAAAAAAACCAGTAGCAATGGGTGCTTATTGCAAACTTGGTTCAATGATGTAAATGTAGGGTGAAACAATCAAAATGAACTTACCCTTGTTACAAATTGATTTAAGAAGGTAAAAAGTGGGCGGTAGAATGATGAGATCTTACACTTGGATTTCAATTCAGAGCAAACCGACTTTCTATCCACTCTTTGTAAGCCTATTTGCCTCACCTAATTTTTGTTAGAAAAACTACTGACCAAAAAAACAAAAAGCCCGCTACGGGCTTTTATTAAATCAATTATTTTGAGTTGGGTGGGGTTGTGCAACAGCTACTTTTGTTGTACGTAGTTATTTTTTCTCTTTATAGTAATAATTCATAAGTTGGTCACTCGCGTCTTTGTTATTCTCAATTGATTCTATAAGTCCACCTATATAAGGACAGTCAATGTACATAATGCAATATTGAATTTCAAAGACTAAAGCATATGGAATACCTTCCAATTGATCCAATGCAATAAAGGCCATTTGTCCTTTAGTTAGTTTATCTTCTACTTTACAAACTTTTGCGTTCGTTAGTTCATGATTACTTACCTCTTTTATCAGTGTTCTTTTATGGGTTTGAAATGAAGTCTTTAATTTAATCCAAAGTTCGTCATCCACAATTTTACTAGTGGAATTGTCCCAGTTAAATTTGATTTCAGAATTAATTTCAATCAGTTGAACAGAGTTGCTTTTTTCTTCCTGAGAATGGCTGCAAACACTGAATATAATTCCCATTATCGTTAGAACTATCGAATGTTTCATTTGTTTCATTTTCAAATTAAGCCCAACAAGTTAGTAAACGTAACTCAGTTACGTTTATATTTCCTTTATCCTGCCCCAAGAATGTATTATAGATATACAAGGAGGTTCTCAATGTATGTAGTTTATCAAAAGAAATATGAAATAGAAAGTTAGTTGTTTAATGGTTTCTGCTGTAGTTCTTCGTAGTGAATAGTTTTTACTTTCTCACACTATTTATAAACTCTTCATTTTTTATTTGGGTTCTTATAGCACCGTATAATTGAGGTGCTAAATTTTTACTTATATCATTACCCTTATTGCTATAAGACATTGAAGAATACTCTCGACCATGAATCTTAATAACGATTCTATAACCAGTCCTGTTTTTTTCTATTTCTTCATAACAACAATAGTCAACATTGTACTCCTTACAAGCATGCTGTGTTCAACCCATAAATGCAACACATCGGTTTTTTATTTTTTAAATCATTATTGATGGAAGCGGATTCTTCTTTTGCTTCTTGAAGCTTACTTAACTCTGAATTTGCAGTAGTATTTAGCTTTTTTATTGTTTCGAGATGAGTCTGTGCAGTATTCTTTGCTAATTCAGCTTTATTCCGAAATTCTGATGTTTTCTTTGAAGCTTGTTGTGCCTCTTTTTCTAATTCGGCTATTTTATTTTCGGATTTACTCATTTTTTAGTTTGTTTTCTTAATGCACTACAACAAGTTAGTAAACGTAACTCAGTTACGTTTATATTTCCTTTATACTGCCTCAAATATAGCACATGTACATAATGTATTACATAGACGAAAGGAGGTTTTTAAGGTACGTAGTTTCTAAGTAAGCACCTTAGGCTTTTTCAAACCGATTACTGGGGTTTAACTTAACTAAACAATTGGGGTGGGGTACTACTTAAAATCGTCTTGAACGAGACTGGGTTCACTTTAAGAACACTTGACTTTCAGCTTTTATTGAGCTAACTGATTAAGACCAGGCAGGTTTTTTAACAGTTGGTGAAAAAACCTGCCTGGTCTGTACCGATTTCCATAACTTATTGGGAGGAAAATACTAAGAAAAAGAGAGGGTGCCCTGCAAAAGCAAGGCACCCTCCAATAAAGATTTTCAAGAGAAAAATAAAAAAGAAATTAAGGCCGTTTTTAGTTGGATTTTAGCACAGTTCTTTGTTACCCATAGTTATTTTTGCGGAATTAGCTTAAATTCAGTTCTTTTATTTCCGCCCATTCCCATCATAGAAAAATTGGTTTGGATTTCCATATTTCCATCATAATCAATCCACATTCCTTTGTTGATTGAAAAATATCCTGTGGCTTGATGCGTCATTTTCATAAATGTCTTTTTATCACTTTTTCCCGTAAACATTGTCATTAATCCATTTCCAAAATCGCCAAAATCGCCAGAAACGTATTCTTCAATATCATATTTTATTACAGCAATTTGGTCTCCATCTTTCTCAATTATTTTGTCCAATCGAACTTCATTTTTTTTGAAAAGTGTATCGGCAACAAAATTCTGGTCCATAGAAATCATATCAACTTTCAGCTTCCATTTATCGCCAACTTTAATTGGTTTGTTGGGAAGCTCGAATAATATAGAAATCAAATTGTTTTGAGAACTTTTATAATAGAAACTTAACAACTCTCCAGCAGAACTTACTTTCCCACGAAGAACAACATTCCCATTCATTTTCGCCATTCCTGAAAACATATTATCAGTTGTGTCTGTTTTATCTTGTTTTAGGAACATTGCAATATCAACATTTCCTTTATTATCGGGATATAGTTTTGTCTCGTACTTTAAGTTACCAGCACTTTGTTGCATTTGTTTAAAAAGGTCTTTAAATCCATCTGAAATGCTGTCTTTTTCTTCTTCGTCTTGTTCTTGCTCTTGCTCAACCACGATTTCTTTCATCACAGTTTTGTATGTCAGTGTATCGTTGATTTTCCATTTCAAACTCACAGTTTTATTTTGCTGTGCCTTTGCTGAAAAAGCAGTAATTATTAATATTAGCAGGATTTTTTTCATAATTGTGGCTAACTAAGGGCTAAACAACATGTTGTTTAGCCTTATATATTAAATTCAAAAAAAACCAGTAGCAATGGGTGCTTATTGCAAACTTGGTTCAATGATGTAAATGTAGGGCGAAACAATCAAAACTAATTTGCCTAAAGTGAATTATTGAACTTGTAGGTTCAACCCATACATGCAAGGCTTACTTTTTAATAATAGCAGCACCTTTGATTTGGTTACGGCCAATAGCATTAAGGTAATACAGTCCTGGTGCTAGCTCAGCCAGGTTCAATTCATAGATGCCGTCTGCTACCGCATTTACCGTAACGTTATACAATCGCCCTTGGGCATTCATCAGTTGCCAGTTGCTAGGTTTAAAATCGCTTGTGTTTATTCGGATGTCATCTGTAGCTGGGTTGGGATAAACGCTTAGTGGAGTGGTTTCCAATTCGGGCGTACTGAAAAAGCCTGCAACTTGGGCTGGTATCCACTGGGTATTAACCACGGCTGCGGTATTCAAATTAAAATAATCCAGTGCCACGCTATCTATAAATTCACTGATAGCCTTTAGCAATACTCCATACCGCTCTCCCGGAAAAACGCGTAAACTATCGCTTCTTTCTAACTGGGGCAGAGGTCTGCCATCTGATGAAACAATACGCGCATGGTAAGATGACGGAAAATGAAAGGTATTGCCATAGTAGCCAATATTAGCAATGCGTAGATATACTTCCTCATTAACAGAGCTGAGCAATGCGGTACTACTATCTGTTAATTGTTGCTCTGACAAGCCATTTACTAAAAAATGCTGTGGGCGGTATTCAGGAATTTCTACCCGCATAATACCACCACCTATATTATGGTTATGATTTAAAACACCATCCTTATGCCAGTTGGTGTCTACCTCGCTGGTCATCCAATTTTGCTCGCTGTGGTAGGCATGGCCTCCTGCCCAAGTATTAAAACTGCCATTGGGCGGCCGTATTATAATTAAACCGTACATACCCGCTTGTACGTGTAAAGTTGAAACCACATGACAGTGGTATAAATAAGTACCGGCATGGGGTGCTTTAAAGCGGTAAAAACCATGATCCATGTGAGCTACGTCAAAAGATAAATGAGGCACCCCGTCATTGGCCTGATCTACATCCAATCCATGTAAATGAATGGTGTGGGGAGCGCCTTGTGAAACATTCCACAAATCAATGGTTACGCTATCTCCCTCGTTATAATACAGGGTTGGCCCCGGAATATTTACTTCATCTTTTAACCTTTCGGTAAAGCCAAACACGCGTATTGTATCTCCGTTGTAAAGCGGATATTGCCCCGTATTACGCGCTATAAGAAAAGTGTTTACCTGACTTGATCCCGTTAAAGTGCTGATTAATAACCCAATAGTAATTAACTTTTTCATTGTACCAAAAGGGTTAAAAACATACCATTGGGGTAATAATTACCGCCTGTAACGGCTACTAAATTATGGTCATGGACGGGGTATTTGCCAGGTTTATCGGGTATCAACCTAATTATTAAACTTTCCATAGGGTAAAGCGGAAAAGTGTCCTTTTCGCGGCCTTGATGGCTTGGGAATTTGGAGGAATAAGTAATGGTTCCGTGGTATCCATGTAAATGTAAAGAGTGGATGGAACGCCCCGTATTAGAGATACAAATGTAAATGGTATCACCTACCTGTGCCGTAACGCGTGCTACTGGGTCCTGGTTTATTTTAGGATTGCTGTTGCCATTTATCAAAAAGAAATCGGGGTAGTAATTTGCCCAATTTACAGCGTACCCTTTGGCAATGGTGTCATTCCAAGCTTTGTTATGCTCTTTAATATTCCAAAAAAAGTGTGCGTGGCTTTTAGTTTCTACCGATATCATTCCTCCTAAACCCAAATAACGCATTAGCGGGTTACTAACCGAGTAAATAAACAACCCGGCATTATTAAAATAGAAGCGATAGGTGGCGCTGTCGCCAGGATTTAAGGCATTAGTTATGGGTAATTGCCCTTGGCAGCTAAACGTATGATTTACTGTATCGTTGTTAATCACTTTTACAATTAACGAATCGCCTTTTTGCAGCCGTATAAGGCTATTGTTGCGATGAAAAACAGAACTGTTGTTAAAGGCCAAATAGGCAAACTGAGTGCTATCTATAGCTTCAATTTGTCCTCTATTAATAAATAGACGGCTTTGCACATTGGTGGCCATACCTAATTGCCAGCAAATAGCGGCTAGCAGGATGGACAACACATATTTCATAAAGAATTACTTTTCGATAAGAAGCTTGGTAAATGTGGCGCTACCATTAGCGTGTAGCAATTTTACCAAGTGTACTCCTTTAGCCAATCCTTTTAAAGAAACCATCGAATGGGTAGCCTCCATTTTTTGCTGATGAACTAAATCACCCGTAAGGCTGTAAACTTGAACGCTGGTTACTTCTTCACCTACAGTAATGAAATCGGTGGCAGGGTTGGGGTAAAGGGCATTAGCAACCCAATTGGCATCCTCTAAACCTAAGTTTTCGGAGGTAACATTAAAAGTTACAGTATCACCTGCGTTAGGTGTTTTAACATCAAACACCCAAAACTTAAGAACGCCAGTAGCCTCAATTGCCATTGGATTTACGGATAGCTTTAAAAAACAGTTGCTACCAAAATTAGGAGACATTACGCTTGATGATGGTAAAGTGGTATAACAGGCTACATAATCACAAACCGAATAATCCCAGCCCGCATCTAAGGTGTTTTCCAAAACTGTCCAACCCAAGGTCATGGTATCTGCAAACTGATTTACCATATCAATGGTTACATCGGTATAAGTGTTTAAAGGAGCGCCTTTAAAAGCAGTGTTAGCGGGTGTGCAAACAAAGGTTTGAGCTACTGCTGTACTTAACATAGAGATAGTTAACAGTGCACTTAGGTAATACTTTTTCATAATGTAATTTTAGTTCAAAAGCCCAGTATATTAGGCTAGGTCAAAGTTAAATAAACCATTCTTTACGGGATGGCTTTAAATAAAAATGTTAAGAAATGTACCAGCAGATGAGACGATTAGAAGAGGGTTGAGCTTAACAAATTTCCAATACCTGTTGCTTTTTATTTTGAAAACAATAGTGTCCGATAAAAGTATTTAAAGAAGTTCAAACCGTGGTTTGAACTTCTTATGGTTATTTTGTGTTTAC
>CAKZRR010000019.1 GCA_937146805.1 uncultured Owenweeksia sp. | reverse complement strand
CTCTTTCTCATATTACAGGTTTTAAAATTAGAAAATTCTATTTTTAAACTGTACTAGTTTTGGGGGAGCTTACAACAGAACGGCTGGCGTTTGCCTGGCTCACTCCTATTTTATTGCCACCTTCCTTCCAAAGAAAACTTATTCCTAAATAGGTTAATGTGAATAAACGGGGAGCTGGCAGTCCAAAGTTTAACCCCTAAATGCACAACGGGTTATTAAAATCAAGTGGTTATGCCTTTACGAACATTATTCATAAGATAGAAGGGGTGTCTCAGGTCAAAATAATATAAACGAAAAATGAGAATTTATTGGATTAACACCTTTGAAAAAGGGAATATTGGAATGATGGCTCGACCAAGAGGAAATGATTGGTTAGAAGGTGAAATACAGAAACTTAGCATATCAGGAGTTAACATGGTTGTATCCTTGTTGGAGAAGCACGAAGAAGTTGAACTCGATATTGAGAAGGAAAATGAGCTCTGCCAAAAGCAAAATATCGGCTATATTAACTTTCCAATTAAAGATAGAGGAGTTCCTGAGGATGTTGATTCCTTTCTTCAACTAATCTCAACTATTGATCAGAGTTTAAGGAATGATAAAAAAATTGTCATTCATTGTCGAATGGGAATCGGAAGAACTTCTATGGTTACCGCTGGCGCATTGATAAAAAACGGTCATGAACCTGAAAGTGTATTTGACTTTCTGAGCGAAAAGCGAACACTCTCCGTTCCCGATACTGATGAACAAATTGAATGGATTAAAGGACAAAAATACGCCTTACAACAATAGTAGCCGTTGCACAAGCCCGTAGCGGGCTTTTCTTCTTTATGCAACCTTTTGCGTTTAATTTGTCTAAAGTTTAACTTGTTAAAAATTATGTGGCGTACGCTGTTTCTGCTTTTATGGATGTTTAACTCCTTTGGTCAAACCAAACTAGATGTTTCCTGTAATCAGGTAAACAACTTAAAAAATGGGAGCATATTGGTACAGCTTTTTACTGAAGATCAAAACATTAAACTTTTAAACGAATTAGGCAAGAAGAGCGAGGCTGAGCGCTTGGAGCGAGAAGTCTATCAAAAAAACAAGGAAATCATTTTGTCCTTTACCAATGGTTTTAGTTTTTGCCCGGTATATTTCTTTTACGATCATCATCTAGAAAAGGTTAGACAAGGCCTATTTGACAGTGCTGTTTTTAATGCCAAATTAGAGTTCATCAATTTTAAAACAAAGTCCCCTACTTTTTACATTGCAGAGTTTTCCGAAACATCGGTAGTGGGTATTGATGGGCTGGTTTTGTTTGATGAAAATTACCAGCAATTAGCCGCTCCTTTTCCTTTTTTTGAAAGACAGTATATTTTTTTTAGCCTAGTAAGCCTCAGTAAAGGAAGAATTATTGAGCGCTATGCCAAACGCCTTCAACAGTTTCAAGATTATTGTTTGGATTTTAATCCCTGACTAAGCTTCTATCTACACCTGACAGCCCATCTGTCTGGAAAAACAACTTTTACCACCATTAATAGTCTGCTAAGAATAGAACTATTTGCCAGCAAGAAGCAGCTTACCGGCACTTAGGTTCCCATACTTATGAAATACAAAAGCTCCGGCAGCGTAAGCCGCTAAATCCCAAATATCGCTAACGGCATAACTAAAGTAAGGCGGGAAAATCCATTCGAATAAAACATAAAACCACAAGGCAAAAAACAAGCTATGGTATGGACTAAAGCGGTAGTCCTTATTTCTAAAAGTAAATTGCTGCTGTACAAAAAGGGCAATTCCCATTACAATGGGGCCGCTCAAAAAATCATCTAAATAGCTATTTAAAAAGGGAATCACCATAATCCATTTTTGAACTACTTGATGGAGTAAAAAAATGGAACTGCAAATCCAAAAAAGTGAAGAGAAATACGGCATTAACCGGAAAGGCTAGCGCCCATGTAGGCTAAAAATGTAACAATGGCTAAAAATATTATTTGCCCAATACGTACCAAATGAAGCGGTAATTTAATGTACCATGGAGATTGTGGATCAATCTTGAGAAGGGGCATTTTCACCCTTACATCCACCTTTTTCATCTCTTCTTGCTCTTCCAAATATTTTTCATTGAGCCTCCCTTGGCAAAATTCACACGCCTTGAGTTCGCCATTGGTCCATTTTTTACAATGCTCGCATTTTACTTGTTTCATCCTACCAGTTGATCTTTAACACTTTTTTCACGTACAAAATAAAATAAACAGCGCCAATTGGCTTTGTATATTTGCACAAATATTCCCTTATATATGACGAATCCAATTAAAGGTTTCTCAAAGCTTTCCAAAAAAGCCAAAATTGAATGGATAGTAAATCAATACTTTGATAACAAAGAGGAGGCTATTGCTTTGCTGGAGAGTTACTGGCACGATGAGGCAAAAACGCAACAATTACATGATGACTTTATAGAAAACACCTTAAGTAATTTTTATACTCCTTATGGTGTGGCTCCCAACTTTTTAATTGATGGTAAAATGCTGGCTATACCCATGGCCATAGAAGAAAGTAGTGTGGTGGCTGCCGCCTCTAAAAGTGCGAGCTTTTGGTTGCAACGTGGTGGTTTTAAAACTACCATACAAGCTACTACCAAAATAGGACATGTACATTTTATGTATAAGGGTGATGTTCAAAAACTAGCCAACTTCTTTGAACAAATAAAAACACAGTTTTGGAGTGATACTCAAGATATTACCGCTAATATGGAAGCACGTGGTGGTGGTATTCTAAAAATTGACTTAAAGGATAAAAGCGCTGAATTGGCCAATTACTTTCAGCTAGAAGCTCGTTTTGAAACTTGCGATTCGATGGGGGCTAATTTTATTAATTCCTGTTTAGAGCAATTTGCTAAAACCTTGCAAAACGCTGTAAACCAAAGTGATTTGTTTAGTGATGCTGAAAAGCAAATTCAAATTGTAATGTGCATCCTATCTAACTACACACCTCAATGTGTTGTTAAAGCGGAGGTTAGTTGCCCAATTGCCCAACTTGACGAAGGAAACGGAGTTAGCCCAGAAGAGTTTGTAGAAAAATTTAGCCGTGCCGTTCGCATTGCAGAGATAGAGCCTTACCGCGCTACCACGCACAACAAAGGAATTATGAACGGTATTGATGCCGTGGTGGTAGCTACTGGTAATGACTATAGAGCCATTGAAGCCGCTTGCCACACCTACGCAGCTAAAGACGGTAAATACCAAAGCTTAACCCATTGCGAGGTGAAAAATGGCATTTTCAAATTTTGGATTGAAGTGCCATTAGCCCTCGGTACCGTGGGTGGCCTTACTTCCTTGCACCCTATGGTTAAATTTTCATTGGATTTATTAGGACGACCCAATGCGCAACAGTTGATGTCCATTATTGCTGCTTCAGGCTTGGCCCAAAACTTTGCCGCACTTAGAGCTTTGGTTACCACCGGAATCCAAAAAGGGCACATGAAAATGCACTTACTTAATATTTTAAATCAGCTGGAAGCGACCGATACCGAAAAGGAACAAATTGTAGATCACTTTAAAAATAACACCGTAACACACAGTGCTGCGGTAGCCAAATTCTGCGAAATTAGAGGTGTTAAAAACCCAGAGAGCTTGTCTAAAAACGCCTAATGTGACCAAACAGTTTTACGCGCACGGAAAGCTACTCCTTACCAGCGAATATGCCGTTTTAAAGGGAGTAGAAGCATTAGCTATTCCTTGTAAAAGGGGGCAACAATTGGTTTACAATTGGGGAGGCGAACATTTGCACTGGCAAAGTAAAAATGTACAAAATGAAATTTGGTTTGAGGCCACTTTTGATGCACAGGCTCAAGTTGTAAAAAGCAGTGATCGTGCAACCGCTGAGTTTTTACAAAACCTTTTACAAGCCGCATTGAATGGAGCAGAATTACCTAGTGGTGAAGTATTTACACAACTAGAGTTTGAAAGAAATTGGGGATTGGGTAGCAGCAGTACCTTAACCTCTTTAATTGCGCAATGGCTTAATTGCTCTGCTATCAACCTACTGTTTGAAACTCAAAATGGAAGTGGCTACGATGTAGTTTGCGCAGAGGCCAACACTCCTATTTTATATAAACGTAAGGCCGCTAATGCGGAATATAAACTGGTAAACACACCTAGCATTTTTAAGGAAACTTATTTTGTACATCTCAATAAAAAACAAAATAGCCGCCCAGCAGTAGCCCAATTTTTAGAGCAAGAAATAGAGAGGCGAGACCTCCAAAATTTAGAGGCGATTGCTAGCCAGTTTTTAACCGTTGGCAAAAGCACGGAGCTGCAAGAATTGTTTAGGCAACACGAAGCCATTTTAGCCAACTGGCTTGATACCCCAACCGTACAAAATGCATTGTTTAATGACTTTGATGGTGCCGTAAAATCATTGGGTGCCTGGGGTGGTGACTTTGTTTGGGCCTGTGGCAAAAATGTGGTCAACTACTTTAAAGCAAAGGGATACCACACTATAATTCCATATAACCAAATGGCTTTAACCCCCGTCTGATTACTCTTTAACATATTGGGGATACTATAGCCTTTTAATTTTTAGTATTTTTAAGCTTTAGTTAGCTAACCCCCTAGTATTTCATGAAATCCTTTTTCCAATTTGCCTTTATTTTACTTTGGAGCCTTTGTGGCTTTAAAAGTGCGGCAACCCATTTGGTGGGAGGAGAAATGACCTACCAATGCCTTGGAAACAATAACTATCAAATTACCTTAATTATTTACCGCGATTGCCTTAATGGATTAGCTGGTTTTGACACCGAGGCCATCATTTCCACCTATAATGGTTTAGGTCAGTTAGTTGCCAATGATAGTGTACCCATTGATACCGTTTTACCCCTACCACTTATTGCGCCAAACAATTGTACCTTTTTACCTCCCTCGGTTTGTACCGAGAAGGGTATTTATAGGTTCACACTTAATTTACCGCCATCGGCAACCGGTTACACCATCACGCACCAGCGTTGTTGTCGAAACAATAGTATCACCAATATAAACAACGCTAATTCGCAATGGGGCTCCACTTTTACTACCAACATTCCACCATTTGGTGCCAACTGTAATTCAAGCCCCAAATTTAATGACGACCCACCCGTGGTTTTATGCAACAACATTGATGTAACATTGGATTTGAGCGCCTCTGATATTAACAACGACAGCCTTTATTATGAATTATGCCCCGTGTTAAACGGAGGTGCTAATAGCACCGGAATGGTTTCTCCCAATCCCGCAGCGCCTCCTCCCTACCAAACTGTACCTTTTGTAAATGGCTTTAGCGCAAACAACCCTATTACAAGTGCACCTCAGTTTTCTATCCATCCCCATACAGGTATTTTAACAGGCACACCCCGGTCGGCAGGGCAATTTGTTTTTGCCATTTGCGTAAGTGAATATAAAAACGGGGTGTATTTGGGTAGTACCCGAAGAGATTTTCAATTCAACGTAAGTGATAATTGTAAAGCCATTATTAGTAGAGTTAAGGCACAACACTTAGACCCTATAAGTATTTGCGATGGTGGTTATGTGCAATTCACCAATCTGAGTCAATTTGCTTCAACTTATTTTTGGGATTTTGGCGACACCACCGTATTAAACGATACCAGTAGTTTAAAGCATCCCTCCTATTTTTATCAAGATACGGGTACTTACATAGTTACGTTAATAGCCGAACCAAACACGGTTTGCGCGGATACGGTTTTAAGTATTTTTGAAATTTATGATAGCACCGATGTTAGCTATACCTTTAACGGAGACCTTTGCCAAAAAACCAATTCTTTAAACTTTAATACCTCGGGCATTTATTCGAGCAATGCCACTTTTGAATGGGATTTTGGAGCTACCACCAACCTTGGGACTACCTCCACTGTTGAGTCCCCAAAAAATGTGCATTGGCCTAGCGCGGGTAAATTCTATGTTACAATTACAGTAAATGACTTTAAGTGCAATGATGTTTTTGGAGATACCATAACTATTCACCCCAATCCTATTATTGGTGAGACAGTGCCGAAAGTAGTTAAATGCGCTCCGTATTTGGCTGAGTTTTATGATCAAACAGTAGCCGTTGGTAGGGTGCAACATTGGTGGTATTTTGGAGATGGTGGTTTTTCAACCGATCCCAATCCTACCCACCTTTACACCAATCCTGGGGTATACACAGTATCGCACAGCATTAAATCATTAGATGGATGTGTAGATACGGGTAGTGCTCTTTATCCTAACGTAATTGAAGTATTACCTAGCCCCACAGCTGGGCTAGCAGTTGACCCGCATGAACAAGCCATATACAATCCTGTATTTAATGTTTACAATCGAAACAGCGGACACCTAAGCTCAGTCACCTATTTACCTAACGGTGAGATTATTACAAATTTAAGCCAGTATGAGTTTAGTATGAAGGATACGGGCACCTTTGTAATTATTCATACCGCGCTAAACGAACATAACTGTACGGATACGATTCTTGACACCATACGGGTAACGGCTCCCTATACACTGTTTATGCCCAATGCTTTTACGCCTAATGGCGATGGATTGAATGACTATTTCGAGTTTAAACTGAGCGGTGTAAGTTCCGTACACTTTACAATTTACGATAGATGGGGTGGTATTTTGTTTAGTTCAACGGCCTTAGATGCCCGCTGGGATGGAAAATCAAATGGAAAAGGAGACGTTTTACCTACAGGTATTTACGCTTTTACCATGCATGTATTAGTAAAAGAAGGGGCTGTTTTAGATGAGGTTACTGGATATATAGCTTTACTTAGGTAGCCATTTAAAAGCTGCAAAAAAAACAAGGCCACACATAGCAAGGCTAACTAATACATTTAACAAAGCCATCATTCCCATTCCTTGTTTTAAAAGTATCCAGTTTTCATAGCTAAAGGTAGAAAAGGTGCTGAATCCTCCGCAAAAGCCTACCAACCAAAATAATTGCGTGGTCTCTCCCCATGATTTATATCTACTACCAAAGTACAGCAGCGAAGCCATTACTAAACAAGCTAAAACATTGGAAACAAAGGTTGCTAATGGAAATTTACCTGAAGCGGCACCTATATAAATCACCAATTTAGAAATAGAAAAACGGCCAACGCTACCCAAACCACCTCCAACAAAAACAGCTAATAAGCTCCAACCCGTCATGACACCTTTACTCTTTTAAAGGCCATAAATAATAGTGATCCGCATAAAATACCATAGAGGCTGCCGCATAAAATATCCAAGGGGTAATGCACTCCCAAATAAATGCGGCTGTAACTTACCAAGGCAGCCCACGCCCATAAATACCAGCGTAATTTTGAATAGCGTCCCATAAGTAATAAACCAATAAATGTAGCCAAGCCAAAGGTGTTGGAGGCATGGGATGAAACAAAGCTGTACTTTCCGCCACAACCCTCTTTAACTTGCCTCATTTTTGGTTTTAAAACCTCTTCATGGCAAGGACGTGGTCTTTCAAATTGATTTTTAAACAAACGAACACTCCCTTGATCGGTGGCGACCACATTTAAAGCTAAAGCGGCAATAGCCCACCATCTGTTTTTGCCTTTTATCGTCCTAAAAACCAAAAATAAGAGGAAAGCATAAAGCGGTATCCAGGTTAAACCATGGGATATAACAATCCACATTTGATCCCATTGCTCTACACCCAAATTATTGAGTTTCAAAAAAAGCGCAGTATCCCAGTTTAGTATATTAGTCAGCATGTATGGCTTTCCAAATTCTATCCTTTAACTCCGGTATTCCGTAACCTGAAACCGATGAAATAAACAAAGGCTCAATTTGTTCAGAAAGATCCTTTTTAAGTAAATCTTTCATCTCCGCTATAAGTTCTTCATCCAACATATCCGCTTTAGAAATAGCCAATATCCGATCCTTATCCAATAATTCGGGGTTGTACTTCTTCAACTCGCTGCAAAGTATATTATACGCACCTAAAATATCATCTTCATCCGCAGGTACCATAAAAAGCAAAATAGAATTACGCTCAATATGGCGTAAAAAACGATGTCCTAAACCTTTGCCTTCGCTCGCACCTTCAATAATACCGGGTATATCTGCCATCACAAAACTGCGATAATCACGGTAAGGCACGATACCTAGGTTAGGGGTTAAAGTGGTAAAAGGATAATCGGCAATTTCGGGCTTGGCAGCTGAAAGAGAGGATAACAAGGTAGATTTACCTGCATTTGGAAAACCTACCAAACCTACATCAGCCAATATCTTTAACTCCAGGATATTCCAGCCTTCCTCACCATCTTCGCCTGGTTGTGCAAAGCGAGGTGTTTGAAATGTAGCCGATTTAAAGTGAACGTTTCCTAAACCGCCTCTGCCGCCTTTTCGTAGAATTTTTTCTTCGCCATTTTCTGTAATCTCAAATAGCATTTCACCCGTTTCACCATCGCGAGCCACCGTACCTAACGGAACATCCAAAAACACAGTTTTGCCCTCCTTTCCGGTACTTTCGCCACGGCTGCCATCACCACCCATTACGGCCTTAACATGCTTGCGGTATTTAAGGTGAAGTAATGTCCAATATTGCGAGTTGCCACGTAAAACAACATGGCCACCTCTACCTCCATCGCCCCCATCAGGACCTCCTTTAGAGGTTAGTCTATCCCGGTGCAAATGCTCCGATCCCTTTCCTCCTTTTCCGGATTTACAATAAATTTTTACGTAATCAACAAAGTTACCGGCCATTAGGCTTGTGATATTAGAGCTTTAATTCTTCCAAATACTTCCTCAATTGTACCTAAACCATTTACGGTTTTGGTTTTATTTTGTTTGAGGTAAAAATCTTTTACTACTTCCGTTTGTTCTTTATAAACACTTAATCTATTGCCAATAACTTCTTCGTTTTGGTCATCAACTCTACCGCTTAATTTTCCACGCTCTAGTAATCGCGCTATCAATTCGGCATCCTCCACTTCCATCGAAATCATGGCGCTTATCGCTTCGTTGTGCTCTTCCAATAAAGTATCCAAAGCTTGTGCTTGTTCCGGGGTACGCGGAAAACCATCAAAAATAAAACCTGCGGCATTTTTATTGGCCTCTATTTTATTTCTAATCATACCAATAACAACGTTATCCGGAACTAATTTACCAGCATCCATCAATGATTTGGCTTCTAAACCCAATTGAGTTTGATCCTTAATTTCAGAACGTAACAAATCTCCTGTTGAAAGATGAATTAGATTAAATGCCTTAACAATTAACTCGGATTGGGTACCCTTACCAGCTCCTGGAGGGCCAAAAAGAACAATATTTCGCATCTATATTTAAATCTATTTTAAGTAAAACTGCCCATTGGGCAAAGGCCGCAAAACTACGAAATATTAAGAGGCGTTTTTCCGTGGTTTAGCCTAATCAATTTTCTATTTTTGCGGTTCAAGTACATTCTATGCAAAACATTTTTAGTGTGATAATGGCAGGTGGTATTGGGAGCCGATTTTGGCCCGTAAGCACTTCCAAATTTCCCAAGCAATTTCACGACATATTAGGAACCGGTGAAACTCTTATTCAGCAGACATACAGACGTTTGTTAAAACTTTCTACTCCCGAAAAAATTCTAGTAGTTACCCATAAAAACTACATCCATCTGGTACAGGAACAGCTTCCTGATTTGCCTGTTGAGAATATTATATCGGAGCCGGCAAGAAGAAACACGGCTCCCTGTATTGCCTATGCGGCCTATAGAATAAAATCGCAAGACCCAACGGCCGTGATGGCGGTAGCTCCTGCCGATCATTTAATTAGCAACGAAAATGAATTTGCTAGGATTGCACTACTAGCCTGCGAAGAGGCCGAAGCCACTAATAAACTTTTTACCTTAGGGATTAAACCACACCGCCCGGATACAGGCTATGGGTACATTCAGTACCAAGAAGCTGAGGACAGCACAAATTCCGAAATTAAAGAAGTAAAAACCTTTACCGAGAAGCCCAATTTAGAGATGGCTCAAAAGTTTTTGGATAGTGGCGACTTTTTATGGAACAGCGGCATTTTTATCTGGTCTGTAAATACCTTTATGAGTGAGCTTTCACAATCATTACCTGATTTATATAACAGTTTTGAGGCCGGAGCCAATAAATTTGGAACGGCTGAAGAAAAAGCCTTTGTAGATGAAATATATCCTGCCTGCGAGAATGAAAGTATCGATTATGGCTTGATGGAAAAATCGCAAAATGTATTTGTAATTCCTTCGGATTTTGGTTGGAGTGACTTAGGCACTTGGGGAAGTTTATACGAGCATGCAAAGTTGGATAAAGACGGAAATGCCACTTTGGCTCCAAAGGTATTAAGCTACAATACAGCCAACACTTTGGTACATTTACCAAAAGACAAACTAGCTGTTATTGAAGGACTTGAAGGATATATTGTAGTTGATAAAGACGATGCTTTACTTATCTGCAAAATGGAAAATGAGCAACTTATTAAATCCTTTGTAAGTGATATTAAGTTAAAGCTTGGCGATCGACACCTTTAAACCTAGCCACTAAATTCCACGAAATTTCGTGGGGTTTCATACAGAGTTACCTTTAGTTTTTGGTTTTCATTAAAATGAGGTTGAAGCCATTGCCATATTACCATAGCAATGTTTTCTGCTGTGGGATTTAGTGTTTTAAACTCGGCTACTTCCTCATTCAAATTTTTATGATCTAGGCGCTCTTCCACCTCTTTATTGATAAGGACGCTTAACCAACTTAAATCAACCACAAATCCGGTTATAGGATCTACCGCTCCTCTAACCGACACTATCAACTCATAATTATGCCCGTGATACTTGGGATTAGCACATTTTCCAAAAACTTGGGTATTCCTTTCTAAACTCCACGATGCAACATGCAAACGATGAGCAGCGTTAAAATGGGCATGTCTGCTTACCGTTACTTCCACATGCCTGATTTAATGTTGGTTGCAAATCGCTCAAAAACTATTTTAAACCATTCCGTATAATTATCGGGGTTTATTTTTAAATCCTCAGAAATACTATCTAAACTCATCCATTTCCAAGATTCTACTTCCTCTTTATTTATTTGAGGTATTCCATTATAATAGCCCACAAAAACGTGGTCAAACTCATGCTCCGTTAACCCTTTATCCAACTCCGATTGATATACAAAATCGAACATTTTACGCACTTCACAATCAAAACCCATCTCCTCCATTAATCTTCGATGGGCAGCTAGTTCCGGTTTTTCATTGGGTCTTGGATGACTGCAACAGGTATTTGTCCACAGGCCTCCAGAATGATATTTTGCAACTGCTCTTTGCTGTAGCATCATGTCGCCATCAGAGTTTAATACAAATATTGAAAAAGCTCTGTGTAAAAGTCCCTTTTCATGGGCTTCCATTTTGCCCATAAGCCCCTTTTCTACGTCTTTTTCATCTACTAATACTACCTGTTCTTCCATCTCAATAATTTAATATTAGCGCTCAAAGTAACATTAAGTAGTTAATCTAAGCTCCATTGCAAATTAACAGATTTTAGTCCCCTTTTAAAGTAAATCAGTTAGGTTATTTACTTCAAATAGCACGATTTTAATGTTAAGCTCATCCCTCCACTCCATCAACTTTATCTTTGAGGCTGCTTCTTTTCCTACTAAATAGCCTATCCAAATTGAACCAACTCCAAACGTGTTACTACGAACTACAATTAGTACTTTTGCTCGCCAATTATGAGTGATAAAAATTCTGAGATTAAGAGGAGACGTACCTTTGGTATTGTTTCGCACCCCGATGCGGGTAAAACAACCTTAACTGAAAAGTTACTTCTTTATGGAGGCGCTATTCAAGAGGCAGGTGCTGTGAAGTCCAACAAAATAAAAAAAGGAGCTACTTCCGATTTTATGGAAATTGAGCGCCAAAGAGGAATATCCGTGGCCACTTCCGTAATGGGTTTTGAGTATGGTGGTAAAAAAATAAATATTCTAGATACCCCTGGTCACCAAGATTTTGCAGAAGATACCTACCGCACTCTTACTGCCGTAGACAGTGTAATTGTAGTAATTGATGTTGCAAAGGGAGTGGAAGCCCAAACCGAGAAACTGGTGAAGGTATGCCGCATGAGAGACACTCCTATCATCGTGTTTATCAATAAGTTAGATCGCGAAGGAAAGGATGCTTATGATTTACTAGACGAGGTAGAGTCTAAACTAGGCTTACGCGTATGTCCTTTAAGTTGGCCTATTGGTATGGGGGCTGAGTTTAAAGGTGTTTACAATTTATGGGAGAAAAACCTAAAACTATTTACCGATAGCAGTAAGCAAAAAATTGGCGAGAGTATTAAGATTGAAGACATTAACGAGCCCGAAATTGAAAAGCATTTAGGAGAAAGTGATACCGAAATGCTGCGTGAGGAAATAGAGCTGGTAAGTGAAGTTTATCCCGATTTTTCGAAACAAAAGTATTTGGATGGAAATTTATCTCCCGTATTTTTTGGTTCGGCACTTAATAATTTTGGGGTACAGGAGTTGTTAAACTGCTTTATTGAAATTGCTCCAGAGCCTTTACCCAAGCAATCATCGCAGGATTTGATTAATCCCTATGACGATAAGTTCTCGGGTTTTATTTTTAAAATTCACGCCAACATGGATCCTAAACATAGAGACAGATTGGCTTTTTTAAAGATTGTTTCGGGAGAATTTAAACGTAATACCAACTACTACCATGTAAGGCAAGGAAAAAATTTAAAGTTTAGTAACCCTACCGCCTTTATGGCTTCCAAAAAAAGTGTGGTAGAAATTGCTTACCCCGGTGATATTGTAGGTTTACATGACAGTGGTAACTTTAGAATTGGAGATACACTTACCGAAGGTGGAGCTTTTGAGTTTAAGGGTATTCCTAGCTTTTCGCCAGAGCATTTTAGGTTTATAAACAATGCCGATCCTTTAAAAGCCAAGCAGCTTAATAAAGGGATTGATCAGCTAATGGATGAAGGGGTAGCACAATTATTTACGTTGGTGAGTAACAATCGTAAAATTATTGGTACCGTGGGTGCTCTGCAATACGAAGTAATACAGTACCGCCTTGAGCACGAATACACAGCAAAATGCTCTTACGAAAACTACGCTGCATTTAAGGCTTGCTGGATTGAAAGCAGCAATGAAGAGCAACTAGAAGAATTTAAAAAGCTGAAATACCGATACTTAGCAAAAGATAAATTTGACCGCTTGGTGTTTTTAGCCGACTCTTCCTTTAGCCTAACTATGGCTCAGGAAAAATTCAACGATATTACTTTTCACCTAAAATCAGAGTTCTGATATAGCGCTAATTAGTGCTTCGGGTGAGAAGGGTTTACGCAACATTTTGTTTACCATTCTAACGCTTCGTGCCTTACGTAAGTCACTTTCATCATCTGTAGAGCTCAGCATAAAAATAATTGGCTTTTTAGCCAATTCATCTTCCATACCCTCTAGATGAATTAAAAAATCGAAGCCATTCATTTCAGGCATCAAAACATCCAACAAAATAATATCGGGCAGCTGATCTTTTGACTCTTTGTTTGCCTTAAAAAATTCCAAACCTTCCCTAGCCGACTCGCATTCTATAATTTCACTGGTGAACTCATGAATGGCTAATAATTTTTTATGAATAAAGCGATCTGTTAGATTATCATCAATTAGCATCACACTTCCAACTTCGGAAACTGTCATAATTTGTTTGGAATTTTTATTGAAAATAAAGTGCCTTCTCCTGGCTTTGAATCTACCGAAATCTCTCCTCCCATTCTATCCAAAGCCTCTTTTACAATATACAAACCTATACCACTTCCTGCTGATTTACTAGAACCTTTAAAAAATATTTGAAAAACCTTTTGAACATGATCCGTTAAAATCCCAACACCTGAGTCTCTAACATTAATATTTACCTCATTTAAATCGGCTTCAATCTCAATTTTTATCCGAGCTTGTTTTTGGTCTTCTTTCTTAAATTTAATAGCATTACTTATAAGCTGACTTAAAATAACCCTTATTCTAAAAATATCTCCTTTAAAGCTATGTTTTTGATTAATGCTAGAATCAATGTGAACATCATTGGTATTTAAATAACTTTTCACAGATTCTATCACATCTTCTATCATCAGCTCAAAATCAACATCTTCTGACTCATCATTTAAGCGTGCATTTTTATAATAATCAATGATATTGGAAACAAACATATCCAAAGTGTTGGTGGTCTCTTCCATTTTATCAAAATAGCCTAAAGCCGCTTCATCTGTTACATCATGCTTTGCCACTCTAAGTAAACCTAGGGTTGAGGCAATGGGGGCTCTTAAATCGTGTGAAGCACTATAGATAAACCTGCTTAACTCGTAATTCGATTTTTCTAGCTCAGTAATCTTGCTATCCAAAGACTTTCTTGTTTGAAAAAGATCATAGGCATTATCAATGGCTACTCTAATCTCTTGCTCACTCCAAGGTTTAGTAATATATCTATGAATATGCCCCTTGTTAATGGCCTCAATAATATCATTTACATCCGTATACCCGGTTATTAAAATACGTACAGGATCCGGAAATACTTGGCGTACCGCATTGAAGAATTCAACACCAGTGGTAACCGGCATTCGTTGATCGGAAAAAATAACCTGAGGTTTTACCGATTTAACAATATCAAAAGCCTTCTCAGAAGTAGAAGCTATATATACATCATAATCACGCCTAAATGCTGCTTTAAATGAGCGTAAATTATTCTCTTCATCATCAAGGTACAATACCCTAATATTCTTTCTATTTAAACTAGATGTCATTCAAAATTATTTGGCTGTCGTAACGGTAAAGTTATTATAAAGTCCGAACCTTTACCAACAGTAGATTCTACATTCATTGTTCCACGGTGTTTATCCATAATTTTATATACTATGGACATACCAAGACCTGTTCCCTCTCCTACATCTTTTGTTGTAAAAAATGGGTCGAAAATTTTATTTTTAGTTTGTTCGTCCATGCCTACTCCATTATCGCTTAAAGTGATAACCACAGCGTTATTTTCTTGCCGCGTTTTTAACGTAATAGTTGGCCTTTTCCCCCTCTCGTACACCTTAGTTTGAACGGCATAAATACCATTGTTCAAAATATTCATAAATACCTGATTCAACTTACCAGGGAAGCACTCAACGAGCGGTAAATCTTTATCAAAATCTTTAACCACATTAATCTCAGACCCCATTTTACTTTTTAAAATAACCAAGGTACTGTCTAGCCCTTCATGTATATCTGCCACTTTTAAGGCGTCTTCATCTAACCTGCTAAAATTTCGCAAACCTTTTACTATTTCAGAAGTTCGTTCTGCTCCATCTGATATTCCGTTTACCAATGTATCAATCTCCTCCTTTACAAAATCATAGTCTATATCCTTCTTAACTCTTCTTGCCTCATCAATAGTATTTGGCTGTCCATCTTCAATTTTATCATAGGCATCAATCAACTCATATACATCCTCTAAATCCCTTTTAAGGGGGCCAATATTAGAGGTGACAAAGTTAATCGGATTGTTGATTTCATGCGCAATTCCGGCTGTAAGCTGACCTAATGAGGCCATTTTTTCCGCATCTACCAATTGGCTTTGCGTCTCTCTAAGATTGGTTAAGGTAACTGTTAGCTCTTCGTTGGTTTCTTGCAATTCCATAGTGCGCTCGTCCACACGTTGCTCTAACATTACATTTTGCTCCTTAATTATTTTCTCATTTTCAAGAGACACTCTGAGCGCATCTGCCTGCGACTCCTCCTTTTCTCTTCGCAAAACATTAATGCGATCTGCCAAAGCAATTGAAAGTAGCACAATTTGGATGGCGCTACCAATCATGAATGAGTTATTGGTAAAAACATTACCATCTACAACATTCAAATTACGAAGCACATAGACAATTAAAAGTGCCATAAAAAACGACCATGCTATGAGAAAGAAATAGGCCGGTCTAAATTTTTGCTTTGCTATAACTCCTGCAACTGAAAGTGCATATATCCCAACAGTCAAACCTCCCGTATTTAGCAGGTTATTACTAATGCTTTTAAATCCCATTAAGTCAAAGACCAAAGCCGCCATATACACCCCAATAAATACATTTAGTCCAGCAATCCATTTGGGAGCATACTTTTTAACCTGCAAAAATTCTTTTGTAAACAACAGAGCACTTATCCCACCCATAGCCGAAGTTGCTATTATAGAATGATTGAAAAGAATAGGCGAGTTTGGAAAGATATATTGAAAAAGGTAACCTTCAAGTGAGGCCTGTGCGCTACCAATAAAAAAGATATACGCAGCGTACAAATTATAGCTCTTCTCTTTGGTTGTTAATCCGATAAAAAGATTGTATAAAAACATTACTATTACAATACCAAAGTAAACTCCTTTAATCAAGTTAAAACTTGATAGTGTTTCTGTTAGCTCCTCCTTACTTTTAATTTCAATCGGAACAAATAGCTGATCTTCACTCTTAAGTCTCAAAAAAATAGATATCGACTTATTTGAGGGAGAAATAGGAAATATGAACTTAGGATGAGTAATTGACCTTTCTTTAAATAAATAAAAATCACCCGCGTAAATGGTATCTACCGCACGGTTATCAACATATTGATAATAACAAATGGAATCAATAAGTGGGTTACTTAAAATCAAATAACTATCCGTTTCAACACTGTCTAACTCAATCTTCACCCACAGTTCACCGGTTACATTCTGAAAATTTAAAGACATATTTTCAGTTGCCTCAAAAGCCGAGCTGGACACGGCCTCATCAATCGAATAAGGTGCGCCCTCGTTAATTTGAAATAAAACTTTTACGTCTTGACCATTGCTGAAAAAACTCAAAGCTAACGCGAGACACAAAAAAACAAATGAGCGATTCTTGAATTTATATGGAAGGGAAATTCTCTGCATTTTTTATCGCGGGCATAATCGGTGACTTAAACTCTTTCGGATTGGCGGTAGGTAAAAACAAATCGTAATCTATTTCAACTTCAAATCTTTTTCCCGGTGGGTTCTCCGCTAAAATTTGCTTTGGATTGTTACGTAAATTAAAAACTTTTTGTCGCTCAACAGGTCTTGCATTAACCATGGTAGTTGTATCATGCAAAAGCGTTGCCGTGGCTAGTAGGTCTAGCTTAGGATAGTAAAACGTACCATCATTTCCTAAATGACTTAACACTTTGCAACCTACTCGCTCCGCCCATCTAACTGTGTACGGTGCACATAGCGCAAACAAAGAATCTATACCAATTTGACTACAAAGTGTTACGCCTGCTCGAGTGGCAAAAAAACTTCCTATTCCAAGCCCAGCTACTTCCACTGAATTCCACAAACCGCATAATTCCCCAGTGCCGTGAATAGATTGTTTCTCTACTTCATCATATACTTTATTATCCATGTACCCCGTAGCCTCCTCGATTGGCAATCTACTTGTACCTCCAGCTGCTTGTACTCTAGCTCCACCATAAACCTTCTTGCCATCTGCCGATTCCACATTAATAACAAAAACAGCGGGATTACTAATCCATTCCAAATTTAAAGAAGTAACTTTTTTAACTCCATGGGCGGCTAGTACCTTTTGATGACCTTCTACAAACTTTTCGCTGGATCGTACGTCATCCATTGCTCGAAATGCTCTTATTTTTACAACTCCCTCTTTCACCGTTCTTTAATTTACAATTTGATCAATATCGCAATAAAATCTCCCCGAAGGAACCTTTTGGCCTAGTAATATTTTACGTGCCAAATGGGCGGTGGCACCGCCCCCTAAAGTTACCGCTGACGACAATTGAGGCCAAGTAGTAATGGTTTTCCCAATCTCTCCATATGATAATTTTAGTCTTTCCGAAGTTAAAGGGAAATCTACAACCGAAAATAGAAGAGATTTAATTTCATCCCCATTCAATTGTTGAAAAGCTTCTAAACTATCTATACTAAGCTTTCCATGAAAAAGTGGGCGTGTGGAGTCCTCATCAAACCGCTCAACATCTAGCATTCCTCTATCGCTTGTATCCATTAGTACAGCTATTCCTTTTTCTCGCGCTTTTAGTCTTGCTAAGACTTTAATTTGAAAGGAATCACATTCCTCAATCAACAAATCCAAAGGTCCATTTCCTGTTAAAAACTCATCTAAATTTTCAGGCGTTATCCCTTCATCAAATATTTCTAATTTCAAATAGGGATCAATCTCCGCTATTTCACGCGCTACCATGGTTGTTTTTTTTAATCCAACACTGGCTACTCCACTACGAATTCGATTTAAATTGGAAAGCTCCAAAATATCGAAATCCGCAATCCTAAGAGTTCCAAAACTGCGTTCAATGGCCATGGTTAAGGCTACCGATTGTCCAACGGACAAACCAATTACACCTACCTTTTTATTGGCCAGGTTTTTTTGTTCCTCATTGGTAATTTTAAATTTATTTCGAGAGGTTCGTAATTCGGTAAACTCATCCTCTCGTAGCATCCTTACTAATTTATTTGTCCAAGGATAGTACACATAATTACTTATCCGGCTTAAATCATTGGATTTTGACCACTCCACAAACATATCGGCCAGGTCACTCTCACTCAACTTTTTTTGAGGGTTTCTGATTTTTAATAGCTCCTTTACCATTCCCTCCAACTCATCGTGAAGAATGGGTTGGTTTTCCAGCACCATTTTTTCCAACTGAGCAGTTTGATTAGGCTGGTAAATTATGGGGCTATAACATCCGGTTTCGGGGCGCCTTAAGTTTGCAAGAAATTCCATGAGAGAGTAATGTGTAATTTTATCCTGTTGTGTTGTTGAAAGGTTAGAGTGCCCAAATTAAACATTGTCTAAAAAATATCGCTTATTTTGTCTGAAGATTTAATCTAAATATAAAAATGGAGCAAAAAATTAAGGTGCTTTATGTTGACGATGAAGTAAACAACCTACAATCCTTCAAAGCCACCTTCAGAAGAATATTTGATGTTAGCATTGCAGAATCGGGATCCGAAGCTTTGGAATTATTTAAAAAAGAAGATTTTGAAGTAATTATTACCGATCAGCGCATGCCTGGAATGACAGGCATTGAACTTTTAGTAGAAATCAGAAAACACAATCCCAACCCTATGCGCATACTACTAACGGGTTACTCGGATATTAATGCAGTGGTAGATTCTATTAATAAAGGACAAGTATATCGCTACTTAAGTAAACCTTGGCAGGAGGACGAATTGAAAAGCACTATAGAGAGCGCTGCGGAGGTTTTTAATTTACGAAGGGAAAACAAAGAACTTCTTCATAAATTAGAGCGCGCAAACGATCAGCTTGAATTTTTGCTGCGCCAAAGATTATTATCATGAAAAAAAGCCTGTTAACCTACCTATTCCTATGTTTTACCATTGCCCTTTGGGGGCAACAGCCCCCTTTTCAAACACATCTTTACAAGGTTACCGAAACCCTCCAAAACTTTACTAAAGAAATTAACGAAGCCTCCGAAGCATCTCCCCTTCATTTTCATGCGAGGGCTTATAATTTGCAAAAAAAATTAAGCGAGTTCCCATCCGAAACAGGCTACCAATGGACACTCTCTGCTCCTCAGTTTGGGATTCGAGTTTTTTTAGAAGCCGATATACCATTTGGTGATACACTTTTTGTTTTAGATGAAAACAAGGCGAAACGCGAATACCTCACCTTTGATAGATTAATGCAAAAAAAATGGAATAGTAGAGTTTATCACCATTCGGTAATTCTTTCATACAAGGGGAAAAACGCTCCTAATGTTTCCATTTCTCATTATAGCTTAGAAAAGCTTAACCCGGTTAAAAAGAAAGCAGCCGATTTTGGAGATTCTAAACCCTGTGAGGTAAATGTTAATTGCAGTGAAGGGGCTAATTACCAAGATGTAAAAAATGCCTTAGCACGAATTCTGATTAAACAAGGACCTAATTACTCCTGGTGCACCGGTACTCTTCTTAACAATACGGGCTATACTTTTGAGCCTTATTTATTAACGGCCGAGCATTGTGGACTAAAAGGCAATAACATTGTAAGCTCCCAAGATCTAGAAGAATGGGTGTTCTACTTTAATTACGAAAGCCCCGATTGCAGTAACCCTGCGACTGAAGGTTTTTTAGATAGTAACAGAATTACAGGAGCAACAATAATTGCCCGAAGTGATGATGGCGGAGGGAATGATGGCAGCGACTTTTTACTTCTTAAATTAATGAACCCCGTACCGGCCAGTTTCCATCCTTATTATGCCGGATGGATTCGTGCCAACCAAGCACCCCAAAAAGGAGTAGTATTACATCACCCGGAAGGGGACATTAAAAAAATATCAACATATGGCAGCCCAGCTACCAGCGACACCTACAACACTATACCAGGTACACACTGGGCCGTTAATTGGACCGCTACCACAAACGGACATGGTGTTACGGAGTTTGGCTCAAGTGGCTCACCATTATTTGATACCCAAGGCTTAGTAGTAGGAACGCTTACGGGGGGCGGAGCCAGCTGTAGTGCCCCACAATATGCGGATTACTTTGGTAAACTATCATACCACTGGAATGAGAATGGCACGACTAGCAATAGAAAACTTCAAAATTGGTTAGACCCTGCTGGAACGGGTACTTTAGCACTTGGTGGCTCCTACCAAACAGACACTGTTGTTCCGCTAAATTTTGATTTTGTGTATGGGCCTAATCCTGTTAGCACTGGTGTGCTGATGCTAAACGGGCTAGGTAAGTCAACCGAAATAGTAACCGTATCTATTTTTAACACACAAGGCAAGCTTATGTATCATAAAGAATTAGTCCCGGTACCGGGAGTTAAACTAGAAATTGATGTATCAAAATGGCGCAATGCGATGTATACCTTGCAGCTTAAAAATAAAAAAGGCAGCCATGAGCGAAAATTACTAATCACCAATCCATAGGTAAATGAAGTTTTACACCATTGCAGCGTTTACATTATTAATCGCTTGTAAAAGCACCTCTAATAATACTGCAAACACTAATCAAAGTGGATCTACTCCTGCCCAAAAAGCCGACACAGAGCAAATGGTGATGGATGAAAATGATTTGGTAAAGGAAATGCCTTGCTTGGCCACATATTCAGAAGATGATTTCGTGTTGTCATCCTTAGCCAGAACACATATTTTAAGTATTAATTTCAAGGATGACCAGCAGCAATTACAAGTAAACTTTGGCTACAGCGGCTGCCAAAATGGTGAGTTATTACTTTTAGCTCCGGCAGATACAACTACTAAAGATTTAATTTTAACTCTTCGCGTGGCCGAAGCGGGATTATGTGAGATGCTGCTAGAAGAGAATGCTTGTTTTGATTTAACCAAATGGATTGCTACAGATAAGAATCTATATCTTAACAATCTCAAAAATCCCATTAGGATTAATCGTTAATATTGATTCGTAGCCAACAATACCAGCGTACAAGCATTTTCGTAAGTAATACCCGCCTCTTTTAAAATAGCTACCAACTCAGGGTTTTCGGCTCCTGGGTTAAACAATACGCGCTTCGGTTTTAAGCTTAATATATAAGAATAGTACATCTTTTGATTTTTAGCTCCTAAATACATCGTCACCGTATCAACCCCTTCTACCTCAGGCATTCCTTCCAAAATTGCTATACCATTTATGTCACTTTTTCGTAAACCTACTGCTACCACTTCGTGGCCTAGTTGTTGCAATCTCAGCACAGCTTTATTCGAATAGCGTTCTGATTTTGGACTCGCTCCTAAAACCAATGTTTTCATAGATGATTTTTATGCGTTTTAAATTTAGATTTGCAAATCTAACACCCTGCAAATGTCGGTAGTTTGTAATCAACTTACACATCAGTATTTATCAAATGTGCCTATTGCCTTTCCCAATTTTGAATTGAAAGACAAGGAGCAACTACTTTTATTAGGCGAATCTGGAAGAGGTAAAACCACTCTATTGCACCTATTGGCAGGGATATTACCCTTACAAGGTGGCGACATCCATATTAATAAAACGGCTTTAAAATCACTTAAAAAAAGAGCGCTCGATAAATTTAGAGGACAAAATATTGGTTTGGTGTTTCAGCAGGCGCATTTTGTGAAATCGCTTAGCGTTATGGATAATTTATTATTGGCCCAAAAATTGGGTGGTAAACCATGCATCCCTGATTTTGCACTTGAAATATTAAATGAGCTAAACATGGGCTTTAGCGCCTCTAAAAAAACCTACGAGCTAAGTGTAGGTGAGCAACAACGTGTTTCTATAGCACGTGCTATTATTAATAAACCTGCGCTTATTTTGGCAGATGAACCTACTAGTGCCTTAGATGATAAAAATGCTGCTGCCGTTTGCCAGCTCCTTTGCGATACCGCTCAAAAAGTAGGTGCCAACCTTATTGTGGTTACCCACGACAAAAGACTTCAGACTAGTTTCTCTAAAAAACTAACTTTATGAAACTGGCAAAAATTAGCATTAAAAACATCGGCTATAAACCGCTCAGCAGTATTTTAAGTGTGCTTTTGCTAGCATTTGGCATTGGCATTATTGTTTTGTTGGTTAATTTCTCAAAGCAATTCGAAAAGCAATTTACTACCAACGTGGGGGGGATTGACATGGTAGTAGGCGCCAAAGGAAGCCCGCTCCAATTAATTTTGAGCAGCGTTTATCATATTGATGACCCCACTGGAAACATCCCGCTTAGCGAATACGAAAAATTAAAACGCAACCCTTTAGTAGAAACAGCTATACCCCTGGCCTATGGCGACAATTATAAGGGATACCGTATGGTGGGCACCACACTTGACTACCCTAAACACTATGAAGCCGAACTGGAAAATGGAAACTGGTTTTTAAAAACCGGTGAAGCAGTTATTGGCGCTAAAGCTGCTCAAAATACTGGTTTAAAAATAGGCGATTCCTTTAGCGGGAGCCATGGATTAACACAATCTATCGACCATCATGACCATTTCCATTACAAGGTTGTAGGTACTATAAAAAGCACAGGAACGGTAGTAGATAAACTCATTTTAACCGATATAAACAGCGTTTGGGCCGTACACGCTACCGAAGGTCATTCCAACAAAAGTGAGCCTGAAATTACAGCCGCCTTTTTCAGTTTCAAATCGCCTATGGCTAACCTAACGGTGCCACGGATGGTGAATAAAAACACCTCCATGCAAGCCGCACTGCCCGCCATAGAGGTAAATAGACTGTTTTCGTTAATGGGCAGCGGAATGCAAAGCTTGCGCATTTTGGCAATTTTAATTGTTATTATTTCGGGTATCAGCGTTTTTCTTTCATTACTTCAATCGCTTAAGGATCGTAAGTTTGAACTGGCTTTAATGCGTACTATGGGCGCCACTAGGGGTCAACTCCTATTCACCATTTTATTAGAAGGAGTTTGGGTAGCGTTAATGGGTTATGTCCTCGGAATTATTTTAGGAAAATTGGGGTTATTGGCCTTAAGCGGCTTGGCGCAAAGCAATTTTCAATACCAACTGCAAATAGCCTATTTCAATTCTTTAGATGCCTTGCTTTTTCCTCTATCTATTTTATTAGGAGCCTTAGCAGCCTTTGTTCCAGCTTGGCAAGCATCCAAAATTAATATTTCAAAAACGCTGTCTCATGGCTAAAATACTCGCCTTATTAACTTGTATATTTTTTAGCAGTGCAGCTTTGGCGCAAAAGCCACTAGTGTGGGAATTATTGGCCCTAACCACCTATCAAACCGATTTAGACGAATACGGAAATCTTCAGTACACCCCTAAATTTCCGTCCAATCTAGAAAATGATTTTGAGCAAGTAGAAGTTGCTATTAGCGGTTATCTCATTCCTATTGATTTGGAGGCACAGACCTATGCCCTGTCCAAAAATCCCTTTTCGGCTTGCTTTTTTTGTGGAAATGCAGGCCCCGAAACCGTTATAGAATTACGATTTACCAAACCTCCGGGTCGCTTTGCTACTGATGCCTTTTTAATGATAAAAGGTAAACTAATACTAAGACGAGATGGCGGAGGCATATTTTACATCTTACAAAATGCTGAAATTCATGGTTAAACATTGGTGCAAATACCTAGTAATTATACTTACCTCGTTGCAACTATCCGCAGTAGCGCAAAGCGGCACGGCCAAACTAGTAACTTGGGAAGACCTTTCTAAAGTTGATTTTGAGGATAAATATTACCCCGATTATGAAGGCTGGTTTCTGTTTCCCAATTTTTCAGAAAGCGTAAAAGCCCTAAACAACCAACCTATTATCATTAAAGGTTACATTATTCCTATTGATGTGGAGGACAACCTATATGCGTTATCCGCCTACCCTTTTAGCTCCTGCTTTTTTTGCGGCAATGCGGGGCCAGAAAGTGTAATGACCCTTGAGTTTAAAAATCCTCCTAAAAAATGGAAAACCGATGACTTAGTAAATTTTACGGGAATCTTAAAACTAAATGACTCTGATTTAGAGAACTTTAATTATATCTTGCAAGAGGCTATTCCGCTTAAAAAGTAATCTAGAGGAACCTCATGAACAAAAATCTCATTTCAACGCTTAATTATAATGGCTCGTAAATGTCAATGTTTATCTTTGCTCTTTAGATGAAATTTTTATTCCCTCAATTTCTATGGGCACTAGGGGTTCTCGCCATACCACTCCTAATTCACCTTTTCAACTTTAGGCGATACCGCACTCTATTTTTTAGCAACAATAGCTTTTTACAAAGCGTAGTTAAGCAATCTAAATCTATAAATAGGCTTAGGCAACTACTTATAATGACCGTGCGCATGCTGGCATTAGCGGCTCTTGTTTTGGCTTTTGCCAAACCCTTTATTCCGGCAACCCAAGCCAGTAGCTCACCCGAGCAATTTTTTAGCTTATATATAGATAACTCGCCCAGTATGCAAAGTGGCGATGGACTTAATACCGATTTAAACTTAGCCCGAAATAAGGCGGCCCAAATTATTGATGCCTTACCGGCTGATGCCAAAATTCAAATAGTAACCAACCATTTTAATGGCCGCGAGCAGCGGTATTACGCTCGCGAACAAGCCAAGGATTTAATTGACGGTATATCGCCCAGCTTTGCTTTTAGAAGCCAGCAAGAAATATCAGAACGCATTAAACAATTGCAACAACAGCAAAGCGCCCAACCTCTTCATGTTTTTTGGCTTTCCGATTTTCAACAACCCGCTTTTAATCAAGTACAAAACACCCCCGAAAGCTGGAAACAATCCGCATTCGTTTTTCAGCAATTTAAAACAGCCAGCAACATCGCTATTGATAGCGTTTGGTTCGATTCTCCCGTTTTGCAAGCGGGCTTCAAACAAGTGTTACAAGTACAACTCTCCAACTTTGGCAGCGATCAAGATCAAAATACTACTTTGAGCTTAAAGCTGAATAACAGTAATATTAGCAGCCAAGAAGTAACGGTACAAGCCAACGGAAGCTCTACCGCCAAGTTTAGCTTACCTATTAATACCGAGGTGGAACAATTGGGCGAACTGAAAATTCAAGCGGAAGCACCCTATTTTGACAACACTTTTTACTTTACCTACCAAGCCAATAAAAAGGTAAAAGTTTTGTTGGCCGGTAATCCGGAAAGCCTTGTTGCTTTTAGCAAATTGTTTAACGACAGTTTATTTGAAGTACACCAAAATGAAATTAACGCACTTGATTATTCGCAGCTTTCTGAGTATGATTTGGTGGTTTTAAATAGTCCAAAAGAGTACAGTAGCGGACTTATCGCTGGACTAGAAAACAACCTTACGCTCTCAAAAAATGTGCTAATACTGCCTAATATCAATCAGCCTGCTAGTGCCATCTCCTTATTGAAACAGCTTGGTATAAATGCACTGCAAAACCAATTAAGTAAAGGCGTGGGTAGCCAAATAAATTATGAAGATCCACACTTTAAAGATGTCTTTAGTCAAGCTCCTAACCAAGCGCTATTGCCTCAATGCGACTCCTGCTTAAGCTTAAACAAAAACTACGGTTTTCCTTTAATAGTCCTCGATAATGGCAATGCACTTATCTCTAGGTTCCCAAAAAAAGAAGGCAATATTTTTGTACTGGCCAGCGATTTACAACATACCAATTTGGCCGAACATCCCATTTTTGTTCCCTTAATGCTTAACGCTGCTTTGTACAGTGGCAAAGCACCCTTACTTTATACCTTGGCAGGAAAAAACAAGGGTCCGGTAGTTTATACGGAAAACACCGAAATTCCGGTAAGCATGGTTTTAGCGGATGGCGAAGCCCTTATTCCCAAGCAAAAATCGGGCGAAGGCTACTTAGAGATTTACGACCTACCCAGCAAAATTCAACCCCAGCTATATCCTTTGTTTCAAGAGGACAAACAATTGGGTGCTGTAGCGGTAAATTCTATTCCGAGCGAAAGTGATTGGCGATTTTTAAGCAAAAAAATGTTACAGACCAACTTAGGTATAGTACCCGAAAATATTTTTGATGATTCATCTTCAACCGCTAGCTTAGCGGTAAATAAATTGCTAAAAGGCACTATGCTTTGGAAGTGGTTTGTTTTAGCCGCGCTTGGCTTTTTGACTATTGAGATTTTACTAATTAAATTTTGGAAGTAAATATGGAATCAACCAACATCCTTATTAAAAAAGCCAAAATTGTAGATCCTAACTCACCCTTTAACCAGCAAGTGGTGGATGTATGGATAAGCAACGATCAAATTGTAAAAATCGGGAAAAACCTAAAGGTTAAAGCTGATGAAATAATTGATTTAAAGAACATACATCTGAGCCCTGGTTGGTTTGATTTAAGAGCCAACTTTTGTGACCCTGGCCACGAAGAACGTGAAGATTTGGAAAGCGGAATTCATGCTGCCATATTTGGAGGTTTTACAGCAGTGGCGCTTAGCCCAGATACTTACCCGAGCATTAATGGTAAAGCGCAAATTGAGTACGTGTACCAAAAGGCGGAAGATTTCCCGGTAAACGTGCTACCAATGGGTAACATCAGTAAAAACCTAGAAGGCAAAGAGCTAAGCGAAATGTACGATATGTTTCAAGCTGGGGCTGTTGGATTTTCTGAAGCTAAAAATTCCTTAAACAATGCTGCCTTATTAAAGCTAGCATTGCTTTATGGAAAAGAGTTTGCACCCGCCCCACACATATTTTGCAACGAAAGTAACTTGGCTAAAAATGGCCAAATGCACGAAGGAGTTACAAGCACTACTTTAGGGCTTAAGGGTATTCCGGCTTTAGCCGAAGAAATTAGCTTACTACGCAATTTACACCTTGCTAAATATTGCGAGTGCCCCCTTCACATTATGGGTGTGGCCAGCAAAGAAGCCGTTAAAATTTTAAAACAAGCTCAAAAAGATAAAATTACCCACAGTGCCGATGTAGCTTGGTGCAACTTACTTTTCACCGACAAAACCACTCAAAATTACGATGCTAACTACAAAGTATTGCCGCCTTTAAGAAGTGAAAGCGACAGAAAAGCGCTTGTTAAAGCAGTGATAAACGGCCATATTAAAGCCATTACCAGCGATCACAGCCCTGTTGATATTGAAAATAAACTGTGTGAGTTTGAGCAGGCCCAGTTCGGGATGATTGGTTTGGAAGCAATGTTTGGTGCCTTGGGTTTGCTCCGTGAGGAAGGATTAACTCTTGAAAAAATAATTGAGTGTATTAGTATAAATCCTCGAAACATATTAAACCTACCCGTTGCCAGTATTAGCGAGGGTAGCTGGGCCGAGCTTACACTTTTTGACCCAGACTTAGAATGGGCTTTTGAAAAAGAACACATCCAAAGTAAATCTAAAAACACACCCCTTATTGGACAAAAACTAAAAGGACGGGCACTTGGCATAATTAATAAAGGAATGCTTGTTTTAATGCCTACCTAACAGCTGCCTTATGAATATTGGATTCGAAGCAAAGCGTATATTTCATAATTCTAGCGGATTAGGTAATTACGGACGTAATTTATTGCGTGCCTTGGCGCAACATTTTCCACAGCATCAATACCAACTATTTAACCCAAAAAAAGGTGTTTACACTTTTGGAAACGAGTGGTCTCATGTTTCGGAGGTATTACCTCCCTATACAAATGCATTGTATGCTCAATGGTGGCGGCAAAACTTGGTAAGCCAACATGCCAAAAAAAAACAGGTCAACATTTTTCATGGCCTTTCGGCTGAATTACCAAAGGGACTTGATAAAGCAGGAATCCCCTCGGTAGTTACCATACACGATCTTATTTTTTTAAGATACCCCGAGCTTTATAAAAATGTTGATAGGAAAATTTACACCAAAAAAGCAAAATGGGCTTGTAAACGTGCTGATAAAATTGTGGCCATAAGCCAGCAAACCAAAAGTGATTTACAACAATTTTTAAACATCCCCGAAGAAAAAATAAGCGTCATTTACCAAGGAGTAAATCCCGTATACTGGGAAGATTTTAATACTGAAACCCTTACTAACACGCTTGCGAAATACAAACTACCCACCAAATTTGGGCTATTTGTAGGCACACTAGAAACCCGCAAAGGCGTTGATAAAATTTTAGAAGCCATTAGAATAAGCCGAGTACCTATGGTATTTATTGGACGAAAAACGGCCTTTTGGGAGAGCCAACTAAAACTTTCTGAAAATCAACAAATTAAAAACCTGATTTACAACCCAACCGTAAAAAGCAATACAGAGCTGGCTCATATTTACCAGTTGGCAAATTTCTTTTTGTACCCTTCTATTTTCGAAGGTTTTGGTATTCCTGTTCTAGAAGCTCTAACGAGTAAAACTCCAGTAATAACATCTAACATAAGCAGTTTACCCGAAGTAGCTGGCCCCAGTAGTATTTTGGTAAACCCAAAAAATGCGGATGAAATTGCTGCAGCTCAAACCCAACTTTGGGAAAACCCTAAACTTTGTAAACAAATAGCCGAAGATGGCTTTACCTTTGCGCATAATTTCAATGATCCATCCATTGCCTGGCATTGGATTAATCTTTATCAAAGTCTTCTAAAAAACTAATGCAGCAAATTACGGCCATTATACCCACCGGAAACGAGGAACACAACATTGAAGCAGCTATAGATTCAGTTCAATTTGCTGATGAAATATTGGTGGTAGATTCTTTTTCTACCGATAAAACGGTAGAGTTAGCCAAAGCCAAAAATGCACGCATTATTCAGCGCGAATACGGCAACTCTGCCTCGCAAAAAAACTGGGCCATACCACAAGCTACCCATGATTGGATTATTCTTGTAGATGCCGATGAACGGATAAACGAACGCATGCAACAAGAAATTAAAGACACTTTAAAAAATCCAAAACACAATGCTTATTGGCTAAAACGGCAAAACTATTTTATGGGCCAAAAGCTGAATTACAGCGGTTGGCAAGGCGATAAAGTAATTCGTTTGTTTAAACGCGACTCCTGTTCTTACCAAGAAAAAAATGTACACTCCGAAGTAATCGTAAATGGTACAACAGGTCAATTAAAAAATAAGCTGGATCATTACACGTACAAAGATTTAGAGCATTATCTCGAAAAATCGAATCGTTACTCAACTTGGGGCGCTTATGATAGAATTGAAAAAACAAAAAATGTAACCGCCTACCATTTTATAGTAAAGCCCTTTGCGGGATTTTTTAAAAAGTACATTATACAATTGGGGATTTTAGATGGTAAAGTAGGTCTTATCATTGCGGGTCAATATGCCTCCTATTTGTTTATTAGAGCATTAAAAATGTGGCGAATTCAACAAGGCGAAAAACTAAAACGCTGATGAAAGAGCTGCGAATATTGCACGTTTCGTCACCCAGCAGTTGGCGTGGAGGCGAACAACAGTTAGGTTACTTAATACTAGAGTTACAACGGCAAGGCGTTTATCAAAAAGTAATTTGCAAGGCCGGCAGCCAAATGGCCGATTTCTGTAAAACCCACCAAGTTCCTTACCTAGCCTACCGCTTGCGACATGCTTTTGATTTAAGCTTTTGCAAGCAAATTAAAGAGCTAGTAACATCTGAAAACATTCAAATTTTACACCCACATGATAGTCATGCCCATAGCTTAAGTGTATGGGCCAGCCTATTATACAGGCTACCCATTCGCATTGTTCTTCACCGAAGGGTAGATTTTAAATTAAGGCGTTCTCCAATTTCTCAATTCAAATACAACTATTCCAAAATACAGCGTATCATTTGCGTTTCCACGGAAGTACAACGCTTGGTTAAAGCAGGAATACGCCAACCCGAAAAAGCGGTTGTGGTGCATTCTGGTGTCGATCTTGAAAAATTTCCCTCCTTAGCTACCAATGCACTTCGCGAAGAATTTAGGCTAGACCCAAAGCTTAAAATTATTGGCAATGTGGCCGCCATTACCCAGCAAAAAGATTATTTCACTTTTGTTGATACAGCTTCGCTCCTCCTACAAAAAAACAGCGATTTGCACTTTTTTGTAGTTGGAACTGGAGACCAAGAAGAACTCATTAAGGAAAAGGTAAAGACCATGCAATTAGAAGGACACTTTACGTTTACCGGTTTTCGCACCGATATAAACAAGTTATTGCCCAGCTTGGACTTATTGCTATTTACCTCAGAAATGGAAGGACTAGGCACCACTATTTTAGACGCCTTTACGGCTAAAGTACCAGTGGTAGCATCCCGCGTAGGCGGAATTCCTGAGCTGGTAGAAAGTGGCGTAACAGGTTACTTGGCTAGCCCGAAGAACGCCACGGAGTTTGCCGAAAAAGTACAATTGGTTTTAAAAGATCAACGTATTTCTGAAAAGTTAGTAGAAAATGCCTTTGAAAAAGTACAAAGCTTTTCTAAAGAAATAACCGCGCAAAAAATTATGGCTATTTACCACGAGGTTTTAGACTAAAAGTTGGGGCACTGCATTGCTTGCCTTACTTTTGCGCCACATTTTTTTTCATGATTAAAATAATATTCACTGCTCTTGTAGTACTCCTTTTGCTACTAGCCGTTTGCTTATTTGTTTTTAAGGCGGGTTTGCAATTGCAGTATCTTCAGCTTAAAGCGAAGAAAAAGACTGGAACGGTATTGGATTTCCTTCAATTTGATCTTAAAGATGCCACCTCACGAAAATTAAGAGGACAGGCTTTTTTACTTTTCCCAATGCTTTACCCTATTGAGTTAAACGAGAAAGATGAGCGACTCAATCAAATAAAAAGGAAGGTTAAAAAAATACATATTGGTATTTATCTATTACTCATTGCATTAATTATTTTCGGAATATTTTCGGAAAAGGTATTTCCTGTACAAGTCCAATAAGCCGCTACTATTGAAAACCTTTGTTTCGGATAGCATTTTTAAAAAAATAAGCGAAGTAGCTCAGGAGCTACAGCTGCCAACGTACGTGGTGGGCGGTTTTGTGCGCGATAAAATATTGCAACGCCCAGGTGCATCTAAAGATATTGATCTGGTTTGTGTAGGCAGCGGTATTGTTTTGGCAAAGGCCGTGGCTAAAAAGCTAAATGTAAAAAAGGTAAACACCTTTAAAAACTTTGGTACTGCCCAATTTAGATATGGAAATATTGAATTGGAATTTGTAGGCGCCCGAAAAGAATCATACGATAGAAATAGCCGAAAACCAGTAGTGGAAGACGGCACGCTAGAAGAAGATTTAGAGCGCAGAGACTTCACAATCAATGCCATGGCTATTAGCCTTAATAAGGCCGACTTTGGAACTTTGATTGATCCTTTTAAGGGGCAACAACACCTTCAAGAAAAATTACTAAAAACACCTTTGGCACCTGTTCAAACCTATTCGGATGACCCTTTACGCATGATGCGCGCCATTCGTTTTGCTTGCCAACTGCAATTTACCATTGAAAGTGAAAGTTTTGACGCTATTAAAAATACGCAGGAGCGCATTGAAATAATTAGCGTAGAACGTGTAGCTGATGAACTGCATAAAATTATGCAATCGCCAAAGCCCTCTATTGGCCTATTACTTTTCTATCAATCGGGGTTAATGGCGCATTTTATACCCGAAATAGTAGCACTTAAAGGTGTTGAAGAAGTAGATGGGCAGCTACATAAAGATAACTTTTACCATACCCTACAAGTAGTTGATAATTTAGCGGAAACCAGCGAAAAAATGTGGCTCCGCTATGCCGCTCTTTTTCATGATATTGGAAAACCCATTACCAAAAAATTTATTAAACCTACCGGTTGGACTTTTCACAACCACGAATTTGTAGGTGCCAAAATGGTATATAAAATATTTAAACGCCTTAAACTACCTCTAGGGCCAAAACTAAAATATACCCAGAAAATAGTTCGCCTTAGTAGTCGCCCTATTGCGGTTACCGAAAGCCAAGCTACCGATAGTGCTGCACGTAGGTTACTTTTTGATGCCGGTGACGATTTAAACGACCTTATGCTACTTTGTGAAGCCGATATTACCACGCTAAATCAAAAGAAAAAACAATGCTTTTTAGCTAATTTTAAGAAGGTACGTGCCAAACTACAAGAGGTAGAAGAGTCCGACAAGGTTCGTAACTTTCAGCCTCCGGTAACTGGAGAAGAAATTATGGAAACTTTTGGCTTACCTCCTTGCCGAGAAATTGGAACTATTAAGGAGACTATTAAAGAAGCTATTTTACAAGGCACCATTAAAAACGAGCGCGGAGAAGCTTGGGAGCTAATGCTGAGCGAGGCTCAAAAACTAGGTTTAACCCCTAAAAAGTAATTGAAATGAATCAGATTATAGTAATACGTGCCATTTTAGATGCAGATGAAGATGTAATTAGAGATGTGGCCATCGCTGGAAACAGTACCCTTTACGATTTGCACAAACTATTGGTAGATGCTTTTGAATTGAGTATTGGCGAGATGTCTTCCTTTTTTAAAAGTAATGAAAACTGGGATCAAGGCGAAGAAATTAGCATGATGGATTTTAATCCTGAAACGGGCACCAATGCCTTGGAGGGAGTGCTATTACAGGATATTTTTGATGCTCCTAAAGCTAAAATGTTGTTTGCTTACGACTTTTTAAACCTTTGGACTTTTTACTTGGAAGCACGAAGAATAGATGAACCTAAAACGGCTGAAACTTACCCCTCGGTATTGGCAAGTTTAGGCAGAACGCCAAACAAGGCACCCGAAAAAAAAATAGATCCTAAATCCGAAGACTTAGAATCTAACATTGATGATTTTGACGACTCCGATTTTGGAAGCTCGGAAGATTGGTCTTAATCCAGCTCTACGCTATGAATGCGCTGCACTGGAATAATACGTGCACCTTTTAAATAAATACGCTGACCTAACACCGCCCATATAGTGGTGTTTACTCGCTTTAACCCTTCTCTATCTTCAAAAAGTATTTCTACCTTATGCTTGTGTAAATTACCTAAACTGGTGGCCTTATGTAAGTTTTCTGTCCTTTCTTGAATGGCCACTTTATCATTCAAAACTTCCGTTTTGGGGAAAGACAAGTTTTCAATTATTTCTTTATTTATCAAAGGGATGCTTTGTAGTGCTAGTGCCATAATTAATGTCTGTTTTTAAGTGGTAAAATGTGTTTGTTCGGGCTAATATTCGATAAAATCAATTAGCTTGTGAGCTTGAAATATACAAATTTTGGAGAACATTTTAGAAATTAACGGACTGAAAAAGAGCTACGGAAGTCTAACAGCCGTAGAAAATTTACAGTTAAAGGTAGGCCGCGGAAGCGTTTTTGGTTTGCTCGGGCCCAATGGCAGCGGCAAAACCACCACCCTAGGAATGGTGTTGGGGGTTACTAAACCCACCACCGGAAATTACAGATGGTTTGGTAAACCACTGGACTTTGAAAGCAAGCAAAAAATTGGCGCCATCTTAGAAACACCCAATTTCTATCCTTACATGACCGCTCAACAAAACTTGGAGTTGGTGGCCAAAGTAAAGGAAGTGCCAAAAAGCAGAATAAGTGAAGTATTAGAGCAGGTAAATCTTTCGCAACGGGCCAATAGTAAGTTTAAAGCCTTTAGTTTAGGAATGAAGCAGCGATTGGCCATTGCCTCTGCCCTACTTTGCCAGCCCGAAGTGCTGGTTTTAGATGAGCCAACCAACGGATTAGATCCACAAGGAATTGCTGAAATAAGGGCTTTAATAAAAAATATTTCGGAGCAGGGCATAACCATTATTATTGCCAGTCATTTATTAGACGAAATTGAAAAGGTGTGCACCCATGCAGCCGTGCTAAAATTTGGTAAACTTCTGTTTTCCGGTTCTGTGGCCGAGCTTACAGGACAAGAAGGTATTATCGAAATAGCGAGTGAGGACAATACATTACTAAAAGCTACTCTTGGTAACCATAGTGCCATCGGCAAAATTGAAGAAAAAGGCGGACTGCTTATTTTACAACTTACAGAAACATTGGCAACCCACGAGCTAAACAAATATTTGGCGCAAAACAATCAATACGCCAGCCATTTAGTGTACCGTAAAACCAGTCTCGAAACCCAATTTCTAAACCTTACCCAAGCATGAAACTATTTTTAATTGAGTGGCATAAACTCAAAAATCACAACTTTTTTTGGATTGGCATAGGCTTATACGTACTTTGTATTGTACTGCTAGTAACCATGTTTGGAACAGCCCCCTTCCTTGCACAAACAGACGATGCCATGATAAAGCTACCCAAAAACCTAGCAGAAGCTGGTTTTTACGGATTGCCAAATGTGTGGCGAAACGTTACCTATATCTCACTGTTTCTTAAGTTTATACCAGCCTTTTTGGTGGTGTTTTTTTTAACCAACGAATATTCTTACAAAACCTTACGTCAAAATGTAATTGACGGCCTCAGCAGAAGCCAATTCTTTTGGTCTAAAATTATGGGGCTAACTTTTATCACACTTATAGGATTGGTTACCTTAATGATTACCTCTTTAATCGTTATTGCCATTTACAACTCAGATAGCTCTGTAATTGACTATTTTAATGGTTCCTCCTACTTGCTCAATTACTTTGTGGAAGTATTCTTCATGATGATTTTGGCCTTTTTTATGGCTATTTTATTTAGGCGCAGTGCCATTGCCATTATTGTGGTTTTGGCCTATTACTACATTATTGAGCCCATTGCTGTTGCGGCAGGTCCTGATTATTTAAAATTGCTGCTACCAGCAGCGTCTTCGCGCGAATTCAATCTAGAACCTTTTAGCACCATGGTGGGAGCCGATGGATTATTAGGTATTAAGAGCCAAGAAGGAATTCCTACAAAACACCTCCTTTCAGCGAGCCTTTATACCTTTGCTTTTGCATCTGGTGGCTTTTTATTATTGAAAAAACGTGACATTTGATTAGTAACAGACCTTTAGAAGAAAACACTTGGCGTAGACGTTGGTACGACATCATTTTTGGAGCCGATACACCTAAAGGAAGGCTCTTTGATGTTATCTTACTAGTGGCTATTATATTGAGCTTACTCAGTATAATGCTCGAAACAGTAGGCCCTATTTCAGAAGGGCGCGAAAACCTATTTAGGAATATTGAGTTGTTTTTTACCGCCATATTTAGCATCGAGTACATAGTGAGGCTAATGGTAGTACGTGTTAAAAGGCGGTATATTTTTAGTTTTTATGGATTGGTAGATTTAATCTCTATCCTCCCTACTTTTTTAGCCTTTTTGTTTGTGGGCCCCCAATATTTTGCAGCCTTACGAGCGCTCCGTTTATTACGTGTTTTTAGAGTACTAAAAATGGTGCGTTTTTTAGGCGAAGCACGAGTATTAACTACTGCGCTGCGCGATAGTCGCGTGAAGATTTCCGTTTTCCTGATTTTTGTGTTTTGCGTGGTGATTATTATGGGCACCGTAATGTACATTATAGAAGGTGGCGAAAATGGTTTTACCAGCATTCCACGCAGTATTTACTGGGCCATTGTAACCCTTACCACCGTTGGTTATGGAGATATTTCACCCCAAACTGTTTTGGGTCAAGCACTCGCCTCTCTATTAATGGTGGTGGGTTACGGAATTATTGCTGTACCTACAGGAATTGTTACTGCGCAGATGACCAAAGCCCAGCAAAAAGAAACCGAAAACAACAAAACGGAAAACACCTGTGTTCACTGTGGCACGGACTACTTACCCGTAGATTCTAACTATTGTAAACACTGCGGCAGCGAACTGTGAAACCTACCCTAATTTGTGTATGTGGCCCCACTGCTGTGGGAAAAACAACCGTTGCAATAAACATTGCCAAACAATACCATTGCCCCATTGTATCCTTCGATTCGAGGCAATTTTTTAAAGAACTGCAAATTGGTGCCGCCCCGCCCAGTTTGGAAGAATTAGCAGAAGCGCCCCATCACTTTATAGGCCAGCTGAGCATTAATCAAAACTATAATGCTGGTATTTTTGAAAAAGAAGCCATTACCCTTTTAAACAAACTTTTTAAAGAACATTCCGTAATTGTAGCGGTGGGTGGAAGCGGTATGTACCTGCAAGCATTGCTTAACGGTTTTGATGAGATGCCCACTATTTCCAATGAAATTCGTGCTGAATTACAAACTACGTTTGAGCAACATGGTTTAGCTCCACTGCAAAGGGAATTAGAAGAAAAAGACCCCGAACACTTTGCCGTAATTGATTTAAAAAACCCACAACGCGTAATACGCGCCTTAGAGGTAATTAGGAGTACAGGCAACAAATACAGCGGTTTACGAAAAGGCACAAAAGCCACTCGAAATTTTAATGCATTGCCTATTGGTTTAACGCTTCCGCGCGAAGAACTTTACCAACGTGTTAACTTGCGTGTAGACAAAATGGTAAGCGCTGGCTTAGTGGCCGAAGTAAAAAGTTTAGTTAAATGGGAAAGCGCTAATGCCTTACAAACGGTAGGCTACAAAGAGCTTTTTACTCATTTTAATGGCGTATACGATTTAGATACCGCTGTGGAGGAAATAAAGAAAAACAGCCGCAGGTATGCTAAAAGGCAGCTTACTTGGTTTAAACACCAAATCGAAATGCCTTGGTTCAACCCTCAAAATACAGCCGCTATTTTAGAATATACTAAAACCCAATTGCCACAAAAAGCATGAAGCCACTAAAAATTTTATGGCCTTTTTCGTTGCTTTACCAAGCCATAACTGGCTTGCGTAACCAGGCATTTAATAAAGGAATTTTAAAAAGTAGAACATTTAAAACCAGCATTATAGCCGTTGGCAACTTAAGCACTGGTGGCACTGGAAAAACACCTTTTGTAGAGTTTTTATTAAATCATTTACCCTATAAAAAAATAGGCTTGGTAAGCCGAGGCTATGGCCGAAAAACAAAAGGCTTGTTAGTAGCTAAGCCTAGCCATCAAAGCAAAGATATTGGTGATGAGCCCTTACAGGTTTTTAAAAAGTTCCCAGAAATTCATCTCGCAGTAAGCGAAAAAAGAGCCGTGGGTATTAATGCCTTAGAGCAAAAATTTGCGCCAGAGCTTATTTTACTGGACGATGCCTTTCAGCACCGCTCCGTGCAACCCAAAGTGAATATCTTACTAAGCTCATACGATAAACCCTTTTACCGCGATTTAGTTTTGCCAGCTGGTCATCTGCGCGAAAGCCGCAGCGGAAAAAAACGTGCCCAACTTATTATAATTACCAAATGTCCGCCTGATTTAAGTAGCGAAAAAGCGGCCGAAATAAAAGTCCGCATTAAGCCGCAAAAGGATCAATCTATTTTTTTTACAAGTATTGGTTACAGCAGTTGTATCAATCATCTAAACCAAACTATTAATGCTGAGCATAAAGAGATTTTGGCACTATGTGGTATTGCTAAACCTCACTTTTTTTTAAACGAAATAGAAAATTACTTTACTATTAAAAAGCAATGGATTTTTAAAGATCATCACGCATTTAGCGCGGAAGAAATTAAGGCGCTACAGCATGAGATGGAGACAACAGGGTTGCCTCTGGTTTGCACCGAAAAGGACTGGGTCCGCCTTTTATCGTTGCTGGATGAAAAGCATTTAGAGCGATGCTATTACCTACCCATTCAGACCCAGTTTTTGTTTAAGCAAGAGGCCAATTTTTTAAATACGCTACACAAAATGCTATAAGCCCCAAAGCGAAGAGTTTAAGCTTTGCAGGCGGGTGGTAATTTTGTTTCTTTGCCCTTCGATTTTACTATGAAAAAAATACTTGAGAAGTACGAGCCAATTATTGGTTTAGAAATACATACCCAGCTAAGTACGGCTAGCAAGGCCTACAGCAGCGATGGTACTACTTATGGTGCCATGCCCAACACTCAAACCAACGCTATATCTTTAGGGCACCCAGGCACTTTACCTATGCCCAATGCCACGGTTTATGAGTTTGCTGTAAGGCTAGGTTTGGCTTGCTCATGCCAAATACGCGAGCGCAATGAGTACGCCCGTAAAAATTACTTTTATGCCGATTTACCCAAGGGTTACCAAATAACGCAAGATACCACCCCTATTTGTACGGGTGGGTTTGTAGATATTGAAGATGCCAATGGAGACCCCAAAAGAATCGGGCTTACCCGTATTCACATGGAGGAAGATAGTGGTAAATCCATTCACGACATTGACCCTTTTAACACACTGATAGATTTAAACCGGGCAGGCACACCGCTTTTAGAGATTGTAAGTGAGCCTGATTTTAGAACGGGACAAGAAGCCTACAACTACCTTAGCGAAATGCGTAAGCTGGTTCGTTACCTCGAAATATCAGATGGTAATATGGAAGAAGGAAGTTTACGTTGCGATGTAAATGTTTCGATACGACCAATAGGTCGTGAAAAATTTGGCACCAAGGTAGAGGTAAAAAACATGAACTCGTTTAGAAATGTACAACGCGCTATTGACTATGAAATAAAGCGCCAATACGAGTTATACGAAAACAACGAAGAGGTACATCAACAAACGCGCACTTTTGATGCCGCCAAAGGCAAAACTATTTTGCTAAGAGCCAAAGAAGATGCCCATGACTATCGTTACTTTCCAGAACCCGATATTCAACCTGTTAGCGTAAAGCAAGATTATATAAACAGCGTAAAAGCAGAGTTACCCCCTTTACCTAGCGAGCTTTTGGCCAAGTATTTGGGTTTGGGTTTAAGTGAATACGATGCCAAATTGCTTACCGAGAGCAAGGACATTGCTTTGTATTTTGAGGCTATTATTGGCCACACCAAAAATCATAAGCAAGCAGCCAACTGGCTTATGGGAAGCATTAAATCGTACCTCAACGAAAAAGCGGTTGCCATTAAAGATTTTCCGCTTAGCGCTAAAACTATTGCCGAACTTATTGCGTTGGTAGATGCTGGCACGGTAAGCAACTCTGCTGCTAATGGTGATTTGTTTAAAGCCCTTTTAGAGCAACCCAATACATCTCCCAAGCAATTGGCACAGGAGCTCAACTTAATGCAAGAAAGCGATAGCGATGCACTATTGGAATTGGTACAAAGTGTATTGCAAAAATATCCTGCCAAGGTAGCCGAATACCAAGGAGGTAAAAAAGGTTTAATGGGACTGTTTATGGGCGAAGTAATGAAGCTCTCGAAAGGAAAAGCGGACCCAAAGGTTACCACCAAATTAGTACAACAAGAATTAGAAAAGTAAGAACCCCTCATTAATTTAACTATGAAATTAGCACCTATTGCCGCTATAGCTACCACCCTTATTGGGCTATCATGCCAAAGCGATGAAAGTACTCGAATAACCGCCAACTTAGGCGATTTACAAACCGAACAAGCTATTATTTTTAGCATTGCCCCTACCGGGATTGATGCCTTAGATACTGTAGCTGTAACCGATGGCAACTTAGAAAGTACATTAGAGTTAGACTCAGCGGACTTTATTTTGTTGCAAGCCAGCGAAAAATACAACGTGCCCTTATTTATTCAACCGGGCGAAAAAGTAGATGTAAAACTTACCGGTACCGTTGAACGTCCATCGTATGTGGTGGAAGGCAGCGAAGAATCAAAAAGGTTGCAAATGATTACCGATATTATGATTGGTGCGCGTGATAGAATTGACAGCCTTAACACGGCCAGCGAGGAGATTATGACCCAAGAGGCCATGAACAACGATCCTCAAATAAACGAGAAAAAGAATATGTTGGATGCCGCTTTTAAGCGTATTATGACGAGTACTGCCAACCAGTACAAAGCCATGATTGATGAAAACCCTGGTAGTGTAGCCAACATTTTTATCTTTTCACAAGCTTTGGGTAAAAATGCCTTTTTAAACTCAATGACGGATTTTGAGTATTTCACCAAGGTAGATGAAGCCTTAGACGCTAAGTACCCCGACTTAAAGCACACCAAAAACTTTCATGCTAGCATTACCAATATTGCCAAAAGCCTTGAGCGCCAAAAAGCAATGGAAGCGGCCAGCCAAAACATTAAGGAAGGAATGCCTGTACCTAACATTGAAATGACAGATGTCAATGGTGCTATCCGCCAATTGGCGGATTTAAAAGGTAAAGTAGTATTGATAGATTTTTGGGCCGCATGGTGTCGCCCTTGCCGTGCCGAAAACCCGAACGTTGTAAAACTGTACAACCAATACAAGGATCAAGGTTTTGATGTATTTAGCGTATCCCTAGATGGTTTACCACAACAGCAAGATCCTAAGGCCGAGTGGTTGGAAGCGATACAGCAAGATGGCCTAGTATGGGAGAATCATGTAAGTGAACTAACTGGTTGGGAAACTTCGGTTGTAGATAAATTTGCCTTTCAAGGTATTCCTTTTACCGTATTGGTAGGTCGCGATGGAAACATTGTTGCCACGCGCTTAAGAGGCCCTGAATTGGAAGCCAAAGTAAAAGAACTAATTGAAGGAAACTCCTAGTTCCCCCCAATTACAAAATAGAAAAAGCGACTGCGCATTTGCGTAGCCGCTTTTTTTATGCGTTCACTATTGCGGACCTTTATAACGGTAATGCCCTATAATTCTATAATCAAGTAAGCAATCCGAAAACTCCTGACCGCTACCAATGTTATGCACAATTAAGTAGCGCACCCCGTCATTCGATTTTTTGCTAGACACTATACCAATATGAGTAATGGCACCTCCTAAACTCCAGCAAACCACATCTCCGGGCAAATAAATACTAGGGTCGGTTTCAATAGACAGGCTTTCGCCATAGCTGGCAAAAAATACCATAAGGTTAGGCACCCGCCTATGATCTATATTCTTATCAGGGCCTTTTAAACCCCAAATATTGGGGTAAGCCAAAAAATTGCGACTCATATCTTCGTGTACCAGTTTTTGCAAATCCAAGCCCACCTTGCGGTAAGCCCGTATTACTACATCGGTACACACCCCTTTGCCCTTAGGCACATCACCATTAGGGTATTTTATGCTAAAATAGCTAGGATCGTATTCTACCGTTTGTTTGGTAAGTCTTTCGGCCGAATGTGCCAACTGGGTATAAAATGAAGTTTGCGCACCCAAACTTAAACTCAACAACAGCAACAAGCTCAGCCCTAACTTTTTCATAGCGTATTTGTTTTTTTAAGAAAACGGAAGTTCCAGCTAAAAATTGAAAAGCTCACCAAACACCTCTCTATTTTTTTAACAGCAAAGTGAATTTGGTTATTTTGCGATACTCTTTTCTTACTATCTTCCTCCCGAAGAAAACACAAGCTAAATGGCTTATTGTGGAGGTATACTGAACCACACATTTTGAGGTATTAAAGAGAAATTTATCAATTGTTAAAATCAATTATAATGAAGACACAATCATTACTTATTCTGTTATTTTTTTGCTGTCAAGGTTTCTCTCAAGTTTCGGTAGACCCGAGACACGTTGCGAAACCTAAAAAATTCGAAAAAGGAACATTCGAAAAATTTAAAAATACCGAAACGATTTTTGTATTATCCAATATTTATGATAAAGCTACTTATGAAAAAATATTGAAGGCCTCTTGGACTGTTACTCCATTTAGAATAGTAAATATAAAAGACTTTAATATTGAGGATTATTTGAATGACAACTATTCAATAGCTCAATTGTCTGCACATAAAAGAATAATAAAATCGGAAGGAAGTTATTCAACTGCTCAATTGTATACCTATATAGATTTTAAACTATATAATAATGAAGTTATTTTCGAAAAAATTAATAAGCTCTCACCAGTAGAAAAGGCAAAGAAAAAAGAAAAAATTATCAATAATCATGAAATTAGAGTTGCTCGCTTTAATCTGTTTCGAAAAGATGATTTTATTAATTCAAAATATCAAAACATGGAGACTATTATTGCTTCTATGTATTCTAAGGATTTTTTTTTTAATTATAAACCCGGTTTTTTGAAAAATTATTTTCAAAAAGTAAACAATTTAATCGAGAAAGAAGAGCAGTATTGGATGTTTGAAGATGATTATCTATTAGAATTAAAGGAACTAAGTCGCAATAAACTCTATATTCCTTCATATACTGCAATAAAGCACAATGGTTGGACTGCTCCTTATCGTGAAACGGATTATGAGAAAATTAAAGAACTTGCTGTGTTCAACCCATAAATGCAACACATCGGTTTTTTAGTTTTTCAATAGGGCTAATGTAATCGAACTTTCTAAT
>CAKZRR010000018.1 GCA_937146805.1 uncultured Owenweeksia sp. | reverse complement strand
TCGTAAACACAAAATAACCATAAGAAGTTCAAACCACGGTTTGAACTTCTTTAAATACTTTTATCGGACACTATTGTATTTTTTTATTCGTGAGCAATACATCTGAAGCACAAATTATAAGATCATTTGATTGTCTCATATCACAAGAAGATTCTTCTTCGGCTACATATAGTGTGAAAGTCAAATTTGATTCAATCGGAGATAAAGAAAAACGTTTGGAGTTGGTAAAAGAGGAATTAGAAAGAAAGTATCAAATTAAAACAGATAAAATCATTTCAATTGAGTCATTTGTTGATAAAAAGTATCTGACATACCGATATAGAGTTAAAGTTAAAAACTATTCCCTAAAAGATTAACCTTTAAAAGCCCTGCAAGTCCCGGTTTGTTTTTCTTCTCGCTCTATTTGCAGAGTCTTGAAAAGGAAGAAAATGGTTACATACATCAAATATTACTACATACTAACCTAACGATATTTTAACCTTTACTAATAATCAAATACGTGTTGCAGTTATGACTTGAACTTACATTTTTATAACTTCGATAAATTTTAAAACCAAATTATCTTATGAAAACAAATCTTTACCTCGTTGGGCTTAGCCTGCTTTTTATCAGTTTGAGTAGTTGCAGCAAGGATGATAAATCATCCGGACCTACTGGCTCGGGTGGGCCTTGTGCTAATTATGTAAACTGGTCATCCAGTGTTCAGGCCGAGCTAACCGCCATGAATAACGCAGCCATTGCATATGGAACTAACCCAACGCAAGCAAATTGCGATGCCTTTAAAGCAGCTGCCAATGCCTACATTGATTCCTTGGAAAACATTCGCTCATGCGTAGGTGCAGGACAATTAACAGCGTTTAATGCCAATATACAAGCGGCTAAGGCTTCGCTCAGCGGTTTGTGTTAAAATAATAAGCTGTAACAGTTACTACAAAGGCAGTTCTTTAGGGAGCTACCTTTTTGGAGAAATCTCCTTAAAAGATACATTACCTGCTTTAATACAACCCCATACCAAACTTTCGTTTAATATGGGGTTGTATTGCAGAGAGAGGGATTACTCCCTACAGTCGTGATCCCTTGGCAGGAAACCGTGATCAAAATAAAGCCCAAGGTCTGCTAACGCAGCCTTGGCTTTTTGTTTTCATGCCTTCACTCAAGCAAGCTCGGTTTGGCATGAAAGCAAAAAGCCCCGAAACGAATAACGTTTCGGGGCTTTACCTTGCGGAGAGAGAGGGATTCGAACCCCCGGACCCGTGAAGGTCAATAGTTTTCAAGACTACCGCATTCGACCACTCTGCCATCTCTCCAAGTCGAACACCTTTTTGAGAAATATTAGTCCTCAATTGTGAGGGCGCAAAAGTAAAAATATTTTTAATCCACAAACAACGTTTTTTACTTTCCTTGTCTAATTTTATATTTGCCAACACACTCTTCTATGAAAACACGCATCGTTCTCTTCTTAATATGCTCCTTTTTAAGTGCCAACTCATTGTTAGCCAAAAAAATAGGAATGAATATCTCCTACGCCCAGTTTCAAGATGATAAAGGAGATGCTTATTTAGAATTCTATTTTTCGTTGGATAGCCGAACGATAGATTACGTTAAAACCGGAAACAGTTACACTGGCGGTATCGAAATCACTTTAAGTGTTGCGCAAAACGATCAAATTATAGCGGCCGATAAATTTAGATTAATGGATCAAGACCGAGCGGACACCAACAGTCTGGGGCAGGTTCTTGTAAACCAAGTTCGCTTTGCTTTAGATAAGGGTACTTATACCATGGATTTAAAGGTACAAGATGTAAATCACCCCGAAGAGGTGTACAATATTAACAATGATACCTTAGATGTTGGATTGGGAGGTACGGACTTAACTTTTTCGGATTTAGTTTTTTTAGACAGCTTTAGCAAGGCAAAAAAACCTTCTGAGTTTTCAAAATCAGGCTACGACCTAGTGCCTATGGTAAGTTCAGGCAACTACTATTTCTCTGAACAAAATAAACAACTGGCCTTTTATACCGAAGTATATAATAGCGATGTGGCCTTTGGCGCAGATGGGGTCTTCGCGGTAAAGTACTACATCAAAGATTACAACAGCCAAGAAGCAATATTCTCTTTTGCCTCTTTGAGCAAAAAAAGCAGCGCTAAGGTAACGCCCGTACTCGCTAACTTTAATATTGAAAAATTGCCCACTGGGAGTTACGAAGTAGTGGTAGATGTGCTTAATAGAAAAGGCGAAACGGTATTATCCAAGTCCAACTTCTTTTTTAGAAAAAACAACATAGTTAATGAAGTAATCAACCTAGAGAATATTAGTCAAGCAGAAGCACAGGCCTCGTTTGCTGGGCGATTAGGTGGAGGAGACAGCCTTTATCAAGCTATTGATTTTTTATACCCTATTAGTACCGATAGAGAACGTAATTACCAAAAACGACTGATGCGCGAAAGAAGCATTAAAGATATGACGCGTTACATTTACATTTTTTGGAAAGAAAAAGACCCTAACGACCCCGAGCAAGCTTGGGCCGATTATAGAAAAGAAGTATTAAAATGCAACCGTTTGTATAGCGCCCGCTTAGAAAAAGGATATAAAACCGATCGTGGCAGGGTGTTTTTAACCTATGGACCACCCACCACCGTAGATAAACACCCCTTTACTGTTGATTATTTTCCCTATGAAATTTGGCAATTTGACAGAGCCAGCTCTCCATATATAACCACCCAAACCAACATTCAGTTTATTTTTGGTGAACTTTCAAATGCCACAAATGATTATCAACTAGTCCATTCCACCGCTATTGGCGAAACCAATAACCGAAGGTGGAAATATCGTTTATACAAAACTGGAAATGCAGCGGGAAGTGATATTGATGAAGAGAACCCGTCTGGTGACCCGCGTGGCTCACTCCTCGAAAACAATATAATATTTAAGGGCTCTGGAGGAAATAACCGCTAAATTCGCGGCATGATTGGGTACTACCTCGCCATTGCCTTGGGGTGGCTAATTTCACTGCTCCCCTTTACGTTACTCTACCTTTTTAGCGACTTTTTAAGTTGGTTAATGTTTCGTGTTTTGAAGTATCGCAAGTCCGTTATTCAATCAAACTTACAAAATGCCTTCCCCGAAAAATCGGAGCATGAGCGTGAAAAGATCCGAAAGGCTTTTTATAAAAATTTTGCCGACTTAATAGTAGAATCCTTTAAAAGCCTAACTATTTCCGAACGCATCATGCGCCAACATTTCAGCTTAAAAAACCCCGAAGTGTTTGAAAATTTACGCCAAAAAAACAAAGGCGTAATAATGGTAATGGGACATTATACCAACTTTGAGTGGACTGCTACCAGCATTCCTCTATTGGTGCAAAATACCTGTTTTGCTGTTTTCCATCCATTATCCAATCATAGGTTTAGCAATAAAATAGTACAAATACGGGAACAGTTTGGACTAAAACTCTTTCCAATGAAGAACACCTATCCCTTTATGCTAAACAATGAAAACACCGCGCCATTGTACGTGTTTATGGCAGATCAAAGTCCGCAAAAATCGAAGATAAAATACCGCACTCCGTTTTTAAACCAAAACACTCCGGTGCACTTGGGTGTAGAAAACCTAGCTAAAAAATGTGACTTGGCGGTAGTGTTTATAGATATTCAACGAGTAAAAAGAGGCACGTATGAGGTAGAGGCGCAACTATTATTTGAAGATGCCGTTAACACTCAACCTTACGAGATTACGGATACACATGTACGTGCTTTAGAAAAAGTAATTATTAAAAAACCTGAAGATTGGCTGTGGAGCCATCGCAGATGGAAACATGCCTAGTATGTCCAAAAAAATTGCCGTAGCCATTCTCAACTGGAATGGAGCCGATTTATTGAAACGCTTTTTGCCGGGGGTATTAAAATACTCGCAAGAGGAAGCCATTGTGTATGTAATTGACAATAACTCTACGGATAACAGCGTGGCTGTGCTTAAACGCGATTTTAAGGAGGTGAAAATTATTGTAATTCCTGAAAACCTAGGTTATGCCGGAGGTTATAATAAGGGGCTGGAATGGATTGATGAGGAATATGTAGTGTTGCTAAATTCGGATGTAGAAGTAACCCAAAATTGGCTGACTCCGCTTATTGCTAGATTAGAAGCAGACCCGAAGCTGGCTGCGCTGCAACCCAAAATATTAGATTTAAAAAGCCCTGATAAATTTGAATATGCCGGAGCAGCCGGTGGTTTTTTCGATGCCTTGGGATATCCATTTTGTAGAGGTCGAATTTTTGATGAATTAGAAACCGACCAAAATCAATACAATGATTACAAGTCTGTTTTTTGGGCCTCAGGTGCTTGCTTGGTAGTTCGAAAAAGTACTTATCTGCAAGTTGGTCAACTCAATGAAGATCTTTTTGCCCACATGGAAGAAATTGACCTTTGTTGGCGCATGCAGCTCCACGGTTTTGAAGTAGGTTGTGATCCTACCTCTACCGTTTTTCATTTAGGAGGTGCCACGCTTAACAAGCAATCTCCCCAAAAAACGTATCTCAACTTTAGAAACAACCTTATTATTTTGTTTTTAAATCTTCCTCAAGGCGAAGCCATGCTTACCATTTTAAAACGATTGGTATTGGACGGTTTAGCCGGAATTCAGTTTTTACTGAAGGGAAAAATCAAACATGTGGTAGCCATCATACGAGCGCACTTTGCCTTTTACGGTCGCTTTAATTCGCTTATGCGGCAAAAGGTAGGACAGCCTGTAAAACCACTTAAACAGTTAAATGGAGTGTATCCTAAAAGCCTAGTTTGGGCCTATTTTGTTCAAAAGAAAAAGAACTATTCCGACTTATAATAGGCAAATCAGTCGCAACCTTTTTCCTTCCCATTGCATCATATCAGCAAGTTCTAAAACTTTTAAGATGAAACGTACCCTATATATTGGATTTACCCTATTCTGCCTAGCTCTCGTACCAACCTCATACGCTCAAACCAATTTGGGTTGCGATTCGCTCAATCTAGATTCTATTTACCTGAATCCCAATAATTCTCAAGAAATCCTTATACAAGTAAACAATCGAAATACCGTTGAAAATTTCCCCTCGCCTACTTTTGTATTGTTAGATAATGTGGGAGATACCATTGCCAAAGAAACAGTTACCCACCAACAAATTATTGGCAAACAGTTGCACAGCCTTAGTATTAAAAAACAACCTACCCTACCATTAACTGTGGATATCGATTTTTACATCAATAATTACAGTACCTATACCTGCCGCAAAACACAATCCATTAAAGATACCGTATCCTTTTCTTGCGATTCTATTAACATTGACACCTTATTCTACGACTCCCAAAAGGATGAGCTCACTATGGTGTTGGATAATTTCAACAAACCAAGCGCAGCCTTTGTAAACTATCCTTCATTCTATTTATTAAGTGATCCAGGAGATACACTAGCCATCTCAGATGTATGGCTATTCGCCCTGGGTTACGGGTACAACCAACTGGTATTTAAGGCCAACGGATCTATCACGCTTCCCATTTCAGGTTATATTGATTTTTACAGCGGTTTCGGAAATCGCCTCGTTTGCCGATTTCCCATTTACCTAAATGCGCAAGGAGTACTTTCCGAAAAAGAGCAACCATTTGTTGATGTAAGCTGGTATCCTAATCCGGCTAAACAGGGTTTTACAATTAAGACTGAACAAAAAGTAAACTACTGTATTAGCAACAGCCGCGGCCAGAGCATTTTAAAAGGTGAAACCAATCAACGAACTAACTGGATAGCCTGTGACCAGTTACCGCGCGGTTTGTATTTTATCCATTTCTGGGATGAAAATGGAGCTCAAAAAACGGAAAAGATTTTGCTTAATTGATTTGAGACATATAGCTACAAAAAGCTAGCCACCGCCAAACGGTAACTCTCTAATCCAAAGCCCTGTACACACCCTTTTACGTACATTGTTAAATGCGAATGATGTCTAAAATTTTCGCGGGCCAAGGTATTGCTCAGATGCACTTCTACCGCGGTGGTTTGTAAGCCCGCAACAGCATCGGCCAATGCCAACGAAGTATGCGTAAAGGCTCCTGCATTTAAAATAATTCCATCACACACATTATCAAAACCATGTAACGCATCTATAAGCTCAGAAGCGTGATTGCTCTGAAAATGTTGAAACTCAATTTTGGGGTAGCTTTTTTGAAGGCCTTCAAAAAAATGCTCAAAAGACTCTTTACCATAAATATGTGGCTCACGTTGCCCTATTTTATTCAAATTAGGTCCGTTTACAATGGCTATCTTCATATTGTTGGTTTTACGCTTTTTTTGAAATATTGCAATGCCTCGCTTTTGCCTTTGGTGTACTTTTGAAAAAATCAAAAATAAACCATTAACAGTGAAATGGAGTAACACCATTACCGATTTTAGTAATTACCTTTTATTAGAACGAGGTATGGCGCAAAACACGTTGGACGCCTATCAGTTTGATTTGCAAAAATTGGCCAGTTACTTTCAAGGTCAAAACCTTAATCCGTTACAATTAAGCACTACACATTTGCAACAATTTATCAGTGAATGGGGACAAATGGGCTTCAGTGCTCGATCTCAAGCGCGGCTAGTTTCTACTATTAGGGCGTTTTATAAGTTTCTTTTGCTCGAGGACTTGTTAACTCAAAACCCTGCCGAAATTCTGGAATCTCCTACAATTGGCAAAAAACTGCCGGAGTTTTTAACCTTTGAAGAAATTGAAAAAATACTCAACCATATTGATTTAGGAAGTAAACACGGTCATAGAAACCTAGCCATTTTTGAAACTTTATACGGCTGTGGTTTACGAGTTTCAGAACTTATCGAGCTTCGATTATCGGATTTGTTTTTTAAAGAATCAATCATTCGTGTAAGCGGAAAGGGAAATAAGCAGCGCTATGTACCTATTAATAATCACGCCCAAAAACAGATTGACATTTATCATCAACAAATTAGGGTGCACCTTACACCCGCTAAAGGTTTTGAGGACCATTTGTTTTTAAACAATAGAGGCACTTGTTTAACCAGATCTATGATTTTTCATTTGGTAAAAACACATTCGGCAGCAGCCGGAATAAGCAAAACCGTGAGCCCCCATACTTTTAGGCACAGCTTTGCCACTCATTTGGTAGAAGGTGGAGCTGATTTACGTTCGGTGCAAATGTTACTAGGTCATGAGAGTATTACCACCACCGAAATTTACACGCACTTGGATGCTTCTTATTTGCGCGATGTGCTCCTGGACTTTCATCCGCGGGCACGCTAATAATCTACTAACTCCCTAATAGCTTTTTCGAAACGGGCAACTGGCAGGTAACCGTCTTCCAGTTTTTTGGTAAATGGAATTGGTATATTTAAGCTGGCCACTCTTTTTACCGGAGCGTCTAAATCTTGAAAGCAATTTTCCATAATAAGACTCGAAATATCGGAGGCAATACCTCCAAACATAACATCCTCTTGCAAAATCAAAACCTTGCCCGTATTTTTTACTGTTTTAAAGATAGACTCTTCATCCAACGGTGACAGTGTACGAAGATCAAGCACATCTGCCGATACTTCTGGGTTTTTATCCAGCCAAGCCAAGGCCCAGTGCACACCCATACCGTAGGTAATAATACTTACCTCTTCGCCTTTTCTAACCCACGCGGCCTCGCCAATTGGTAAGCTATAGTACCCCTCTGGCACTTCTCCATAAATTGACCTGTACAATGCTTTGTGCTCAAAAAATAAAACTGGGTTAGGGTCCTCAATTGCCCTAGTTAGCAAACCTTTGGCATCTGCCGGAAAGGCTGGATACACCACTTTTAAACCTGCTGTATGAGTAAACCAAGCTTCATTACTTTGAGAGTGAAAAGGCCCAGCAGCCACTCCTGCCCCCGTTGGCATACGCACCACTACATCAGCATTTTGTCCCCACCGCCAATGTATTTTTGCTAAATTATTTACAATTTGGTTAAAGCCCTCGGTCACAAAATCGGCAAACTGCATCTCCATTACCGCCTTAAAACCACCAACGGATAAACCCAAAGAACTTCCCACTATAGCTGCTTCACAAAGAGGCGTATTACGCACGCGCTCTTTCCCAAACTCTTCTACAAAACCTTCTGTAACCTTAAAAACGCCACCATATTCAGCAATATCTTGCCCCATTATAATAACGTTTTCGTGCTTACGCATACTTTCTCTCAAGCCATCTTGCACGGCATCTACTAAGCGCATCTCTTTGCTTACTTCACTTGCAGGGCTTAGCTCTGTTTTAGCTGGTGCAAATAAGTCGCCTGCCTCCTTCTCCATATCAAACTCAATTTCAGGTGCTGCAAAAGCTTGCTCAAAGCTTTCGTCAATCTCCTTTTTTAAAGCTGCCTGCATTTGCTCATTTTCATTGGGATCCAGCACTCCCTTTTCCAATAAAAAAGTTCTAAAGTTTTCAACGGGGTCCTTCTTTGCCCAACGATCTTGTAAACCCTTAGGATAGTATTTGGTACCGCTCGCCTCTTCATGACCGCGCATTCTAAAGGTATTACACTCTAAGATATAGGGTTCTGGTTTTTCACGAATCTCTTCGGCAATATCTTTTACCGCATTATAAACCTCCTGTACATTATTACCATCAACGCTTTTCGCTTTAACGCCATAACCAATTGCCTTATAAACAAAACTCTTAAACTTAAACTGCTCTTTGGAGGGTGTAGAGAGCCCCCATTGGTTATTCTCTATTAAGAAAATTACCGGTAGGTTCCACACTGCCGCTACGTTTATAGATTCATGAAAATCACCTTGGCTAGCACCTCCATCTCCTGTAACCACCAAGGTTGCCTTTTTTTCCTTTTTCAACTTATGAGCTAAGGCAATACCATCGGCCACGCCCATTTGTGGCCCCAAATGAGATATCATACCCACAATATGATGTTCCTTGCTGCCAAAGTGAAATGAGCGGTCACGCCCTTTGGTAAAACCATCGGCTTTACCTTGAAACTGGCTAAACAAACTATATAAAGGAATACTACGAGTGGTGAACATGCCTAGATTTCGATGCATGGGCAATAGATATTCATCTTCATCAAGAGCCAAAGTAGCCCCCACCGAAATAGCCTCTTGTCCGTAACCCGAAAACCATTTTGAAATACGCCCTTGTCTTAAGGCAATCAACATTTTCTCCTCAATCATACGTGGCTTTAAAAGTGCCGCGTACATTTTTAGTAGTTCACTATCCGTGAAACCCTTCTTATTAAATCGCATGAAACGGTATTGAAATAGGGGGCTAAATGTATTCAATAAATTGAGGAGATTAGCGTGGATCCATAATCAATCTACTAACAATAAAACTGAATAGAATCAACTATAAATCTAGGAGGCTTCGTCCCCCCAAGTAGTTTTGGGTTCTAATCTGCCCGCTATAGGAACTTCTCCTTTGGGTAATTTAACATTACCCTTTTCATCCCAATAACGAATTGAAAACACAAAGGTTAAAGCGATGTAACTAGTCATACTAATAGGATGAGAATTGAGCACCTCATTACCATAATTTGCCAACATAATACCCGCGAAACCCGCCAAAATGGCCATACAGTAGGTTTTATATTCTTGATTTTTTAAGCGCCAAGTAATTCGGACGCCATAAGCCAAAATCAACAACCAAATACCTACGTACAGATTCCTTCCTACAATACCCGTTTCTGCACGCAGCTTAGTGTACAGCCCATCAGGTGGAAACTGACCTAACCATGTGTTAGGAGAAAAACGTGCGCCCCAAAAACCACAAGCACCTACTCCTCCTCCAAAAGGTTTGCCCTTTAAATATTCTGATAATAACTTTCTATTCATTACCCTAAGCGCGAAAGATGCATCCTCGGATGGACGAACCGAAGTTCTTAATCTATACACCTCATAATTTGTATTAAGAATTGTTGTAAACCTAAGAAATGAGAAGCCCAGCGCCAACACAATGAGTGTAGTAGAGAATATTTTCGTGTTTCTTATCATTACAATGTATAGCATGCCCCCAACGGCTGGCACAGCCAATGCACCTCGAGTACCACTAATCATTAAAGCATAAAAGGTAATAAGGCCAACTATACCAAAAACAACTCTTTTTTTGTTTGAGAAAGGCCCCAAACATAAAATAAACATCATTACCGCAATCTGACCCATTGCAGCTCCAAAAGTACCTGCGTCAGAGTAGTAGGAAAAAACTCTAAGCTTACCATATATTAAATGCGTACGATATGCGCCCATATTTAGCCAGAGTTGTTCGGTCTCTGATACGCCATAAAACAATTGTTTTATTCCCCAAAAAGCACCTAACAGGGAAAACACTATCCATAAAATGAAGTAATTTTTAAAATCCTTTTTTGTATTAAGTAATACCAAAGCCAGAGGCACAGATAAAAACTGATACAAACCCATAGACCGCATAGCATAGAACCATGCTTGTTTACTCACCGCTTCTGGATTACCGAGCTGCAAGATTATATAAAACATCCAAAGACACATTAGAAAGGTATATAGATTACCTGCCAGCTTAAAATTTAAATGCTTCCAGTGGCGCAAAACCAGTATTATGTAGTTCAAGACCATTAATAAATCAATAGCTAGGCCAATGGGGAAATTCACGGGGTAATACCTTCCAAAAAAAGACAGTGAAAAGCTAATACCAGTAACAACAAACAGCCCGATTTTTGGGTTTTTATAGAAAGCCACAAAAAACAAACCCACAAATGGCAATACAGCTGGTAATATAAAACCCTTAAAACTATTTTGATATACCAAATACGCTACACCAGTAGCCACCAATAAAACAAGTAGGTACTTAAATATAGGTCTTAAATAAAACTTATTTGAGGCAATGTTAAAATCCATTAGTTAAAAGTACTAGTAGCTTGCAGAAGGCTCCATTGAAAAGAAATCATAAAATAGATCTGAACTGGCTTCATAATAAATATAGCTAAGTAAACCCGGGGATTTATAAATACTCTTACCTTTTACTTTATAATCATTCAATATTCCTTGTACATCATCAAACAAATCATGCTGATTGGAAAATTGAAACCTAATATTATCCTGGTGCTTTTGAATAGTAAAGGTTAAAAACCGCTTACCCTCATTTTTAACTACCATTTTCTCTTGAAGAACATCGTATGTTTTGCTCTTTTTTATTTGTCCTAGACTACCATAATCCAACAGTGGAAGCTTAATCAACACCACCTCTTCTTCTATTTTTTTGAGCTTATCAAATTCACTTTGTCTAAAAACAAAGTAATAACCTCTATTAAATTCATCCCATCCTTTTTTTGTGGATTCAAACTCATAGCGTCCTGTTTTATAAAATTTTACAAGTATTACCAAGCTATCCTTGCCGTAAGCCATTTTAAAAAGCTGCAATTCCGAAATGTTATCATTTCCAAGCTGGTTCTTCCTATCCTTTAATTTACGATTATTGGTAGAAACTATAGGGTTAGGAATTACCATTTCGCTTGATATCCATTGCCCATTTTTACTTAAACTCCAGCCTATTAAACCTTCATCTAACACCTTAAATGGTTTTTCGTCAAATTCTGGTAAAGGTTTATTTTCTCTAGGCTGAGCTAAAACTGCCTGACACAGAGTAAGTAGAACTATTAATTTTCTCATGTTCAATTGATTGGGTTAAAGCAAATGTAAACAACCCGCTATTATATTCCACATTATCTTCTATTTTTGACCAGAAATTATCCAATAACCTTAAACGTTAATACCATCTCAAACGCTCCGCTTATCTCCTTTTTAACGGTTAATTTTTATCAATATGAAATTACCATTCAGTTTTTAGAATCGCTTTCCTTGCTAAGCTATTCCAATTGGGAATGCATCGTTGTAAACAATGGTGAGCCTAACCCGAAATTTGAAACTGATGTTAAAAATTTTGACAAAACCTCTTATCTTGAAACGGGGTCTAATTTAGGTTTTGCTGGAGGCAACAATGCTGGAGTAGAATTATGTCAGGGTGAATATATCTACTTTATTAATAATGATACAGAAGTTACCAAAGGTCTTCTAGAGCCAATCCTAGAGCTGTTTGAAGCTAAACCAAGTATTGGAATGGTTAGCTCTAAGATTATTTACCACGATAAAAAAAACATCATTCAATATGCCGGAGCATCCGAACTAAACCCTTATACGATGAGGAACTTCACAATTGGTGCGGGCGAAAAAGAACTGAATCAGTTTAACGATAGTTATCCCACCAGCTTTGGCCACGGTGCTTCAATGGTAGTACCCATAAGTGTAATCGAAAGGGTAGGATTGATGTATAATGACTACTTTTTATATTACGAAGAATACGACTGGTGTCAGCGGATTAAAAATGCGGGGTTCGAAATATATTATTGCGGGCAAAGTTTCATTTACCATAAAGAATCTGTTAGCACCGGACAAAATAGCCCCTTAAAGATATATTACCTCACGCGGAACCGTCTACTTTTTGCTCGTAGAAATTATACGTCAACGGTAAGTTTTGTATCTATAGTGTACTTTATATTTTTCGCTGCTCCCCTTCACAGCTCTAAACATGTAGTAAAGGGAGAGTTTAAACAATTACAGGCCATTTGGAAAGGCGTTATTTGGAATGTCTTTCATTCTAAAAAAGTTAAAACTACTTGAACTAAAATTATTTAAAAATGGAGATTGCTTTTTGGCTTTTGATTTTTATCGTTTTCTATACTTATTTAGGCTACGGCATTCTTTTGTATTTTTTAGTTAAAATAAAAAGCCTGTTTAACAGAAAACAGGAGGCTCCACTAGATTTCGAACCTGCAGTAACATTAGTCATCCCTGCCTTTAACGAGGAAGACTATATTGCCGAAAAAGCTCAAAACTCTTTAGCCTTAGATTATCCAAAAGACAAACTCCGAATTATTTTTATTACCGATGGATCCACGGATAATACAGCCAAAATTATTGACGGTATTGATGGTGTAGAGTTAATGCATCAAGATGTTAGAATGGGAAAAGCTTGTGCAGAGAATAGAGCGATGACAAAAGTGAAAAGTGATTTTGTTATTTTCTGCGATGCTAATACACAGCTTAACCAGGAAGCGGTTAAACAAATTGTTAAACATTACGCAAACCCTAAAGTAGGCGCTGTTACAGGCGAAAAAAAGGTAATAAGCAAAGAGGCCGATAGCGCAAGTGGAGCTGGCGAAGGTATCTATTGGAAGTATGAATCTACCCTTAAAAGACTGGATAGTGCCCTTTATAGTGTTGTGGGTGCTGCTGGTGAATTGGTTTCTTTCAGAACATCTGTAATGGAAGATTTGGAAGAAGACACCATTTTAGATGACTTTGTTCAATCCTTAAGGGTTTGCAAGAAAGGTTACCGAGTAGTATATGAACCCAACGCTTTTGCTGTAGAAACAGCCAGCGAGAATATTGGCGAAGAACTTAAGAGGAAGATACGCATTGCTGCAGGAGGCTGGCAATCCATGAGTCGACTAACCGCCTTATTAAACCCATTTAAATATCCCGTACTTAGTTTCCAGTACATTTCTCATCGCGTATTACGCTGGTCCTTGTCTGCGTTTGTATTACCTGTTATTTTTCTATTAAACCTATTATTAATATTTAATGATAGCGGCTTATTATATCTGTACTTGTTTTTAGGTCAAGTAGCCTTTTATCTATTTGCATCCATTGGCTGGATTCTAGAGAACCGCCAAATAAAAGTAAAGGTTCTATTTATACCTTATTACTTCCTGATGATGAACTATGCGGTATTTGCAGGCTTTTTTAGATGGTTATCTAAATCGCAAGCTGCCACATGGGAACGTGCAAAACGTGCTTAGTCGTTTTTTGACACAAACTTCCATTTTTCGTATTCCTGTCAACTCTTCAATCTAAGCCAACAATTTAACAACCATTCCACAATAAGTACTTATTCATAAATTCGTCCCCCGTGCTATACGGATTTTAATTGGCTTAAATTTCCTCTCTCAGCATTCTCCTTCAATAATTCCTCAATATGTAGAATATATCCTCGCTAAATATGGGGTATTTTCTCGTAATGGGAATTACTTATTTTTTCAATTTAAATGTAACTTGTTGAAAATAAACTAGTTACTATACAATAAAATTTTTGGCACCTCAATTGCCTAATGAAAGTCGAACCCGTAAAAAGGTTTTAGTTGTTAACTCATTAATTTAAATAATCACGAAATGAAAAAAGGTATTTTAAGTGTTGTAGCTTTAGCAGTAGCTTTAGCCTCTTGTAACAAAGAGACTTCTACAACAAAAATCGACACAACTGATATTACTCAGTTATCTGTTCCCTCAGGATTTAATTGGTCATCTGCCAAAGCTATGACCGCTGACATTAGCGTAACTGGATTTGATGGTAATCGCATGTCTAACGTACGTATCGATCTTTTCGATAAGGATCCGTATGATGGTGGTGAGATTTTCTATTCTGGCTTTACCAATGCTCAAGGTGAATTAAATGTTCCTGTTAAAATTAAAACAAGTCTTAAAGAAGTAATTGTTGTTGCTAATGCCGTAGGTATTGGTGGTAACCGTATTGTTTGTAACACTACTGGTGGTACACTTAAGGCTCACTTTTCAGGTATTCCTCAAGCTCGTAAGTTTGATAAGTTTTCTGAAGCTAACTTTCCTGCCACACAAGCAAGTAGCTTTCCTAATGACAACGTGTTTTATTTAGGAAATCATAACGGATGGGGTGTACCTACTAGTACAATAGCTAATATTACTCCCGGTACAGGTGCTATGATTGCTAACATCAATGCCTTGTTGGTTGAAAGCAATCATATTCCATGTAGCCCTGTACACGCTCCTTTATTAAATGACGTGTTTTGTAACTCAGTAACTACTAGTAAAGATGATGCTGAAGTATTTGTAACCTTTTTAGGTGAAGGTGCTAGCTATCACAATGCACTAGCATACTACTACCACCCTGCAGGTGCGGCTCCTGCCACTAATGCTGCTATCGATTCTATCTTCATTATCTTCCCAGATGCTTCTGAAGCTGGTAATAAATTAGCTGTTGGTGATAGAGTTAAATTAGGTGAGTTCCCTAAAAACACTACTATCCAATGGGTACTATTAGGTAACATGTGGAACGAGAGTGCAGATAGCGTAGCTTTAAACCCTGCCAATACTAGCCACCATATTTTCCATGGTGATGATCCTCTTAATGCCGATATGGGTATTGACGAAGCTGCTTGTTTAGACCCTACTTTCCAACAGCATATGATTTCTATGTCTCAAGATTTAGATGGTGAAAATGTTCAAATCTTTGCTTTTGAAGATATCGTTTACCCTGATGGAGATTATGACTTTAACGATTGTATTTTCTACGCTTCAGGTGATATTTACGAAAGCTGTGCGCCTGCATTGCCTTTACAAGTTGGACAATCTGTTATAGACTCTGACAAAGATGGTGTAATTGATGCTTATGATGACGAACCAAACAATCCTGATGTAGTTTGTGTAATTACAGATAGAGGTACTCTTTTATATGAAGATTTATGGCCAGAAGTTGGTGACTATGACTTCAACGATATGGTAACTGGTTACGTATTCGAAACTGCTATCAACAACTTAGGCGAAGTACACGAAGTAAGAATGGACTACAAGCTAAAAGCTGCTGGTGCTGGTTACAACAATGGCTTTGGGGTTATGTTTGATGATCTTATGACTACTGCTGATATCGCTGCTATTTCTGCTAGAACTTCTAACGGTACTCATACCCAAGAGGTAAATGGTTTAGCTACTACTCCTGGTTCTGATGTTGTAATGTACAACTGGGATGCTGCTAACGATCTTATCGTTAAAGATCTTAACGCTGGTTTATTCTTCAATACCATTGCTGGTGGCGGAAAAGGAACTCCTGTTACTGAAAACATTGTAGTAAGTATGAATGCTGGTGTTGATCCTTGGAAACTAGGTCTTCCTCCTTACAACCCTTTCATTATGAAAGATGGTCAGCAAATGATTGAAATTCACTTAGCTGATATGGCTCCTTCTAGTGTTCAAGATATGTTGTTGTTCGGAACTATGGATGATGGTACTACTGGTGTAGCTGGAGATTCTTATACTACTGGTGGAAAAAGCAACCTTCCTTGGGGACTTGATATTCCTGCTGGTGCATTTGAGTGGGCTAATGAGTATACTCCTATCACAGTTGCTTACCCACAATTTGCTGCTTGGGCTTCTAGTGGTGGTATGGTAAATACCAACTGGTACAACTTCCCAGCTGCTGGACAAACTTATACTCCTTAATATTTATTTAGAGTTGTTAAAACTGATTTCATTTAGTTTTTATAAAACACCCCCTTTGGAATTCCAAAGGGGGTGTTTGCTTTTAGTATCACCTGTAACTATCCTTCCGCCAAATATCAAATAGATAAGGTAACTTCGCTTTCTTGGGAAGGTATCCGAAAGCAAGTAAGTAGCGCAACATACTATAAGTCTGTATGGTTAACAAAACGGCCACTAAAGCCATGCTCTTCCTAATTTTGTTTAGCCCCAAACTTGCACCATAAATCAGCATAAGTAGACCGTCCCAAAATGAGACTACGTTGAAAGTCATATAATTCTGTTGACCAAACCCTTTTCAAAACCATCTGCATTATATAGTGACTGGTAATAAGGAATCGTTTCATCCTTTCATTCTTGGTCTATTGCGAAAGAAGTGTGCTACTCTGGCTTGAAAGCTCTATGATTCTGCAAGCAGATTTACCATCGCTCGTCAATCATCTATATCTAAATCTTAGGAATAATAGATTCTATTCTTAAGCCATTTTTTACGAGAGGAACCCCGCGAAGAATAGATTAACTCTTGAAGTTAATCCAAGACATTGTACGTGAAGCCCGATGATTATTTGGGTATTTCAAAGAATTTAAAAACTCTTTTTAACCTCAGCCTTTAGATAACGTAAAGCGCGCTTCGTTGGAAACGATTCTATTTCCATTGTACGATTAAGAATCGTCTTGCGAAGACGCATGGCATCGCTTTCAGGTTTAAAATCTCTAGCAATATTATTAATAATACCAACGGTAGCCGACTTTGCATCTACCACCAATTTCCAGGATTCCTCACTTACATAAATCTGTTGTGCCACATTGTGCTCAAACTCATTACGAATTGATTCTACCAGTAAATTTTGATATTGTTGAGACGTTAGGCCTGTAGAATGTAGACGTACCAACAAACGCTCGGGTGAAATACGCTCTAAAAAAAGAGACAAGCGCTCATAAGCTTGCAACCTAACCGGCAAGGCACTTTTTTGGGTTTCCTTTCTCAAAAAATAGCTTCTGCGCTTCTCTTCATTTTCCATGAAGTTACTCAACATCATGTAACATAATATCAATAGAAAAATAGAAGGAAGTGTAAACTTTAAAATTTCAAAAAAAATATCCATCTGCGCTTTTAGAAATGTACGTGCCAAATATCGTAAATTTTAAAAGGCCGTTGCCCGAAATTTGTAGCTTTGCTGACTAATTTTTGAAACAAATGATGCCTCTATCAGACCGTATCCTAAATCTCTCTGAGTCTCAAACAATTGCCATGAGCAAAAAAAGTCGTGAGATGCGTGAACAGGGGCTTGACGTAATAAGTCTCTCACTAGGAGAACCCGATTTCACTACTCCTGAGTTTATTAAAGAAGCCGCGAAAAAGGGCATCGATGAAAACTACACGTATTATCCACCTATCTCTGGATACAAAGATGTACGTGAAGCCATTAGCCATAAATTTAAGCGCGATAACAACTTAAATTACTCACCAGAGCAAATCGTACTTTCTACAGGAGCCAAACAGAGTATTGCCAACGTAGTTTTATGCACCATTAACCCTGGAGACGAAGTATTGTTACCCGCTCCTTATTGGGTTTCCTATTTTGAAATTGTAAAGTTGGCGGGTGGTATTCCCATTATAATTCCAACCCAAATTGAGAATGATTTTAAAATCACCCAATCTGAAATAGAGAAGCACAGCACCGCTAAAACCAAAATGATGATTTTTAGCACACCCTGTAACCCTTCTGGTAGTGTTTATACCGAAAGTGAAATGCAGGCCTTAGCCATGGAAATTCAAAAAAATTCAAATCTGCTCGTTATTTCGGATGAAATCTATGAGCTAATTAATTTTCAAGGGAAGCATTTCAGCTTAGCTTCCCTACCCTCTGTTTACGATCAGGTAATCACCATTAACGGTGTTTCTAAGGGTTTTTCGATGACGGGCTGGCGATGTGGCTACATGGGCGCACCTTTATGGTTAGCAAAGGCTTGTGACAAAATGCAAGGACAATTTACATCTGCAACTAGTAGCATTACTCAGCGCGCTGTTAAAGCGGCAGTTGAGGCTAATCCCAAGGAGGTGGCCTATATGAAAGATGCCTTTTTAAAGAGACGCGATTTAGTGTTGCATGAATTAAACAAAATTGAAGGTTTAAAAACCAATTTACCACAAGGCGCTTTTTATATTTTTCCGGATGTGAGCCACTTTTTCGGGAAAAAGTACAAAGAGAAAACTATTGAAAATGCCAACGATTTATGTCTTTATCTTTTAGAGGAGGCACACGTGGCTCTCGTTCCTGGAGACGCATTTGGAAGTCCTAAATGCCTACGTATTTCATACGCTGCCGCGGAAGATATTTTACTAAAAGCTACTCAGAGAATTGCAAACGCTATAAAAAAATTAAATTAGGATGGATGCTCACCAAATGAATGGCATTTTTGATGCCTGTATTGCAGATTACCACAAGGAAGATGATGTAACCCAACCTGAAAAAAACCCATTTGATGTTGGTACTTTTGATAACCTATTGTACCATAAAAATTGGATAGACACCGTACAATGGCATCTCGAAGATATTATTCGTGACCCAAAAATTAGCCCCGAAAACGCATTGATTATTAAACGTAAAATTGATGCAAGTAATCAAGATCGAACAGACCTGGTAGAACAAATAGATGACTATTATTTGGAAACATTGAACCATGTTAAATTAAGGGATAACGCTCGACTAAATACAGAAAGTCCGGCTTGGGCTATTGATAGACTGTCCATCTTAGCCCTAAAAATTTACCACATGCAAGTAGAAGCTAATCGTGAAGAAGGTACAGAGCAATTACTAACCAAAAACAAACTAAAGTATCAAGTATTACTAACCCAACGAAATGACCTAAGTCTTGCCATCAATCAGTTGTTAGAAGACTTACAAAATGGTTCTCGGGAAATGAAGGTATACCGTCAAATGAAAATGTATAACGACCCCGAATTAAATCCCGTTTTATACAAGCAAAAGCAAGGCTAAGATGCACTTAGTGGTTTTAAGGTTTTCGGCCATTGGCGATGTTGCCCTTACCATTCCGGTATTATTGGCCGTGCAAAAAAAGTATCCCACTACACGTATTACCGTTGTTTCAAGGCCCTTTTTCAAATCACTTTTTACCGATTTGGGCTTTGATTTTTTACCTGCCGATTTTTCTAAAAAGCATAAAGGCTTTAAAGGAAATTTAGTACTTGCCAAAGAGATACTCGAAAAGTTAGAACCCACCCATATTATTGATTTGCATCAGGTTTTAAGAACAGCCATAATTCGAAATTACCTGCGTCTTAAAGAGATTAAAACTTTTAAAATTGACAAGGGTCGTCATGATAAAAAGAGGTTAACGCGCAAAAAAGATAAACTCCGAAATACATTACTTCACAGCTGTGAACGATATGCTAATGTTTTTGCCAAAGCCGGATTTGAAATTGATTTCAATCCACAAAGCCCTATTCTTCCTAAATACCAAAACTCAGAAGCTGAAAAACTTAGCAGAGAATTAAGCGCTCAAAAAGTACAAATTGGTATTGCCCCATTAGCTACGCATGCGGGCAAAATTTGGCCTAAAGAAAAAGTTAAACAATTAATTGGTCATTTAATCAAGCAAAATTTTGGGGTAGTATTGTTTGGCGGGCCTTCTGATATAGAGCAGCTAAATAAACTAAAAGAAGAAAATTCGAACGTTACAATATTAGCTGGAAGATTTAACTTTTCGGGTGAAATTGCATTTATGCGCCACCTGGAAGCCATGGTAAGCATGGACTCCTCCAATATGCACTTGGCCAGTTTAGCTGGTATTCCTGTAGTATCAATTTGGGGCGCCACTCATTGGCAAACAGGCTTTTATGCACTTGGGAAAAATGAAAATTTACGAACCGAAATACCGGAAACGGAATTAGATTGCCGCCCCTGCTCGGTGTTTGGAAACAAACCTTGCTTTAGAGGCGATTATGCCTGCATGCAAAACATAAGCTCCAATATGGCATGGAAAAAAATAAGTCTTGCCATTAAATCAAGTAATCATGAAGCTTAGGGACATACGGGAGAAAATAAATATCGCTATTTATGACTCCAAAGAAACAGTGCTTAAACTGTTCCGTGTTTCAAGTATAGTGGTTACGCTTATTGCTGTTTTTGCCATGCTTTATTTTCATGGATTTGATATTTCTAACAGCCATAAGCACATTATCACCCTTGTGCTTAAAGGTGCTTTTGGTTTTTTTACCCTAAAATATTTTGCTCGCATCTTCTTCAGCTTTTCACCCCTTACCGATTTTAAGGAGAGTATTTTTGAAGGAACCCTCATCAGTCTAATTCTTATTAACGGAATTCTTGCCTTCTTCTTCGACTTCCATCTGCTGCAAAGCATCGGGTTAACACTTGGTTTTAATAATGTTACCCGATTTGTGGCTATTGTAATTCAGTGCTATTTTCTTTTACTCCTACTAAATGAAATTGGCCGAGCAGGTAGCCGAATTAGCAACCTTAATTTTTCACCTCCAACCCTACTTATTTCCAGTTTCTTAATTCTTATCGTAGTTGGCTGCGGACTACTTATGCTTCCTGAAATGAGTAATCCAAAAGGTTCTATGCCTTTCTTTGAATCTCTATTCACCTCTATATCTGCCAGTTGTGTAACAGGATTAACAGTAGTTGATACTGCCACTTATTTCACGTTTAAAGGCCAGCTGGTAGTTATGCTACTTATTCAAATGGGAGGGCTTAACATCATTTCTTTCGCTTCTATTTTTGCGCTTATCGCAAGAAGAGGAATGGGAATAAAGCATCAAAGCATTTTGCAAGAGAACCTTAATGCCGAATCTCTCAGCGCCAGCTCCTCCTTATTTAGACAAATTTTTGTTTTCAGTCTTAGTATAGAGCTAATTGGAGCAGCACTCATTTTTCTATTTTGGAGCGATTCCACACACTTCCATACGCTTGGCGATCAATTCTTCTATGCGCTGTTTCATAGCATTTCTGCTTTTAACAATGCTGGATTTTCTACCCTAAGTCAAGGAATGTTTAGCACTGGAGTACAACATTCCTATGCACTGCACTTGGTAATTGCTTTGCTTATTGTCTTGGGCAGTTTAGGTTTTGCCACCCTTCGTGATTTGTTCTCGCCTCAATTACTACGTGAGCGCAAGCAAAAATCGTGGAAAGGCTTACGGATTGACAGCAAAATAAGTTTGTACAGCGCTGCCATCTTGATTGGAGCTGGCACGATCATTTTTCTATTATTTGAAAACAATAATAGCTTGGCAGAGCATTCAGCCTTTGGAAAGTTCACCACCGCCCTCTTTCAGTCAGTTACTACCCGTACCGCTGGATTTAATACAGTAGATATTGCCACCTTAAGCGCCCCAATACTCATATTCACTATCTTTTTAATGTTTATAGGCGCTGCTCCAGGATCTACCGGTGGTGGCATTAAAACCAGCACATTTACCTTAGTATTTTTAGGCGCTTGGAGCACCACCAGAGGTAAATCTAGATTGGAGCTTTTCCGATCTACCATCCCTTTTGAATTGTTAAATAAGGCCTTTCTTATTTTACTCTTCTCCCTAAGTTTTATTTCACTCGGCATATTTGGGTTGGTAATCGTAGAACCTGATAAAGATCTTTTAGCACTTTCGTTTGAAGAAGTATCTGCCTTTTCTACGGTAGGTCTTAGCACGGGTATAACAAGTCAACTTTCTATGCCCGGTAAAGTAATTATTATGCTAAGTATGTTTATTGGTAGAATTGGTACCCTATCGCTGGCCTTTGCTCTTGGCTTAAAGCAAAAATCTAACGACTATAAGTACCCAAAAGCCAATATTTTGGTAGGATAATAACACCCCATTAAATGACTCATTCTAATTACAAGGTAGCTCCCATTTTATAGCCACCTATACCTTACCTTTGCGCACTTTATTTTACAGCATGGCAACAGAGGTTAAGCCTTATAACAAGGCAAACGGAAGTAAAAAACAAGAAGTAGCCGAAATGTTTGATAACATTTCAGAACGCTATGATTTTCTAAATCACCTTTTATCAATGAGTATTGATAAGGGTTGGAGAAAAAAAGTGGTGAAAATGGCTAACGAAAGTAAACCGCAGCACATTTTAGATGTGGCCACCGGAACCGGAGATTTAGCAATTGCCCTTTGCAAAACACAACCTAAAAAAATTACCGGCTTAGATATTTCTAAAGGCATGCTGGAGGTGGGGCATCGAAAAATTGAAGCCAAAAAGCTGACAAATATTATTGACCTACAACTTGGCGATTCGGAGGCACTCCCTTTTGAAGACAACTCTTTTGACCTAGTTACAGTAGCCTTTGGCGTTCGTAACTTTGAGAATCTCGAAAAGGGAATGTCTGAAATAAGGCGGGTTCTTAAACCTTCTGGAAAACTTTTGGTACTGGAGTTTTCACAACCTGAAAGTTTTCCTTTTAAACAGATCTATCACTTCTACTTTAAAAACATATTACCCTTCTTTGGGCGATTAGTTTCCAAGGACAATCGAGCCTACACTTACCTACCCGAATCAGTTAAAGCCTTCCCTTATGGTGAAAATTTTTGTTCTGTTTTACAAAAGGTAGGCTTTGCCGATAGCAGCTTTAAACCTCTTACGTTTGGTATTGCAACCATTTACCAAACCATAAAATAATGCGCTTACGCCAACGTTGCTTAGATGTGAAAAATTTGAAAAAAGGACTACTACTATTGGCCCTAGTTGGCGGTATAGGCAATATACAAGCTCAACGCCTTCCCAAAAATCAACCTAATTTTGACAAAAAACCAATTCACTTTGGCTTTAGCATAGGTATAAACTACTTTGATTTTAATATTGAAGAAATTGCGGATTTAGCAAACCTGCCCGAGTACTACTCGGTAAGCAGCAATGTGAGTCCAAGCTATACTATTCGCATTATTTCTAACCTGCGATTGGCCGATTATCTTGACTTACGTTTTAATCCTGGCTTTGCGGCTACCGAAAGATCTTTGACATTTGACTTGGTAGAACCCATCTCGCAAGTACGACAAAAAGTTACACGCAAAATTGAGAGTAGCTATATAGAACTGCCCGTTGAGCTAAAATGGAAATCGGAGCGAATTAGAAATTATAGACTGTACGTAACCGGAGGTGGTAAGTATAATATTGACTTAGCCTCGAAGGAAGATGTTCAAGACGATCGAATATTTAAACTGGCTAAAAGAGACTTTGCGTATGAGTTTGGCTTTGGTGTGGATATCTACTTTGAATATTTCAAGTTTTCCCCCCAAATAATTGCCTCTTGGGGCGTAAGCGACCTAATGGTGCAGGATGGAACCTTTTATGTAGAGGGTATTCACCGCTTACAAACCCGCTCCATTCTAATTAACTTCACCTTCGAATAAGATTTCCTCTAAACCGCGGCAGGCATTCTTTGCCGAGGTTTATAGATTCCTTTTTCAAGAAACCCCAAAACAAAAAAAGCCCCAAAATCTATAAAGATAATGGGGCTTTTAAAATTTTACAACTGCCTAGGCACTCACCAACTTGGTTAAGCTCGATTTAAGGTTAGCTGCCTTATTCTTATGAATAATGTTATTCTTTGCTAATTTATCAATCATAGAAATTACTAGAGGCAATTTGCCTGCAGCGTCCTTCTTATCCTCATTAGCACGTAAATCGCGAATAGCGTTACGTGTAGTTTTGTGTTGGTAACGATTACGAATACGTTTCTTTTCGTCTGATCTTACTCTTTTTAAAGCACTCTTGTGATTTGCCATAACTTGTGTTAAAAACTTGCAGCCCCTAGGAGAATCGAACTCCTCTTTCCAGGATGAAAACCTGGCGTCCTAACCGATAGACGAAGGGGCCATATGCATTCCCTATTTTTTAAGGGAGTGCAAATGTAAAAGTAAATTTTGTTCCTACAAACACTTTTTTAAAAATTTATTCGTGGGTCATTCTAGTATAATAGCCCATCCCTATTTTTTTGGCTGTTTTAATTTGAATTTCATCACTCATCGCCTGTATTTGCCCAACACTTACACGCATTACATCCTTATACTCTGGTACAGTTAAGTCAAATTCTAAGCTGTAAATAATAGCTGTATCTACAATGTTTTTTAAGCTCTCATCACTTATTGTCTGCCCGGCCAAGTTATTATACATAAAACTCAGTTGCCTCTTCCCTTCAACAAAATAATGTCCTTCTCGATTCACAAAAATTCTCCCCAACAAAACACCTTCATCCGCCTTTCGGTTGTAGCGCATACTGTCGGCCAAAAAATTATAAATATTAATCACTGAAAAATAAGCTCTACTTTTATCCTGCTTTATATACCCAGTGTTCCAAATAGGATGTCCTTTATCAAAAGTAAAAATATTGGTATGCATATTAAATAGCAATATATCTCCACTAAAACGCAACTCACATTCAAATGTTCCCTCCTCCTTATACTCAATCTCAACACTCTCGTTAAGGTTGCACGTCTCATCACTTAAGTTATCGGCTACAGCCGATACGACTTTTTTCAAAGTCTTAAAATAAGCTTTGCTTTTCCTAAAAACTTCCTGTTTTATTACTGCCTTTGTATTTAGCAGTTCTCTAACGTTAGGGTTACAAGTATTCATCAATCTATCTTTTAATAGGCCTTTGCAAAAAGTACTCGTTGTTTAGAAGGTGCTCCTGTTAAAATACAAGCTCCTTCCTCACTTTTAGCATTTAAAGGAATACATCGTATAGTAGCCTTCGTTCTATTTTTAATTTCTTCTTCAGTCTCAGATGTACCATCCCAGTGAGCTTCTACAAAACCACCTTTATTTTCAATTACATCCACAAATTCATCCCAAGTATTTACCTGGTGGGTATTTTCACTGCGGTACTTTGTTGCTTTATCAAACAAATTCTGTTGAATCTCCTCCAGCTTATTACTTACGTATGTAGCCAAACCCTCCATTAGCATTAGTTCTTTCGTTAAGGTATCTCTCCGCGCTAATTCTACTGTGCCATTTTCTAAATCACGAGGCCCAATAGCAATACGCAAAGGCACGCCCTTCAACTCGTACTCATTAAATTTCCAACCGGGCTTGTGGGTATCTCTGCCATCAAACTTCACCGTTACCCCGGCTTTCTGTAACTCTTTTTTAATTTCTTTGGCTTTTAGCGAAATTTCCTCCAACTGATCCTCACCCCTATAAATAGGTACAATCACCACTTGATAAGGGGCTAAATTAGGGGGTAACACTAAGCCATTATCATCTGAATGAGTCATTACCAAAGCACCCATCAATCGCGTTGATACGCCCCAAGAGGTAGCCCAAACATGTTCTTGCTTGCCTTCTTTGGTAGCAAATTTCACATCAAAAGCCTTAGCAAAATTTTGACCTAAAAAGTGTGATGTTCCCGCTTGCAGAGCTTTCCCATCTTGCATTAAAGCCTCAATACAATAGGTTTCCAAAGCACCAGCAAATCTTTCATTGGCACTTTTTACTCCCTTAACTACAGGTACGGCCATAAAATCTTCGGCAAAATCTGCATATACATCCAGCATTTGTTCTGCTTCTGCAATAGCTTCCATTTTAGTAGCATGTGCAGTATGGCCTTCCTGCCATAAAAACTCTGCAGTACGTAAAAACAATCGTGTGCGCATTTCCCATCGCACTACATTGGCCCATTGGTTTACTAATATGGGCAAATCGCGGTAGCTCTGCACCCATTTGCGGTAGGTATCCCAAATAATGGTTTCCGATGTGGGTCGCACAATAAGCTCTTCCTCCAGCTTGGCATTTTCATCGACCACTACTCCGCTTCCATCTTCAGCATTTTTTAGGCGGTAATGTGTTACTACAGCACACTCTTTTGCAAATCCATCTACATGGGAAGCCTCTTTAGAAAAATAAGACTTAGGTATAAACAGAGGGAAATACGCATTTTCATGCCCGGTCTCTTTAAACTTTCTATCCAGCTCGGCTTGCATTTTCTCCCAAATCGCGTATCCGTAAGGTTTTATTACCATACATCCACGTACCCCCGAAGCCTCTGCGAGGTCAGCGTTTACCACTAATTCGTTATACCATTTGGAATAATCTTCCGTTCTGCTTGTGAGCTTCTTTGCCATAAAATATCTTTGTTGGTACGGTGTTTGTTATTTTGCCTTACAGGCGAACAAAACTAAGTATTTTAGACGCCCCCTTAATAGTATAATTATGAAAAAGATATTCCTCCTTTCGTTAGCTGCCTCTCTTGCCTTAGCAGGATGCAATAGCAGTAAAAAAACTTCTTCTCAAGCCTATAATGATGGTATTTACCACAATCCATCAGAAGGCGGTGATGATTTTGATCTTTCCGATTTAAAAAGCGAGGAAGAAGCAGAAAGTCAAGCATCTAACAATAATGATTTAGATTATTATAATCCTAGCGATCAAAGTGTTGCGCAAGGCTCTTCTGGCGGAACCGTAATTAACAACTATTACGCGCCATCTTATCGCCAACCAAACTATAACAGTGGCTTTTATTGGGGTAGTTATGGCTGGGGTATCACCTTTGGCAATTATTACGATCCTTTTTTCTACGACCCTTGGTATAACCCCTATATGTCTTGTCGTCCGAGATATTATGGGTACGCTGGCTATTATGGTTACAACTCTTACTGGTCGGGGCATTATAATGGATATTACCAGGGATATTATGGAAACAATGGCTACTATGGTGGTGGCGATTGGGGAAGAACTGGAGGCCGTAACGTAGTATATGTTAGAAACGGAGGTACAGGTGGACGAAGCGGAAGCTTTAACAATACAGGAAGAGGTGGACGAAAAACAACTGCCCCAAATAATGGTGGAAGAAAATCAGGAAATGCAGGAACTACAGCTAGCAGAAACAACCAACCGGTTTCTCGTTTTGATGATCGTGCTATTGCCCGCAACAGCGAGGTAAATACGAGTAATACCAGTGCTGCAAGACCCGCTGGATCTAACGGTCGTTATAAAAGTGATAACTATAGTTATGTTTCGGATAGAGCTAAAACAAGTCGCGAAAGCAGACCAGCTATTTCTACCGACAGAACTACACGTGCCACGAGCAAACCAACTACCACGCGCTCGTATCCAAAGGAAAATACTCCTAACCGAACAAGCCCTAGCAACAATCAAACAACGCCAAAGCGCGATAACATTTATGTACCAGCTGAAACCCGAACTAAAAGTTATCCAAAAGCAGGTGGCACGCCATCAAGAGAAACTCCCTCTAGGACTACACCTCAGCGTCAAAACCCGCAAAGAGCTACCACACCTAGCAGATCAACGCCTAGTCGTGCAACACCATCGCGCACTGCACCAAGTAACGGTAACACGCGCCAAGCGCCATCACGCAGCGCCTCGCCTTCTAGGAGTGCGTCCCCATCAAGAAGTTCTTCGCCATCGCGTAGCGCCAGTCCTTCGCGAAGCCCAAGTAGATCTTCTTCTCCTTCCAGGTCATCTGGCGGAAGCCGAAGTGGAAATAACACTAGACGATAAAAAAACAACATAATCATGAAAAAGATTCAATTAAGCCTCTTAGCCTGCATGCTAGGGTTAGGAGGCTACGCCCAAACGATAGAAGACATTGAGATTTTAAATGCTAGAAACCTACACGGAACGGGAAGATACGTGGCCATGGGTGGTGCTTTTTTAGCGCTGGGAAATGACTTTAGCGCCATGCATCAAAACCCTGCTGCTTCATCTGTTTTCAGAAAAAATGCGATGGGTTTTACCTTCGGCTTTCAGGGTCAAACCAATCAAACCCAATTTTTGAACAATAACCAAGAATATTGGGACCTACATGCCACCTTTGAAAATTTTGGACTAGTAGCAAAGTTTGGCCCTAAAGACAAGTATACCTTTGGCTTTACCATTGATAAGCTTGCCGATTTTAACTCGGACTTTACCGTGCTGGGTGACAATGTTTATCAATCCACGAATCCTTTTACAGGACAAGAATCAGGGATTACCCTAGGTGAATATTGGAACCAAAGAAGTTTTGGATACACTATTGGAACACTGGAGTATGATGGCCTTATGGAAGAAGCTTCCGCCATTAGCAGCACCCTTTTATTGTTAGATTCTGTTGGAGGCGTTGCCACTTATGATTATTATGTAGATGATGCCTCGCAAGTAGCTTATCGTTTTCACGAAGTAGGCGCTACTAATGAGTACAATTTCAATTTTGGTATAAAATCAAATAAAAAACTAGACATTGGTTTTGGACTAGGAATACCTCATACGGAGTACCAAAGCAGATCCACTTTAACAGAAAACGGCTTTGCGGACTCAAGCTATATAGTAGCCTATGACTTGCAGCGCGATAATTATATTTCATCGGTAGGTGTTAACCTAAAAGCCGGTTTAATTTACCGCCCCTACCAGTTTTTGCGTTTAGCCGCTTCAATACAAACCCGCACGATGAACTTTGTACAGCAAACTTACACCACTTACGTAGATGCTTACAGCTGGGATAGAGTTGATTACAGAGGAGATGTTTACGAATTTGATGCCATTGAATACCACGCACACACACCCGCTATTTACCGTGCTGGCTTAGCTTTTGTACTTAGCAAACATGTCGCTTTAAGCGGAGAAGTGGAGCATACCAACCCTAAAAAAGTAAACCTATCAGCCAAGGACGGGGATAACTATGAGGGAGAGCAGGATTATTACAACAGTGTTACACAATCTTCTACCACCGTTAAATCAGGTGCTGAGTTTAAGGTTGGCAACTGGTATGGTCGCTTGGGTTACCAGTTTCGTAACTCCAATTTTAAAAATGCTGATCTTTTTTACTCCGATCAAAGTACCTATGCTTTTGGTATTGGATATAAAAACCAAGATTTTGGCATTGATGTAACCTATTCACAGAGCAGCTACACCCAAAACCAAGTAGTACACCCGTACTTGGGCAGCAATACCGCCAACGCATTTAATGGTGATGTTATAGATATTGAAAGAGCCTTGGTACAAAACGATATCCGAAAAGGAAACTTAATATTAGGAGTGCAAGTATCTTTTTAACAGCTCCTTAGTTCAATTTTAACAAAATGCGCGACCTATGTTGCGCATTTTTTTTGTGGCATAGCTTACATTTGGCTTTTATCTCAAAGCCAAACCCATGAAAAAATTTATTCTAGGCCTTTCTCTTGCTGTTTCTTTAGCAGGATATAGCCAAAAAAACAGTGAAAAATCAAATTTAGAAAAGACCAGTCTGCCGGGTATTTCGTTTAGAGCTATTGGCCCTGCCATTACCTCAGGGCGTATTGCCGATATAGCCGTAAATCCATCCAACGTAAGTGAACAATACATAGCAGTAGCTAGTGGTGGCGTTTGGAAAACGCAAAACAACGGCACTACTTACCAACCCGTTTTTGATAGCCAAGGATCATATTCTATTGGCTGTGTAAGTATTGCGCCAAGCAACCCGCATACCGTTTGGGTAGGGTCGGGTGAAAATAATGGACAACGAAGCGTGGCCTATGGCGATGGTATTTACAAAAGTTTAGATGGTGGTAAAAGCTGGAAAAACATGGGGCTTAAAAAATCGGAACACATAGGGATGATTGCAATACATCCTACCAACGAAAACATTGTATATGTGGCAGCGGTAGGCCCCGTTTGGAGCAGTGGTGGCGACCGTGGTATTTACAAAACAGAAGATGGCGGTGCTAGCTGGAGCAAAGTTTTGGAAGTTTCGGAAAACACCGGCTTTAATGAAATACATATAGACCCTAGAGACCCAAATATACTGTATGCTACTGCTCATCAGCGCAGGCGCCATGTTTGGACATATGTTTCGGGAGGTCCCGAGAGTGCTATTTACAAAAGTACCGATGGTGGTAAAACATGGAACGAGTTAAAAAGTGGCATTCCGGCAGATGACAAAGGCCGTATTGCCTTGAGCGTACATCCTGCTAACCCTGATGTAATTTACGCTATGATTGAAGGCCACGGAACCTATAGATCAAACGACAGAGGTGCCTCTTTCAGTTTTTTAAATAAATACAATACCAGTGGTAATTACTATGTGGAGTTAGTACCTCATCCTACCAATGTGGATATAGTTTACAGCATGGATACTTGGATGCATGCCACTACCGATGGCGGTAAAAGCTGGAATAAAGTACCCGAAAAATTAAAACACGTAGACAACCACTGCCTGTGGATCAATCCAAAAAACACCAACCACATGATTGCGGGTTGTGACGGTGGCCTTTATGAGACTTTTGACAATGCCGCTAATTGGAATTTTAAACCCAACTTACCTGTAACCCAATTTTATCGGGTGGCGTTGGATAATGCCGAACCATTTTACAATGTGTATGGAGGCACACAAGATAATTTCACCCTTGGCGGACCTTCGCGCACCACCAACCAACATGGTATTGACAATAGCGATTGGTATGTAACCCAAACGGGCGATGGCTTTGAAAGCCAGGTAGATCCAATAAATCCAAATATTGTGTACTCTCAATACCAATACGGTGGTTTAACCCGATTTGACAAAGCCAGTGGCGAAAAAGTGAGCTTAAAGCCCTACCCTGCCAAAGGTGAAAAAGCTTACCGCTGGAATTGGGATGCCCCCTTACTGATTAGCCCGCACGACCATAAGACACTTTATTTTGCGGCTAATAAACTTTTTAAAAGTACCAATCAAGGTGATGCTTGGACTGCCATTAGTGGCGATTTAAGCCAGCAGATTGACCGCCATACCTTGCCAGTAATGGGCAAAATACAAAGTGTAGATGCCATTGCTTACGATAGATCTACTTCTCAATATGGCAATATTGTAGCCTTTGATGAATCTACCCTTAAACAAGGTTTGCTGTATGTAGGTACCGATGATGGTTTGATACAGATTAGCAAAGATGATGGTGGCAGCTGGACTAAAAAATCGAGTTTTCCGGGTGTACCGGCCAACACCTATACACAACAAGTTTTAGCCGACCTTTACGATGAAAACAGCCTTTTTGCAGTATTTAATAATCATAAAAATGGCGATTTTAAACCCTACATTTTACGCAGTGAAGATGCTGGGAAAAGCTGGAAATCAATTAGTGGGAATTTGCCCGAAAGAGGCTCGGTATATTGCTTAAAGCAAGACCACGTTAATAAAAATTTACTTTTTGCGGGCACCGAGTTCGGCTTGTTTTTTAGTGTTGATGGAGGTAAAGAGTGGAAGCAAATAAAAGCAGGTTTACCTACCATTGCTATTCGTGATATGGATATTCAGAAAAGAGACAATGCCTTGGTATTGGCCTCTTTTGGCCGTGGCTTTTTTGTGTTAGATGATTACACACCGCTACGAGAGCTAAACAATAAAGTGATGGACAGTGATTTCCATCTTTTTAATATTAAAGATGCCTTACTGTATGTAGAATCGGCTCCATTGGGTTACTCAAAAACTGGATTTCAAGGTGCAAGCTATTATGCCACACCCAATCCATCTGTGGGTGCACACTTTTTTTATTATTTAAAAGACGCACCTAAAGGGTTAAAGTCTAAAAGGCAAGCAAAAGAGAAAGAAGCCAATAAAAACAATCAAAGTATAGAATACCCTAGTGCAAAGGAACTTAGAGCAGAGGACAACGAAGAAGCAAGCTATATACTTTTTGTGATTTCGGATAGTAACGGAAATGAAATAAGCCGCTTTACCGAAGCCCCTAAGGCAGGACTGCAAACGGTTTATTGGAATGGAAAATACAGCTCAACCGCCCATGTAAACCATGCAGGCGAACCACTCACCGAAGCCCGAGGAGCCAATATGGTTGCCCCAGGCACCTACAACGTGGCCCTACATATTAGTGAAAATGGTGTGCTACGCCAGTTGGGTACCCCAAGTGCCTTTAAAGTAAACTGGCTGGGCAATAACACCTTTGTTACGCAAAGCCCTGCGGAGCTTATTGCTTTCCAAGCAGAAGTAGAAAGCAGCCGCAGAAAAATCACCGCACTCAATAATTACTACAATAATTTAAACGACAAACTAGCTAAGCTTAAGGCCAATGCACGTAACACGCCTGGGGCAAAAATGGAAACTTTAAACAGCCTACACAGCCTACAATTGCAAATGACCGAGCTGAAAATTGACCTCTATGGCGATGCAAGCTTAAGCAAGCGTGAGTTTGAAACTGCGCCTTCGCTTAATGGATATATCGGTGCGGTATCTTGGAGCTCGTACAGCTACACTGGAGCGGCTACGCAAGGCCAAAAAGACAAGCTGAAAAACGCCAACGAGCTTTATGCCGAGCTACACACTAAGGTAAAAGCCATTGCAGCGCAAGCAGCACAATTGCAAAAAACCCTAGAAGCCGCTGGAGCGCCTTATTTGGAGGATAGTTTGCCGGAGTAGTATTTAAATCAATATCAAGCCCTAACAGGTTTTTAGCAAGGTTAAAAAACCTGTTAGGGCTTGATATTATCTTTCTACTCACTATCCAACAACCTCTCTGAAGTGTTTAACCTTAAAATAACACGTTCCATGAAACCTTGGATTTTGGGAATTCCTTTTTTATTATTTTCATGCTCGCCTGAACCAGTAACTGAGCCTGATACGTTTCAAAATTGGCATAAAGACCCTATCCGATTTATGGTTGAGAATCCGTATTCGGAGTATCTTGATTCCGCTATTGTTCGTCATACATTTCGGTTGGATAGTCTTTGGAATATTGAGCCTCCCCCACCTTGGAGATGCAGTAGTAATTGTTTAAACATCTTTACTGATACCTCATCAATTGTATTAGTAGAAAGTACTCTATCTAGTATTGACCGTGTAAGAAAGTCTGTCTATGATTTTTTACTAAATCCAAGTGACTCTTCCTACTATTCAGACCAATTATCAGTTGTTAGTGAATCGGGAAAGACATATGATTTAACAAAGGGCTTTATCTATTTGAATTTTCGCCCTCAAATAAGTTCTTTTTCAAAAGAGGTTATAAGAGAAGCTTGTCTAGGAATAGGTGATTATAAAAGACAACTAGCCCAAGAAACATATGATTTGAACTTTGAAGCTCTTGATTCGATAAAGAAGCAAAAGCTTAACATTAAGTGTTCCAGAATGATGCTGATTGATGTTTTCGACTTTTTCCCTGAACCACCCCTTTCCCCTCCACCACCTCCAGACACGATTGAACTTTTTGGTCCATAAAGTGCCCCTTCAATACCTGAAGAGGTGGATGAAATAAAACAAAGTGAAATTTCAAACGGGTATAATGAATTTCCAAACCTTTCAAATCTCTCTTCCAACTTATCACCAAACCCAAATTACCTATTGATAAAACTGAATACTTAAGAGGCTTTATTAACTACCTTTGCCCAAATTATAGACAGAAATGAAGGTGCTGACGAGCCCTTCTATTGCTAGGAAATATGAGTATAGATAAAAACAACCATTCACTATTAACAGTGAGTGATGAGGGAGATGATATGGGAAATGATCACGTATCTTCAAATGCCGAAACTCCAATGCGCGCGGATGCCTTTGAGAAATCTACAGAGGAAAAGATTGAAACTATTCGCCAAAATTTTGAAAACATTATGGAAACCCTAGGGTTAGACCTTACGGATGACAGTCTAAAAGGTACTCCGCTTAGAGTAGCCAAAATGTTTGTGAAAGAAACCTTTGGAGGGCTAAACCCTGCCCATGCACCAAAAGCCAGTGTATTTGACAACAAGTACCAGTATGGCGAAATGTTAGTAGAAAAAAACATTGTAGTGTACTCTACCTGTGAGCATCACTTTTTGCCCATTGTGGGTCGTGCCCATGTTGCCTACATTTCTAAAGGTACGGTAATAGGCTTAAGCAAAATGAACCGCATTGTAGATTATTATGCCAAAAGACCACAGGTACAAGAACGGTTAACCAAGCAAGTTGTGCAATCGTTGCAAAAGGCTTTGGGTACGGATGATGTAGCCTGCGTAATAGATGCAAAGCACCTTTGTGTAAATTCTCGTGGTATTAGAGATATTGACAGCAGCACCGTTACAGCCGACTTTGGTGGTAAATTTCAAGATGAAAGTACCAAGCGAGAGTTTTTGGAATATATCAGCATGAAAACCACCTTTGAAGCATAATTAGCTTTGCATAAAACTGCCTAACCTCGTTACGCTCATTTCTCGGTTATACTCACTTACCATTTGTAAGCTTGTTGGCCTCAAAATTTTGCAAGCCTCGTTAATCAGTTTTCTAGGAAAGCCACTAAATGGATATATAAACCTCTTTTGATTTTGAACTGAATATGGCACTTTATCAGGATAACGACCTATACATCAACAATTCGCTAACGCGGAAAAAAGAAAAATTTGAGGCTCTAAATGCCCCTAATGTTGGTATGTATGTGTGCGGCCCTACCGTGTACAGCGATGTGCATTTAGGCAACTGCCGATCCTTTATCACCTTTGATATGGTGTATCGTTACCTGAGCCACTTAGGCTACAATGTGCGCTATGTGCGTAATATTACCGATGCGGGTCATTTAGAAAATGATGCCGATGAAGGGGAAGATAAAATAAGTAAAAAAGCACGATTGGAGCAATTAGAACCCATGGAAATTGTGCAGAAATACACATTAGGCTTTCATGAGGTAATGGCTCAATTTAATGCCCACCCACCCAGCATTGAACCTACTGCCACGGGGCATATTGTAGAGCAAATTGAAATGATTGAGCAAATCATAAAAAATGGTTGGGCTTATGTTGAAAATGGCTCTGTATATTTTGATGTAGAAAAATACAATGCCACTAACGATTACGGCAAACTATCAGGCCGCAAAATTGAAGACCTAATTAGCGGTACCCGTGAGCTAGATGCGCAAAGCGAAAAGCGTAATCCGCTGGATTTTGCCATTTGGAAAAAAGCTTCGCCAAGCCATATTCAACGCTGGCCATCGCCTTGGGGTGTTGGTTTTCCGGGTTGGCACTTAGAGTGCTCGGTAATGAGCACCAAGTATTTAGGACAACAATTTGATATCCACGGAGGTGGCATGGATTTAAAATTTCCGCACCACGAATGTGAAATTGCCCAAAACAAAGCCAGCAACGGCACGGATGCAGTGCGCTATTGGATGCACGGCAACATGCTAACCCTTAATGGACAGCGCATGAGTAAATCTACCGGAAATACGTTGCTGCCGGGTGAACTTTTTAGTGGCGATACCGACAAACTTACCAAAGGCTACGCCCCTAGTGTAGCGCGCTTTTTTATGATGCAGGCGCATTATGGTAGCCAACTAGATTTTAGTGACGAGGCACTACTAGCGGCCGAAAAAGGATACAACCGATTGATGCAAGCAGTAGATAAACTTAGCAGTTTAGAAGCTGGCGAGGGTACCAGCGATTTTGATGTAGAGGCATGGCAAAAGCAATGTTATGCCGCCATGAATGATGACTTTAACAGCCCTATTTTAATTTCTCATTTGTTTGAAGCCGTGCGTTTTATTAATGGTTCGGATAAAAACTCTGGCTTAAGCCAAACCCATTTAAACCTGTTAAACAACACGCTTACTGCTTTTGTATTTGATATTTTAGGACTTGAAAAAGCCAGTGAAAGCAAACAAAGCGATAAGCTAGATGAGGTAATGAAAATGTTGATTACCATGCGCACTAAGGCTAGAGCTGATAAAGATTGGGCATTATCGGACCAAATACGTGACCAGCTGGCCAGTGTAGGCATTCAGTTAAAAGATGGAGCCGATGGCACCAGCTACACATTGGTTTAGTGCCTAATACTTTTGTAAATTTGGTTCTATGAAAACGCTTGATTCAAAAATACTGTTGGAGTTTCAGTCTTTACCCGAAGAACTGAAAAAACAAGTTTTGGCCTATATCAAATCTTTACGTCAAGTTTCTTCAAAAAACAAAGGTGGTAACGAGCCAAATAAAAATCAACTTGATGAACCACAAGTGGGCTATGGCGGTGCCAAAAAGCAGATTATGCTAAAAGCAGGTTGGGATGATAAATTAACCGATCTATTCGACCTCTAATCGCAATGGCTTACCTTGTTGATACGCACGCCCTTCTTTTTTTTCTAACTGGAAATAAAGCTCTATCGCCTATTGCTCTTAAAGTTTTTGAGGATAAAAAAGAACTCTCGGTAAGCATTGTTAGTTTTTGGGAAATAGCCATAAAGCAAAGCCTCGGAAAACTAGATCTAACCATTACTATTAAGGAATTAGAGGCACTCGCAAAAAAAAACAAAATAGAAACATTAGAGATTAAAACCACTGATATTGAAACAATTAGCCAGTTAGAACATTACCATCGCGACCCTTTTGACAGAATGTTAATAGCTCAGGCTATAAACAACGAATTAACCCTGGTAAGCAAGGATAAATTGATTAGCAAATACCCCGTAAAAACACTGTGGTAAAAAAAATAATATCCTTCCCCTTTATTCTTTTGGTTAGAATTTATCAACTAGTAATTTCGCCAATATTACCGCACAGCTGTCGTCACAACCCCACATGCTCCCAATATACTATTGAGGCCATACAAATTTGGGGTCCTTTAAAAGGTATATGGCTGGGTGTAAAACGAATTTCAAAATGTCATCCATGGGGAACACACGGTCACGACCCTGTTCCCACAAAATCAGATTCATCAAAATGAAAGTACTTTTTAAATTTTCTATTCTCTCCATCGTAGCCATTTTAACCTCTTGCAAAGGCAATGCAAGCCCCGAAACAGAAAGCAACACATCCTATGAAGATGGTGCTAGCGGTGCTACCAAAAAAAGTGAATTGCTGTATGATGGCGAAAAACACTTGGCCAATATTCGCCAATTAACGGATGGAGGTGATAATGCCGAAGCCTACTTTTCTTTTGATAATAGCATGGCTGTTTTTCAATCTAACTACGATGGTTGGGATGTAAAGTGCGATCAAATGTTTTACTTTAATATTGATGATAACGGCATGATGACGGAGAAGCCAAAAATGTTGAGCACTGGAAAAGGCCGCACCACCTGCGCTTATTTCCTTCCGGGAGATACCAGCATTGTGTATGCCAGTACTCACCTAGGAGGCGATGCTTGCCCCGAAGAACCCAGCAGAGAGCAAGGTTACGTTTGGCCTATATACAATACCTACGATATTTTTGTAGCCAACCTACAAGGTGAAATTACCGATACCCTTACCACCAACGAAGGGTATGATGCCGAAGCCACTGTTTCGCCTGATGGGAAAAAGATAGTATTTACCTCTACCCGTTCGGGAGATTTAGAATTATGGACCATGAACATTGATGGTAGTGAAAAAACGCAAGTAACCACGGGCTTGGGTTACGATGGAGGCGCCTTCTTTTCGCCCGACAGCAAAAAGCTGGTTTTCCGTTCTTCGCGCCCCCAAACCGAGGAAGAAATAACCAAGTACAAGGAGCTATTGGTGCAAGGATTGGTAATGCCTGCCGATATGGAAATTTACGTTTGCAATGTAGATGGAAGTGATTTACAACAGGTTACAAAGCTAGGAAATGCCAATTGGGCTCCCTTTTTTCACCCCAGTGGCGAAAAAATTCTATTCTCATCTAACCATGCTTCCGAAAAAGGCTTTCCATTTAATATGTATTTAATTAATGTAGATGGAACTGGACTAGAGCAAGTAAGCTACGATGGTGTTTTTGATGCCTTTCCAATGTTTAGCCCTGATGGGAAGAAACTGATTTTTTCAAGCAATAGAAATAACGGAGGCACGCGTAATACCAACCTTTTTATTGCTGATTGGGTTGAGTAAAATAGGCTTTACAACAACCACCTACTTTCCTCAAATACGGGTTTTTAGCATTTAATTTATCGTATCTCGTTTTTTTCCACGAACTTTAAGTTTCGTTTTAAAAAATGGCTATGCGTAAAATATTTCTAATAGTACTTATTGTTTTAAACCTAATGGTTTTAATGGGGCAAATTTTACCTGAAATGGTGCCCCCTTTTGCTAAAACTATAAACCTGGTATTTTTATCGCTCACCTTACTTTATCTAATTGTTCAACTCATTAGAGCCAGTGGAAAGAAAAACCGTGATAAGAGTTTTGACTGAGATGACTTTTTTGGCAAACAATGGAAAGAACAAGCCCCTTTGTGTAATTCCTAAATGTTTCATCATCAATAAATTTGCACTACTCATTCTCTTACTTAGCTCGTCATTATTCTCTTCTTCACAAGATAATCCTGATATTAAATTAGTGAAATTTGAACCTTCGGAATGCACAGATGAAGTACATGCATACAATTTAAACAACCGGATAGTTTCTATTGAAAAACACGCAGACACTACTATAGTTGAAGTTTCTGTAAAGGCAAATTGTTGCATTTCAATAAACCCAAGTATACATTCCAACTTAGACACAATCGACTTGGTTTATAATGATCTTAAACCAGACACGATAATTAATCAATTAGATACTTTTTTGACAATTGAAGAAGAATGTGAGTGTCTTTGTTGTTTTAACTTTCGCTTCTATTTAATGGGCTTAGATAACGATAGTTTTACTTACAAGACTGATAATCAGATTATTGAATTTTCGAAACATCGATACAAAGTAATCCAAAAACCATTTTTTAAAATAGTGGATGGTGACACTATTAATAAGGTTGACATATACGGAATGAAACAGGGTTTACACAATTATTTTGATTCTAAGAATCGACAATTTCGCTCAGTGATTTACAAAGATGATAGGCTCATATCCGGCCTTTTAAGGAGATCCTATACGGAAGAAGGGAGCACAATACTGGAGCATTACCAACTAAAAGGTGGTTCATTCAAAACTGTTTTTTTTAATAACAAAGGGGTTGCTTTTAAAGAGTGTGAGGGGTTTTTGTTTGAACATGAGGATGCTCAGTGCATAGATTTAAACTAAAAATCTGAAAGACTAAGAAAGCTACAGTACTTATATAAGCTGATTTCGAAACCCTACCTTTGCCCAAAATTTTAGGCCTTGATTAAAGACATTGCGCTGGTTTGCTCCCCAAAAGAAGCCGCCAGCAAATTGGAATACGAAAAACTTTTTGCCGCCAAAGCAGGCATCTCTCTCCAAGATTTAAAAGGCCTGCAATTGCTCAATCGGTCGATTGATGCACGCGCCCGAAACATTAAAGTAAATTTAAAAGCGCGCCTTTTTATTGGTGAGGAGGCGCTGCCACGCGAAGTTTTAAAACCCAATTACCAAAATACAAGCAAGGGTAAAAGAGTACTTATTATTGGTTGCGGCCCAGCCGGAATGTTTGCTGCCTTGCGTTGTATAGAGTTGGGCTTAAAACCCATAATTATAGAGCGTGGTAAAGATGCACAAGCCCGGAGGCGCGATTTAAAAGCCATTACCCGCGATCATATTGTAAACCCCGATTCTAATTATTGCTTTGGTGAGGGAGGCGCTGGCACCTACTCGGATGGAAAATTATACACGCGCAGTAAAAAGCGCGGCAGCGTAAAACGGGTTTTAGATATTTTAGTAAACCATGGCGCAGTAGAAGATATTTTAATTGATGCTCACCCACATATTGGTACTAATAAATTACCCAAAGTGGTGGCTGCCATGCGTCAAACTATTATAGATTTTGGAGGTGAAATTCACTTTAATACCCGAATGGATGATCTTACCATACATTCATCCCGCGTAAGCGGAATAAAAACCCAAAATGGAGATAGTGTAGATGGCGAGGCACTTATTTTAGCTACGGGCCATTCAGCTAGAGATGTGTATGAATTATTGCATCGTAAAAAAATTGCACTGGAGGCAAAACCCTTTGCTATGGGCGTTCGGGTGGAGCATCCGCAGGAGCTCATTGACAAAATTCAATACCACGGCAACCCCCGTGGTGATTATTTACCGGCCGCCCCTTACAAATTAGTGGAGCAGGTTAACGAGCGCGGAGTTTATTCATTTTGTATGTGTCCGGGTGGCTTTATCGTTCCCGCAGCTACAGCTCAAAACGAGTTGGTGGTAAACGGCATGAGCCCCAGTAAACGTGACAATTTATTTGCCAATTCGGGCATAGTAGTAGCGATAGAATTGAGCGACTTAAGGGCCTATCAAAAATTTGGCGCCTTGGCGGGAATGCAATTTCAGCGCGAATGCGAGCAACAAATGTGGCATGCAGGTGGTGGCACCCAAAAGGCAGCCGCTCAAAAACTAACCGATTTTGTAAAAGGAAAAGTTTCCAATACCCTTAACCCTACCAGTTACGTACCCGGCTTACAATCAGAGCCTATGCATCAAATTTTACCCAAGCACATTGCGGAACGTTTGCGCAGAGCTTTTCCTGAATTTGGCAAAAAAATGAAAGGCTACTACAGTGAAACAGCCAACGTAATTGGCATTGAAAGCCGCACAAGCAGCCCGGTTCGTATTCCAAGAGACCGTGAAACTTTGCAGCATCCGCAAATCACCAACCTTTTTCCTTGTGCCGAGGGGGCTGGTTATGCTGGGGGCATTGTATCGGCTGGCATTGACGGTGAAAATTGTGCTGATGCCGTTTTTAATTATTTAAAACACTAGGCTTGCTCAAAATAAACAAAGCCGTTGGCTACATGCTTATTTCCGTTTTGGGTTTTGCCCTGATGAATTTAACGGTAAAATTTTTGCACCGCCTGCCTACCACCGAGTTGGTGCTCTTTAGAAGCCTCATATCGGCCAGCATTTGCTTGGTTATTCTAAAAAGGCGTAAAATTCCTATTTGGGGAAATCAAAAAAAATATTTGATTTTAAGAGGTGTTTTTGGGGTAACCGCCTTGTCACTCTTCTTTTACACATTGCAGCATTTACCGCTCGGTTCGGCAATTACCATTCAGTACCTATCGCCCATTTTTACAGCCTTTTTTGCCATTTTTATGCTGGGCGAAAAAATGTATAAAATGCAATGGTTGTTTTTTGCCGTTTCGTTTGTGGGCATTTTTATTATTAAAGGATTTGACCCCAACCTCAGCTTACAACTTTTTGTTATGGGTGTGGCTTCGGCCTTGTTTGCTGGCTTGGCGTATAACTGCATCCGCAAGGTTAAAGATAGCGACCATCCGCTGGTAGTAGTTTTTTACTTTCCGCTAATTGCTATGCCCGTAATGGCCTTGCTTAGTTACTTTAACTGGGTAAGCCCAATAGGTTGGGAATGGCTGTTACTACTGCTTATGGGCTTACTAACCCAAGTGGCCCAAGTGTATATGACCAAAGCTTTACAAGCTACTGAGATTAACGAAATTGTAAACTTAAAATACCTAGGTATTGTTTTCGCGCTGGGCTTTGATGTACTCATTTTTAACATCGGCTACCAAGCCGAAGTTTTATGGGGCATGGGCTTGGTACTAGGGGGTGTATTTTTAAATGTATGGTATAAAGGGTATATGCGTAAAAAGCTACTTACAGCCAAAAGTTAAATATTGTCCCTTTTCTGCTTGTTGATTATTTTATTTAGTAACTTGTTGCCAATTAATAACTTAATCTTCCTTTTCCATGAAAAAAACAGTACTTCTTTTAATTTTAGCCTTGGGCGTACAAACTACTTTTGCGGTAGCCATTGAACGTGTTACATCCAGTACCATTCGTTTTTACAACTTTTCGCAAAACAATTTTAGCTTGGCTGGTGCGCAAATTACGGTAGGCACACAGGTGCATGAGGTAAACAGTCTTACCATTAAAAAATCAGGACCATTAGACGTACCCGCTGGAGGCCGCATAGAGTTTTCGGGTTTTACATTTGGCGCTTCAGCAAGCATTGCACTTTGGTACCCAGGCACTTTCCCTGGAACTCCTACCGCAGGACAAATGGCCAGCTTTATGCAGTATGGTGTAGGTGGCGGACCCTATGAAGCTTTAGCCGTAAGCGCAGGCTTATGGAGTACAGGCGCCTTTGTGGCAGGTGCACCTCCTTTTATTAGAGATGGAAATTACAGCACTTGGGATGCCGGCAATTGGGGTCAGGGTTTACAGGTGGAAGAACCACTCGCCTTACCTACCTTAAAGGTTTATCCTTCGGTGTTTACCAACTCTATTACTATAGAAATAGCTCAACAAACTTTAAAAAGTGTGGAGTTAATAGATGCCACGGGTAAAGTATGTACATCGAAGCAAGGTGCTTGGAACAAAGAGTTGAAAATTGCTACGGATAATTTACAAAATGGCGTTTATCTTTTTAGAGGTCAAACTCTATCAGGAGAATGGATTACCCAACGCCTTATTAAAAACTAATTTCTTTGTTTTTTAGTGGATGTGTCCCATATATGGATGCATCCACTTTTTTATGTCCAGCAGCCTAAAATTACCGCGGTGGCCATGGCTACGTTTAAGCTTTCTATTTCACTTTTTCCGGCTTGCGGAATAGTTACCGCTTTGGCCTTTTCTTTCCAAAAATTGCTCGGCCCATGTGATTCATTACCCATTATCAGAGCAAAATCACCGGCTGGTTTTATCTCCTTTACAGGGACCCCATTCATATCAGCCACAAAAATATCCTTAGCACTTAGCTTCTCATAAATTAAAGCATCCTCCAAATATTGTATTTGAATACGAGCAATACTGCCCATGGTACTTTGCACTACTTTAGGGTTAAAAACATCCACCGTGCCTAAGGAGCAATAAATAGTTTTAATACCAAACCAATCTGCCGTTCGCATAATAGTACCCAAATTACCTGGGTCTTTTAACTCATTTAAAACCAATGCACTACCCTCTGTATAATTACTTTTAATAGGCATTGAAAAAACAGCCAACACTTCATCCGCTACTTCCAAGCTGCTTAATTCTTGTAGTTGTTTGGGATCAATTTCCTCCGCTCCTTGGGCAATCCAAATACTATCAGCCAAGGCAAACCAGTGTATTGGATGTAAGCCTTCCTTCAATATATCCGCTATAACTTTTCGCCCTTCGGCTACAAAAAGTTGATGCTGTTGCCGGTGTTTTTTGGCACGTAATTTTCTAATTAACTTTTCGGCAGACCGTGATATCATATCCTATTACATTTGCACATTATTAGCAGCAACTAATTTGAGTAAAAAAAGCTACATACTTCTACTCCCCATTTTGATGTGGGCCATTACGGCTTGCAACAATACCAAATACGTTCCTAAAGGAAAAATGCTGTTGATGGATCAGAGCATTATTGTGAACGAAAAAAATAATGCACCCGAAGAAGCTGAGGACATTTTAAAGCAAAAACCCAACAATGGAATTTGGCTTTTTTCGCCCAAATTTGGCTACTTCCTTTCGCCTAGCTTAACTCTTCACAATTGGGGCGATAATACCGATAGTAGCTTTTTTACTAAAGTAGGAAAAGCGCCTGTAATAGTGGATGAGGAAAAAATTGCGCGAGGGGCAGCTCAGTTGCAGCTTTGGTATTTTAATAAAGGCTATTTTAAAGCTCGAGCCAATTATAAGATTGACAGCATTCATAAAAAAGAAAACAAAGCCTCGGTAAACTACACGGTAAAAACTGGGCCGCGTTATCGAGTAAAATCATATAACACTTATACCGAAACTGAAAGCCTTAAGCCACTTTTGAGTTATTTTTCAAAAGATCAAATGGTATTGCCTAGCCAAGCTTATGATGCCGATTTATTAGAGAAAGAAAGATTACGTCTTACCAAAATATTTAAGGAGCATGGTTACTACGGCTTCTCTAAAAATAACATTGGCTACGAAGTAGATACCTTTTTGCAAGGTAATTGGGTAGACATAAAAATGGTGATTCAACAACATAAGGTGATCAATAGTGACACCTCCTATTTTGAAGATCACAAACCCTATATTATTAAGGACATCTACATCATTTTAAAAAACTTAGATGCCACGGTAACCAAGCCGCTTGACAGCTTGACTTTTGATGAATTTCATCTCCTATTTGATACCCTGCTATACAAACCTCGTTACCTTACGGATGCGCTTCATTTTGAAAAAGGCGATTTATACAACGAGCAAATTATTAAAGAATCGTACTCCCATTTAATTGGTTATAAAGCTTTTAGTGAGAATCAAATAAAACTCATTCCGGTAGATCCGGCCAACGATACCTTAAACCAATTAGTAGCCACAGTAAACCTAAAACCTTTACCTAAACAAACTACCACTCAGGAGCTTGAACTAACTTTTATTGGTAACAACCCGGGTATTAACGCCAGTGTGGGTTGGGTAAACCGAAATATTTTTGGCGCTGGCGAAGCTCTAGAAATTAGAATTAAAAGTGGTATCGATTATAATATCTCTTTAACGGGTCGCGATAGCAGGTTTGCTTTTGAATACGGGGGCGAAATAGGGATTCTGTTTCCACGATTCTTGCTTCCATTTAACACCTACAAAATCATCCCTAAAAGGATGGTGCCCAATTCCAAACTTTCTTTGAGTTACTCTCGATTAGCGCGAAACGAATTTGACCGAACCACTTTTGGAGGGAAACTAACTTATAACTGGAAAGAATCTAGGAGGAAATCGTGGCGAGTAGATTTGATTGACATGAGTTACTCTCAGGTTATTAATGTAGATAAAGACTTCCGAACAGCCTTATCTGATATTCAAAGAGCGGCCTTTACTTCCGAATTCATTTCAAGCTCAAGACTCACCTATTTGGTTAATGAGCAGTTAGAAGAAAAGCGTAAAAGCCCGCGTTATTTAAGAACTTCTGTAGAAACGGCTGGTAATCTATTTAAAGGACTAGATAACTCCATGAGTCTTGGAACTGATCTTAATAATGGCACGCGCGGCATTTTTGACGTACACTACTTTCAATACGTGAAATTTGATTTAGATCTACGTCATTACTGGAATTTCAAGAAAAAACGCACTTGGGCCAATAGGATTTATGGAGGTTATATTTTGCCCTATGGCAACAGCTTACACCAAACAGATACAGGCGACTTTAGAGTCCCCCCTTTTTCAAAATACTTTTACATGGGAGGTAGTAATGATTTAAGAGGATGGCTTGCCTATAGACTTGGAGCCGGCACCCAACCCAATACCAATTATGCCACTGGAGAACATTTGGGCTTTTCTACTGGAACCGTAAAAATGTTGTTTAGCTCAGAGTACCGCTTTCCTATTTTTGGATTTTTGTATGGATCGGTTTTTATAGATGCTGGAAACGTATGGCTAAGTGGAGGTTTAGAAAATGAAGCTACCAATTTAAAGTTTAACTCCTTTATCAGGGAAATGGCTGTTGGCAGCGGATTTGGCTTTAGGATGGATTTAGATTTCTTTATTTTAAGATTGGATTTAGGCCTTAAAGTACGCGACCCTGCCTTGCTCGAAAGCAATAAACAGTGGGTCATTGCTACTCGCCCTTGGCTAAAAAATTCAACATTAAATATTGCCTTGGGGTACCCGTTTTAGTACCATTTAAAAAATTATAAATTTGCCGATTAACAAACATTTGATTTTAAACTTTTAAACCCCACTTAATCATGAACCTGGAACAAATAACATCCCTACTCGGATCCGATGGCGAAGCACTACTAAACCATCAATCAAAAACTATAGACAAAAGCTTGTTACACTTACCTGGAGCTGATTTTGTGGATCGCGCCTTTGGTTTAAGTAACCGTAGCCCACAAGTATTGCGTAACCTACAAGCCATTTACGGCAATGGTCGCTTGGCCAACACAGGTTATGTTTCTATTTTACCTGTAGATCAAGGAATTGAGCACAGTGCAGGAGCCTCTTTTGCGCCAAACCCTATTTACTTTGATGGCGAAAATATTGTAAAGCTTGCGTTAGAAGGTGGCTGTAATGCCGTAGCCTCAACTTTTGGAGTTTTGGGCAGCGTTTCAAGAAAATACGCTCATAAAATCCCATTTATTGTAAAAATTAATCACAACGAATTTTTAAGCTACCCAAGCACTTTTGAGCAAATTATGTTTGGAAGCGTTAAGGATGCTTGGAATATGGGAGCTGCTGCCGTAGGTGCTACAATCTATTTTGGGTCGGATGATAGCAACCGCCAAATTCAAGAAGTAGCCGATGCCTTTGAATACGCTCATGAGTTAGGCTTGGCCACCATTCTTTGGTGCTACACTCGAAACTCAGGTTTTAAGAAAGATGGTACCGATTACCATGTTTCTGCCGACTTAACAGGTCAGGCTAACCACCTAGGAGTTACTATTCAGGCTGATATTATTAAGCAAAAGTTGCCTGAAAACAATGGCGGTTACAATGCTATTGATTTTGGAAAAACACATCCTAAAGTATACTCTGAGTTGAGCTCAGATAACCCTATTGATCTTACTCGTTATCAAGTGGCTAACTGCTACATGGGGCGCCAAGGATTAATTAATTCGGGTGGTGCCAGCAGTGGTGACCAAAGCTCGGATATGGCACAAGCCGTTCGCACTGCCGTAATTAACAAACGTGCGGGTGGTCATGGTTTAATTTCAGGTCGTAAAGCATTTCAAAAACCGATGAATGAAGGTATTAGCTTGCTAAACTCCATTCAAGATGTATACTTAGAAAAAGGTATTACGATAGCTTAAATTAAGCATATTAACACAATATAAAATTAAGGTGATGGACGCTGTTCCTACACCTTAATTTTTTTAGATACACACCAAAAAACGCAACAAATGGGTTGGTTTAAAAGAAATAAGGAAGGGATTACCACCAGCACCAAGGATAAAAAAGAAACTCCTGAAGGGCTTTGGCACAAATGTCCTAAATGTAAAGTAATTGCCTCGGTAGATGAGCACGCTGAAAATATGTGGATGTGTAGCAACTGCCATCACCATGATAGAATTAATGCCAAAGAGTATTTTCAACTATTGTTTGATGATGGTAAGTTTTCGGAGCTAAATGCTAAGTTAAGTTCAGGTGATCCTTTAAAATTTGAGGACACCAAAAAATATACAGACAGATACAAAGCGGCTCAGCAAAAAACCGGTATTACCGATGCTGTAACAACAGGCTACGGTAAAATGGATGGTAAAGATATTGTGATTGCCTGTATGAACTTCAACTTTATTGGAGGCTCTATGGGATCGGTAGTAGGAGAAAAAATTGCGAAAGCAGTTGATCACGCTACCAAACATCGCAAGCCCTTTATTATGATTTCTAAATCTGGGGGAGCCCGAATGATGGAAGCCGCTTTTTCGCTTATGCAAATGGCCAAGACCAGTGCTAAATTGGCGCTGCTTGGTGAACAAGGCATTCCTTATGTATCTATATTAACCGATCCTACAACAGGAGGTGTTACTGCCTCGTTTGCCATGCTGGGCGATATTAATATTGCAGAACCCGGTGCTTTAATTGGATTTGCAGGCCCCAGGGTAGTAAAAGAAACCATTGGAAAAGACCTTCCTGAAGGCTTTCAAACTTCTGAATTTTTATTAGAACATGGCTTCCTTGACTTTATTACCGAGCGAAAGGAAATGAAAAATAAAGTCTCCTCATTTTTGCAAATGGTTGTACCTGAAAATGAAAAGTTAAAGACGGTTGCCGATTGATATTTTTTGTACTTTTGCGCCTCATTTTTTTAACATAACATTTATCTAAAGGATTTTGAAATGTATTTAACAAGCGAGAAAAAAGCTGAAATTTTTAAAAAACACGGTAAATCAGCAACCAACACTGGTTCTGCCGAAGGTCAAGTAGCCCTTTTTACCTACCGTATTAATCACCTTACCGAGCACCTTAAAAAAAATCGCAAAGATTTTGGAACGGAAAAAGCCTTGGTTGATTTAGTAGGTAAGAGACGTAAAATCTTAAACTACTTGAAAAATAAAGACATTACAAGATACCGTGCCATTATTGCCGACTTAGGTATTAGAAAATAAAGCACACCGATTTTTAAGAAAGGCAATTTGATACAAATTGCCTTTCTTCTTATTTACACATACACACAATTTTAGACGATATAGATGATTCCCACTCCCATTACCCAAGAAATTAAATTAGCAGACGGTAGAACCATAGAACTGGAAACAGGAAAATTAGCCAAGCAGGCTGATGGTTCTGTAGTTGTAAAAATGGGTGGCACCATGCTTTTGGCCACCGTTGTTTCCAGTAAAGAAGCCAAAGATGGCGTTGACTTTTTACCCCTTACGGTTGATTACCGCGAAAAATTTGCCGCTGCTGGTCGTGTTCCTGGTGGTTTCCTAAAAAGAGAAGCGCGTCCTACTGACGAAGAGATTTTAGTAATGCGTTTGGTGGATCGTTGTTTACGTCCATTATTCCCCGATGATTACCATGCTGAAATTCAGCTAATGATTAGCCTTATCTCTTACGATAAAGACGTTGCTGCTGATTGTTTGGCAGGATTGGCTGCATCGGCTGCTATTGCCCTTTCAGATCTTCCGTTTAACGGACCAATGAGTGAAGTACGTGTAGCTAGAGTAGATGGCTCTTTTTGCATTAACCCTTCTCCAGCTGATTTAGAAAGAGCCGACATCGACATGATGATTGGAGCTACTAAAGAAAGTGTAGTGATGGTTGAAGGTGAAATGGATGAAATTTCTGAAAAAGAAATGATTGATGCCATTGCCTTTGCTCACGAAGCTATTAAAGATCAAATTGCTGCGCAAGAAGCTTTAGCCGCACAAATTGCTTTTGCTCAAAACAAAAGAGAATACAGCCACGAAACACATGATGAAGATTTAGCAGCCGAAGTAATGACTGCTACCTATAATGATGTTTTAGGTGTAGCCAAAGCAGGTTTACCAAAAGCTGAGCGTTCTGAGAAATTCAAAGAAATTCGCGAGAACTACAAAACCAAATTTTCGGCAGAAGAACTAGCCGAAAAGCAAGGTCTTATCAATACTTATTATCACGATGTGGAATACAAAGCCATACGTGACATGGTTTTAAATGATAGTCAACGTTTAGATGGTCGTGCTTTAGATCAAGTTCGCCCAATCTGGTCAGAAATCAACTATTTACCTGGAGCCCACGGCTCTGCAGTATTTACACGTGGCGAAACACAATCTTTAACCACTGTAACTTTAGGTTCTAAATTAGATGAAAATCGTAAAGATGGTGTAACCACCGTTGGTGCCGATAAATTTTACCTACACTACAACTTTCCTCCATTTTCTACTGGTGAAGCGCGCCCAATTAGAGGTGTAAGCCGTAGAGAGATTGGTCATGGAAACTTAGCGCAAAGAGCCTTGAAAGGAATTTTGCCAACCGAAAATGTTTACACCGTACGTATTGTTTCAGATATCTTAGAATCAAATGGTTCTTCATCTATGGCAACAGTTTGTGCAGGTACATTGGCTATGATGGATGCTGGTTTACCAATTCAAAAGCCTGTATCGGGTATTGCAATGGGTTTAATTACAGATCAAGAAAGTGGAAAATACGCTGTGCTTTCAGATATTCTTGGAGACGAAGATCACCTTGGTGATATGGACTTTAAGGTAACAGGTACGGCAGATGGTATTACTGCTTGCCAGATGGATATTAAGGTAAAAGGCCTTTCGTATGAAATTTTGGAAAAAGCTTTGAACCAAGCAAAAGATGGTCGTTTACATATTTTAGGTGAAATGCTTAAAACTATTAGCGAACCTAGAGCCGATGTAAAAGACAACGCTCCTAAAATTGAAAAAGTAGAAATTCCAAAAGAATTTATTGGAGCTATTATAGGCCCAGGTGGTAAAAACATTCAGCAATTACAAGCAGATACTGAAACTACCGTAACCATTGAAGAAGAAGGTAATAAAGGTTTAGTAGAGATTAGTGGTACCTCACGTGAAAACATGAATGCAGCCATTGAGCGTATTAAAGCCATTGCCTTTGTTCCCGAAATTGGAACGATTTACACCGGAAAAGTAAAATCTATTCAGGCTTATGGTGCATTTATCGAAATTGGACCTAATACCGATGGCTTACTTCATATTTCAGAAATTGAGCACCGTAGATTAAAAACGGTGGATGAGGTTTTAACCGAAGGAGACTCGGTAGAAGTGAAATTAATTGGCATGGATGACCGTGGCAAAATGAAATTGAGCCGCAAGGTATTATTGGAAAAACCCGTTGAAAGTTAATTTATTTCTAAACTAAGGAATAATTTTTGACGTTCGTTTAACAGGTAAATTTTACAATAGAAAAAGACAATGAGACAGCTAAAAATAACGAAGCAGGTAACCAACCGTGAAACCGCATCTTTAGATAAATACCTTCAAGAAATTGGTAAAGTAGAACTTATTACTGCCGAAATGGAGGTAGAATTGGCTCAGCGCATTAAAGCAGGTGACCAAGTAGCTCTTGAAAAATTAACCAAAGCCAATCTGCGTTTTGTAGTATCGGTGGCTAAGCAATACCAAAACCAAGGGTTAACATTACCTGATTTGATTAACGAAGGTAACCTAGGTTTAATTAAAGCCGCCCAACGTTTTGATGAAACACGTGGTTTTAAGTTTATCTCTTATGCCGTTTGGTGGATTCGCCAAAGTATTTTGCAAGCGTTAGCCGAACAATCTCGTATTGTACGTTTACCGTTAAACAAGATTGGCTCTATCAACAAAATCAATAAAGCCTACGCTACACTTGAGCAAGAGCATGAGCGCGCACCATCGGCCAACGAAATTGCCGACAACCTAGAAATGGGGGAAAATGATGTGAAAGAAAGCTTGCGTAATAGTGGTCGTCATATTTCAATGGATGCTCCGTTGGTAGAGGGTGAAGACAGTAATTTGTACGATGTATTAAATACTGGAGATAGCCCTAACCCAGATGACGACTTGATGCAGGATTCCTTGCGTACCGAAATTGAGCGATCGTTGGCAACACTTACTCCCCGCGAAGGCGATGTAGTTCGTTTATACTTTGGTTTGGGTGGACAACACCCAATGACCTTGGAAGAAATTGGTGAAAAATTTGATTTGACCCGCGAGCGCGTTCGTCAAATTAAAGAGAAAGCTATCCGAAGGTTAAAGCATACTTCGAGAAGTAAAATATTGAAAACTTACTTAGGTTAATATTTAGAAAGCCTTCCCAATCGGGAAGGCTTTTTTACTTTTGCACCAAATATAATATCATTATGGCTTTAATAGCACCCTCCTTACTTGCCGCAGATTTTGCTAACCTTCAACGCGATTGCGAAATGGTAAACCGCAGCGAAGCCGATTGGTTTCACATTGATGTGATGGACGGTCTATTTGTTCCTAATATTTCGTTTGGAATGCCTGTTATTAGTGCCATTACCAAGCATGCCACCAAGACTATGGATGTGCACTTAATGATTGAAAAACCAGAGCGATATATTAAAGAATTTAAGGCCGTAGGTGCTGATATATTGACCGTACATTACGAAGCCTCTACGCACCTGCACAGGAGTTTGCAAGCCATTAAAACCGAAGGTATGAAAGCGGGCGTTGCCTTAAATCCACACACACCCGTGTCTTTATTAATAGATGTTATTCAAGATATTGACTTGGTTTGCCTCATGAGTGTTAACCCCGGTTTTGGAGGGCAAAAATTTATAGAACAAACTTACTCTAAGGTTAAAGAATTAAAGCGAATAATTAAGGGAGCCAACTCCTCCACGCTTATCGAAATTGATGGAGGCGTAACCAGTGCTAATGCTGCACAACTTATTGAAGCGGGTGCAGATGTTTTGGTAGCGGGTTCTTTCGTATTTAAATCTGACAACCCCGAAGCTACTATTGCTGGTCTTAAGAAGATGTAATTAACCTTTCCACTTTACTTTAGGTCCTATATACTGCTTGTTTTCGTAATAGGTATCTAAGTGGCGCTCTTTACGAGATGGAAATATATCCTCCGTATTTACCAAAATACCCGTTTCTTCTACCTCGCCAAAACTAAGATTTAGGGCAGTACCAAAAGTCTTCATGGTTCCCGATATGTTCATATAGGTATTTATGAGCGGTGGAATATTAGTACCCAAAGCTCTTACCTCTTTATTTAATATTTGATAGCCTTCTTTAAAACTCAAGCCTTCAAAAGACACTTGATACAAGCGCAATTCTTGTTCGGTGGTAAGCGGAGCTATCGGTCGCACTAACTCCTTAGTGTCTGGAAAGTAGAAGTTTAAAAAACTTAAAATCAAATTACGAGCGGCCCTCGGATATTGCGGATACATCGTAACCTTTCCAAACAAATATTTTATATCTGTATTTTGAAGAACTACCGCACCCAATCCATCCCATAAATTATCCATAGAGAATAAACCTTTCTTAGAATCGCCTCCGCGTTGATACCTAGGTTGCACAAACGACCGGCCCAACTCTAAAGTAAGGGGTAAATAATTATTGTAAAAATTGGGCGATATTTTAAAAAGGTGGGTGGTAGGTGTTTCCAAGTTACCATTAGCGTCCAGCTCCGCTTCTGAGCATTTTTTTAAACGGTAACCCGCAATAATTTCTTCATCTTCCGGGTCCCATACAATCAATTGCTCAAAGGGTTTGGTGGCTGTATCGTAAACATCAATATCCATTGATTTACCTGTGCCTCCTCCTGCTAATCTAAAAGCCTCTTCGCGCAAGCGGCCAATCTCCTTTAAAATACTTGGCGAATTATGAGCGTTCACCAAATACATTTGATTTTGAAGTTTATTTGAATGTCTTAAAAATTTATCCTCCGTAAGCTCGTCTAAAATTAGTTGACGGGATATTGGTTCAATAATTTTCTCCATGCAGTTTAAGCTCTTTTTAATCAAATGCCCTTTGGGGCCAATTCATATACTTTAGCACGAACCTCAGCGGCCCATTGTTTTTTACTTTTTGTGGAATCGAAGGTACTGTAAGCGATACTCTTTCCAAAACACACTTGTACCTTTTTATTGCGCTGTTTAAACAACTCATCTACCAAATAAAACATTTCTAAATTCGCTTTAATACCGAACTTGGTACGCCATTTAGATAGGTTGTAAAAAAAGTTGGAATTCTGGCAATCAATATACACCGGCACCACATTTCGCTGGTAGTTTTTCGCTTTGCTAATAAAACTTTTCTGCCATTCCAAGTCTGCCACACCATTAGGCAATTTACGCGAAACCATGCCCGCAGGAAAAATCATAGTAACCTTATCCGAAGCATAACAATCGTCAATTATTTTTAACGCTTGCCTCGGGTTTACCCCGAATTTATTGACCGCGACAAACAACGAGCTCAAGTTCTTAATGTTCAATAAAACATCGTTTACCAGCAATTGTATATCGGGTCTTTTTTTACCCACCGCCAATAAAAAGGCAATACCATCCAATCCTCCTAAAGGGTGATTGGCTGCTAAAATCACACCTCCCTTTTCGGGGATATTTTCTAAACCTACTGGCTCAATTTGGGCATTAAGTTCACCCATGGCAGCTTCGGCAAAAGCCAAACCTTCTAAGTGGCCTGTGCGGCTCATAATGCCATTAATTTCACTTTCGTGAAGAATTTTTTTGAAATAACGCAACACAAAATGAGGTAACCAACGGTATAAACCGGGGCTTTTTTCCTTAATTATATTAGCTACATCGATGTACTTATCAGAACTCACAAAAACGAATTTTACTTATAACCTTCCATTAGCGTAATCTGCTAAATAAGCATACTTGGCGGTTAGCTCACCTGCTAAGGTAGTTTCTGTAGCTCTAGCCAGCACTTCATCTTTATCGCCATTAAAAAAGTGAGGAAGCACATTTTTAATCATTTCATTTCCAAAATCTTCAGAGGCATCCTTGGGCAATTCGCAAGGCAAATTATCTACTGCCGAAACTCCAATGCTGCCTTGAGTTCCAAAAGGTACCTCCGCTTCGTTAACTGTGTCATAACCATAAAATGGTTGAGCAATGGTTGACGGACGTAAAGTTGAGGCCACCGGGCCATCAATATCACAACTAATATCTGAAATCAGTCTAATTTTAAAATTCGAACTTTTCGCATCATCTCTGGTAAATAAAAACGGAGATTTCTCACTCCAAAAATGGCTCGCTATAAATAAATCGGTTTGCTGTGCAAAAGGACCAAAATTAGATTCAAAGCCACTTGCATCATTATAAAATTCGGATCGCTTAAATGAACTGCCATCCGTTTTCTTAAAGTAATCATCTACCAAAAGTTGAGAATAAACAGGCTCATCAAAATCGCTAGACAAATAATCAGCGGCAGATACCTTTCTCATCTTCAGTGCCTGCAAAATCTCCATCGAACCATGTGCTACCCTCCCATCTCCCGTAAGGGCAATTTTGATGTTGTTGGCTAATTTCACCTTTGTTAATTCTTGCTCCATTTCCTTTCTATCAAAACAGGCATGTGCTGCTTTTAAGGTATAATCACCACTTTGTTCGCCCCAGGCTCTAAATGCGTTGTAAGCTCCTACTATTCCAGCGTATCTACCAAACCCTATTACGCGCTTACCGTTTGGCCGAGTCAGCATTTCGTAATCAATCAATCTAATATTTTTATCTAACAAGCTGCTTAACAGCTTACTATTGTATGGCTGCATTTTATAAGTATGCGAAAAAAACAAATATGTTTTATGAGGGATCAGCATATCAAGTGGCACCTCTTTGACACCTATCAACACATCACAATCAGACAAATCTTCTTGCAATGATAAGCCCTGTGATTCATACTCCGAGTCAACAAAAGCGCGTATTGGGCTGGGCTGTATTACTAAATCAATTTCGGGAAAAAGTTGCGTTACCACAACACATTGTTTAGGGCTTAGTGCCACCCTTTTATCAGGTGGATTTTTGCCTTCGCGGATAATACCTATTTTCATAAACTACAGTACTATAATTTTTTTAACGTGATTGCCTACCTCCGTTGAGAAACGAATAAAATAACTCCCTCTTGCCAAATGATCCGTTTCTATTACCAGCTGATCTGAATCAAAATGATACTTACAATTTACCGATACTCCATTTACATCTAGCATTTGCCAATATGTAGTAACACCTACGTTAGGAACCCTTATCCAATGCGAACTTGGATTAGGATATGGTTCCTTTTCCAAATCTAAATTTTGTATTGATAATGGATGAGGCGTAACGGTAACATCATAGATAAGCTGCAAGCTATCAGCTGGATGGTTAACATCAAAAACATTGAATATATACCTACCCGAGCCCAAGGTATTGTTATGATGAATGCCAATAATCATTTTGTTGTGTACTTTATCCGTTGAATCAGGAAACAAAAAATTGGCTACATCCATATCGTTAACGGTATCGTACACATTTTCGGTATCGGTAAAACCCATGGACCATGCCGATGGAATAGTTTTAAAGCTAACCTCCCAACGCATAGCCAAGGTATCGGCTGTTAAGTTTTTAAGCCCCAAATAATCATGTAGGGTTCCAAAACTGGTGTTTTTATTAATGGAGGAAAAAGTATTTGTAGCCGTAAAAGTACTTTGGCTAGCAACCGGCAACGTAAAAAGCATAAAAGCCACCGATAAATAAATAAGCTGTTTCATCTGTAAATTTTCGTGGCCTAAAGTAGTAACTTTGCAGCTAAGTTCATTGACTTTTTGGGGCTGACCGGTTTCGACAGCAAGTCGTTTTAAACTGTAAGCATGCCGGACGAAGAAGATGTTGTCCGTATAAAAATTATGCTTCAAACTATAATTGGCGAAAATAACTTCGCACTTGCCGCCTAATCTCACGGAATGTGGATTAGAGCTAATCTAAGCGTTAGACGCTAGAGTAAGTCATCTCACAAACCCTACGTTTGGTTGGGTTTGAGCCTGAGGTGTCATTAAATCCAAACTAGTAAAAGTAGCGTTGTGTGGCTTTTGCGAAAACGTAATCCGCAACTAATCTTTAAGTAGGGTGTCAATTCCCGGCTTACTGCCTAAAATCTAATAATTGAATAAGCATGTAGAAAGCACTTTATTTCCTTGTTTGCACCAGGGTTCGACTCCCTGCAGCTCCACAAAAAAAGGCCACTTTAGTTAGGTAACTAAAGTGGCCTTTTAAGTCTTTATAATCTGTTTTACAACAGAATAGTAATTCCAATATTAACGGTTACCGCACTCAAATTTAAAAATGAGTCCAGTCTATCCATAGGCTTATTGGCATCAAAACCCGGGTTTCCTTGCACATTTGAGTTAGGTGTAATTTCCTCTTCAAAATTGTTTTTCTTCTCATATTCACTCAGGTCGCTAAGACTTCTGGTAGCAACTCCAGTAAGCACCGCTTCATATTCCGTTATCTCGGTTTCTTGAGCTGGGCTTATAAAACTTAAAAAGTGTACTTCTCCAAACAAGGACATATCATCACTCAATTGGTAATTTACACCAACAGCACCCTGGTAGCCCAATACAAACTGTGATTTTACTTCCATGGTAGATTCCAACGTATAATTTACACCTGGCATTCCTGCTAAGGCACCATTAGGATCGTTAATACTATTGGTTACCGTAAGTAAACCTCCTACAGGGATAAATAAACCTGCCCGAGCATAAGGCACCCATTTATCACCGCTCCCTTTTACAATTAAAGAAGGCGATACATCCAAGGTCCATAACTGCCCTGTCATTTTTGCTTCTGTTAGATTAGGCAAACCCGTAATGGTAAGAAGGGCCATCTCCTCTTCTACACCTCGCAGAAAATTGATACCCATTTCAAATCCAACGTTATCGTTAAACATCTTACCAAAAGCAGCTCCTACTCTAAAGCCTTGACCCAAATTCCCGGTCAATAATTTAGTAGAAGTAGTATCACCCGTCATTCCATTAATTTTTACATCAGCCGCGGGAGCATCTACCTCTGGAAAGTTAACCTGATTGGTTGGTAAAGTATAACCGACACCTGGTCTTATATACCAATTTTGAGCCAGCAGGCTCACGCTACTTAAAACAAGCAGACTTAACGTTAAAAATTTTTTCATGATTGATTGTTGTGTTGTTAATAATTGGAGCTCTTTGATAATGCCTCCTTGATTGTGTGGGTGAATTTCAACTTTTTTATTAACAAATCAAAACTTAAATCATTTTTACTCAGTACGTTGCAAAATAGACCATCGAAAATATTAGGCTATAAACTACTAGTCTCTTGTATCTAAAATAGCTTTTGTCTCTAAAAAAAGTGAATTATTTAAAGATGAAAAACTGTTAAAATATTTTTTAAAGTGGGCTATTTCGAAGCAAATTGCCCATTACCTTTAATCTCTCCTTTTTCAATAATAGCCCAATGTACTCGCTAATGAAGCTGCTTATCTCCATCTTATCACTTCTACTTTTAGAAGCTTGTAATTTTTCAAATGATTACGGTAAAAACCTCCAATCAGATCCTACTAAAACGCCCCCCAATTTAGCTTGGGAACAAAATTTTGAGGACACTAAGAATCCTGATCTTGAAAGACCCACTCCTGAAAATTTACCCCAAATTATTCAGCAAATAAACGAACACAACACCACCGAAGGTGTACCTGGAGACATTAATAACCAATGGATTGAAAGAGGCCCAAATAACATTGGCGGAAGAACCCGTGCTATTATGTTTGACCCAAACGACCCGAGCGCAAAAAAAGTTTGGGCAGGTGGCGTAACTGGTGGCTTATGGTACAATAATGATATTACCAACCCTGGCAGCAGCTGGGAAAATGCGGGTAACCTTTGGGATAATGTTTCGATAACGGCTATAGCTGCCGACCCAAATAACAGCAGTATTTTTTATGTGGGTACAGGAGAAGGTTGGAACCAAGTAGCTTCGGGTGCTGTAGGAGCTGGTATTTGGAAAACTACTGATGCTGGCGAAACATGGTTTCAATTGGGAAATACCAGTTCTTTTGAGTTTATCAATGATTTAGTGGTTAGAGATGAATCTGGAACCAGTGTGGTATACGCAGCCTGTGATGTTTTTTATATAGGCGGCAGTTTTCACGGAATAAGCTCAGTTGGCCTACAGCGCTCTACCAATGGCGGCAGCAGCTGGACCCAAGTTTTACCCGCTATACCCGGAGAATCTGCTGTACACAGCCCTACTGATATTGAGATTGATGCCAGTAACAATTTGTGGGTTGGTGCCCGGAAAAGTCCGTTCAACACGCCAAACGATGACGGTGGCGGGGACATTTTATTTTCAAGTAATGGCACCACCTGGAGCATTAATTACAGTCATCCTACTTCATCACCCGGAAGGGTTGAAATTGCTTGTGCGCCCTCAAATAGCAATTATGTATATGCCCTAATTGAAGAAAATAGCGCTCTTGAAGCCATTGTCAGAACCACTAATGGAGGTAGTTCATGGTCTACCAGAAATGAGCCCGCAGATGTGGATGGAGGAATTCCAAATACAGATTTTACACGCGGACAAGCTTGGTACAACCTTATATTGGCGGTTAACCCCGCAGATGAAGATGAGGTGATTGCTGGTGGTATTGATTTATTTAGAAGCACCGATGGTGCAAGCGGGTGGACGCAGATTTCAAAATGGTCGAATAATAATTCACTGGGAAGCCTTACTTGCTCTAGAGTACATGCCGATCAGCATGCTATTGTATTTAGACCAGGAGCCAGCAATGAAGTGATTTTTGGGAATGACGGTGGTATTTTTTACTGTGATGATTTATCCAATGCCGCTACGCAAAATACTATTCAACCAAGAAGTAACGCTTATAATGTAACTCAATTTTACGCCTGTGCCAGTCACCCAACTGCCGGAAGCAATTATTATTTGGCCGGAGCGCAAGACAATGGCACTCAACAGTTTACTTATACTGGAATGAACTCCACTACCGAGGCTACGGGTGGAGATGGTGGTTTTTGTTTTATAGACCAAACCAACCCTAATTATCAGGTTACCGCTTATACCCGGAATAACTTTTCCTACTCTATTGATAACGGTTCTTCCTTTAACACACTCAGTTTGGGTAATGGTGGTCGATTTATTAATCCAGCCGATTATGATGATAATTTGGATATCGTTTATTCTGGCAACTCAACTTCACAGTACAATAGAATTCATTTAAATGGAGGTTCTCCTGTAACGCAATTGATTAACGCTCCGTTTGGTGCGGAAGTTTCACACTTAAGAGTATCACCTTATACGGTAGCGACCACCACCCTATTTACAGGAACTACATCTGGGGACTTATTAAAAATAACCAATGCGCAGGCTTCACCAAGTACCACTAACTTAGATTTAGATGGAGAACTACCAACAGCTACCATATCCTGTATAGAAATTGGAGCCAGCGAAAATGAGCTGGCTGTTACCTTCTCAAATTACGGGGTTACCTCCGTTTGGTACAGTAACGATCAAGGTTTAAACTGGGTTTCTAAAGAGGGCAACTTACCCGACATGCCAGTGCGCTGGTTTATTTTTAATCCTAATAATAGAGATGAAGCTTTGGTTGCCACCGAATTAGGCGTTTGGGCTACCAGTAATTTCAACTCAGGCTCACCTACCTGGATACCTAGTAATTCGGGCTTGGCACGCGTACGTGTGGACATGTTACAGCTGAGAAACGCAGACCAGCAAGTGGTTGCCGCTACCCACGGGCGTGGCCTATTTACAAGCAATGCTTTCTCGGAAGAAGCGCCTATTGCCAGTTTCGAAGCCCATTGCAGCAACCTCAGTATCAACATGAAAACGCAACTAAAAAATACCAGCAATGGCCTTGTTGATAGCTTATATTGGTCGTTCACACCCCCTTTGGTAAACTTTTTAAACGGAACCAACGCTAACAGCGAAAACCCAGAAATAGCTTTTACGCAAAACGGAAACTATCAAGTTAATTTATACGTTGCCAATACTTTTGGAAACGACAGCCATTCGGCAAGCAACTTTTTTACGGTTACTAATGCTAAAACGGTTCCGTACACTCAAAATTTTGATGCATTTAGCACCTGCGTAGTACCTGGCAGCTGTATTTACACTTGTAACCTTTCAGACGATTGGCAAAACAACACCAGTGATGACACCGACTGGAGAGTGCACACGGGGAGCACGCCCTCTGTAAATACGGGGCCTACCAGCGGTTTTGGGGGTAATGGAAATTACCTTTATATAGAAGCCACGCCTTGCCGCGATGCTTTTGCCAAACTTAGCTCACCGGCTATTGACTTGCATGGTGTTTCTAATCCACAATTAAGTTTTGCGTACCAAATGTATGGAGACGGTTATGTTGAAAATTTGGATGTTCTAGTTTGTCATGAAGGTGGCAATGAACTTATTTGGTCTAACTACGGTTATACCAATGCTAGTTGGCACTCGATTTCCTTAGATTTATCCCGCTACAGCGGACAAAAAGTTTCCATCCTATTTAAAGGAAAATCTGGTGGCTCTGGTTTTACTGACATTGCCATCGATGAGTTTTCAGTTTCGGAGACCAATATTATTCGTTGGGACAACGGAGGAGTAAGCAACAACTGGACAGATGCCGATAACTGGAGTACAAATCAGGTGCCTAGCGCAACCAGCAAAGTGGTTTTAGATAACACTTTTGTAGGCGGAAGCTACTCCATTTCAATAGATGCCGAAGTTGATTTGTATTTGTTGGATATAGATTGTGGAGCCAATACTATTTCGCTAGCTGGTGCTAACCAATTAAATTGTAATGGCATTGTAAACCCAATTAACGGCACCCTGGCCTCGGACGGAAGACTTACGCTAAAGGCAGTTTCAGAAACTGAATACGGACAAGTTTCAGCAGGTTCTGGCGGCATTACAGGAAATGTTGTCAATCAATGGTATTACCATGGAACCAATGGATACCGACACTTATCCTCGCCCGTTGTGTGTAATATAGCCGAAATTGAAAACGATTTTAACCGCATGGTTTTTTCGGCTGGTAACGATGGTAGCATTTGGACCTGGGATGCCTCCATCAGTGATTGGGATTTTCCGGTAGATGCCAGCGTAAATTTTGATCAAGCTTTCTCCATTTTTATGGGAACCTCACATGGCGCAGAATTCACGCCCTTGCCGGCTACTTTAGATGCCCAAGGAACTCTAATTACCGGTGCTCAACCTCAAAATTTACACTTTAGCGCGGGCATCCCTGCTATTTTTGTAGACCCTTTAGAATTTGAAGGTTGGAATTTTGTAGCCAACCCCTACCCATCTTATTTAGATTGGGATTTAGTGTATGGAAATGCTCCAATGGCGCTTCAAAATGTGTTATCTGCTACCGTTTATTACTGGGATGATAATATTGGAAACGATGGAACTTACGCATCGTATAATAGCCTTACCAACACCAGTAGCTTAGGAGGAAGTGAAAAAATTGCTAAGGGGCAAGCATTTTGGTTGCAATTGGAAACGGATCCAAACCCTACAACTCATCAAATTATTATGCCCTTAACAGATGCCATGCGAAGTACCGAGGCCACACCGAAGACTCGTAAAACCTCTTTGGTGAGTGACCAAATCAGCATTAAAGTGGAACAGAAAAATGGAAGAGATCATTTGAATTTTGCGGTTTTCAACCAAGCCACCTCTGGTTATGATTTTAAATATGACCATTTGGAAATGCATAACGGCAAGGAAGAACTCTCTCTTTTTATGGAAGATAACAAAAGAAGAATTGCCTACAATTGTGTTTCTGAGTATAAATACCCTCTGTACTTCTCCGTCCAATCGCCCAATAGCGGCAGTACAAAAATACACGTGAAACTTACCAATGAATCCATGTCTCAAAAACCAAAATATTTGAAAGACATGGAAAGCGGAAAAGTAGTTTCTATTGAAAATTTAGAATTTCAATTCATCCATCCTGGAGATAGCTACACCAACCAGTTTGCCTTATTAAGTACCCTAAAAGAAGGTGATACCGGTAATAACAATCCGGTTGTATTTGGCCATAATGAAGAATTAATTATTTCCATGCATCCTAATCAGGTGTACAAACAGGCTACTATATTTAGTTTGAGCGGAAATCTCGTAAAACAAGTTGATCTAACAAGCCTAGAGCAACGCTTTCCTTTTAATGAAAAAGGCGTGTATTTAGTAGTGCTACAAGACGAAAAGGGGGATGTTTATTCACAAAAAATTGCATTAAACCCTTCTTTGTAGTTCCTGTTTTGGAGAAGGATTTACTAAAATCGATAAATAAGTTAAACCTGCCTCTATCTCATTCTCGTTTGTAACTCCTTTGTCAAAGGATGTATATTTGAATCATCTTAATCATAATACCCGATTTACAATGAAAAATATACTATGGTGCTTAGTACTTGGAGTGCTTTTTACGCTTGCACCCAAAGAGAGTAATGCCTCCCACATGGCAGGCGGAGAAATTTGGTACAAGTATGTGGGTAACACCCAGTTTCCGCATCGTTATAAGGTTTACTTAAAATTTTATCGTGATATTTCTGGAATTACGATTACAACCACAAACAAAAGTATTTGCGTAGTATCTTCTTGTTTCTCGCAAACAACCATTCCCATGACTTTTGTGCCGATCACGGATAAAGTAGCGCCAACAGACACAATCGCAGGAAGCGCCTTTGGCTCGATAATAACCCCAGAACTTACTGATTGTGTAGATTCCAACTCTAGCTCCTTAGTATTTACAGAGGTCTATTATTTTGAGGGGCAAATAGATTTACCCGGTGTTTGTGCCGATTTTACTTTCTCGTTTTCGGAAAATGCTCGAAACAACAACGCGAGCAGTAATATGACTACGGCTGGAACTTTCTACATCGAGTCAGAATTAAACAATACTATTGGACCCAATTCAAGCCCGGTATTTATCAATCCAGCCGCCAAAAGTTTTTGCGTGGGTCGTCCTTTTATTTGGTCTCAAGCAGCTGTAGAACCTGATGGTGATAGCTTATACTATGATTTTGGTAACCCCTTAGCGGGAAATTGTCCAAATCCTACAAATATGACCTTCAAACCAGGCTACTCTGTTAATCAACCCATGACCACGGTAAGTGGTATTAATATTAATCATCGCTATGGTACTTTTCGATTTACACCTGCGCAGCAGGAGGTATGCGTGATTAACGTTACCGTTACCGAATATCGCTATTCTAATGGTATTTGGTTAGATATTGGAACCTCGGTAAGAGACCTGCAAGTACCGATTATTGCGGGTTGTAAAATAGCAGCTGCCAATGGCCCTCAACCAGCAAGAGGCTCTTACCCCTCTCAACTTCTTAGCAAGGATAGCCTTATGGCCGCCTTTAACGTGGGTAAAATCAACAACCCTGATTCTGTTGAATATCCTCCTGGATCCGGTATATACTTGATGCGTATTCCGGTAATTGATTACAATTGCTTTGATACTTTGGTAAACATTAAATTTAAAGATGGGGTGTATTGCGAAACAATTGCACCTGATGGAAGCGACTTTAGGTTAGTTGGGCCAGATTCTGTACTTAGACCCGTAGTCGGTGTAAATGACAATTGTCGCCCAGATTTGGTAACCAAAAGTATTGATCTTATGTTACATAAAGCATTGGATGTAAATGGTGATTACATACTTACTATTAAACCTGGTACCGATGGTAATACCCTAATGAATAAATGTGGTTTCCCATTAGACCCTTTCTTTACTTTTATTATTAGAGTTACGGATTGCCCCATTTTAGATTACAAATTAGAAAATGTAACCGTAGAGGAAGATGAACGAGTTAGACTAGATTGGAGTATTGACCCCAACTCTTGGGCTCCACACCTATTTACCTCTTGGAATATTTTAAGAGCCAATAATGATGATGTTTTCTATACTCTTGAAAGTTACGATGATGTTACTGCTCGTCATTATATTGATACTTCGGTTGCTATACATGTTGATGCTATCCAGTTTCAATACAGGGTACAACTGGTGCAAAATCATAATAACAATAAACCTACCAATCAAATTAGAACCATTCTTTT
>CAKZRR010000017.1 GCA_937146805.1 uncultured Owenweeksia sp. | reverse complement strand
AGGTTCCTCGCGTATCATCGAATTAAACCACATGCTCCACCGCTTGTGCGGGCCCCCGTCAATTCCTTTGAGTTTCACTGTTGCCAGCGTACTCCCCAGGTGGTTAACTTAATACTTTCGCTTTGGCACTCATCTTCAAGTAGACAAGCACCGAGTTAACATCGTTTACGGCGTGGACTACCGGGGTATCTAATCCCGTTCGCTACCCACGCTTTCGTCCATCAGCGTCAATAATATCTTAGTAAGCTGCCTTCGCAATTGGTGTTCTATGTAATATCTATGCATTTCACCGCTACACTACATATTCCGCCTACTTCAAATATATTCAAGACCTACAGTATCAAAGGCAGTTCCACAGTTGAGCTGTGGGATTTCACCTCTGACTTATAAGCCCGCCTACGGACCCTTTAAACCCAATAAATCCGGATAACGCTTGGACCCTCCGTATTACCGCGGCTGCTGGCACGGAGTTAGCCGGTCCTTATTCTTACGGTACCTTCAGCTCTCTACACGTAGAGAGGTTTATTCCCGTATAAAAGCAGTTTACAATCCAGAGGACCGTCATCCTGCACGCGGCATGGCTGGTTCAGACTTTCGTCCATTGACCAATATTCCTCACTGCTGCCTCCCGTAGGAGTCTGGTCCGTGTCTCAGTACCAGTGTGGGGGATCACCCTCTCAGGCCCCCTACCTATCGTAGTCTTGGTGAGCCTTTACCTCACCAACAAACTAATAGGACGCATACTCATCTCTATCCACCGAAGTTTTAATTACATTACCATGCGATATCGTAATATTATGGAGTATTAATCCAAATTTCTCTGGGCTATTCTCCTGATAGAGGCAGATTGTATACGCGTTACGCACCCGTGCGCCACTCGTCATCTCTCGCAAGCGAGAATGTTACCGTTCGACTTGCATGTGTCAGGCCTGCCGCTAGCGTTCATCCTGAGCCAGGATCAAACTCTCCGTTGTAAGATTGTTTGAATTCTAAAGCTCAATTGACAAGGCTACATTTCTTACCTTCTTATTTATCTCTTCAATATTTTAAAGAACTCTCTTTTGTTATTTTTGCGGCTGCAAATGTAGAAGTAATTTCGACACTCACAACAAATAATTCAAATTAATTTTAAAAACTTTTGCTTTCAAAATCGGGTGGCAAATATACTGTAAATGCTTTATCTAAACACAATAAAAATTTACTTTTTTTCAACCCTTTCCCCTTAAATGTTCAGCGTTCTGAACGGGGCGGCAAATATACACTAAAATTTCGATTAAAAAACTTTTAGTGATTTTTTTTAAAAAATTGTTTCGAAGAACTTCCGTTACACCTATCGTGTTTGGGGCGGCAAATATAATACGGTTTTATGCCCCAGCAAGTCTTTATTAGTCTTTTTTGAAATACACACATTAACATACTGATAGTCAGCAATAAAAATTTAGAGTTAAGGATTGGAATTAGACACCATCTGTGTTTTTCCTTTAACAATCTTTCCACTGTCCAGTGCAAAATCAGCAATATAGCGCCCCATTTCATTTGGATTTACACCCGCTTTATACCCCGGAAAGGCCGTTTCTAGCATTTCTGTTTGCACAGAACCAAGGGCCAAACTATTAAAACTGATGTCTTTATTCTCAAATTCTGCTTGTAAGCACTCAGATAGACACGAAATTGCCGCTTTACTACTACTATACGATGTCAATCCTGGAAACTTTTGCGTTCCATTTACACCTCCTACGCTTCCTATGTTTATTATGTGGGCAAATGGATTGAATTTTGGCATGCACTTTTGGGTTAAAAGGAAGGGAGAGAACACATTTACATCGTATGTTTTTTGTAAATCATCGAACGATATCTTGTCAAATGGCTTCTTTATAAGAATCCCTGCGTTATTAATAAGGCCATCTATCTTTTCAAAGTGATTCGCTACGGCCTCCCTGCCTTCAGGTTTTGTGATATCTGCTTGTAAAACCTCAATTAATCCATCCCCGCATTCCTCCGCTTTTAACTTATCTAGACCATATACATTTCGAGCCACAGCTAAAACCCTGCATTTGCTAACCGCTAATGCCAAAGCCGTATGATATCCTATTCCTTTGCTTGCCCCTGTTACTATAACGTTTTTCATAATTGTGTTTTGCAAAAAAGGCTCCCCGATAAACACGAGAAGCCTTTTATATTATACCTATATATAGGAGTACTTAGATAAGCATACTCATTGGACTTTCCAGATACTGTTTAAGTGATTGTAAAAATGCTGAACCTGTTGCTCCGTCCACCACTCTGTGATCACAACTCAAGGTTACACGCATAACATTACCAGCCACTACCGCTCCATTTTTAATCACAGGCACCTGCTTTATAGCTCCAACTGCCAATATGCAACTATCTGGAGAATTGATGATAGCCGTGAATTCTTCTATGCCAAACATCCCGAGATTGGAAATAGTAAAGGTGTTTCCTTCCCAATCAGCTGGAACCAACTTTTTGTCCCGGGCTTTTCCCGCATACTCTTTTACTTCCGCATTAATTGTAGCCAGTCCTTTATTATTAGCATTGCGAACCACAGGAACCAGTAAGCCTTCGTCAACCGCTACCGCTACGCCAATATTAACATGATGATTGTATCTTATTTTGTCTCCAAGCCAACTTGAATTGACCTTTGGATTCTTTTCTAAAGCCAAAGCCGTGGCTTTAATTACCATATCATTAAAACTTACCTTCTTTTCGGATACCGCATTAATCGACTTTCTTCCTTCAATGGCTGCATCCATATCGATATCCATAGTAAGATAGAAGTGTGGAGCAGTAAATTTACTTTCACCTAATCGTTTAGCTATGGTTTTGCGCATTTGACTTACCGGCACTTCCTCGTAACTTTCAACTCCTGCAGCAGTATTTACATCTGAACTATTTGATTTTGGCGTGTAATTATCTATGTCTCTTTTTACTACTCGGCCACCTTCACCAGTACCAGCAATGGCTGCAATGTCAATACCTTTATCAGCCGCCATTTTTTTTGCCAAAGGTGATGCCTTTAACCTTTGTTGATTTCCACCTGATCCAGAACTGGCAGTTGATTTATCCGTTGATTTATCTTCTTTTTTCTGTGGCGCAGATTCTACTTCGGGCTCACTCTTGGTTGCTTCTGCCGAAGCTCCTGAAGCCAATACAGCAGAAATATCTTCATTTTTCTCACCCAAGACCGCTAAAATAGAATCAACAGGAGCCGTTTGACCTTCGTCAACTCCAATATGTAAAAGCACACCTTCCTGAAAAGCTTCAAAATCCATGGTGGCTTTATCCGTTTCAATTTCGGCAAGCAAATCACCTTCGTTTACTTTATCACCTATTTGTTTATGCCATTTAGCCACGGTTCCTTCTACCATGGTATCGCTCAATCGGGGCATGCTCACTATTTCAGCCATCGAAATACTTGTTTCTAGTTATTAATAATAAAAGGGTAGTCTTCCTGGCTGTATACGTTTTTATACAAATCTTCCGGTTTAGGAAACTCAGAATTTTCTGCAAAGTCCACGCATTCTTTTACCAAACTTTTTACGCGTTCATCAATCTCTGCTAATTGCTTTTGCGTAGCGTACTTCTTGTCTTCAATTTCCTTTTTTACGATTAAGATAGGATCTTGCTCTTGGTATTTTGCCACCTCTTCCTTTGTACGATAATGTTGCGCATCACTCATTGAATGCCCCTTATATCTATATGTTCTAATTTCAAGTAGTGTTGGTCCTTCTCCAGATCGAGCTCTATCCACTGCTTCTTGCATGGCATTGTAAACCGTTAGTGGATCCATACCTTCTACCGGAGCACAAGGCATCTCGTAACCTAATCCCAATTTATAAATATCTTCGTGGTTGGCAGTACGCTTTACGGAAGTCCCCATAGCGTATCCATTATTCTCGATTACAAATACCACTGGCAAACTCCAAAGCATTGCTAAGTTCATGGTTTCATGAAAAGCACCTTGCCTAACAGCACCATCGCCCATGTAACATAAAGTAACATGTTTGTCTCCTTTATATTTATCGGCAAATGCTAAACCTGCACCTAATGGAATTTGACCACCTACTATACCATGACCACCATAAAAATGGTGTTCCTTAGAAAACATATGCATTGACCCACCTTTTCCGTTGGAAGTACCTGTTTCTTTACCAAAAAGTTCGGCCATAATTCTTCTAGGATCTTCTCCTAAACCGATAGGTTGAACATGATTTCGGTAGGCCGTTATCATTTTATCTCCCTTTTCCATAGCATGTAAAGCACCTGCTAAAACGGCTTCTTGGCCATTATATAAATGTAGAAAGCCTCTAATCTTTTGCTGTATATAAAGAGCCGAAGCTTTGTCTTCGAACTTGCGCCAAAATAGCATGTCTTCATACCACTTTAGATATACCGCTTTTGTCACCTTTTTTTTAGGCATGGCAAATATTTAGTTAAAATAGAAAGGTCACAAATTTAGAATAAAATGTGTGTTTGCTACCTTGTAAGATGTGTTTTCTTAAAGGCCAATGGAAGTAAATTTTTAATGCCTTTTGAAAGGAGGATTTTCCCGTTTTCCGGATGTACCAAAAGAACCTCAATTGGGCTTTCCTGGCGCTCTTCATATTCGGAAATAACCTGTAGGCAACTACCGCAGGGACTGGGATAATCTTTAATACTATTTTTTACCGCTACCGCGATAGCTCTGATTTTTTGATTTAAAAAATGAGAGCTTGTATAAAACAGAGCCGTTCTTTCGGCACAGAGGCCTGAAGGATAAGCTGCGTTTTCTTGATTAGAACCTAAAACTACCTCCTTGTTTTGCAGTAAAACGGCAGCTCCAACTGGAAAATTACTGTAGGGCGCATAGGCTCGGCAAATTGCCTCTTTAGCCTGAGAAACCAAATTTTGAAAATCCAACGTAAGCTCTTCAAAATCTAATTCAATAAAGTTACTAGTAATACTAACCTGCTTCATCAATAAAAAATGAGGTATTGACTGCGTTACTTAAGAATCTCCTCCTTCAAAATCGAAGCGAATGGTAAAACGCAGCGTGTTTTCCAGGGGGCTTTTTACAGTAGCTGATGCTGGAATTAAATAGGCAAAATCTACACCTAATACATTAAACTTAATTCCTAATCCCATTGTAAAATACTGGCGTCCACCTTTCTGTGCGTGTTCCCATTGATACCCTCCTCGAAGGGCGAACTTTTCATCATACCAAAATTCTAAACCACCATTAAGCTGTACTTCTTCAAATTCTTCCCTTGCTCCACCTGGTGCATCTGTAAATGACTGGATTACGCCTTGAAAAGAACTTACATCATCATCTTTTCCTGCAATAATACTTCCGTCATCCTCCGATCCATTTCCATTACGGTCTCCTGTAAATCCTTCATCCCCTTCTCGTACAGGAGGTGTGGGCACCAACAATTTATTGGCTTCTACCATAAAAGCAATTCGATTATACTTATCTAAACGTAAGTGATAGGCACCCCCCAAACGTAAATTGGCAGGAATAAAATCAGCTTCGGCATCGTTTCCGTATGATATTTTTGATCCTATATTTGAAAAATTAGCGCCTAGAGATACGGCCTGCTTCAAACCTCCATCCATATTCACCTCTCTACTCTTATAATACACACCCAAATCCGCAGCAAAAGCCTTTCCCGGTTCAATACTTGTGGTCTGGTATCCATTAGTAATATCACTAAAAATATAGCGCAAACCTACTGCCAACGAAACACGTTCCCCTACCTTAAGCGCATAGGCCCCGTTAAAAGTTACTTCATAAGGTTTTCCTTCTCCTAAAGGATTGCCATCATTATCTGTAAACTTGATATCTCCCAGTGAAAAATAACGCATGGCAAAACCTAAGGCCTGCTTATTGTTTAATTTATAGGCAAAGGATAAGTAGGCTAAATTGATGTCGTTTACCAGCTCATTTAACCAAGGTGTATAGGATATTGAAAGTGCTTTAGTTTCATCTTCTAAAAAAGCCAGTTTTGCAGGGTTCCAGTACATGGAATTAACATCAGGATCCGAGGCTACACCTACATCTCCCATTCCACCAGCTCTAGAATCTGGTGAAATTGAAATGATGGGAACGGCTGTGGAAATAGTTCTTAGTGAGTTAAAATAATCGCTGTTACTTTTTAACTCTCCAGCTTGAGCAAAAGCCACGTTTACAGCAAGTACTAAAACTGAGGTAAGGGAGAAAATCTTATTCATTTAAACAAAAAAATTGTTAGCAAAAATAGGGTTTATTGTATAATCAAAAGGTCTTAACGTAAAATAACCAGTTTCTCATATTTCTCGGCTGTAGATCTATCAAACTCTGACTTTACTTTTACCCGATAAATGTATGTACCCTTTCCTATTTTATCTCCAAAATCATCCAACCCATTCCAGGTTATGCCCGTGACACGATTTCCTTCGGGCACTACGGTTTGATGTATTGTTTTAACCAATTTCCCGGACACGGTAAATATTTGTACCTGCACCTGTAAAGGTTGACTCACCCTATTGTGCTCAAACTGAAAATCGGTATGGGTGGTAAACGGATTGGGGTAATTAAGCACCTTTTCCAGGGCCATTTCTTCCGAATCAGCTACTATAAAATCAGTTTCAGCCTCCGATAAATTGTTATGAATATCAAACACCTTTAGTTTTAAGGTATGTGCGCCTTCGGCTAAATCATAAAATGGGTATCGAACAATACCGCTTTGATAGGAATCTAAATCTGCCTCGTAATACTCATTAACCACATACGACAAATCCGTACGATTGTCCAAAATGGCCACCAAATCATGGCCTATACTGTTACCTACTGTATTAATTCCTGATGAGTCCACCAAAATAGCATACAGTTCAGGGTTTTCATCAGTGATACCTCCTCTTACAAAGGTTTCATCATTAATATATAGCTCTATCTCGGGACCCGCATTGTCTGCAATCGCCTCGCCAAAACCTCCAACTATTATACTATCATTACATCCACCAGCATCAACATCTCCGTTAGAGGCGTACATGCTAATTCTACTAGTACCAAAATGATAAGCAATATCTTTAGGCACGAAAAACTCCACTTTAAAATCGCCATTAACAACCCTTACTTTTCCTCTATAAATTAAGCTGTTTTGTAATTTAAAATTAATAGGATTGCCCTCTCCATCATTCACCCTCGTCCTTTTAGGAACCGGCTTATCGTACACGCTAACATTCGCTACCCCATTAAAGTTCACCATCTTTTGCTGACTGTGATCACTAACTATACCTTCTAATAGCACTTTAGAAAAAGCCTTTAGTGTATCTAAATTACCTTGATTTACAGGCTTGCCATTAAACTTGGTTATAGACATATTGTAATTTGGCAAGGCCAGTTTTAGAGCCGGGTCACCAAAAAAGGAGAATTTTAAGCGTGTGCCGTTATTGTTATCCGCATTCTTCGCATCTCTCACAATAGCTCCCATGGTTTTGGGCTGATTGTTGTTTCTTTCAAAAACAACCTTAAATACTTCTCTATTTAAATTGACAGCAGGGTTAGCCCCAACAACCCTAGTAGTAGAAACCAACCCAATAGAACCACCGTTGGGGTTTAAACACAATTGTTCTCCAGCCGAAACACGTTTTGGATCATCCAGTCGGGTAAACTCACAGGTAATAGTCATAAAAAGTGCCATTGCCTCTTTATTATTCCATCCGTTTACTTCATTTAAACCGAGTATCTTTTCAGACGATAGTCCAATTTCTCCTCCATGACCGATATAATTAGCTACTAAAACTCCTTGTTGCACTTTTCTAAAAATATCAGCCTGCGCTTCGGGATACGATTGACTGCCCGTGCTACTTACCTGCACATAGGAATCGGTATACACCTTATCTACATTAATACACTTGGCCTTGTTGTTTACTAACTTCTCAAAAGATTCAGAGTTTTTGACAAACATATCCTCCCAATCCTTTTCTACATCATCTGCTATCAGCAATAACTTATTTCGCCAGTCACCAAATCTATTAGCTCCTAAACTATAAGCTTCTACCTTACTTACGTAACCTTGCGCTTGCTTTAAAGTAGCACAGGGTATACGGCCCACTGCTAAATCCAAACTTTGCCCACTAAAAGAACTGTCCCCCTCGCCATCATCCAAAAAAGCAAAGTAATCATCCGTAACACTTGAAGCATGTAAAGACAAAGAGCTACTCGACTCCCAAAGAGGAACAAAATTGCTTTGTGTATTTAAAATTCCTTTATAATCATAAGAAGCATCTCCCATTAAAATGAGATAATCAAAACTTACCCCAGGCACCGAGTCCTTTTTATAAAGGAATCGAGCAAAATCTCTAATAGCCGTTATATCCTGCCCACCACTACTAAACTCATTATATATTTGATTTACTGTAGCTATAGTGTAAGATAATGAATCCTGTTGTAAATGAAACTCCCCTAAACGTACCGCTGCATCCATAAAGTTGGGATGTGTAACTATTAGTATATCCGTTAAACCTAAACCATGTAAGTTTTGAGGCTCTACCGCTCCAACAAACTCAGGTACCGCCATTGAACTCCCTTTAAAAGCCACATATTCTCTTAAACTATCGGCTGGTGCTGTAAAGGAAATTTGACCGGCCACTAAAACCCCTTGAATTTCTTTACTCTTATTAGGGTTGGTTACATCCCATATTTGCAAACCGTTTACTGCAGAAGCAATAACAAACTCAGCCATTTGATTTGGCCCAACACTTTCAATATCTCTAAAATATAAGGGAGCACCGTTGTACGTTAAATTCCGCCTTACTTGTACTTCAATGTAATCTAACCAAGCAACACCAGCTGGGTTTGACGAGTTATCATACTCTAGAGTTAGATTGAAACCTGAGGTTGAGGGCGTAAAATATCCTTCCTCTATTTTAACGGTAGCATGTGGAGGATGATCTCCACCAGGAAGTTGTGTAAACGTATTTGAAAGCAATTGTTGACCCGCATTTAGCTTGGTTGCTAAAAATGTATTCCCCGTAGATGCCCTACCTACCGCTCTTACTTTTAAACGTGCCGGGGTATTTAAATCAATATTAGGAAAGTTAAAGCTGTAATTATATACTTTGGTAAAATCAAAAACATCTCCAAACCATTGACGTCCGGTACCTACTAAGTTGTACTTTTCATCTTCAACAAACTGGTAATCATCAAAACTGGTAACCGAAACATTTGAAGCACCAGAAGGCGCTGCTTGCGCAAGACTCTTCCCTGAACCAGCCGTTACTGAAACAAAATAAAAATTCTTTGTCCTATACACATTCATTCGGTGCTCAAAAACCGAATCTGTTTTATTCAAGCTCCAAGTGTGAGGGCCTTTAGCGTAAAAAACTGCGTAGTCGCTACCATTAAACAAGCCATCATTATTATTATCAAATATCTTTAATGGCACATCCAATAAGTCCTCTGCCCTACTTACATCAATATCCTCTACCAACATACCATCACCATTACCTACAATTCGCAAGTCATTAATACCAATGGCACTCGAAGAAATATCATTATCCGATAAAAAACCAGGTGTAATTTTATGTAAACCCGTTTCTTCTACACTCATTTTAAACCAGCCTTCTTGGTTTAAAACCGAGTGACTAACCGCTGCCGACTTCTTCCTTTTAGGCGCTCCGTTTGAGAAATCCTTATTTATCTGTGTTAAGGATACCTTATAATCTACCACTCTCTTATACTCTCCATTTTGCACCACAAAAGGATAAAAGCAAATAGATATGCTTCTAACTCCACGGTACGCCCCACCATACACCTCAATATCTGGCACGGCATTTAAGCGCATTGTTTTTAAGACCTTTATTTCGGATGAAGAGACTGGCTCGTAGCTAACCCTATCAAAGTTGGCAACATAATTATCCGCGTTTGCCTCCATCCTTTTCGAATCACAAAATTTAGGAACACTTTGATTATCTAGGTCGTAATTGGCGCCTTCAAAATTTAATCGACTCGTATACTCTGAATCTTCCATTTTATCTAACCAAGGAATACTCCCTTGCCAAGCACTTTGAGCCCAAACACTTACGTTGATCGAAAAAAGAAATAACAAAAAAAGAGGTCTCGAAAAAGTAGATTTAATTTCCATGTAATTATATGATGTGCAGTACAAACGTTCCAAAAGCAAAAGTATTATTCTCAATTACCTACGACTCATTTTTAAAAAATTATATACCATTTCGACCAAAACTTCTGTTTATTAAATAAAAAAAAAGCATATTTGTCATCTTCATCTATCATGAATAGAACACATAACAAATAGGGCAATTATTTGTATTTTTGTCAAATTGAAACTCCTTTAAGGGATGAAAAACACTAAAATAACTCTCTTTACTCTGGCTTTACTCGGCCTTGGATTTGTCGCCAAATCTCAAGACCCGCATTTCAGCCAGTACTACGCCAATCCGTTGTACTTAAACCCTGCCTTTGCAGGTGTTAGTAAGTGCCCACGATTCAATCTTAATTACAGGAATCAATATCCTGTACAAAACGTTTACCAAACCTACACGGCTTCGTATGATCAATATGTACGCAGCATAAATGGTGGTATTGGTGTTGTTGTTTTACGAGATGAAGCTGGAGATGGTGCATTAACCGCTACCGAAGTAAGTGGTATTTACTCATATCACCTTAAGGTCTCTAGAAAATTCACCCTTTTAGGTGGATTACAGGCTACTTTTAGACAACGTGCTTTAGATTCTAAAAATCTAAAGTTTCCAGACCAAATTGATCCTTACTTTGGCTTTGTTAGAGAAACCGTAGAAAACGGAGCTGGAAAAAGCTTTACTAATAGTCACTTTGATATTAGTGCCGGCTTAATCGGTTACACCGAGAAATTTTACTTTGGCTTTTCGGCTCATCACCTTACGCAGCCTAATGAAGCATTTTTTAATACTTCTGAGTTACCCATGAAATTAAGCGCACAAGCTGGATTTACAATTCCTCTTGGAAAGAAGCGCTTGCACAATGAACTTCAAAACTACATGATTCCTAATGTGGTATATCAAAATCAAGGCTCGTTTGACCAGCTTACCATCAGCACTTCTTTTAATAGAGGTGCCATGAGCGGTGGTTTAGGAGTTAGAACTACTAGTGAGAACACCGATGCCATAGTTATTTTATTGGGTTATGCACCCAATTCTTTTGACTGGAAAATTGGATACAGTTATGATGTAACTATCTCACAAGTAGCAAATGACCTAGGTGGTGCACACGAAATATCACTTTCGTATCAGCTACCTTGCCGACCTATTAGAAAGAAGACGGCTGCAATAAAATGTCCAAAATTTTAGTTAGAACATCACCCAACGCTATATTTTTCTTAGAGTTATGAAAAAAACAACCCTTACAAAAGTGTCATTCTTAGCCCTTGCGGTTGGTATGACAATGTGCTTTACTTCGTGTAAAAAAACAAAGAGTAATACCACTGGATGGAATTACAATGACAAAGACAATGGTGGTTTTAGTATTGCCAAAAAATTTAAGGAACAACAAACTGGACCAGGATTGGTGTTTATTGAAGGTGGTACGTTTACCATGGGAACTGTAGAAGAAGATTTCTACAAGGACTGGAATAATCAGCCGCGTCAGGTAACTGTAAACTCGTTTTATATTGACGAGAATGAGGTGACCAATGTGGATTATTTGGCATACTTATATTGGATTAGACGTGTGTTTGATTATGATTACTATCCTGAAATTTACACTAGTGCACTACCTGACACCTTAGTATGGCGTGATGAACTATCGTATAACGAAACAATGGTGGAAAATTACCTGCGCTACCCAGCCTACCGTTACTACCCTGTAGTAGGTGTTAGTTGGATTCAGGCAATGAAATTTTGTGCTTGGCGTTCAGATCGTGTGAATGAGCAAATCTTGATTGACGAAGGTGTATTTAATGATTTCCCTGATCAACAAGATGCCGATCATTTCAACACCGAAGTTTATTTATTCAAATCTGGTGAGTACACGCAACAAAACAAAAAAGGCTTAAAGGACAACGACCCTAACAGCCCCTACGGAAAAGAAGGTCGTCCGGTAAATAAAACGGACGGTATTATGTTACCAAAATACCGCCTACCAACAGAAGCAGAATGGGAATACGCCGCCTACGGGAATAGCGGAAGCCGTTTATATAACCGTACGGTTGAAGGTAATAAGTATGCTTGGGCTGGTAATTCAATGCGTAATCCGGACAAGAAAGAACGTGGTGATATGCTTGCCAACTACAAGCGTGGTCGTGGAGATTATGCCGGTGTCGGTGGTTGGTTAAATGATCAAGCAGCTTACACTATGCAGGTTAAATTTTATCCGCCTAACAACTACGGTCTTTATGATATGGCTGGTAACGTTGCTGAATGGGTGTTGGATGTTTACCGTCCTATGACTTCTGAAGATGCTACCGACATGAACCCTTTCCGTGGAAACCAATTTATGGTTTTTGATGAAAACTATCAGGACATGGGTGCCTTAGAAGTACTTCAAGAACCTCAGTATAACACAGATAGTAGCATTTCTCGCTTACCTGGTGAGCTCCCTACACGTCCGGTTACGGAGGAAGAAAACTTAAACCGCAGAAACTACAATAAATCTGATTACCGTGACTTTAAAGATGGTGATAAGGAGTCTTCTATTTATTATGATCAAGAAGTTGATGAAGGCGAGCCTATGATGTATGACTATGGTCAAACCACTTTGATTGGAAACAGTTCTAGAGTTTATAAAGGTGGTAGCTGGAGAGACCGTGCCTACTGGTTAAGCCCCGGAACTCGTAGACACCTTGAAGAAGATCAGGCAACTGACTTTATTGGCTTTAGATGCGCCATGGATCGTTTAGGATTTCAAACCCCTGACGACAAGAGAAAGAAAAATCAAAAAGAGATTAAACGAGATAAGTTTAAGCGCTACTATTACAAATAGAACTTCTATCCCCCCGCCAAAACGGGGGGATTTTTTTTATGAATACATTACAGGAAATTTATCAAGCCTACTTACAATCGTCTGGTGTAGCAACGGACACCCGCCAAATTAAAGAGAGCTCTATCTTCTTTGCCCTTAAGGGCGATAACTTTAATGGCAACACCTATGCTGCTCAGGCCATTGAAAAAGGTGCTGCTTATGTTGTAGTAGATGACCCAGCTTACGCTCAATCAAATTGCTTTTTAGTAGAGGATGTTCTTAGCTGTTTGCAGCAATTGGCTAAACATCACCGAGAAAACCTCACCATCCCCTTTCTTGGACTTACCGGCAGTAATGGAAAGACTACCACCAAAGAGCTAATAGCGCAAGTACTTGGTTCTAAGTATAACGTAGCTTTTACCCAAGGTAATTTAAACAACCACATTGGGGTGCCGCTAACATTATTGGCTATCCGAAAGGAACATGATATCGCCATCATTGAAATGGGAGCTAATCATAAAAAGGAAATTGAATTTCTATGTAAAATATGCCAGCCCAATTATGGCTACATTACCAATTTTGGAAAGGCTCACCTTGAAGGTTTTGGAGGTTTTGAAGGCGTAATTGCGGGTAAAACAGAATTATATCATTTTCTTAAGAAAACGATGGGCCACGTATTTATCAATGCTAGTGACCCCTTGCAGTTAGAACATGGTATTGGTATTGAGCAAATAACTTTTTCTACCGATACGCGACCTGGAGACTTTACGATTACCCAGCAAGAAGAATCAAAAGCAACGAGCACACTAAGTGTGAGATTCGAAAAAAATACTATCCATAGCCAACTCACGGGTCAATACAATCTCAGTAACATGGCCGCGGCCATTGCCATTGGGTCCTACTTTAAAGTACCCGTAAAACAAATTAAACATTCCCTTGAAACCTATGTTCCTGAAAATAATCGATCGCAAATTGCTAAAACCAAACAGAACGAATTAATTATTGATGCGTACAATGCCAACCCCAGTAGTATGGAACAGGCTCTCCTTAACTTTGAACAGTTTCCAGCGACAGCCAAATGGTGTATACTGGGAGATATGTTTGAACTAGGCCAGTACGAATGTGAAGAGCATTTAAAAATAGTACAACAGGCCGATAGTATGAACTTTGAACAAGTGATTTTGGTAGGAAAAGCTTTTTACCAATGTGAGAATAAAGGTATTAGCTTCGAGAAAACACAAGACTTACTAGACTTTCTATCTTCCAATCAACCTATTAATAAAACTATCCTGTTAAAGGGGAGTAGAGGCATGCGGCTTGAGAAAGCCATCCCATTACTGTAGTATTTAAAAAATGGAAAGTCGAACTAAAATAGTTCGACTTTCCATTTTTACACTTAGGTTTAGTGAAATTAGTCTCTAAGTAAATCTCTTGAAATTACAATTTTTTGAATTTCAGAAGTACCTTCATAAATCTGAGTAATTTTAGCATCGCGCATCAAACGCTCTACGTGATACTCCTTTACAAAGCCATAACCTCCGTGAATCTGTACCGCTTCCACTGTTGTTTTCATAGCTACTGATGAAGCGAATAATTTAGCCTGAGCTCCCTCTCGGTCAAACCTCATTTTTTGATCCTTCATCCATGCAGCCCTAAAGCATAGCAAACGAGCTGCTTCAATTTCCGTTGCCATATCCGCCAACTTAAAGCCAATGGCCTGGTGCTTAGCAATTTCTTTACCAAATGTTTTACGCTCCTTCGAGTACTTTAAAGCAAGTTCATAAGCTCCAGAAGCAATACCTAAAGCTTGTGATGCAATACCGATTCTTCCTCCGCTCAAAACCTGCATGGCAAATTTAAAACCAAAGCCTTCCTCTCCTATTCTATTTTCCTTAGGTACTTTTACATCTTGAAACATCAAAGAGTGTGTATCAGATCCTCTAATACCCAACTTATCTTCTTTTTGGCCAACTACAAAACCATCTTGACCTTTCTCTATAATAAGGCAGTTTATACCTTTGTGTCCAGCTTCTACATCGGTTTGCGCCATTACAAGATATACCGAAGCGGTATTACCATTTGTAATCCAGTTTTTATTACCGTTTAACAAGTAGTGGTCGCCTTTATCAATAGCCGTTGTGCGCTGAGAAGTGGCATCTGATCCTGCCTCGGGCTCACTTAAACAAAAGGCTCCTATTATTTCACCTTTTGCTAAGGGTATCAAATATTTTTGCTTCTGCTCTTCACTTCCAAACTTTTCCAATCCCCAGCAAACCAAACTGTTGTTTACCGACATTACTACTGACGCTGAGGCATCTACCTTTGAAATCTCTTCCATCGCCAATACGTACGAAATAGTATCTAAACCACTACCACCGTACTTAGGATCTACCATCATACCTAAAAAGCCAAGCTCTCCCATCATCTTTATCTGCTCCGTAGGAAAACGTTGCTCATTATCTCTTTCAATAACACCTGGCAACAGCTCATTTTGGGCAAAATCTCTGGCTGCCTGTTGTATCATCAAATGCTCTTCGGTCAATTCAAATTTCATATTGCACGGTTAAAATTAGCTCCCTTATATTTGGAAATTCGGCAAATGTAAGGCATCCCCATTAAACTATGAACAATAAAACTTGGACAGTACTTGGCATTATGAGCGGTACCTCATTAGATGGTGTAGATTTTTGCTTATCCCGTTTTACTCCAAGCGCGAATGGGTGGGATTTTACCATTGAACAGGCCGAAACCATCTCGTATGATGAAACATGGTTGGCAAGACTGCGATTTAATCCACAACTCTCTGCCACCGATTTACTGCAACTTGATAGCGATTATGGTAATCATCTGGCTAAGCTCACTTGTGCCTTCCTAAAAAAACACAATATTGAATCAGGCACCATCGATGCCATCGCCAGCCATGGACATACACTTTACCACCAACCTCAAAAAAGATATACTTGCCAAATTGGTAATGGCCCTCAAATTTTCACCCAATTAGGTGTTACTACGATTTGTGATTTTAGGACGCAAGACATTGCGCTAGGCGGTCAAGGTGCGCCTTTGGTTCCGATGGGTGATGCTCTTTTGTTTTCAAACTACCAAGCTTGTCTTAACTTGGGTGGCTTCGCTAATATTTCTTTTAGCAATGAAATGGGGCGTACTGCCTTTGATATTTGCGCGGTAAATTTTGTATTTAATCACTTAAGCGAAAAATTAGGCTATTCCTTTGATAAGGATGGGGCTCTCGCGAAGAGTGGTAACGTAAATCAAGTGCTATTAAAGAAATTAAACCACTTAGATTATTACAAACAAAAATGGCCCAAATCACTCGGTGCCGAATGGGTCAACCAACAAGTTTTTCCGCTTCTTAAATCTGCTGGATTAAGCGAAACAGATAGCCTAGCTACCTATGCCCATCATGCCGCTCAGCAAATTAAACTTGTTCTTAATCAGCATTCCATCAAAAACTGTTTACTCACTGGTGGCGGAGCTTTTAACTCCTATTTTGTTCAACTCTTAAGTGAATCTTCCACCTGTAAAATTGAAATTCCAGACCATAATCTAATCAATTATAAGGAAGCGTTGATTTTTGCTTTTTTAGGAGTTTTAAAATTGCAGAACAAAAACAATGTGCTAAGCCAAGTAACTGGCAGCAGTCGAGATCACAGTGCTGGAATTATTTACCAAAGCTAAGCGCAACAACTTTAGTTAGATTTGATGTAACTCAGCGTTTTTGGCTTCTATGTTTTTTTATTTTTGCGCGCATCAAGCAAACCTTTATGAAAGAGTTACTAAAAAAGTACGAAGACAAATCACCGGAAATTGTGTTTCATTGGAACGACAGCGAAACGGAGGCCGAAGGCTGGGCAGTAATTAATTCGCTGCGCGGTGGTGCCGCTGGTGGTGGCACGCGTATGCGTAAAGGTTTAAATGAACATGAGGTGCTTTCATTGGCCAAAACCATGGAGATTAAATTTACGGTGGCAGGCCCTGCCATTGGAGGCGCCAAATCGGGAATTAATTTTGACCCCAATGATTCACGCAAAAGCGGTGTTTTGGAGAGATGGTACAAAGCTGTAAAACCACTCTTGAAAAATTATTACGGAACCGGTGGCGATTTAAATGTTGATGAAATTCATGAAGTAATTCCAGTTACTAGCGAGCTAGGAATTGAGCACCCACAGGAAGGTGTATTGGTAGGACACTTCAACCCTAACCCTACTGATAAAGCCAAAAAAATAAAACAATTGCAAGAAGGTGTTTTGTTTCCGGTTACAACCGAAAGCCTAATACCCAGCAACGAAAAGAGCTATACCGTAGCTGATATGATTACCGGATATGGCACAGCCGAGTCGGTTCGTCACTTTTACAATATTTATGGTGGTGATGTAGCTGGTAAACGCGTAATTATACAAGGATGGGGAAATGTAGCTGCAGCTGCCGCCTTTTACCTTGCGCAATATGGCGCCAAAGTAGTAGGCATTATTGACCGCGTTGGAGGACTTATTAATAAAGATGGTTTTAGTTTAGAGGAAGTAAAAACCTTGTTTAACGCTAAAACGGGCAACTATTTAGTGGCCGATAACCTTACGAGCTTTGAGGAGACAGAAAAGCAAATTTGGAGCCTAGGAGCAGAAATTTTTATTCCAGCTGCCGCCTCTCGCTTGGTTAGCAAAAACCATTTAGATCAGATGATAAGCAACGGACTTGAGGTAATCTCATCCGGTGCCAACGTGCCATTTGCCGATAACGAAATTTTTTACGGCCCTATTTCAGAATATGCCGATCAAAAAGTAAGTTGCGTTCCTGATTTTATTTCTAATTGTGGTATGGCTCGCGTGTTCGGTTATCTTATGTCTCAGGATTTAAACCTTACAGATGAATCTATTTTCAACGATACTTCAAACACAATTAAAGAAGCGCTAGAAGCCTGTCACAAGAATAACAGCAACCCTCTAGAACTTACTAAATCGGCTTATCAAATAGCCCTGGCTCAACTCGTTTAACTTTTTCAAACACTATTAGGTATGTACATTTTAATGGTAATAATTTTTGTGCTTGGCTACGCTGCCATTGCATTTGAACACAATATTAAAATTGATAAAGCCGCCTCCGCTTTAATGACGGGCGTACTTTGCTGGACAGTTTATGTGCTTGGTGCGCAAGGAATTGTAGACTTTTCCAGTATCCCTCAATACCTAATTGATTTAATGGCAGGCGGAGAACATCACAGCCAAACCGAAATTATAACCCACTACGTTACCCACCACCAAATACTTGAGCATCTTGGCGAAATCGCCTCTATTTTGTTCTTCTTATTGGGCGCCATGACTATTGTGGAGCTGGTTGATGCACACGAAGGTTTTGCGGTAATTACCGATAAAATTAAATCTACCAACAAGGTAAAGCTCATGTGGATAGTCGGTATTCTTACCTTTTTCTTTTCGGCTGCCCTTGATAACCTTACCACCTCTATTGTAATGATTTCGCTATTGCGGAAATTGATAGCGGATAAAAATGACCGCTGGATGTTTGCCGGTTTGGTAATTATTGCGGCTAATGCTGGAGGTGCTTGGTCTCCTATTGGAGATGTTACCACCACCATGCTTTGGATTGGTTCCCAAATTACGGCTGGAGCCATCGTTGTAAATGTTATACTGCCAAGTTTAGTTTGCCTTTTAATACCGCTTATTATTTTGAGTTTTACCAACAAAGGCGAAGTTAAGAGACCCTTAAAAGCAGAAGGTGTCGAGCACTATCTAAACCCTACCACGGCCAAAGAAAGAAACATTGTATTTGTTGCTGGTGTTGCTGGTTTACTATTTGTTCCCATCTTTAAAACCTACACACATTTACCCCCATTTATGGGAATGATGTTGAGCTTAGGTGCCTTATGGACACTCACAGAAATTTTACATAGAAATAAAAACACTGAAGAGAAATCGAAATTAAGCGTAATTCATGTGTTGCAAAAAATTGACACTGCCAGTGTTCTTTTCTTTTTAGGAATTTTACTAGCCGTTGCCAGTTTACAATCGGCTGGCCAGCTAGAAAGTATGGCGCAACTTTTAGACAACAGCATTGGTACCGATAGTGAAAATGGAATTTACCTAGTAAGTATTATTATTGGTCTTTTAAGTGCCATAGTTGATAATGTACCCTTGGTGGCTGCCTCTATGGGGATGTATGACATAAGTGCTGTAGCAGGCTCTTTCTTTGCGCAAGACGGCCTGTTTTGGGAATTTTTAGCCTACTGTGCCGGTACGGGTGGTAGCGCGCTTATTATTGGTTCTGCCGCTGGTGTAGCCGTAATGGGATTAGAAGGAATTCCTTTTGGGTGGTATCTTAAAAAAATATCGTTGCTCGCCATTGCAGGATACCTAGCAGGTGCGGGAGCTTACATTTTGCAGTACACCATACTGCACATGTAAACTATCCATTGTTAACTTTTCTTTTTTAAAAGATAATCTACACCTCAGCACCACGTTATCTTTGAAGGAATTTTAAAATATCCTTTAAAGTATGCCTTTATTGCAAATGAATATTGCTGCTGCTGATACAAGCGCAGCTGGTGTAGATGAACTACCTGTAGAAAAAACGCTAAGCGTTGTAGAACTTATTACCAGTGGTGGCATTGGTGGTAACATCATCATGTCCGTTCTGTTTATCTTATCCATTATTGCCGTTTACATTTTTGTAGAACGATTTAACGCCATTAAAAAGGCCAATAAAATTGATGACAGCTTTATAAACAACATCAAAGACCATGTAAGTGGCGGAAAATTAGATGCAGCCAAAGCCCTTTGCCAAAGTCACAATACGCCCGTAGCGCGCATGATTGATAAAGGTATTTCTAGAATTGGAAAGCCTTTAAAGGATATTACCTCTGCCATAGAAAATACGGGAAAGTTAGAAATAAGCCGACTTGAAAAAAACCTTGCTTCTCTAGCTACCATCGCAGGAGCCGCTCCAATGATTGGCTTTTTAGGTACCGTAATCGGGATGATTCTAGCCTTTCACGAAATGGCCGCTGCGGGAGGGCAAATTGATATTGAAATGCTGGCTCAAGGAATTTACACCGCCATGACCACTACCGTAGCTGGTTTGGCTGTTGGTATTATTGCCTACATTGGTTACAATCTACTGGTAGTACGTGTAGATAAGGTAGTATATAAAATGGAAGCCAATACCGTAGAGTTTTTAGACCTGCTAAACGAACCTATGTAATATGGAGTTAAAAAGACGAAATAGGGTAAGTGCCGAGTTTAGCATGAGTAGCATGACGGATATTGTGTTCCTGCTGCTTATATTTTTCATGCTGGCCTCTACCCTCGTTACCAGTTCCGCCTTGGATTTAATTCTACCAAGTAGTAAGGTGCAATCGGTAAAAAGACAAGATGTAACCGTAAACATTTCACCTGATGTTCGATTTTCGGTGGGCAAGCAAATTGTAAGCGAAGACCAATTGGAAAGTTTAATATTAAGCGAAACCAAAGGAGACCCTGAGGCTGTGGTAATGCTTAGGGCGGATAAATCAGTACCTTACGAAAAAGTAGTTTTGGTAATGGATATTGCCTATCGCAACAAGCTCAAAATGATTGCGGCAACCAACCCGAAGTGATATGAAAAAACTGTGGAGTGATAAAAATAGACGGAAGGGTATTATTGGTACCGTGCTGTTTCACATAGTACTACTAGTGCTATTTTTAATGTTTGGATTAAAATACACCGAACCAAAACCAGAAGATGGAATTGTTATCAATTTCGGAAACTCCGAAACTGGATTTGGTCATCAAGACGATGGCGCGCCCACAACGCAAACTCCTACCCCTGCTAAACCGCAAACCGAGACACAAGAAACCCAAGCGCAGGATGACAATCCTATTCAAACACAAGATGCGGTAGAAGCCCCTTCGGTGGAAAGCCAAAAAACGAGTCAAACTAAAAAAGTAGACGAGCCTGAGGTAAAAGAACCCGAAAAGCCCAAACCCAGTAGTGAGCTAGAAAAAATGCTCCAAAATGTAAAAAGCTCTAAAACCGGAGGTGAGGGCGATAAAAAAGGAGCTGGTGACCAAGGCCGTGCCGATGGCGATAAAAAAAGCCACAACCGTGTAGGCGGAGGTCAAGGCGGTAATGGTGGCGGTGGCAACTACCAATTGGGAGGACGCATGGCTATGGCCAAACCTTTGCCAGAATACAATTGCACCGATGAAGGCCGTGTAGTGGTTAAAATTTATGTAGATCGCAATGGCAAGGTTACTAGTGCCTTTCCGGGAGACCGCATACCAAATGGTGCCAAAACAACTACCGCCAGCAAGTGCCTATTTAATAAAGCCAAAGCTGCCGCGCTAAAAACTACTTGGCAAGCAGATGCCGATGCACCCAGCTTACAGGTTGGTTATATTGTCTACTATTTCGAAAAAAACTAAAGTGAATTATAGCGATTGCCTGCAATGGTTGTTTACCCAACTGCCCATGTATCAGCGGCAGGGTGCGGCAGCCTATAAAGCCAACCTCAATAACACTTGGGATTTAATGATGTTGCTTAAGAACCCACACCTTGGGTTTAAAAGCATTCATATTGCTGGCACCAATGGCAAAGGCTCTACCGCTCACATGTTGGCCGCTGTTTTTCAGCAAGCTGGATACAAAACGGGTCTTTACACCTCACCTCATTTAGTAGATTTCAGAGAACGCATAAAAATTAACGGTTTACCTATTCCAGAACAATCTGTATTGGATTTTGTACAAAAGCACAAATCTGATTTTTCTAAAATGGAATTATCCTTTTTTGAAATGACGGTAGGAATGGCTTTTGATTATTTTGCAGAGCAACAAATAGATATTGCTATTGTAGAAACAGGGCTAGGTGGGAGACTGGATAGCACGAATGTACTTAGCCCTGAACTTAGTATCATTACCAATATTAGTTTGGATCACACCCAGTTCTTAGGAAATACTCTGGAACAAATTGCTATGGAAAAAGCCGGTATTATAAAAGAAAACACACCCGTTTTAATAGGTGAACTGCAAGAGGAAATATTTGATGTTTTTAAAGAAACGGCTGCTAAAAATAACTCCTCATTATTTTTAGCAGGCGAAAAACTGGCCGCTAAACTAGGAGAAGTAAACTCAGACTTAAAGGGTTCTTACCAACGTAAAAACTTGCAAACAACTTTAGGAGCCATTCATCTCCTCGAAAAATCATTTCCCGATTTAAAAGCCAATTTACATTCGGCCTTGAGCCAAACTGCCAAACTTACCGGGTTACGTGGCCGCTGGGAAACTTTAAGCGAAAGCCCCTTAACCATTGCCGATACCGCCCATAACCTTGCCGGAATTACCGAGGTAGTGGATCAGTTAAAAAAATACAGCTACCGTCAATTACATATTGTTTGGGGTATGGTAGCCGATAAAAACACCAAAGAAATTTTACGCTTGTTGCCCAAAAGTGCCATCTATTATTTTTGTGCACCTTCGCTAGAAAGAGCTAAAAATGCGGTAGAATTACAACGTGAGGGGGTACAGTATGGGCTTTCGGGAAAAGCCTATGATTCGGTACTCCAAGCTTTTGAAATGGCGCAAAACCAAACCCAGGCTGATGATTTAATTTTTATTGGAGGGAGTACTTTTGTGGTAGCCGAGATCTTATCGTAAAGCCTATTCAATCAAATCTTTACTGGCCAAAAGGTAAGCCTTAAAATCTTTAATACTTTTGGTGGTAACCTTGCCTTTTCCGTTTTCTAGCGGATAGAACTCCACGTAGGCAATGGCACGCACCTCCTTGGGTTCGGCCTCTTTTAGGTAATACTCTTTATCGTAAGGTCTTTTATCCAAACCTATTTTTAATCGCATATTTTGATCAAAATTAAGGTTGTGATACCCAAAATCATACACCTCGCCATCATAGGCTATTAACAAATGTCCTTTGGCCACCCCGCATAAATCTGGCATCAAAAAATTTTTGCCGCTAAGAGTAGGCTTAAACACTGTTTTTAACTCTTGCCCAATTGTAACCACATAAACGTTAAACGATTCATCCGATACGTTAACAGTCTCGCCATCTTTAACAAACTCTATGGTAACTTGTTTCAGCTGGCCAAAAGCCATACCCGAACAAAGCAGCAAAGCCACTACTATTTTTAACATTTGTTGTTGCAACCTATTTATAGCTAAAGTTGTAAAAATAACTAAGTGAAGACTATGAAAGCGCGGAACAACCAATAGGTTTTTAACAGTTGATTTTGCAAAAGCCTAATGGATAGTTTACATTTTGCAAACACTGGCGTATAAAAAAAGCCACGCATTTGCGTGGCTTATAATTTTGTGGGCGCTGAGGGATTCGAACCCCCGACCCCCTCGGTGTAAACGAGGTGCTCTGAACCAACTGAGCTAAGCGCCCTTATTTTTGGGACGGCAAATATATACCATTTTTCATTCCAGCCACAATCATTTTGTGATTTTGAATACTTTTTTTGAAAATATTTTTTTTACGCAAATTCTTGTCTGGCGTCACCCTATATTTAACGCTTTAAACACTGCTTTTTAAAGGCGCCTAAACTCCTATTTCGTTTGTACATTCCTTCTAAATTACACAACTCTCTTACCGAAAAGCCTTTTTCACATTGTAACATTTGTGAAAACAGTTTACACGAAACCGAATACCTCATTGAAAAGGCCTACAAACGTTTTGACAACGACCTGGGTGAAGAACTCCTTTTTGAGGTGGCTATTTGCCTTCCCTGTATTTACACCATGCGCGGGCAGCTTTCTACCGAATCGTTGCTGCGTATTGAAGATCTTTTCAAAGAAAAAGAAATGGCCATGCAACAACAACCCGAATTACTTGAAAAAGCACGACAGCAACCATTACATTATTGCTTGCTCAGTGGCAAATCGGTAGATCACTGTAAATCCTATCAAGTGTATGCCCGCTGTAGCGGAGATGAAATTAGCCAACAGCAACTTTATATTTTAGGCGATTCTATATTAAGTGAAATTCAAGAAAGTCTATCAAAATCAACCAAAGAGGAATTAGAAAGATTTACAGATGAGCACGTAGGTGGGCCTCCAGAATTGAAAAAGTTACTTAACAGCGGAGAAGTTATTCTTTTTTAAAACGGTAGGTAAGGCCGTTGAGCCACTTAATAGTTTGATTGGGAATACTGGCATCAACTACAGGCTTGGAATCAATGTTAAATGACAAATTAGAAGTAAACGACCAATCCGCATTAAACTTTAGCTCTAATTTAGTTTGCAGCGAAACGCGGTAATCCTCCCACCAATCTATACGCGGTTGGTAGTACACCACCGATGACCAACTCGTTTTTTTAGATTGCAGCGTTAAGGACAAATAGTTACTTAGCCGCACAGCATTATGAATAATAGGGTTAATCATTTCGCGCTCATACTCATACAAAGTGCTTAGCCCATACGTAACTTTAGCCTTTTCCTTTTTTTGAATAGCCCAGCGAACTCCAGCACCCAACAATACCCTATCAGATATTTTTAAAGGCACATTTTTTTGATATTGGCTGTACACCTCGGCATCAAACTTTTGGCTTAACCTACGGTTGTACCGTGCATGAAAAAGCAGGTTTTGTTCCAGCGACTGCCCCTGTGCCAGTTCAACATCCACATTGTTTAGCAACAACCAGCTATTTTTAGCTTTTTTTATTTGAATGGCTAATTGATTGTTTAGAGTGAATAACTCTCTAGTATTTTGCTTATAATTGGCATTGAAATTCTCGATACCTTTAAAAGCACTGGTGTCGTTATCGTTTCGTAATGATTCAATATTTACAATTTGGGCGCACATTTTGCTTAAACCCAATACCAACAAAGCCAACGTTACCGTTAATTTATGCATTGTACCAAAAAAAATGAGGAAGTACCCATAACTAAAAAGCCCCGCTAATCGCGGGGCTTGATAAACCTAAAAGGTCAAGTCATGAAACATTTGAAAACTCTACTCTGTGCCAAATATAAGTTATTTAATGCTTACTAAGCAAATATTATAAACCTTTATTACCAACGTATTAAAATAAAATCATGAAGAAAAAGTTAGAACCCACATTTACATTGCATTTTTCCGCTTTTACTAAAGGCCTTATGGCGCTAATTGTAGCCCTTAGTTGCAGCTTTACTATGCAGGCGCAAGATGAAGATGACGACAGCGAACAGCTTAAAGCTTTTAAAACAAAAATTGAAGCCTTTAAAAGCAGCCAAGCAGAAGATTACGAGTTGAAATTTCTAAATATAGCAGAGCGAAACTTAGGTGTAATCAACGAAACCGAAACCGACTACAAGGAGGTGTTTATGCTTAGAACCTTAGAGAAAAAGCCAAACAATGTAGGACACAATGTATATGGTAAATTTTTCTTCTCCGTTTTTTACTTTGAGTATGCCGAAGACAGACAATATGCCTTAAAGGACTGGATGGGCGAGTTTTTACAAGGCCAACCTATTAGGCCAGGGCGTACTATGCGTACCTACCCATACGCCTCACCTACTTTAATACTGATTAACGATAACGAAATAATTGTATGTAATTACAAATGCAGCGATTACAGCGAAGAAAACTTTAAAGAATGGAAAACGGCCTTAATGTCTTCCCTTGCCACGGATAACACTATGCTTATTGAAGTTTTATGTGAAGGCCCATTGGAATGGACTAAAAACCCACCCGACCCAAAAAATAGCAGAAAGTTGTTTTAAACTGCCTGCCTAAATATTTACCTAACAAAAAGGCTTGCAAATGCAGGCCTTTTTTGTTTACCCCATCCAACCTTCCCTGTCCAAACTGCGGTATTGAATACCTTCGGCTAAATGGTTGGTTTCGATATTGGGGCTATTTTCTAAATCGGCAATGGTGCGCGCTACTTTTAAAATACGATCGTAAGCTCTGGCTGAAAGGTTTAACTTATCAATAGCATGACGAAGTAAATCTTGCCCTTCCTTGCTAATTTTACATACCTCTCGCAATTGCCTCGTTTCCATTTGAGCATTACAATACACGCCTTCTACTTCCTTAAAACGAAGCGTTTGCACTTCACGCGCGGCCACTACTCGCGCTCTAATGTCCGCACTTCGCTCCTCTTTTCTTTCGCTCGCCATTTCATCAAAACCCACAGGAGTCACTTCCACATGCAAGTCAATCCGATCTAATAAGGGGCCCGATATTTTGTTTAAATACTTTTGTACAATGCCAGGCGAACAAACACAATCTTTACTGGGGTGGTTAAAATATCCACAGGGACATGGATTCATAGAGGCCACCAGCATAAAGGACGCGGGATAATCTACCGAAAACCGGGCACGGCTAATATTTACTTTCCTATCCTCCATGGGTTGGCGCATTACCTCCAATACCGTGCGTTTAAACTCGGGTAACTCATCCAAAAACAAAATACCATTATGTGCCAACGAAATTTCTCCGGGCTGTGGTACTCCACCGCCACCAACTAGCGCGACATCAGATATCGAGTGGTGTGGCGACCTAAAAGGTCTTTCGGCTACCAAACTTGCATTGGTTGATAAACGCCCCGCCACCGAATGAATTTTGGTAGTTTCTAACGATTCATTCAAAGTCATGGGTGGTAAAACGGTAGGCATACGTTTGGCCAGCATAGTTTTTCCTGCTCCAGGCGGACCAATTAAAATAACATTATGCCCTCCGGCTGCTGCAATTTCTAAGGCTCGCTTAATATTCTCTTGTCCTTTTACTTCACTAAAATCAAAAGCGGGATTTTCTAGGTGCTGATTAAACTCTTCCCGGGTATTTACAACGGTAGGCGCTAAACTAAGTTCGCCCGTTAAAAAATCAACCACCTCGGTTAATTCCTCTACACCGTATACTTCCAAATCGTTTACTATAGCCGCTTCGCGTGCATTTTGCTTTGGCAAGATAAAACCCTTAAAACCTTCCTTACGTGCCTGAATAGCGATAGGTAATGCTCCTTTTATGGGTTGTAAACTTCCATCCAGCGAAAGCTCACCCATAATTACGTACTCGCCAATTTGCGGCATTAATTTTTGACCTGAAGCCGATAATATGCCCAAAGCAATAGGCAAGTCATACGCGGAGCCTTCCTTCCTAATATCGGCTGGCGCCATGTTAATGGTAATTTTTTTTCCAGGCCAACCCAAACCATTGTTTTTTAAGGCAGCGGTAATTCTATGCTGGCTTTCTTTAACAGCACTATCGGGCAATCCCACCAAAAAAAAGTTAATTCCCGTATCCATATTTACTTCTATGGTAATGGTGGTAGCATCTACTCCAAATACGGCACTGCCAAAAGTTTTTACAAGCATAGGTTTGGTTTTACGTGGGGTAAATTACTAATTTCAAAACAAAGTTTTTTAGTTTTCAACAGCCTCAAAATGCCCTGTGCTATTGGCTATATTTGTGCTTCCTTTTTAAAAAGAAATCAAAAAATTAAAATATGAGTGATGATCAAAGTGCCAAGCTAAAAGCACTAAAACTTACCATGGATAAGTTGGACAAAACCTATGGCAAAGGTGCGGTAATGCGCATGGGCGACAGTCCTGTTATTGAACTTGAATCCATTCCTACTGGCTCATTAGGTTTAAATATTGCCTTGGGCATTGGCGGTTACCCTAAAGGTAGAGTGGTTGAAATATATGGCCCAGAATCATCAGGTAAAACCACTTTAACATTACACGCTATTGCGGAAGTACAGAAACAAGGAGGTATTGCAGCCTTTATTGATGCGGAACATGCTTTTGACAGACATTATGCCGAAAACTTAGGAATAAATACCGAAGAGCTTATCATTTCGCAACCTGATAACGGAGAACAAGCACTCGAAATTACAGATAACCTTATTCGCTCAGGCGCTATAGATTTAATTGTAATTGACTCGGTAGCAGCACTTACACCCAAAGCCGAAATTGAAGGCGAAATGGGGGATAGCAAAATGGGCCTTCAAGCGCGTTTAATGTCTCAGGCTTTGCGTAAGCTTACCTCTACCATTAGTAAAACCAATTGTTGCTGTATTTTTATTAATCAGCTGCGCGAAAAAATTGGCGTTATGTTTGGTAACCCCGAAACCACTACTGGTGGTAATGCCCTTAAATTTTATTCGTCTGTTCGTTTAGATATTCGTAGGTCTTCTCAAATTAAAGATACCGAAGGCGTAGTAGGAAACCGAACCAGAGTAAAAGTGGTAAAGAATAAAGTGGCACCACCTTTTAGAATGACGGAGTTTGATATTTTATACGGCCAAGGCATTAGCAAAGTAGGTGAGATTATTGACATAGGAGTAGAACACGAAATTGTTAAAAAATCAGGCTCGTGGTTTAGTTATGGAGATACTAAACTAGGTCAAGGAAGAGATGCTGTACGTCAGTTATTACTGGATAACCCCGAATTAGCTGACGAAATTGAAGGCAAGATTATGGACATCTTAAATGCCTAAAAAACACAAAAAGGCGACATTGGCAGGCAACCTTTGTCGCCTTTTATAGTTTATAGATTTATGAAAAGATTATTTTGGTTTAACCTCCTTGTTTTGGCGCTGGTAAGTTGTAAAGAAACAGGAAACGACAGCAATATTGAAACGCAGCAACAGGAGCCTGCTAAAAACGTATTTAGCCAACCCAAAACAGCGCTCGATTCTATTAACGAGCTATTAAGTAACGATGCACACAATGTTCATTTATTGGCTATCCGTGCCAAAATGCACCTTGCAAACGATAACGTATCGGCCGCCCGGAATGATATTAATTTGGCGCTTTCTATAGACTCTGGTGTAGCTACCATTCGCGAAGCCAAGGGCGAGATGGCCTTTATGCTTAATAAAAGTAGAAGAGCCAAAAAAGAGTGGGAAGCTTGCATAAAAATAGATCCTAAAAATACAGGCTGCCTGTTGAGTTTAACAGAACTATACATTGCCGTTCAAAATTACGACCGCGCTCTTAAAATGGTTAATCAGTTGTTAGATGCCAGCAAGGATAATGCTGAGGCTTATTTTGCTAAGGGTATTATTATTAGAGATAAATTTCAAGACACTACCTTGGCTATTCAATACTTCCAGAATGCCATTGATCTTAAAAAAAATTACTGGGATGCCATTGATATGATGGCTGTAACCTTAGCCAATAGACAGGACACTTTGGCCAAGTTTTACTACCAACAAATATTAGAGGCTCAGCCTACAAATTATCATGTATGGTATAAACTAGGTGTATTTTACATGCGCCAAAATGAGTTTAATAGAGCCATGGAAGCGTATAGTAAAGTGATTGAATTTAATCCTTCGCATGCCGATGCCTATTACAACATGGGCTTTATGCACATTGATATTAAGCAATGGCAGGTGGCCTCAGGCTACTTTACCAAAAGCATACAAAGTATAGATAGAAATTACAAGGCTCATTACGGACGTGGTTATTGCTTTGAAATGGTGGGCGATGTAATTAACGCTCGCAAAGATTATTACGAAGCCGTAAAAATATTAAACGTGTACACGCCTGCTAAAGAAGCATTGCAACGACTGGATAGATTAGACGCCCAACAGTAATTATGGCTACCGAAACAACACAATGGAATGACGAAGCGCATCGCGAGTTTTACCAACGCCTACGCGTGATGAACAAAGAAGAGCAATCAAATGCTTTGCTTAACCAAGCAGAAATGTTACTGGAAAATTGTGATACCGAAAATGACGATTTTATAAAAGCTGCCGAGTCTTTACTTATTTATTGGACTACGAAAATCAACATTAATGAAGATCGGTTTAAGGCACAAGCCCTACTAAGCCGAGTGCAAGCCAAATTGCGTGGATAAGTTTATTTGGCTCCTCTAGTCGCCTTTTCTATCCAATCCCATTCTTCGGGTTTAATGGCATTTAAAAAGTTCATTTGGCCCGCACCTTGCAACCACTCACCTCCATCTATAGTTACCACTTCTCCGTTTACATAGGCCGAAAAATCAGAAACCAAATAAGCCGCTAAATTGGCCAACTCTTGGCGTTCACCTGATCTGCCCACCGGAATTTCGTTTTCCAACTTCAATTTATCTCCCAAATCTCCAGGCAATAATCTACTCCAAGCACCTTTGGTTGGGAATGGCCCCGGAGCAATAGCATTAAAGCGAATACCGTATTTAGCCCACTCTACTGCCAATGAGCGTGTAAGTGCTAAAACACCGGCCTTGGCCATGGCGCTGGGCACCACAAAAGCCGAACCCGTAGTAGCGTAAGTAGTTACAATATTAAGTACTGTTTTTTGACTTTGCTTTTCAGCAATCCAATGCTTACCAAAAGCCAAAGTGCAATTTTTAGTTCCTTTAAGTACAATATCTACCACCGCATCAAACGCACCTGGCGAAAGCCGCTCGGTAGGACTAATAAAATTACCAGCTGCATTGTTTAGCAACACATCTACTTTGCTCCATTTGGTTAAAATGGCTTTTAGAAAATTATCTACTTGTTCGTAATCGCGTACATCACAAGCTACTGCCAATACTTCTCCGCCATGTTTTTCCATCATTTCCTGAGCAGTAGCTTCTAACACAGGTAAACGTCTGCCACAAATAGCCACTTTAGCGCCCAGCTTTAAAAAATACTCGGCCATAGATTTACCTAAACCTGTACCGCCACCTGTAACGGCTATAACCTTATTGGCCAGGGCATCATCACGCAGCATTCCTTCTGTATTGGGGATATTCATAAGCACTTAAACCTGTGTATTTAGGGAGCCAAGGTAATCATTTGCTTGCTCACAAATAACTAACTTTAGGCTTTCAACCTTTTCAAAAAACAAACCAAATTATGAAAGCCATTTTCATCAGCATCTTTATTACTTTGTTACTTTCGGCCTCTTGCCAAAACAGTACTATGACAAACGAAAAAAATACAGCCCCCAAAGCTGAAAAAATACCAAAGGAACTTGTTTTACATGGTGATACGCGCCAAGATCCTTATTTCTGGTTAAACCAAAGAGAAGATGAAAAAGTACTAGACTACTTAAGAGCCGAAAATACATTCCGCGAAAGCGAGATGAAACATACCGAGCCTTTACAGGAAAAACTTTTTGCAGAAATTAAGGGAAGAATTAAAGAGGACGACCAAAGTGTACCCTACTTTAAAAATGAATATTGGTACTATGTGCGCTACGAAATTGGCATGGAACACCCTGTTTATTGCCGTAAAAAGGGAAGCCTTGAGGCGGAGGAAGAGATAATAATGAATGTAAATATTGAAGCTGCCAAACACGATTTTTATCAAGTAGGTGGCCTAAGCATTAGCCCCAACAACCAATGGCTGGCTTTTGGTGAAGATACCTTAAGCCGTAGAATTTATCGGATAAAATTTAAAAACCTTGCAACGGGCGAGGTTTTATCTAAAGCCATTGAAAATACCACTGGTAGCGCTACGTGGGCATCAGATAACGCCACTCTGTTTTACACTATAAAAGACGAAAGTTTGCGGCCTTATAAAATACTGCGCCATCAGCTAATGGGCAGCACGGAGGCGGACGAATTGGTGTACCACGAAAAAGACGAAACTTTTAATTGTGGGGTGTATAAAAGTAAATCTAGAAGCTACATTATGATTAGCAGCAGCAATAGCGTTGCTGATGAATATCAATATTTAAAAGCGGACACCCCTGCGGGTGATTTTAAAATATTTAAATCGCGCGAAAGAGATTTTGAATACTCGGTAACGCATTACGAAAACCATTGGTACATACTTACCAATGCGCAAGGTGCTACCAACTTTAAGTTGATGAAATGCCCGATTGAGGACACGCATTTTGATAAATGGGAGGAAGTAATTGCACATCGCCCAGAAGTTTTTTTAGAGAATGCGGATGTATTTAAAGAGTACTTGGTTACCGAAGAGCGCGAAAACGGTCTTAACCGAATTAACATAAAACGCTGGGACGGAACCGCTGAGCATTCTATAGAATTTGGCGAAGACACCTACTCCGCTTGGGTGGGCACCAACCCGGAGTACGACACCCAAACCTTACGCTACGGTTACACCTCTTTAACCGTTCCGGCATCTATTATTGATTACCAGATGGATAGCCGCGAAAAAAAGGTGATGAAGCAACAAGAAGTAGTAGGCGGCTACGATAGCAGCCTATACCAATCTAAAAGAATTTGGGCTACTGCCGATGACGGTGTAAAGGTTCCTATTTCGTTGGTTTTTAGAAAAGATACTAGAAACGAAGAAACCGGTAACCCGCTATTACTTTACGGATATGGATCGTATGGAGCCACAATAGACCCCGGCTTTAGTAGTACACGCCTAAGCCTATTGGATAGAGGCTTTGTATTTGCCATTGCTCACATAAGGGGCGGACAATACCTTGGCCGCCAATGGTACGAAAACGGTAAAATGCTTCACAAACGCAACACCTTTACTGATTTTATTGCCTGTGCCGAAAGCCTAATAGAGCAAAAATTAACCAGCCCAAAACAATTGTATGCCATGGGCGGTAGTGCCGGAGGATTATTGATGGGAGTAGTAATAAATAGGGCGCCTCAACTTTTTAATGGTGTAATTGCAGCCGTACCTTTTGTAGATGTAGTAAGCACCATGTTAGATGAAACCATTCCGCTTACAACGGGCGAATACGATGAATGGGGCAATCCTAATAATGCCGAGTATTACCATTATATAAAAGGTTATTCGCCCTACGATAATGTTATCGCTCAAAACTACCCCTCCATGCTGGTAACCACAGGTTTGCACGATTCGCAAGTACAATATTGGGAGCCTGCCAAATGGGTTGCTAAATTAAGAGACCTAAAAACCGACAACAATCCTTTGTACCTGTTTACCAATATGGAAACAGGACATGGTGGTGCCTCTGGCCGTTTTGAAGCTTATAAGGAAACCGCTATGGAATATGCCTTTTTACTAATGCTCGAAGGCATCGGAAACTAAATTTTGAACTAAAGTATGGTGAGCAGATCGTCAATTGGGCGGCCTATTCTCGCCTTATTTCCATTCTCTAGTACTGGGCGCTCCATTAACTGCGGATACTCAATCATAGCCAGCATTACCTCCTCATCCATCAACTCTTTATCGGCAAATTCCTCTATCCAAACCGCCTCCTTGGTACGCACCAAATCAATTGGGGCTATACCCAATTTGCTTACTAATTCTTCCAATTCGGCCAAGATTAAAGGCTCCTTCATATACTCGACTATTTCGGGAGCAACACCTTTTTCGGTAAGTAAATCCAAACCTTTTCGGCTGGTTGAACAACGTGTATTATGGTAATATTTCATGTCTGTTTTTTTCGCTTTCGCGGAATATAAATTCGTTCCTATTCTAGTCCTGTAACTCGCCACTTTTACCTTCTTTCATTAAAAAGGCTTTTATAAACTTATCTAAATCGCCATCCAACACATCAGCGGTAGCGCTGGTTTCAACACTTGTTCTTACGTCCTTAACCAATTTATAAGGGTGTAGTACGTAATTTCTAATTTGCGAACCCCACTCAATTTTTTTCTTGCCTGCCTCTATTTCAGCTCTCGCTTGGTTTTTGGCCTCCATCTCAATCTCGTACAACTGAGATTTCAGCAATTGTATGGCTTTGTCCTTATTTTGAAGCTGCGAACGGCTTTCCGTATTTTCAATAATAATCCCAGAGGGCTTGTGCTTTAATCTAACCCCTGTTTCTACCTTGTTTACATTCTGGCCACCAGCACCTCCAGACCTAAAGGTATCCCACTCAATTTCGGCTAAGTTTACATCAATTTCAATGGTTTCATCTACCAACGGAAAAACGTATACCGAGGCAAAAGAGGTATGGCGCTTGGCATTACTATCAAAAGGCGAGATACGCACCAAGCGGTGCACACCGTTTTCTCCTTTAAGGTAACCAAAGCCAAACTCACCTTCAATTTCTAGTGTCACCGTTTTTATTCCGGCTACATCGCCCGCTTGGTAATTTAGTTCGCGTACTTTAAAATCATTTCTTTCGGCCCAACGTAAATACATGCGCATCAACATACTGGCCCAATCACAACTTTCGGTACCTCCCGCGCCCGCGGTAATTTGTAAAACGGCACTCAATTTATCTTCTTCGCCCGATAGCATATTTTTAAACTCTAGGTCATCTACAATGGTGCTTACCTTATCAAATATACTCTGTACTTCGGCTTGATCCATCTCTCCCAACTCCAAAAACTCCATGGCCAAGTTAAGCTCCTCCTGCTGCGTTTTAGCTTCTTCGTATTGTTCTACCCAAAATTTTAAACCTCTAATTTTTCGCATTACGCCTTCGGCCTTTTCATGGTCGTTCCAAAACTCAGGCGATGCCGTTTTCTCATTTTCATTTTGAATGAGGATTTTCTTTTCCTCTATATCCAAATAGCTGTGCAAAGCTTTCAGCCTTTTATCTAAGTCTTGTAATTGCTCGTTTGAAAACATGGCGCAAAAATAAGCCTTGCCCATTAGCTTAAACATTTACATCAAAAAAATCTGTGTTTTCACTTTTCTCGTCTCGCTTCCTAGTGATTTGCATCTCTTTTTTTTAACGCTTTTATCATAGCTAAACCTCTGTTTTCAAGTACTTAAACTATGTTTTTATCTACATCATAAATGTGCTACAATTACTATTATTTAAGCTTTATATGTGCTAAGTTTACAAGCGTTAATCGCTTTGCTATTTTTGCAAGTATTATTACAAAATCAATCTAAAAAAATGACCCAATACGATGTAGCCGTAATAGGCTCAGGACCTGGAGGATATGTAGCAGCCATACGTTGCGCACAACTAGGTATGAAAACCGCTATCATTGAAAAATACAACACACTAGGCGGCACCTGCCTAAATGTAGGTTGTATTCCAAGCAAAGCGCTTCTTGATTCTTCGGAGCACTTTCACAATGCCTACAAAACTTTTGCTGAACACGGTATCGAGATAAATGCACCCAAGGTAAACCTAGGGCAAATGATTGCGCGCAAGCAAAAAGTGGTAAGCCAAACTTGTGATGGTATTCAGTTTTTGATGAACAAAAACAAAATTGATGTGCTTCAAGGTATGGGTTCGTTTGTAGATGCCAATACCCTAAAAGTGGTAGGCGAAAAGGACGAGCATACCATAACTGCCAAGCACACCATTGTAGCTACCGGAAGTAAACCTACCGAATTGCCTTTTGCTAAATTTGACAAAGAGCGTATTATCTCCAGTACCGAAGCATTAGAGCTTAAAGAAATTCCGAAGCACCTTATTATTATTGGTGGTGGTGTTATTGGCCTAGAGTTAGGTAGTGTGTATGCGCGCTTAGGTGCGCAGGTAAGCGTAGTAGAATTTATGGATCGTATTATCCCAACTATGGATGGTACTATGAGTAAAGAATTGACCAAATCCTTGAAAAAGCTAGGTGTTAAATTTTTTATGAGCCACAAAGTAAGCGATGTAACGCGTAAAGGTGAAGCGGTTACTGTTACTGCTACCGATAAAAAAGGAAAAGAAGTACAATTTGAGGGCGATTACTGCCTAGTAGCCGTAGGTCGAAAAGCTTATACGGCTGGTTTAAATGCTGAAGCCGCTGGATTGAAATTGGACGACCGCGGACGAATTGATGTGAATGAAAAACTACAAACCAACGTGGCAAATATTTATGCCATTGGTGATGTAGTAAAAGGAGCTATGCTAGCGCATAAGGCCAGCGAAGAAGGCACTTTAGTAGCTGAAGTAATTGCAGGACAAAAACCGCATATCAATTACAATTTAATACCAGGTGTAGTTTACACTTGGCCCGAAGTTGCCGCTGTTGGTAAAACAGAGGAACAACTTAAGGAAGCTGGAGTAGCATACAAAACAGGTGCCTTTCCTATAAAAGCACTGGGTAGAGCCCGAGCCAGCATGGATATAGAAGGTACCGTTAAAATTTTAGCTGATGCCAGCACAGACGAAATTCTAGGGATGCACATGATTGCACCACGAGCTGCCGATTTGATAGCGGAAGCTGTGGTAGCGATGGAATACAGAGCATCAGCGGAAGATATAGCAAGGATGAGCCATGCTCACCCAACCTATGCCGAAGCAATTAAGGAAGCCGCTTTGGATGCTACAGACAAAAGATCTTTACATGTTTAGCAAATAACACAATAGCTCCAAACTCTCCAGTTTGGAGCTATCACTCAAACCACTCACCTCTTGAAAAGCAAAAACTTAAATCTCATTTTTGGTCTCTACCTACTGTTTACCATAGGTATGGGAACTGGTCTGTATTGGTTGGCCAACCAAAACAATCAAAGTCTTGATGATAATCTAGAGTTGATAACCATGGCGGCTAAGCAACGTATGCACGCTTTGATTATGGAGGGAAACACACAACGTGTTTTAAACAAAGACAACGATAGCCAAAGGCAACAAATTTGCCATGCTATTTACAATTCTCTTCAGGAAATAAGCGATGTTAATAATCAGCTTATCTCCCAAGTAAACAAGATTGGAGAAAACAGCAAGGAGAGGGAAAGCACGTTACACCATTTAACCGAAGGCACCTCATTATTTAATGAAATACAGGAGCAGTTAACCTTTAAAACGAGGTTATGCCAAAAAACTATAGACACTCTACCTTTTACTGAGGCCGATTTTACCGAGATTGATCTTTTAAACAGAGCTCTCTTTACACAAGTAGACAAAAATGTGTCTGTACTTGGTAATCTTCACGCAAAGCAAAGCCAACAGGGACAGAAATCCTTTTTGTTTTTACTTATTTCCATTTTTACACTTTTAGCTACCATTGCACTTATACTAGTATTGATTTTTAACCGCACTTTTAAAACCCTAAACCAACGTTTAAGTACCAGTTTATCGCAACAGCAAGAATCTAATGATGAGCTTGTAAAACGAGAGGAAGAACTTCAAAAAACCATTTCCCAATTAGATCTATCTAACAACTATTTGGAAAGTAGCGAGGCTAATCTGGATGCCATTATGGACTATAGTAACCAGGAAATATGGTCAATAGATATTGCTGGGACACTTCAAAAATTTAACGGTGCCTTTAAATCTGAATTTGAAAAACTAATAGGCTCAAAACCCGTAGAAAACGAAACAAATCTTTTTGATGCCTTTAAAAAGGCAGGCTTGGCATCATGGGATGAAGAATACAAAAAAACCTTTGATGACCAACACGTTAACTTTAAAATAACACGAGAAGACAGCTTTTTTCAAGTATCTCTAAACCCTATAAAAGATACGATTGGACGAATTTCGGGGGTAGCGGGATTTATACGAGATATTACCGTTTTAGAAAAAGCCAATGCCGAAATTAAAATGGCTACCGAAAGGCTGGACATGGCTCTGGAAAGCAGTCACCAAGGTATGTGGGACTGGAACCATATTAAAGAATCTCTAGTATTTAACGACACATTTGCCACGCTACATGGCTATACACCTGAAGAAATAAACGAAGACCCTATTAAATTTTGGCAACAAAGTATTCATCCAGATTATATTAAAACTTTTGAAGAAGAATTTGGAGATGCTTTTGACCCTACAACACCTGTTACGGTAAATTTCGATTACAAAAGTATCTGCAAAAATAGTATTGAAAAGTGGTTTAGAATTGTAGGCAAAGTAGTTGAGTTTAAAAATGATAAACCGCTGCGTGTAATTGGAACTTTATCAGACATTACCGAACGAAAAGAGCAAGAGTTACAAGTTCAAACTTTACTAGAACACGAACAAGAACTTAATGAGGAATTAAGTGTACGAGAAGAAGAACTTACCTCAAGAGAGCAAGAGCTTAATGAATACGTAGCCCAATTAGAAGAAATAAAGAAAAAGCTAGAAAACAGTGAGAACAAACTACGCGATATTGTAGAAAACCTACCTGTTGGAGCTGTTTTGGCTGAGGAAGACAAATTTTATTTAAACAAAAAGGCAACCGCCATTTTGGGTTATACCAAAGATGAAATAGCCACTCGAAACGAATGGTTTACCACTATTTATGGCGAAGAAAATGCTGAAATTGTAAAAGAGCAATACAACGAATTTTTAAGTACTGGTTATATCGAAAACTTCCTGTTTCCCATCTTCACCAAAAATGGGGTGCGTAGGGTAATTGAATTTGGAGGTTACGATTTTGCAGATGGGGTTGTTTGGACCTTAAATGACGTTACTGAAAAACGAAGGGCTGAAAAAAGGTTAATTCAAAACGAAGAAGCCATTCGCGAACTCTACAAGGTATCCGCCAACTTCAACCTCACCTTTGAAGAAAAACTAGACCGAATGCTCTCTCTGGGTTGCGATAGATTTGAACTTTCATATGGAGCTGTTTGCGAGTTAAGTGAAGATCAGCAGCAGCTTGTTATTAAAGCCCAGCACGCCCAAAATGACGAAATGGACACCAGCGAATTGACCTTTGACATAAAGGACACCTTTAGTTCGTTGGTAGTAGAGGGTAAAAAAGCTATGGCCATGGCCGATGTGAGTAATTCAAAATATGCCGACCACGACTCGCAATCAGCTAATCCATTAAACACCTACTTGGGTGCGCCAGTGTACGTTGATGGCCTCCTATTTGGCACCATTAGCTTTTCTAGCGACAAACCTTATGGCAAAAGATTTACTGAAAGTGATAAGGATTTAATAAACCTAATTGCGCAATGGGTAGGTTCGGAAATGGAGACTATTGTAAATAGCCAAGCTCTATTGCTAGCTAAGGAAGATGCAGAACAAGCTGCTGTAGCCAAAGCCGACTTTTTAGCCACTATGAGTCATGAAATTAGAACTCCGATGAATGGAGTTATTGGAATGACCACCCTGCTGCTACAAACTGATTTAGAAGCTGAGCAGCTTGACTATGTAAATACCATTCGCCTAAGTGGCGATGCGCTTTTAGCAGTAATTAACGATATTTTAGACTTTAGCAAGATTGAAGCGGGTAATATGACACTGGAGGAGTTTCCGTTTGAAATTGCCCAATGCGTTGAGGAAGCTATTGAATTGCTTTCTTCCCGCGTAAGCGAGAAAAAATTGGAGTTACTCTACTTTATAGACCCCGATGTTCCCTCTATTATTTCAGGAGATATTACGCGACTGAGACAAGTCTTTATCAACCTATTAAGTAATGCCATTAAGTTTACTGATGAAGGTGAAATTGTGATAAGAGTTGATTTAGAAGAAATTGTAGACAATAAAGCTACCATCCATTTTTCGATTAGAGATACCGGACTGGGAATTTCGGAGGAAGCACAAGCCAAACTGTTTACCGCCTTTACGCAAGCCGATTCATCTACTACCCGTAAGTATGGGGGGACAGGCTTGGGCTTAGCTATTTGTAAAAAATTAGCCGAACTTATGGGTGGTGAAATTTGGGTAACCAGTGTTCCTGGTGAAGGCTCTGACTTTCAGTTTACCATTTGCCACGAAATTGTGCGCCAAGAAAAAGCAGCTAAGCTAGAAGCGCTTAGCGCGGAAGTATTAAATAAACGTAAGGCATTGTTAATTGATGATAACGATACCAATCTAAAAGTGCTTCAAAAGCAATTACAGCTTTGGGGAGTAGAATCTGAAACGTTTAAAGACCCTAAAGCTGGCTTAGAACTGGCACTGAACGAGGATTTTGACTTTGCTGTACTCGATTTTGAAATGCCTTACTTAGATGGTGTAGAACTCACCGAAAGAATTCGTGAAAAGAAAGGCAAACACCAATTGCCTATTGTCTTATTAAGCTCTGCCTATCCAAGTATTACCAAAGAAAGAAAGGATGAACTTTTTAACGCCTACTTTATGAAGCCTACGCGCCACAGCCTGCTTCAAAAAGCGCTCATCAAAATACTTTCAGATAAACCAGAGGCCGATACTCAAGAAAAGGTAAAGGACGATATAGACAGCAAAAAGTTGCTGGGCGAACGCTATCCGCTTACCATTTTATTAGCAGAGGATAATGCCGTAAACCAAAAACTGGCAACCCTTACCATAGGTAAAATGGGTTACGAAATGGATGTAGCCAATAATGGTAAAGAAGCGGTAGAAGCTGTGGACAACAAGAAGTACGATCTTGTTTTTATGGATATTCAAATGCCCGAAATGGACGGTATTGAAGCCACTCACCAAATTATTAAAAGGCATGGCCGTAGCCGCCCTGTAATTGTTGCTATGACGGCCAACGCGATGGAAGGAGACCGCGAACGCTTTTTAGGAGAAGGTATGGATGAGTACATTTCAAAACCTATTAGTAACGAAGCGATTAAAACTATCCTAATAAAAATTGGCGCCAAAAAAATCTCGAAAGGCTAATGCATCAATTTAGTATTAAGCACTTTACACCGCAACAGGCAAAAGAGTGGCTTATACAAAGTGTTCCACGGTTTGAGCAAGCCATTTTTCTAGATAGCAACCATCACCAAGAAAAATACAGCCGCTACCAGTGGCTCGCTGCACTTGGAGCTCAAGCTATTTTAAGCCCAACAGAAGACCACTTTAGTCAGCTCAAAAAGTTTCATCAAAACCAAAAAAACTGGCTATTTGGCCACCTTAACTACGATTTAAAAAACAAGCTCGAACCCACTCTTCCTAGTGTGCGTAAAGGTAATTTCGCTTTCGCGAACATGTGCTTTTTCGTACCTCAAATGGTTATCTATTGCCAAAACAATCAGGTGTACGTAGAAAGTGCGCTGCATAGCTGCCAAGAAGAGTTTATTGACTACTTGCAATCTTTACAAGAAAAAGAGGAGTCCACAACTAGAAGCGTACAACTTACTGCAACCCATAACAAGGCGCATTACTTAAATACTATTCAAAAAATAAAAAACGAACTGCAATACGGTCACATCTACGAACTTAATTATTGCAAAGAGTTTACGGGTACCGCTACCTCTTTTAATCCTGCCGCCACCTTCCGTAAACTTAACCATACCGCACAAGCTCCTTTTGCGGCATTCTATCGCAATCAAAACGATTACCTGATCTGTGCTTCTCCTGAACGCTATGTTCAAAAACAGGGAGCACATATCATTTCGCAACCTATTAAAGGTACCGCCAAAAGGCACTCTAATTTAGAAGAGGATAATCGGCTAAAAGCCGAACTAAAAAGCAACGAAAAAGAACGCAGCGAAAACGTAATGATTACTGATTTGGTGCGCAACGATTTAAGCAAAACAGCCAAAAAAGGCAGCGTAACCGTTAGCGAGTTATTTGGCATTTACAGCTTTAACAGCGTACATCAAATGATAAGCACCGTTAACAGCCAGCTTAAAGAAGACCAACATTTTACCGATGTTCTACGCTCTACCTTCCCTATGGGCAGCATGACCGGGGCTCCTAAGTTAAAAGCCATGCAGCTGATTGATTCTTTCGAAACCTTTGCGCGCAATTTATTTTCGGGGGCAGTAGGTTATGTTACTCCAAATGGTGATTTTGATTTTAACGTAGTGATACGCAGTCTTTTATACAACTCCAAAAATAAAGAGATTAGCGCAAGAGTAGGCAGTGCCATTACCATGGCCAGCCAAGCCGAAAAAGAGTATGAAGAATGTTTACTGAAAGCCGAAAATCTTTTTCGAATTTTGAAGAATGATTAAAGCACTAAACCACTTTAATTCCTTCTACAAAAAAAACCAGCTATCCACCCAAAAATTATTGGTGGCTTGCAGCGGTGGAATAGATAGTATGGTGCTTTTGCATTTGCTTATTCAACAAAATACTAAAGTAGCGGTGGTGCATTGTAACTTTGGCTTACGCCAAGATGCCAATGCCGATGAACATTTTGTAAAAGCCTATTGCGAACAGCAGCAAGTCCCTTTTTTTAGCCAAAATTTTCAAACTAAAACCTACGCACAAGAGCAGGGCATTTCTATACAAATGGCTGCGCGTACGCTGCGTTATAGCTACTTTAACGAGCTTCTAAATTCCGAAGGCTTTGATTTAATACTCACCGCTCACCATGCAGATGATTCTCTGGAAACAATTTTATTAAACCTTGGCAGAGGAACAGGTTTGGATGGCTTAACCGGTATTTCTCCTTTAGAAAATCAGATTGCACGCCCATTGTGGCGCTGGCATAAAGACGACATTAAAAGTTACGCTCAACAACAAAAACTAGCTTGGCGCGAGGATGTTAGCAATGCTAAAACCGATTACCAACGTAATTTTTTACGACACAAAGTATTGCCTCCATTAAAAGAAAACGCGCCCAATTTTGAACGTAGTTTTGGCAAAACCTTGCAACATTTAAAAAACGATAAAGCTCTTTGGCAGGATATGCTCCAAGAAAAACTGGCAACATTGGTTAGTCAAACCGAGGCGGGTGAAACGTTTAACTGGAAGGCCGTTGCCAAACCCATGCAACTTCCTTCTTTAATTAGGCACTGGCTGCAACCAAAAGCCGTGTTTGACTGGACCGCTATTTTAAAAAGTTTAGATCAAGGCAGTGGGCAAACTTTTGAAGCGGAAGCTTACAAATTGACGAAAAATAGAGGCGAGCTTATTTTATCTAGTACCTCCAATGAAAATAAAAAGCAACATGATACTTTTTTTATCGAGGAAACTGATACCGAAATAGACTTTCCCCTAACGCTTCATTTTGATAAAAAGGAGCGCGGAACAACACCTATTGATAGTGACTTAAACGTGGCTCAACTCGATTTTAACAAACTAACTTTTCCGCTTGAGTTGCGCTTGTGGCGTGCCGGGGACCATTTTACACCCTTGGGTATGAAAGGGCAAAAAAAACTGAGCGATTTCTTTACCGATGCCAAAATTAACCCCTTACAAAAAAAGGCTATTTGGGTGCTTTGCTCCCAGCAAAAAATTGTTTGGGTGGTAGGAATGCGAATTGATGACTATTTCCGACTAACAAATCAAACAAAATCTGTTTATTTTGTGCGACTCTTAAAACAAATACCCGAATGAGAATTTTTCGATACCTACTTATACTACTTATAGGCATTGGCAGCCTAAATGCTCAAATATTAGAACCAGTAAAAGTGAGCCATAAGGCCACTCGCCTTAACGACACGGAGGTGCTATTGGAGGTTACTGCCACCATGGATGAAGGTTGGCACTTATACTCTGTAGAAAAAAAGGAAGGCTCTTTTGTGATTTTTACCGAGCTAAACGTAGCCGAAAACCCAAACTTTAAACTGATAGGTGGTGTTGAAGAACCCACGCCACACGAAGAATACGACCCCAATTTTGAGGAAATTTTAAAGTATCACGAAAAGAAAGTCACTTTTTCGCAAAAAATAAAACTACTCAACAACAAAGATTTTACAGCGGAGGTAGAGTTTATTTACCAAACCTGTAATGAAGAAACCTGCTTAACACCGGAGTATCTTGATTTAGAATTTAAAATAAAGGCTGTTGCCAACTCATCTGCCGAAGGGCAAATAGAAGGAAGCAGCCAAACGGAAGAAGATGGGGAAAAAGAACACATTGACTACGCCTACAATGGCGAAGACACTACTACCTACGAGAACAGCCAATCGGAAAGTAGCGAAGATAATGATGATGTAGAAGAAAACACCGAGCCAGTTGTACCTGAGAGTAAAGACAAATCGCTATTAGGTATATTTTTATTCGGCTTTTTGGGCGGCTTTGCAGCCCTATTAACCCCTTGTGTTTTCCCAATGATCCCGCTTACGGTAAGCTTTTTTACCAAGCAAAGTAAAACACGTGCTAAGGGTATTTCTAATGCCATTATTTACGGCATTTCTATTATTGCCTTCTACACATTAATCGGGTATGGCGTAACGGCCATTTTCGGTTCTGATGCGCTAAATCAATTTTCTACCAACCCTTGGGTAAATATTGCCTTTTTTGTGCTATTGGTTGTTTTTGCCATTAGCTTTTTTGGTGCTTTCGAAATTACTTTACCTTCTTCATGGGTTAATAAAACCGATCAAGCTTCGGACAAAGGTGGCTTAGTGGGTATCTTTTTTATGGCTTTTACCTTAGCCTTGGTTTCCTTTAGTTGTACTGGGCCTATTATTGGCACCTTGCTCTTTGAAGCATCCACCGGAGGTGTTCAAGGTCCCTTGGTAGGTATGTTTGGCTTTTCATTGGCTTTGGCCTTACCCTTTGCTCTTTTTGCCGCTTTCCCGGGATGGCTAAACTCCATGCCTAAAAGTGGTGGCTGGTTAAACTCGGTAAAAGTGGTTTTAGGGTTTATTGAACTAGCCTTTGCCTTTAAGTTTTTAAGCACGGCTGATTTAGTTTGGCAAGCAGGTTTACTACAACGTGAATGGTTTATCGCTATTTGGATTGCTATTTTCGCACTACTTACCCTATACCTTTTGGGTAAATTTAAAATGCCGCATGATAGCCCTATGGATAAGCTATCGGTGCCCCGTTTATTCATGGCTATTTTATCACTCTTTTTTGTAATCTATTTAATTCCAGGTATGTGGGGAGCACCTTTAAAATTAATTAGCGGCTTTCCTCCTCCCTCCTTTTACAGCGAATCGCCCAATGGCTTTGGGGGTAGCGCAACAAGTGGAGGTTCTGATGCACACAGTTCTGATGTACCCGAAGGGTCGCACCCCGAAACCTGCCCATTACACCTCAACTGCTTTCATGATTTTGAAGCGGGAAAGGCCTATGCCAAAAAAGTAGGTAAACCTATTTTAATTGACTTTACCGGTTGGGGTTGTGTTAACTGCCGTAAAATGGAAGAACAAGTTTGGAGCGACCCAGGTGTTTTAAGCATGTTGCAAAATGATGTAGTGCTTGTTTCGTTATATGTTGATGACCGAGAAGAACTACCAGCAAAGGAGCAATATGTTTCGGAGGTTACGGGTAAAAAAATAAAAACGATTGGAAACAAATGGAGTGAATTTCAAATTAAGCACTACCAAAATAATAGCCAGCCGCAGTATATATTATTAGATCACAAAAGCATGAAACCCCTAAATGGTTCTACGGCTTACGATCCGGATATTCCCTTTTATGTTAATTGGCTTAAAGAAGGTATTCAACTTTTTGAAGACAAAAACTAGCATTAAAAAAGGCTCCCAATTGGGAGCCTTTTTTAATGCTAAGCAAAACTATTGGGCTATCTTTTTATAATTTTTTGGTGAGAAGCGTGCCCTTCTTTATTTTGAAGTGCTAACAGATAAATACCGCTATCCAAACTTTCCACATTCAATTCTACAACGCCATTACTAAAAGTAACCTGCTCAGAAGATACTAGCCTTCCATTAATGTCAAAAATGGAATAGCGCCATTCCTCTTCCCAATCTGATACCAATTTTATTTTTAACAGTCCCTCCACCGGGTTAGGATAAACCTCAAAATTGCTTTGCAAGCTTATATTATTGAGCCCCATAAATGGCGCCAAAACTTGCAGTGTATAGCTACTATTTTTATAAACCAATGCACCTGTTGAGTCCATTCCAAGCGTATCGCAAAAGTTAGAAGTACAAACATTGCTCGGGTTAGCAACTTCCGTTGTGGTGGTAGTGAGGCACACGCCAAATACCCCTGCCTTGGCATAAACATGTTTTGGAAACGCTTGACTTGATGTATCGCCATCCCCAAAATCCCATAAATAACTAGTGGTAAATTTACTATTGGTATTTAACGGTGCCGAGTTATTGTAAATAACGGCTGTACCATTACCCGAATTCACAGTATCTACCATATAGGAAGCGTTACAGCCTTTCACTTCAATAGTATCTCTAAACCAACTTTTTGAGTGATAGCCACTTCCCGATGGAGCCAAGGAATCAAACTCTTGAACATAATACTCTAAATAATATTTGCCTGCACCCGGGTAGGTATGACTAAAGTTTGTTCCAACAACCCCAGAATCATTATCACCAAAATAGCAATATCTAGTTATCTTAGTATTGGGAAAACCGGACTTTACCGTGGCATCTGTAAAATCAATTGTATAGTGATTAGCAGAATGAGTGTGCCCAAGGGTAGCTTTGCCTGCCAATATAGGCATTGGGCATGGCTGATAAATAGTGTCTTCATACCCATATATATTATTGTAAATCTTTGGGCTTCCTATTCCTCTAACCTTATTCCCATTACAGTCATAGGTATAGGCCACAATGCTGTCAAAAACAATACTGGCATCAATCGAATCGATAACCATTCCATAGGAGGTGTTATCAGAATAACCTTCGATTTGTTTAATGATACTCGACCCGCTGTATACCTCCATCCAAACTTTTTGACCGGGTACACCATTAAAAGTGATGGCATCCAAAAGCTGCGAGCTTACTCTATGATAGGTTTGAGAAAATCCACTAAAAGCAGTAAAAAGTACCGTTAAGGATAGTAATAGTTTTTTCATACTAAGGATATTTGATGTGAAAATTAATTAATAGAAAACCAAATATACCTAAAAACATCAATCATCCCTTACAACCATATATTACACCAACAAGGGTGCAACCCTAAAACCCTTATATACCGGGCATTTCAATACCCCGCAAATTGCGGTATAAGTTGAGCGCATAATTATCCGTCATGGCGGATACATGATCTAAAATGCACATTACTTTTTGATAATCGGTTTGTTCCTCTCTAAAGCGATTTTGAAAAGGCATCAGGTTTAATATCTTTTTATGGCGCGTTTCCCGCTGTTGCGGATTTAGCAAAGCGGCTTCTACAAAATCCTCAATTAAGCCTGACATAATTTTAAAGCCGGCTAACTCAATTTTCACCACGCTCTCATATGCATATATCCTAGAAATAGAAACCTCTTGAATATGACCCAGAGCCTCCTTTAACTCGGTGCAAGCCCCTAATAACGAAGTGCTAAAACTACCGCTTAAAATGGCCTGTGCATTTTCTTTAAAAGCCTGTGCGCAACGCTTTACCAAAAAACTAATAGCCTTAGCTCGTAAATACGCCACGGCCTCATTTTTATCGTTTCTCAACTGATGCAGATTTGCTTCTACCCTTTGCAAATCCACTTCTTCATCCAAAGCTATTAAACCCAAAAAGGCTTCCTTAACTTCTTCAAACGAAACAATTTTTAAACGGTGAGCATCTTCAAAATCAATAATGCTGTAACAAATATCATCTGCCGCCTCAACCAAGTACACAAAAGGATGTCGGTAATAAGCTAAAGGTTGGCTACTATCTTTTTTTAAATGCAAAGCTTGAGCTACTTGTTCAAAGGCGGCCTGGTCATCTTGAAAAAAGCCAAACTTGGATCGATGCTTAGGTCCCTTTTTAATTTGAGCCGAAGCTTCGCAGGGATATTTTAAAATACTGGCCAAGGTGGGATAGGTGATTCGGTAACCACCTTCCATCCTACCATTAAACTGCTTTGTTAAAATACGGAATGCATTGGCATTTCCTTCAAAGCGAGTTAAATCTAGATATTCCTTTTCGCTAAAGCGCGAGGTGAAAACCTTGTTGTTCTGTTGATCTTTAAAATACTTAGAAATGGCCTCTTCGCCCGCATGCCCAAAGGCTGGGTTGCCTAAATCATGCGCTAGACAAGCAGATGAGATTACATTTTTTAATTGGTTTTGATAAAACTCTACCGCGTCTTTGTTTCCCTTTACGGGTAAAGTTTGAGCCAGCTCGTCTCCAACAATTTGACCTAAGGAGCGACCTACACTCACTACTTCCAGCGAATGCGTTAACCTATTGTGTACAAACACATGCTCGGGCAAAGGAAAAACCTGTGTTTTATTCTGCAATCGCCTAAAAGCCGATGAAAAAATGAGTCGATCGTAATCACGCTCAAACTGCGAGCGTACATGCTCGGTTTCGGGCATTAAGCCAAAACGGTTGTAGGTGTAACAATTGAGCCAAGTTAATTCCATCTGCCAAAATTTTGCGCTAAAGTAAGCTCAAAACCGAGAATGAAAGCTGCATGATAAACTACCTTTACCAACGTAAACAATTTACCTATGAAATTACTTATTTGTTCTGTTGTACTTCACTTAGCGTTTAGCACGTTACTGCCTGCGCAAATTCGAAATATTGACTCAAGCTTTACCACCAAAACAGAGCAGGTTGATTTACATCTTTTAAAAAAAAGTAAACACACGTTGCAGCTAAGTGATGAAAGCATGCTCTTTACTTTTAACCAATACTTGGCGTACCATTATTCGCTGGACGATACCAAAAAAAAGAATTTAAACAGCACGGACACACTGCACCTTACTCTTTTACGAGTTGGCTACGAAATGAGAAGTGAAATGGTGTATTATGATAAAGTATTAGTGGACTCTACATTTAACGAAACTGGAACCTTACTTTACATCGATTCCATTACTGGTAGCGCTCGCCACTATAATATTTTTTACGAGTACGGAGGTTATCCCGCTTTAGCAGAAATAATTGACTTGTTTGCACCCATTGGGCAAGCATTTCCAAACACCTTGCTTAGTGCAGAAATTGTTAATAGGCCTGAGCTTCCTAACTACTCAAACATGACATTACAACAGTGGGAAACCCAAAGTGAGACTTGGGTAAACACTTGGAAATCGGAAACATGGTTAAGTTTAAAACTAGTACTTACATCTGACGAAAGTCAAAAAGAAAACCCTGAAGTGTGGATGCTTATCCACTTTACACCCTAGGTTTATCTTAATCTATTTTTTCACATCTTTGTAGGATGTTTTGCAGGAATCTTTTATCAGTACTACTTGCTTTTCAGGTGTTTTTGAGCTCCTTAAGCTTTACTATTGATACCCACTGGTGTGGCGATACGTTAAAGAGCATTGGACTTTTTAACCAAGCTACACCCTGCAAACACAACCAGTCAAATCATTCGGGTGCTGCCTGCCACCATGGGCTAGCCAAAAAATTAGGCTTAATTGATGATTGCTGCCACAACAAAAAAATCGTTGTAGAAGGATTGAACTTTGATGCTGAGCATCCTAATCAGGACGTGGTATTAACTACCTCTAATGTAGTAGCTCTGTCCATGCCGCTGCTCCAAAAAATCAATTTTCCGCAACCTACTTATATTACAAGATGTTCAGCCTTACCTCCACTTATACCCCCTCGGGTCAAAAACAATTTACTAGTAAAATATCAGGTGTTTTTAATTTGAAATAAGAAGTTTCCATCATCCGTCTCTAGCATACAGAGGAAATCTCATTTATTTCAAATAATTTAAAAATTTACTATCATGAAAAAATTTACACTTATTGGTGCCTTCTTACTGGCTGCCTTAAGCTATGGTCAAGTTAATGTTATTCTAGACATTCATCATAAATTGGCCTACAGCGATTTTAGCTACGAACATCCTTGCAGTAATAATTTAGGTAACAGCTTTAGCTTTACGCGAGCTGAATATTATATTTCGAAAATTTCGCTGGTGCACGATGGCGGCCAAAAAACAGCCGTAACTGATAAATATTTAATGGTAAAAGCCAATGAGCCTTTATCAGAAACCTTGGGTTCGTATAATATTACCAACCTAGAAGGAATTGAATTGGGCATTGGTGTAGATTATGCGTCAAATCACTTAGACCCCTCAACTCAACCTAAAGGGCATCCACTATGGTTCCAAGGCCCCTCTATGCATTGGGGATGGGCATCAGGATATCGCTTTGTTGCCTTTGAAGGTTTAGGCGGTGCCGGTGGAGATCAAATTTGGCAATTACATGCTCTCGGTGATAAAAACTACGGTCATGCCATTATTCCAACTACTGGAGAAATGATAAACGGTGATTTAGTAATTAGCCTTGCGGCCGATTGCGAAAAAGCTTTACGAGGCATTACCGTTTCGGGTAACTTAAACTACCATGGCGAAGACCAACAGGCTCCTATGATAATGCAAAACTTTCAAAACCATGTATATACGGATATTAGTGGTAAAGTAGGATTACATGAAAATAGCGTACTCAATTTTAGCCTTAGTCCTAACCCTAGCCAAGGGCAAACTACCCTGCGTTTAGTTGAAACACAGGCGGGTGCGGAGTTAGTTATTTTTGATGTAAGTGGAAAAATTGTTTGGCAAACACAACTGAGTAACCAAACTCAGATTTTGTTACCCAACCTGCAAACAGGAGTGTACCAAGTAGCCTTGCTTAAAAATGGGAATAGGTTAACTAGCAAAAAGCTGATTAGTCTTTAAAACCCATCTCATGAAAAATAAGCAAATACTAGTATGTGCCATAGGCGCACTGATAATTAGCACCCAAGCTTGTAAGGACGATAAAGACGACAACCAGCTTGTACACGATACTACCGCTCATACTTTAGCGTATAAAGATTTTGAAAAGCCCAACATAGCTGCTGATAACCCCTTAACGGTGCAAGGCGTAAAATTAGGACGTACCTTGTTTTATGAAAAAATGCTTTCAAGAGATGGTTCACAATCTTGCGCCAGCTGCCACCGCCAACAACATGCCTTTAGCGATACTCTTAAATTTTCGTTAGGCGTAAAAGGCCTACCCGGAAAAAGGCAGGCTATGGGTATTTTTAATATGGCTTGGCACGATAATGAGTTTTTTTGGGATGGACGTGCACATCTTTTACGAGATCAATCCATTTTACCAATCCAAGATGCCTTGGAAATGGATGAGACTTTGGAAAACGTAGTGGCGAAATTAGAAGGAAGTGAAGCATATCGCAACCAGTTTTTTAGAACTTTTGGGAGTTCTGAAATTACCAGCGAAAAGATTTCACTTGCATTGGAGCAGTTTATGAACTCTATTTTATCGGTAGATAGTAAATACGATCGATTTTTAAGAGGACAAACAACGCTCAGCGAATCAGAAGAGCGTGGACGAGCCCTATTCTTTACAGAATTTAACCCAGGCTTTCCTGACATGTCGGGTGCCGATTGCGCCCACTGCCATGCAGGTAAAACTTTTGAAAACGACCTGTATATGAATAATGGCTTAGATAGTGATGCCGCAAGAGCCGATAGCGGAAGAGCAAAAGCCACTTTTTTGGCCAAGGATTTAGGTAAATTTAAAGTTACCTCGCTCCGAAACATAGCCGTAACACCGCCTTATATGCACGATGGTAGATTTACCACCTTAGAGGAGGTAGTAGATCATTACAACAGTGGCATTCAAAATTCAACCACCGTTGATCCTGCCTTGGAATACACACGCGCCTCTGGAGGTTTACAGTTAGATGCACAAGATAAAGCAGACTTAGTGGCTTTTTTGCGCACGCTTACGGATGAAGATTTATTGACTAATCCAAACTACAGCGACCCAAATTAAAATTACCAATGCGTATTGCTGGAAAATTTTTGGTACTGCTAAGCAGCGGAATTATGATGTTGGCAGTAGCTTGCGAGAAATCAAATTCCGAAAAATTTGACACTAAAAGTAGTTTAGTTCAAATCCCCACAGGTTTTCCAGCAATGCCATTTCCCAATGATAATGCCTTTAGCGAAGCTCGTTGGCGCTTTGGTAAAAAACTCTTTTTTGACCCCGTTCTCTCTATAGATAGCACTTTGAGTTGCGGCAGTTGCCACAAACCTCATTTGGCTTTTGCCGATGACCAAGCTTTTAGTCCAGGGGTTTTTAACCGGCCTGGAGTTCGCAATGCACCCTCTTTAGCCAACGTGGGCTACCACCCTTATCTATTGCGCGAAGGCAGCATTAAAACACTGGAAATGCAAGTATTAGTGCCGATACAAGAGCACAACGAGTTTGCCCATGATATGTTGGCTATTATAGCGTTACTCGAAAATCGAAAAGATTACCAAAAACTTTCAGTACAAGCGTACCAAAGCCCACCAACTCCATTTACTATTACCCGCGCCTTAGGTACCTATCAGCGTTCGCTTATTAGCGGACAAAGTACTTGGGATAAATATTTTTATCAGGGTAAGGAGCAAGCTCTAAGCGAAAGTGAAAAAAGAGGATGGCAACTTTTTAATAGCGCTAAAACCAATTGCAGCAGCTGCCATGCAGGGTTTAATTTTAGCAATTACAGCTTTCAAAATAATGGTTTGGATACAGCTTACTTAGACTTAGGACGCGCTAGGCTTACGGGACTTAGTTCAGATCAAGCGCTCTTTAAAGTACCCTCCCTCCGAAACGTTGAATTTACCACTCCCTATATGCACAACGGGCAATTCAACACGCTGCTTGAAGTGGTAAACCATTACAATAGCGGAGGTGAAAATCATCCCAATAAAAGCGCTCTAATTACTCCTCTAAACCTCAACGAAAGTGAAAAAAGCGATCTAGTAAACTTTCTTTTGAGCCTCTCCGATCACCATTTTATAGCTACCCATAAAAACCAGTAGCAACCCTTTTCATCCTAATACCATCTTATTACCAAACCCCTAAAAAGATACTATGAAAAAGCTTGCTACCTGCTTTTCGCTATGCCTTGCCTTTGGTCTTTCGGCTCAATGGACGGCTCTACCATTAAAAAATCTTCAATTACATAAATGCTGGGCGGTATCACCTGATACGGTTGTAATAACCGGTGGAAACGGTAAAATATACCGCAGCTTTGATGGCGGACAAACTTTTGATAGCACCGCCACCATTTTCAATTTTGGCGAATGGTTTAATGACCTTCAGTTTCCTTCCCCTAATAAGGGTTATGTGTGTGGCGGCACTGCCTTTGGTAACCATCTTAATTTTTTGGCCTCTACCTCTGATGCAGGCCAAACTTGGGACTCGCTTACTTCCAACCAGTTTACAGGCTACAACTTTAGGCAATTGCATTTTGCTAACGACAGCGTGGGTTTTATTGTAGGCGAATACGATTTATTACTAAAAACTACCAATGGCGGAAAAAACCTAACACAAATAAGCCACCCATTGCAAGATCAAGTAAATGCCGTGTATATGCAAAGTGAGGATACTGTGTTTTTGAGTACTTATGAGCTCAACATTTCTGGGGTTAGTTATTACCGTATCTTCAAATCGGTAAACCAAGGTACTAGCTGGACCAAAGTATATCAAGACACAACAAATGGTAACGGCTTTGGTAAAGTAAAACACATTAATAACTTTTACTTTACCGATGCTCAAAACGGTTACGCCTGTGGTAATAATGGGCTGATTTTAAGCACAACAGATGGTGGCAACAACTGGGTTCAGCAACAGTTAAACAATGACACTACTTTTTTTACGGAAATCTTTTTTCTGAGAAATGGTATTGGTTATGTGTACGGACAGTTTGCTTATGGCGGAGCCGCAAGGCCTTTACAATCTACTAGCACCAATGGTGTTAACTGGCACGCCTCGCCTTATGCTTTTAGCAATATTTCGTTTGCCAACGATAGCGTAGGTTATGCTTTATTAGATGGCCGCGTATATAAAACCACAAATGGCGGTAATATTGGTTTACTTGAAAAAAGAGTTGCTACAACTATATCTATATACCCCAACCCCACAACTGATTTTATTTGGATTGCGAATACTAGTTCGAAAAATGGAATAATACAATTGTATGACGCTACTGGGCAACTAGTACATGAGGAAAATCTTTATCAAACCAAACAAAAAATCAGACTTAATCACTTATCGAAAGGGGTTTACTTTTTAAAAATTAATCAAGCTAAGATGGAAGTGCTAGTGAAAAAATAAGAATCATTATACTTGAATCGATTTTCAAAAAAAACCCAATGGCGTAATACCATTGGGGTCTTCAAATTATAAATCAGATTCCATGCTACTCAAACACCACCTTTTTAACCAAGGTATTTCCCTCATCAAACTCCATTTTTAAAAAGTAAACACCCGATGGTAAACTTTGCCTTGAAACCAATACTTCGCTTTGGCCTTTTGTCGCTCTAATTTCTTGATGAACTTGGCCTGTAACATCTACTAAATAGACTTTTTGAACGGAAACTAAATTTGTAATAAGTACTTGGCTCTTTGCCGGATTTGGGTACAACTGAACCGATGAAAAGGACAACTCATTTACCGTAAAAATTTGATTTACCATTTGGTTAGAAGAAATCAACTCACAGGCTCCTATCTGTGCAGTTACATAATAAGTTCCTTTTTGTGTAGGCACTATAGTGTCGTTGGTTTGACCTGTTAGTAAAACTGAATTGAAGTACCAATTAAAACTTGTCACTCCATTGCTATCCAGCACATATAAAAACTGTCCGGTATCTTGTAGCACCTCCAAATATTTGGATTCTGTTACCGATATATACACTGAGTCAACTACATCTTGACTAAGACCATCTTTTAGAAAATAATATTCGGACTGACTTGGGATAACAAGCGGATACCTCTGGGTGCTATTAAAACTAGCATTCGCATTTTCCCATAAATAGGTTTCACTACGTGTATTACCTCTTAGCACAACAGAATCGCCTAAACATATAGCCACTGTATCTGGCTCAATGCCTAAAACAGGTTTTACCTCAATATTTAGAGTTATAATTTTTTTGCTAGATAATACACAAGCATCATCTTTTACCCTAAAATAAAAACTATGAATAACGGGGGTTTTAGCAGCATGTTCAGGCATAACTAACCATTCAAAACCAATGTTATTGGTACCTTGACTAACAAAACCCACTTGTGGTGTAACGGGCTGTAACTGAGCATTGCTCGTATATAAACTATTTCCGTTCCACGGTATGCCCAGCGCTTGCCCAGAAGCTGTAAAAGTTAAACTCTGTAGATTGCTTCCATTCAAATCAAAATCTATCGCATTAATTTCAAAACGAGCCGTATCACCAGGCCAAACAGTCATCGAATACGTATCTAACTGTCTTTGTAAGTTATAAGCACTAGTATCAATTGCCACACTAGGCTGGTTATTGGCATTGGTTTGAGCAGAAAAGGTGGCGTAAATATCTCGTTTCACCACAGCTGCCAAAACACCATTTTGCCATTGCTCTATTTCGGTAGCAAATTCATAACGGCCAGATGTGGCCACATTTACATCAAATTGAATATGACCACTTGGTCCATGTATGTAAACGGGTCCATTTACTGGGTCGGTAAGTGGGTTGGGAAATGGGCTAGTAACCGAAAAATTAGTTTTAAAGGTAATAGGGCTGTTTTGGCCATCTAAAACTGGTGCCAACGAATAGTGCAACGAATCGCTTGTTTGGCCTTTGCCCGAATAAGGCAGAAAAAACTTTGTTTTTGGCGACATTCTAAAATCCGGAAAGTGATCGAACTTTGGGGAGTTTCGGTTTAAACCTCCCGCATACATCGTAGCTTCATTGTAATAGTTACCTCCCCCTGTTAGGTTTAAAGAGGTATTCCTACAGCAGAAACTAAAGCCAAATGTCCAGCCCGTTAGGGGCGGAGTGCCGGTTAAAGTAATAGTATCACTTTTATATTCGCGGGTTTTAAATACACAGGTAATCACAGTTCCACAAGTATCATTAAAAGACATTCCTCCAGAACTCGATGTACTAATATTTCCATTTGGACCTGTCAGAACAATAGTCCCTGGTAAGCCAGCTCCACCACAATCCGCATGAAGCAACACTGAAAACACGTATTTATCCAACCCCACGGACTCCCAAGAAATAGAGCCTCCCCTAAAATGGCCGGCCTGAATTGTAAGACTTACTAATAATCCGAATAACAGTAGAAATTTTTTCATGGTGTAGGTGGTTTTATCCTACATAGATAATTCTAATTGTAAGACAATACTAGGTGCAATGAGTAAAGAGAGGGTTTGGTTTAGATAACGGATTAAAAAAACAAAACCTATAACCGTTTGCATTCCTACTCAAACACCACCTTTTTAACCAAGGTATTTCCCTCATCAAACTCCATTTTTAAAAAGTAAACACCCGATGGTAAACTTTGCCTTGAAACCAATACTTCGCTTTGGCCTTTTGTCGCTCTAATTTCTTGATGAACTTGGCCTGTAACATCTACTAAATAGACTTTTTGAACAGAAACTAAATTTGAAATAAGTACTTGGCTCTTTGCCGGATTTGGATACAGCTGAACTGATGACAAATCCAATTCTCCAATTCCAAAAATTTGAGATATTGTAATATCTTTTGAAACTAATAAACAACTACCTAACCGAGCAGTTACATAGTAGCTTCCTCTTTTGCTAGCCAATAAGGTATCACTACTATTACCTTGTATTAACACTGAATTGAAATACCAATTAAAATTGCTCAGTCCATTACTATCGATCACATATAATAAACCTGCAGCGCCTTGATTCAACGAAAAAGACCTTAATTCCGTTACATTTATGTACACCGAATCAACTACATTTTGGCTTGCCCCATCTTTTAGAAAAAAATACCCTGACTGGTTAGGACTTACATAGACGTATCTTTTGGTACTTGTAAAACTGACGTCAGCATTTTCCCAAAAATAGATTTTGCTAGGCGTGGTGCCTTTTAACAAAACAGAATCTCCTTGACATATGGCCAAGGTATCTGGCGCTACGCCCAACACCGGCTCTACCTGTATCTTTACTATTACAATTTTTTTACTTGATAGCGCACAGGAGGCATCATCTTTTACTTCAAAGAAAAATACATACTCAACAGGGTGTAAATCTACGTGCTCATTAGCTACAATCCACTCAAAACTTATATTATTAGAACCTGGGCTTGTAAAACCTAACTGGGGCGACACAGGTTGTAAATGTGCGGTACTGGTATAAAAGCTGGTTGAATTCCAATGAACGTCCAAAGCTTGCCCTTTGGCCTTAAAAGTCAAATTCTGAAAGTTACTTCCGTTTAAATCAAAATCCGTTGCATTAATTTCAAAATGAGCCGTATCACCTGGCCTCACAGCCATCGTGTAAATATCATCAAGCCTTTGCACATCATATACACTCGTATCAATCTCCACAGTGGGCTGGCTATTGGCAACGGGATTTGGATTGACCAGAAAACTAGCGGGCAAATCTCTCATAACTTTTGCAGTTAATATACCATTACGCCATTGTTCAACTTCGGTAGCAAAGTAATATTCGCCTGCCGTTGCCGTATGTATATTAAACTGCATGTAACCGATACTCCGGTCAAAATAAATAGGGCCATTTAACGGGTTACTAAGCGGATTGGGGAGCGGACTTGTAGCGGAAAACCCCGAACTAAATGTACGGGCAGATGATTGAAGGTACATTGGGGATACCAAGGAATAGTAAAGTGAATCGCCTAATTGACCAATGCTTGAATGTGGTAAGAAAAAACGATTGTGCTTTGACATCCTAAAATCGGCTTCACTATCAAACTGAGGCGAGTTTAAATTCTGCCCTCCTGGGTACATTCTCGCCTCAATATAGGAACTAGTATTTTGTCCCGTAGTATTTATTACATTGGTAAATCCGCAACAATTATAAAATTTAAAAACCCAACCCGAATAAGGTGGCGTACCGTTTAGTACAATAACACCCACGTACTCTCTAATCTTATAAACACCATAAACAGAAACTGCACAAGTATCACCGATATAAGATATACTTGAGCCCGCTAAGGAATAATGAATACTGTTTGGCCCTTCGATGGTAACATTTGTTGGCCACGTTGAGGAGCTATCCGCAAACAGCAATACTTTGAATTCATATAAATTTGGACCTATCGACTTCCAAGTGATCGTACTACCTTTAACTGCCTGAAGCGAAAAAATTAGTAAAATTCCGGTTAATAGCATTAGTTTTTTCATGGCATGGGTATTTTGGCAACAAGGTACTAAAAATGTAGGAAAATGACCAGTAAAATTAACGAAAGGCGGTTAGTTGACAAGAATAAATGCACACGAAAAATATCGTATAAATATGATGCGCACCAAACACTGATAACAAAGAAAACTAAAAAATTAGGAACGTGGTCTTTAGCTGAAAATTACCAGAACTGACTGGTTGTAAAAACCATGAAATTCAATTCTAAAAAAGAAGCGGAAGTAATGCTACTTTGCAAATACAAATAATTCCCGAGAGCGCTCCTTATTTGCTAGGTATTTAAGCTACATGCGCCACCACTCTATTCTTTTTAATAAGCAGTAAGCTCACCCATATTACCCAAACCGCATCTAACACAAAAGCTCCTTTTTGTATAATGGGTAAATAGTAGATTCCTATTTTAGTAGTAAAAATTAAAAAGACAATGATGCTTACTAGATAACAAAACCGCGCCCAATTTTTCAAGCTCACATTAGGGTGTTTTTGTACTTCTATAAAAAAGGGAATTAAGGCAATAGTGCCCAATACAGCTGTAATAGTTACCACGGTATCATGGTATTGGCTGTACATAAAAATAAAGGCCGTCATGGTAAGCATTCCAAAACCTCTAATAAGTTGCGTGTTTTTGTTTTTATACGAGAATATTTCGGGCAACAAATAGAAAAACGAAATCATCGTAAAACTCAAAATTAAATGAGCTATGATAGCCAAGGGCCGTGCTTCATTTTGTATTCCGCTTTGCGTTACGGGGTTCATAGCATCACACAAAAGGTTATGAAAAAAGCTATAACCCTGTGCATTAGGAATATTAGCCGACCCGCCCGGGTAATCTTTAACCGCTATGGTAAAAACAAGCAAATAAGCGCCCATGCTTACTATGGTTATAAAAGGCAGGTAATATTTTAACAATTTAAGCATGAAAAACGCCCTATTAAATAAGCCGCGAAATGTACAGTAAAACTGGGTAGAACTAAGTTAACAGGAGGGTCTTTTACCCGAAGGCATCATAAACTTGAAGAAGGAAATTAATTTTGCCACCATCCGGTTAGGTGTTAACCGCATCTGGAAAAAGGAAAAAAGCAAGGTCTATTTTTCCCTGCCGGTAGGCTTACAGCTAAACCTCCCAGTATCTGGGCGGTATACTACCAGCGGTAGTCAAGTAAATGAATCTTCCAATAAAATAACCTGGGAAGAAAATTATATTTATGATGTATTTTATGGCCTTTACCTGCAGCCCATGTTAAACATCAAGTTTTCTAAAACCAACCGGGTGCCTTGGTCAATGGGTGTTTACTTAGATGCCAATGCATCTATAAACCTTAAATACAGTAAACAGAATACCATACTACTGGGTGCAGGGATTCAGTTAAGGTATCAGTTTGAGTGAGGTAGCACTTAAAAGCTTACCACTTTTTAACATTATATGAATCCACATTTATCTGCATGCACGCTATTTTAGCCATTAGTACTAACAGTAAGTAAAAGCGCAATCAATCCCCTATATTTACGCATCGCTAGGTGGGGTTTTCCTCTTTCGCGGGATGTATTTATTTTACCCTACACTTTTAACTACTGTAAACATGATAATAACCAAAGGAATAAGTCTGCCAAGGCTACTCAACTGGACGGCCCATCACATACTTTGGCTGCTTGCCCTTATGGGAGGCATAGCCACTCTGTATCACTACCAAATTATCTCTTTAGCATTGCCCTGGTTACCAGTTTCAGTAATAGGTACAGCCGTGGCATTTTACGTAGGTTTTAAAAACAACCAATCGTATGATAGGATGTGGGAAGCCCGTAAAATATGGGGCGGAATAGTTAATGACAGCCGTACTTGGGGAATGATGATTGATGGATACATCAGTAACTTGTTTGCCAGCAGCAAGGCGAGTGATGAAGAAATAAAATCTATAAAACAACGGCTCATTTACCGCCACATAGCGTGGTTATACGCTCACCGCAGCCAATTGTTAGTGGCTACCCCTTGGGAGCATGTAAGCCAAGGCGGGCTAACCTCTAAAAAGGCCAAAATATTTCAAAAAAAAGCAGGAATTGATTTACTCGATGACAAGAGTACCAAAACCGAACTAACCCACTTTTTGCCCAAAGAAGAGCACGACCGTTTAGTAGGCCATATAAACACCGCCACTCAAATTATTAACGAACAATCTAGAGACTTAGCCAAGCTACGTACCCGCGATTTACTGGATGACTTTAGGTTAATCCAACTAGAAGATGTACTGCGTAGTTTTTACACCTTACAAGGTAAAAATGAACGTATTAAGAAATTCCCGTTGCCGCGCCAATATGCCAATATGAGCCGTTATTTTGTGGGTATCTTTATTCTTTTACTACCCTTTAGCATGATTCCTGAATTAATGAAGCTAACCAATTGGAGCTTATGGCTTTCTATACCCATAACTGCACTAATAGGCTGGATTTATGTGATGATGGAAGTAGTAGGCGATTATTCCGAAAACCCATTTCAAGGTATGGCCAATGATATTCCTATGATGTCGCTATGCCGCACTATTGAAATTGACCTTAGAGAAATGTTGGGCGAAACAGAACTGCCTCCCGCCATTGAGGCCAACAACGGAATTTTAATGTAACGCAAAGGTTGATGCACCAAAACAAACGCAAAACTAGGTTTTGAGTTTGTTACCAATTATTGTTCATGAGCCGATTACAATAGCTATTCGGCTCACGATTAAAATAAGATGATTTGACCCCTACAAACATTAAAGAAATGGATTTTGCAAAAATCTTATCGTTGAAATTACAAGCCCACCACTTGCCTAGTTTTAGTTTGAATGAGGGTACCAATTGTTTTAAAAACTTCATTTTGACAGATAATTTGATAGCTTTGAAACATACCATGCGTATTAACAAGTTTAATATTGATAACCCACTGTAATGAAGATAATGTATTAATTGCAATGGTGATACGATAATTAGAACCTTTGAAGAAGGAAAGCCTCTGGTGTTTCCAGTTCAAAAGGGTGGAGGGCTTGGTCTACCAACAGGCCCTCCCACTAGTGAAGACAGTACTAAATACGAAATTTCAAAATATGATAAATCACAACAGAAGTAGCTTGGCGTTTTTTGCTTTTTTGATGGTTGCTCTTTTGTCTGCATGCGACCAAAAAGATTATAAAAGTGATGAGGTCGGAAAGGATATTATTGATAATCTCACGTACGCAACGAGGAGTTTAGAGGCTAGAAATAGGTTATATCTCTGTAAGGCGATTGAGAACGGAAAACCTAGTCAATATCAGCAAGATATGGTTGCTATTTTTTGGATTTTACATAGGTATGTTAGCGCTTCTGTTGTTAAAAGCGGGGGGTACGATCCCGAAACGGGTATACTAATGAATAGTTTAGATACGGAAATCGCATCTGAAATTCTTATTGAGTTGGATGTAAGAGAGGAGTTAAAGTCCTTTGTTGTTAAAGACCCAAAGGATCATGAACCTGCTCTATCATCTATTTTGAACCCAATTATGAGATTGAATGCTAAAGAAGTCACTTTGGGTGAGATTTTTGTTGTTACTGTTCAGGTTCAATGTGAAGTTTTAACAAGGGCATTGTATTCGGAACGCTGGTAATGAGCGGTAATGTTCCCTAGGGGTAATGTTCTTTAGGTGGCATTATCTACTTATAGAGACGTAAATAGCTGTAAATAAGTGGCTTGCAACTATATTGCTTTAAAGATAATGAGCTGACCATTTAGCCAAAATTGTCTCTAACGGCATTCTAGAGGCTTTTTTAAACCACGTGTTCCTTAGGTGGCATTAGCTACTTTCACCCCCCCCTAATTTAAGCCTCAAAATAAGTCAAAAAATAAGGTTGTAATTTTCATTTACCCCAAGTTACCTATTTACTTTTTAAAATATTTTTTAGGCGGTTTTAAGATTAAGGAGTTTTTTTTTGCTTAAAAAGGTGTTTTAAAGTGGATTTTTTGTTCCTTTTTCAAAAGACTTTAAAATTTGGCTGTATGGGTAGTAAACATAGGTGCTACAGCGTTTTTGTATTAAAATAAAAAGTGCCAAGTTGGCCGATGGGTGAGCTTTACTAAAAGGATGCGCTCACCGTGTACTTGTTCAACCTATGTTTGACCCAATAAAAAAGCCGACTAAAAATAGTCGGCTTTTCCTTAGTACAGGCGGAGAGACTCGAACTCTCACACCTCGCGGCACTAGATCCTAAGTCTAGCGTGTCTACCAATTCCACCACGCCTGCGTTTAGGGGCGGCAAATATAATTTAAAATTTATTTTTATCGCCAAACTCTTTTAAATTTTATGGTTGTTCGCCCTGCTTAGTTTCGTTACTTTTGCAGCCTCATTTTCAGCACCTATGAAATCATTTAACTTACAAGATTTAGACGGCAAAACGGCTCACGCGCATTTGCTGGGTGCCATTGGCCCAAGGCCTATTGCTTTGGCCAGTACTATTAACCAAAATGGGCAAGCCAACTTAAGTCCTTTTAGCTATTTCAACGTATTTAGCTCCAATCCGCCTATCCTTATTTTTTCGCCTGCCCGCAGGGTGCGCGATAATAGCACCAAACATACTTTACACAATGCCCAAGCTTTGCGCGAAGTGGTAATTAATGTGGTAAACTATGATATGGTGCAGCAAACTTCGCTTTCCTCAACCGAGTATGCGGAAGGCGTAGATGAGTTTAGTAAATCGGGCTTTACACCTATTGCCTCTGAGGTGGTTAAACCCTTTCGGGTAAAAGAGTCGCCCGCCCAATTTGAGTGTAAGGTAAATGATATTGTAGCCCTAGGTGATAATGGTGGTGCCGGAAATCTTATAATTTGCGAAGTAGTGCGCATGCATTTAGATGAATCGGTGTTGGATGAAAAAGGCTTTATCTCTTTACCCAAAATAGACCTAGTAGCACGTATGGGCGGTAATTGGTACTGCCGCGCTAATAACGAAGCACTTTTTGAGGTGGAAAAACCACTTACTACGCTAGGGATTGGAGTAGATCAGATTCCGAAACGTATCCGCGAAAGCGTAATACTAAGCGGCAACGATTTGGGTAAACTGGGTAATGTTGAAAACCTACCTACCGATGAGGAGCTGCAAGAATTTTGCGAAACAGAACCCATCAAAACTATTTTAAATAATGGTGGCGATGCCTTGGAAAACCGCGAAGCACTGCACCAGTATGCCAAAGAATTACTGGAGGAAAATGAAGTAGCAGCGGCTTGGAAAGCGCTGTTGTGTGATAAATTAAATCGTATTTAAACAAATCAAAAAAAAATGGAATTAACCGGAATTATTAAAAAACTAGACGAAACCAAAAACGTAACCGATTCTTTTCGTAAGCGTGAGGTAGTAGTAACCACCGAAGAGCAATACCCACAGCACGTTTTGGTAGAATTTGTACAAGACAAAACCAGCTTATTGGATGCTTACAAAGTAGGTGATAAAATTACCATTGGCATTAATTTGCGTGGCCGCGAATGGACTTCGCCACAAGGTGAAGTAAAGTATTTTAACTCTATTCACGGATGGAGAATTGAAGGTGCTGCCGCTGCACAAGCTGCTCCAGCTGCTGCTCCAGCCCCACCGGCTGCTAGTATGCCGCCTTTGGCAGAAGAGGATGATGACCTTCCTTTTTAAGCACAAAACGTTTAAAAACAAGCCTCTTTAAATAAATTTAAAGGGGCTTGTTTGTTTTAAGAGATCGGGGTTTCTTTCTTGCCTTTCTATTTTTAGCTTAGCCCCATGAAGTTTGCCGAAAAATTTGAACGCGCCTTTCGTTTACTGCTACCCAGCCCCTTTACCATTGCGGTGCTGCTTACGCTGCTCACCTTTGTTTTAGCCTTCGTTTTTGGGCATTTTAATGAAAATACAAACAAGCCTTTACAAATATTGGATTACTGGTATCAAGGTATTTGGAATGCTCCTTTACTGGTATTTGCCTTGCAAATGATGTTGATTTTGGTGCTGGGACATACCTTGGCTTTGGCCAAGCCTATAAGCCAGTTTATTGAGCACCTAAGTAATTACCTTAAAACACCTGCCCAGGCAGCCTTTACCGTTTGCTTTTGCACCTTGCTGGTGGCCTTTTTTAATTGGGGTTTGGGTTTAATTTTTGGCGCCATACTAGCTCGTAAAACAGGTGAGCATTTTGCCCGTAACAACTTAAAAATAAACTATGCCGTGTTAGGAGCCGCTGGCTACTCGGGCCTTATGGTTTGGCATGGCGGCCTATCGGGTAGCGCTCCTGTAAAAGTAATTGAGCCGGGGCACTTAACCCAGCTTATGGGCGGTATTTTAAACCCAAGTCAACTGGCGCTGCTACCTACTTCCATTCCCTTTAATCAAACTATTTTTTCGAGCATGAATTTTAGCGCGGCTATTTTATTGCTGCTTATTTTACCTAGCTCCTTGGCATGGTTGGCGCATCGCAGCAGCAAAGCAGTGCCCACCTTTCCGTCTCTTACTGTTTCCGCTATTGCGGAAGATAAAACCGCTCACGGAGCAGAAAGGTTGGATAAAACTAAATGGCTGGGGAGCTTGTTTGGCTTGTTGATATTAGCCTATTGCTTTAGCTTGGCTTGGCGCAGCACCAGCACTTTTGGTTTTATTACGCTCAATTTTTTAAACTTCAGCCTGCTGGGCTTAGGCTTAATTTTTCATCAAAACATTCGTAATTTTTTAAAAGCGCTTGATGATGCTATTGGGGGCGCCAGCGGCATTTTAGTGCAGTTTCCACTCTACTTTGGTATAATGGGCATTATGAGTTCTAGTGGACTTATTCAGCAAATTTCCGATTACTTTATTTCTATTGCTAGCCCACAAAGCTTTCCTATACTTAGTTTATTTAGCGCTGGACTGGTAAATATTTTTGTACCCAGTGGAGGTGGCCAATGGGCTATACAAGGGCCTATTTTGGTTACGGCCGCGCAAAATTTAGGCGTTGCATTACCTAAAAGTATTATGGCCTTGGCCTATGGAGATCAACTTACTAATATGCTGCAACCCTTTTGGGCGCTGCCTTTATTGGCTATTACTGGTTTAAAAGCCAAAGAGATTATTCCTTACACCCTCATTTTAATGGGATTAGGAATACTCATTTTCGTAGGAGTTCTCATGATTTTTTGAATATCTTTAGAACCGAAAATTTCTAAAAATATATGACTGATGTAAGCAGTTGGTGGGAAGCCCTACTAACTATCGAAAAAATTTACTGGGGAATAGCGATTCCTGCTTCACTCCTTTTTATTTTTCTACTTATTACCACCTTTATTGGTGGAGATATGGATAGCGATGTAGCCGATGCGGATTTAGAAGTTGATGGCGACCCCGGTATCGGATTTCAGTTTTTTACTTTCAAAAACTTAGTGGCCTTTTTTACCATTTTTGCATGGACAGGCCTCGGAGGTATTGATTCAGGCTACAGCACTAATACCACGATTCTAATTTCAGTTATTGCAGGTTTAACCATGATGGTAATTATGGCTGCGTTGTTTTATTACATCTCTAAATTAAAACAATCGGGCACCTTGGTAATTAAAAGAGCCGAAGGAAAAATTGGCGAAACATACCTGCGCATACCGGGAGCTAGAGGTGGCTTTGGAAAAATTCAACTTACACTACAAGGCTCGGTACGTGAGTTTGATGCCCTTACAGATCAAACGGAAGATATACCTACCGGAGCCATTATTGAAATAATTGAAGTTATCGATCAGAGCAAAATGCTCGTTAAAACTACCCACACTAAATAAACAGTCCTATGAGTTCTATGTTCTTAATCCCCATTGTTGTGGGTTTTGCCTTTGTTTTCATCCTTTTCTTTTCACTTATCAAGCGCTACAAACGTTGCCCTTCAGATCGTATTTTGGTAGTGTACGGAAAAGTAGGTAGTAATGTAGAAGGCAATCTATCGGCCAGGTGTATTCATGGTGGAGCCGCTTTTGTTTGGCCCATTATTCAAGATTATGCCTTCTTAGATCTTACCCCTACTTCCATTGAAGTAAACTTGACCAATGCCTTAAGTCGCCAAAATATTAGAGTAGATGTTCCTTCTCGTTTTACCGTGGGTATTTCTACCGAACCAGGCGTAATGAACAATGCTGCCGAACGTTTGTTGGGTTTAAATCAAACGCAGGTGCACGACTTAGCCAAGGACATTATTTTTGGACAGCTGCGCTTAGTAGTAGCCACCATGGATATTGAAGAAATTAACAATAACCGAGATAAATTTTTGGCCAATGTGGCTTCTAACGTAGGTGCCGAATTGAAAAAAATTGGACTAAAGCTCATCAACGTAAACGTTACTGACATTAAGGACGAGAGCGGTTATATTGAGGCTTTAGGTAAGGAAGCAGCTGCCAAAGCGGTGAATGATGCCCGCCAAAGTGTAGCCGAAAAAAATAGAGATGGATCGATTGGTCAGGCGAATGCCAACCAAGAAGAAAGAGTAGAAGTAGCTGCGGCAAATGCGAGCGCCAATATTGGGGAAGCAGCCGCTACTCAAAAGGAACGTATTGAAGTGGCAGCCGCCAATGCCCAAGCTACTATTGGAGAAGCCGATGCTCAAAAAAATGAACGTATCGAAACCTCTGATGCAAATGCCCGAGCAGTAGAAGGTGAAAATACCGCTAAAATTGCCATTGCTAATTCAGATGCAGGAAGACGTGAAGCACAAGCCGAAGCCACTCGCTTAGCCGTAGCCGCTGAAAAAGTAAAAGAGGCGCAAGCACTGGAAGAAGCTTATAAATCGCAACAAACTGCTGAAAGAGCACGTGGTGAAAGAGATGAAGCCAGCCAGTATGCCGATATTGTAATTCCTACTAGTATTCAAAAACAAAAAGTAGAAATTGATGCCGAAGCGGAAGCCGAAAGATTGCGTAGAATGGCCAAAGGGGAAGCGGATGCGATTTACGCCAAACTAGAAGCCGAAGCACGTGGTAACTACGAGCTGCTTTCTAAACAGGCAGAAGGTTTTAGAGAATTAGTAAGCGCTGCGGGCAGCGATCCAAGAGATGCCTTTATGTTATTGATGGCTGAAAAACTTCCAGAAATTATTAAATCACAAGTAGAAGCTATCAAGAATATTAAGATTGATAAAGTGACCGTTTGGGACTCTTTGGGTAAAGATGGTGGCGGCACCAACACGGCTAATTTCCTTTCGGGAATGTATAAATCCGTACCACCATTGGAAGACATCTTTAACCAAGCTGGGTTAAAATTACCCGATTATTTACGAGGTAAGGATTTGTATGAGGACAAAGAAACTGCCCCAAGCACCGACCTTTCGAGTGATACGGAAGCAGATGATGTTGACGTTAAAGAATAAACATTTTACCCATTTATGCCTGTTTATCAGCTAGGAGCCGAACTTTGGTTTCCACCTGCCAACGAGTTTGAAGAGCACGGTGTGGTGGCCATTGGTGGAGACTTAAGTGCTGACCGAATTGTATTGGCTTACCAGCAGGGTATCTTTCCTTGGTTTAATGAAGGCGAACCGATTTTATGGTGGTGCCCCGAAAAACGTATGGTATTAAAACCGCGTGAAGTAAAGATTTCTAAAAGCCTTCGGAATGTTCTAAATCGCAAAAAATTTCAAATTAAAATTGACACGGCCTTTGAAGAAGTCATTCATCAATGCCAAAACATTAACCGCCAAGGGCAAGATGGAACTTGGATAAACGAAGATTTAAAAAGCAGTTTTATTGAATTACACCACCAAGGTTTGGCGCACTCTTTTGAGTGCTGGGAAAACAACGAACTGGTTGGAGGCTTGTATGGGTTAGCCTTAGGCAACGTTTTTAGCGGTGAATCTATGTTTTCTAAAGTAAGTAACGCCAGTAAAGTGGCCTTTACCGCCATGTGTTCTATGCTCGAAAAACTAGACTTTGCCTATGTTGATTGCCAAATGTATAATTCCTTTTTAGCTTCCTTAGGCGCCTATGAAATAGACCGCCCTTCTTTTTTAGAAATAAACGACAATAGCCATTTTGGCGATACCATTAAAGGTAACTGGAGTGGCTTTTTGAAGGACTCTTAAACTCTCCTTACATCCAATACATCCCGTAAGGTATTACCCAACATCATAAAGGCCAGCACTAATAACATAATGGCAATGCCCGGCACCATAGCCAAGTAAGCCTTGTCTACCAACAAATAAGCGTAATGATCTTTTATCATTCCTCCCCAACTGGGCATTGGAGGTTGGGCACCAATTCCTAAAAAGCTCAAACCGCTTTCTATAAGTATAGCAGCCGCAAAATTGGCAGCCGAAATAACAATTACAGGTGCCATAACATTGGGTAGGATATGCTTGAAAATTATTCTAAAATCGGAGAAACCCAGCACTTGAGCAGCTTGTACGTACTCCTTTTGCTTAGTACTTAAAACTTGGCCGCGTACTACTCTTGCCACCTCTACCCACATAGTAAAACCTACGGCTATAAATACTTGCCAAAAACCTTTACCCAAAGCCAAGGTGATGGCAATAACCAGCAATAAGGTAGGTATAGACCAAACCACATTGATAAACCACATTACCAAATTATCAATCCAACCACCATAAAAACCAGCAATTGCGCCTAACGGAATACCAATAATCAACGAAATAAAAACAGATACAAAACCTACCGAAAGTGAAATACGGCTACCCAGTAACAGTCGACTTAATAGATCGCGGCCGTACTTATCGGTGCCTAGCCAATACGTTTTAGTAATCAACTGGGGTTGATACAAATCTTCAATTGCAATTTGCTTTTCGATGCCTTGAGCACCTTCACCTACGTATTCGTGGTACACAAAAACCTCACCTTCTTGCTGTGCTTCGCTTACCGCTATTTCCTTATAAGAGGGCTCTTTGCCGTAAAGCGCCCTATGCCAAAAACTGGTTTTGGCCGGGCTTGTGGTTACCTGGAGCACTTGTACCTTAAAACCAGGTTTTTTTCCTGCCAAGGCCACATTCATTTGATTGGCATTTGGACTACCATCGGGCATTAAAAAATAGGCCCCCAACGCCAGCAATAAGGCGGAACCTATTATTATAAGACCAAAGGCCCCCAGTGGTTTTTTGAAAATTTTTCGCAGCAAAGCGGTTTCTTCTTATATCATTAATCTAAATCGTTGGCCACCGATATTGCCTCTTGTAAATACAAATCCCTAGCAATAGATTTAAACCACTTATCACGCTCAATTGTCTTCTCTTCACTTCCTTCCCACATCTTCACATCTGCTTTATTGCTCGTTACCAACGTCTCTACATCGCTCTTTTTAAGCTTCTTATACTTTTTAGACTCCGCCCTAAATACGGCCTGTTCTTTTTTATACGCCTCGTAATTCAAGCTAATTATAGATAAATCACGTTCCTCTTTTAACCACTTAGCGTACTCGTCAATTAAATCAAACTTAGCATTACCTTTAATACGTGTAGCACTGGCTGATACTGCATTTGCATAATTCTCTACGCCCGTTTTCCAGGTAGTGTATTGAGCTGCATTAATCTCATCATAAGGCAATGCGTAATCTTGCTCTTTTTCGCCATAATCGATGTAATTGTAATTATCCGGCAAAATAATTTCGGGGGTAACCCCCTTGAGTTGTGGCGTACCACCGTTAATACGGTAATACTTTTGGATGGTTAGCTTTAACGCGCCCAATGGTTTAACATCATTAAAATCTAGGCTCACCGCTCGATCCATATCTAATACATTTTGAACGGTTCCTTTACCAAAGGTAGATTTGCTCCCAATAATTAAACCCCTCTTATAATCTTGAATGGCGGCTGCAAAAATTTCGGAAGCCGAAGCACTAAACTGATTTACCATTACCACCAACGGCCCATCATATACAATACCAGGGGTTTCATCTTTTAACACACGTGGTGATTTACCCGGTGCTTTTACTTGCACCACCGGTCCTTTATCAATAAAAAGTCCTACAATGTCAATCACGCTTTGCAGCGATCCTCCACCGTTATTACGCAAGTCTAAAATTACACTGCTCACATTTTCTGCTTTCAGCTTCTCCAATTCGGCCTTCACATCTTTTGCGCAATCTCGATTATCATCACCGTAAAAATTCACATAAAACTTAGGCAGCCTAATATAGCCCACTTTGTTTTTGCCCTCTCCCAATACAGCCGACTTAGCAAAAGTGGCTTCCAACTCTACTACATCCCTAACAATCGGTATCCACATTTTGGTGCCATCTACCTTCTGCACCCAAAGACGTACTTCGGTACCCTTCTTTCCTCTAATATACTTTACGGCCTTGCGTACGGTCATACCCACCATATCTACCGCCTCATCGTTCGTTTCATCCTCTTGGGCCGCTGCTAATATTTTATCATCTACTTCTAAATCGCCTTGTTTCCAACAAGCACTTCCTGTAATTACCTTAGTAATGGTTACATAATCACCTTTTTGCTGCAGCTGGGCACCAATTCCTTCTAATTGGCCGGTCATACTTATTTCAAAATCTTCTTTTCGCTCAGGCGGAAAATACTGCGTATGCGGATCATATACATTGGTAAAGGTGTTCATGTAAACGCCAACCCAATCAAGGCGCTCCATGTCTTCCAGGTTCTTATACCAATCTTGATGTAGTTCCAACTCCTTTTTACGTGCTGCTATTTCTCGTTCTTCAAAAGTTTTTACTTTAAAACTAGTATCTTCCTTAGCCAACGCCTCTGCCTGATCGTGCATACCTTCCTCAATACGTACCAGCACACGCTGCTTTAAATATAGGCGCCAACGCTCCTTTAACTCTTTTTCATTCCCCGCAAAATCGCGCTTCTCAGGATCTGTTTCGTAGTCCTCATTCAATGTAAAATCAAATGGCTCAGCCAATATATCCGAGTAATAGACCTTTGATTGCTCAAACCTACTTTGATAAACAAGCAATGCCTCATTAAAAAACTTCATAGATGATTGACGTAATTCATCATCCAATTGATGACGATTCAATCCCAATGTTTTTACATCTTCCGCCAATAAAAAGCGCTTACTGTAATCCATATTTTCAATAAAATCATCAAAAACCTTCTCCGAATAATCGTCATTAATTTCGGCTGGTGAAAAATGGTTGGTACTCAATACCGAGTAAATCATATTCATGATTACCTGATCCTTCTTCGCTCCATCTCCGCTTGGATAATAAAATCCAACAGCCAATCCAACTACGGCTACCAACAAAAGGTACTTCCACTTATTCATTATCAATATTATTTTCATCAATTATATAGACTTTAACCCTGCTCAAAAAAGTGTACTACTACAATAAGCCCAATGGTTAACTGCAAATTTACAGCCAGATTGCCGACCGCCTTAAGATAAAGGCCAATTTAGGTTTTAATTAACAAATGAGATAAAAGTCCTAATGTATTTTTGCTAGCAAAAGCTTTCTACTTTTGTGGCACTAATACAGCAAAGTTAAAATGAATAACTTCAATCTGGAACTTTGGACGGAATCTCTTTTACTACAAAGTGGAATGCAGGCCGGCACCGCAGATATCCTCTCTAAAATTATTGAAATACTGGCCATATTATTAGTGAGTATTATAGCCGATATAGTTGCGCGTAAGGTGATTTTGAGCTTAGTGAAACGCTATGTAAAAAAATCGACCAATACGTATGATGATGTTTTTCTGGACAAAAAAGTATTTGATTCCCTAGCACATTTAATTCCGGCTGCCATTATTTGGTACACCATGCCATGGATTTTTGAAGAAGGAAATTCAGTTTTGATTTTTGCTAGAAAAGCGATTACCCTTTACATGATTGTAATGGTGGTTGTAGTTCTCAACCGATTCCTAAAAGCCCTAGAGCATTTGGCCCTGCAAAGCAAAAAATCCGAAGGAAAACCCATTAGTAGCTACATCCAGGTAATTAATATTGTGGTGTACCTTATTGGTACCGTGCTCATTTTATCCATGCTCATTGGAAAATCGCCTATTACCATCATTACGGCTTTTGGAGCAGCTACCGCGGTAGTACTTTTAATTTTTAGAGACACTATTCTCGGCTTTGTAGCCAGTATACAAATTTCGGCCAACGATATGGTACGACTGGGCGACTGGGTAAGTATGACCAAGTACGGAGCAGATGGAAATGTAACCGAAATAAACCTTACTACCGTAAAGGTTCAAAATTTTGATAAAACTGTTACCACCGTTCCCACCTATGCTTTTATCTCTGATTCGTTTAAAAATTGGCGCGCCATGGAAAACGTGGGCGTTAGACGAATAAAACGTGCTCTTATGATTGATATTAGCACCATCACTTTTGTGGATAACGCCATGATTGACGAATTTGCCAAAATTGAAAACATCAGTGCTTATATCTCCGAAAAGCAAAATGAAATTGCCGCCTACAACGAAAAGCATGTTAAAAATACCGATGTGGCAATTAACGGAAGAAAGATGACCAACCTTGGCATTTTTAGAAATTACGCCTTGCATTACCTTCAAAACCATAAAATGGTTAGCCAAAACGAGACCGTAATGGTACGTCAATTACAATCCAACGAACTAGGCTTACCTCTTGAGGTGTATTGCTTTTGCACCGATACGGCTTGGGTAAATTATGAAAATGTACAGTCTGATATTTTTGACCATTTATTAGCAGCCGCTCAGGTTTTTAAACTCAAAATTTACCAACGGCCAGCTGGATCGGATTTTAGAGATGGACTAGCAGGTTAATGTTATTTCCTTTGTTTCCAAACGGGTTTTACCAACAACATACTGACTAAAGTAAGCCCCAAGTAAAAAGGGTAAACCAAGGTACTTACCAAGTAGTTTTTAAGCAAAAAAATCTGATTGGTAAAACTCGAAAACTTGCGAAGCAAAATATAATCTAAGCTTGTTTTCAGCCCAAATACCAACAAGAAAGGGCACGCCATTTTCAAACCAAACCAAGGCATAGCTAAGCCTAAAAAGAGTAACAGACCTGTTATTAGTACCAAGCTACAAGCCACCGTAATCGCCAATGTACTGGTATAACTCGGTGTTTTAGCACCCCATCGGCTGCGTTGGTTAATTAAATCCTTCAAACTATTGGTGGCCGGAGTTGTTACGGCCGCATCAAAAGGCAAAAAGCTACACCGTAATTTTGGATGAGCCGCCACCGCTTGTATTAAAAAAACATCGTCTCCACTCCTTTGATCTGCTCCTCCCAAGGTCAACATCTCCAACATCGATTTTGAATAAGCCATGCTGGCCGCGCTTCCCATAATTGGTTTTCCTAATCGCGCAAAAGCCCAACCCACCGCCTGTAAACTCATAAATTCCAATGCTGCAAATCGGCTCCAGAAATTAGATTGCGGCACCATCTTTACCACACCCAATACTAAATCCGAACCCAACCGAAACTCTCTTATAACCATAGAAAGCCAGCGCTTAGGCACGCGGCAATCCGCATCCGTTTGTATCACCCAGTCCGTTTTGGTATTTCTCAAACCCTCTAAAACGGCTTGTTTTTTTCCTGTTTTCCCCTTCGGGAGATGTATGAGTTGCATATTAAGAGAATACTCGGTTCTACGTAATTCCCACTTTTTCAAAAAATTATCCTCCGAGTGGTCATTTATTAAAACCACATCAAAACAATTACTATCTAAACTTTGTTCCTTAAGGTCGTCCAGCAACGCAAATAAGTTAGTTCCTTCGTTTCTAAAAGGCACCAAAACCGTAAGTCGTTCTGCGGTTAAGGCTGAATCATCCACCCCCAAAGCTATGTGCTTCCTTTTATGTGAAGCCCCTAAACAAAGGGTTACCACCAGTAAATAAGGCAAGGCCAAAAGCGTTGAAAAAAGAAGTATAAAAATCACGAAACCGAAATAGACCTCAAATCTATTACATTATTTTAGTGTTGAAATGCAGCAGGAAAAAGTAATTATGGGTATTGACCCTGGTACCACCATTTTGGGCTACGGGATTATCAAAATAACCGGGAAGAATAAAATTGAAACCTTGGCTTTGGGGGTAATTATGCTCAATAAACTACCCGATCATGCTGCCAAGCTTAAAAAAATATTTGAACGTACCTTGGCCTTAGTAGATGAATACTTGCCGGATGAAATGGCGGTAGAGGCTCCTTTTTTCGGAAAAAACGTACAATCCATGCTCAAGCTAGGACGCGCGCAGGGCGTAGTTATGGCGGCAGGTTTATACCGAGATGTTCCTATTACAGAATACGCTCCGCGTAAAATAAAACAAAGTATTACCGGAAACGGAAATGCTAGTAAAGAGCAAGTTTCAGCCATGCTAGAAAGCACCCTTAAAACAAAAATTGATAGTAAATATTTAGATGCCACGGATGGTTTGGCCGCTGCCCTATGCCATCATTACCAAGGCGAACGCCCTAATAGCCATGGGGCTAAAAACTGGGATCAATTTTTAAAATCCAATCCTAATCGAATTGTAAAAAAGTAATTAAAGTTGCGCTTGAATTTTAGAAGCAATTTCGGTCATTCTCTCGGTGGCCACGCTTAATTTAGGCTGACTAAAGTCAATATCATTTACCGATTGAATAGGCACCAAATGAATATGTGCATGAGCTACCTCTAATCCAATTACGGCTACGCCAACGCGTTTACAGGGCATTGCCTTACCTACGGCATGGGCTACCTTTTTGGCAAATAACCAAAGAGCTTGGTACTCTTCATCCACTACATCAAAAATATAATCTGTTTCGCCTTTTGGTATTACTAATGTATGGCCTTCCGCCAAGGGGCTAACATCCAAAAACGCCAAAAAATTAGCGTCTTCGGCTATTTTATAACAGGGTATTTCTCCGCTTACTATTTTTGAAAATATACTTGCCATTTCTAAATGGTAATTTCAACTATTTCAAATGTCATTATTCCGGATGGCACTTGAATCTCTGCTTTATCGCCTACCGACTTACCTACCAGTCCTTTACCTATAGGGGAGTTTACTGATATTTTTCCACTTTTGAGGTCTGCTTCGGTTTCTGAAACTAAAGTGTACTTCATTTCAGCCTTATTAGCCACATTGCGAATGGTTACCGTAGAAAGCACCATTACCTTGGAGTTATCTACCAAAGATGTATCTAGCAAACGTGCTTCAGACACCGCTGTTTCCATTTTGCTTATTTTCATTTCAAGCAAGCCCTGCGCTTCCTTGGCAGCATCGTACTCGGCATTCTCCGATAAATCACCTTTATCCCTTGCCTCCGCAATTTGATTGGAAATACGCGGACGCTCCACCCTCTTAAGCTGACTTAATTCGTCCTTCAATCTTTTCAGCCCTTCTTCGGTATAATAATTAATGGCCATAGTTTATGGTATTTAGTAAAAAGAAAAAGACCAATCGAAAAAATTGGTCTTTTACGTAAAATCAAAATTATAAAATATTAGCCAATACTAGTGGCTTTTATTACTTCAGGTTAATGGCTATTCCGATAGAATGAATTCCATCAAAAAAGTCAGTATCTGAATAAGAATAATCAATCACTAGGTCACTTTCTCCCATATCCAACTTTACACCAGCTCCTGCTGACAAGCCCGAGATAGCACTTGTGGTACGATCGTCATCTGTATTATTATACAATGAGTAGCCCCCACGCAACATAAATTTTTCTCTAAAAGAGTACTCTCCACCAACGGTGAATTGATCCTTTTGGAAAGAGTTTGACTGAAAAGCAACTGCCATAGTTACTCTGTTTTCATCAAAGTTAAAATCATAACTACCTCCCAAACTCAATTGCACTGGCAATTCGTAAGTTGAACTACGCTCTTTGTATGCTTGGCTGTATTGCCCTCCAGGAACGCCTAGGTTAATCACCTGACCATCTCCTTTATAACTTGCCGAAGGGCCTATATTTCGTAAGGTAATACCAAACTTCACCTTCTCATCTTCACCTGTAACATACTGTACGCCTGCATCAAAGCACATGGCGGTAGTAGAAAGGTTATTAGAGCTAGCATTATACACCTTAATGTTTATCCCACCACGAATACTTTCGGTAAAACGTTGGGCATAGCTCATTCCTATTGTAATAGCCGTAGGGCTAATGGTACCTAAACCACCGTTAGGGTTCGCTTCGTTAGTGATATCAAAATCACCATAATTAACTGCTACCAAGCTAGCTCCTAAAACACCTCTATCACCTACATGTTGATTAAGTCCAAAGGAATTAACACTGATACCTGCTCCCATAAGCCAGTTGGTATTAGCAAAAGCAATATCCGTTCGTTCGGTATTAGCGGTACCCGCTACATTTAAAAAACTAGCTTGTACACCTGTAACTCCTGCCACGTTAACACCTCCCCAAGCTGCATTGCGCGCCCAAGGGTTTATAAGCAATTCAGAAGCACCTGCTTGCCCTGCTCTTTGAGGGTTTCCTGCCCAAAGTGCTCCAGAAACTACTAAAGCTAAGGCAGTAATTCGTACTGATAAATTATTTCTCATGCTCATCCTTCTATTTATTAAAATGCATTCAAATCAATTGGACGAATGCTTCCCATCCACTTTATAACTTTTTGACCTAAGTCACCCGCATCTACATGAATAATGTAAATACCACTTGCAATAGGAACGTTGAAGTCATTTTTCAAATCCCACTCTATAAAAGTGTTATCATTCGCCTTATTATACGAACGTATTAAAGTTCCGTTCGTCATGAAGATACTCACCTTACAAGTATGTGGCAGGTTCGTAATTTTTACCACATTTTCCAACTGTGAACGTTCGTAATCTGATGAACCGTTGTACGGATTGGGTACTACATTAACAAAGTTTAAAGCATCTGTTATATACTCGCTATTATGACTAGTCTCGCTTCCTATTGTGCTAAACTGATACTGTGGCAAGCCCTCATTAGTAACTTCGTTCGTACGTTGATATGGTTTTGCAACACGTAACGAAATGGTAACATCCGAAGGAATATTGCGGTAATCAGAGATGTCATTACCTGGCACAACTAAAGGTATTGTTGACCATGCAAATCCTGAGAAAGAAGCCTTTGAAAACAAAGTATAACTGCTTTCCATATTATCGTATATATCCTTAGTTGGATAGTCAGAAGGTGCATCGCCTTTATACGTTAAATCACGCATCCCCGTAGTAAGCGGTGGTAAAAGACCAAAGCGAGCTGAATCCGCCATTACATAAACAACATGCATTCCTCCCATCACAAAATTACCCAGTTTATCCGAAATTAAATTACTCGGATTCCAGCGCATATCTGCTCCGTTATCTGCTTTTAGCCAAGAAGATTCCCCAAAAGCCACATTTAAGCGCTTGCCCGTTTCTGTGTTAATCGCATATCCTGGGAAATAACTCCAACCCGTATTATTCGGGTCTGCATCTGGAACTAACTCCCCCGTAGCTGTCTTATTTAAGGTTCTACCTGAACGTAGAGTAAACTTTCGCTTTTCATCATCGCTGGCTGCCGCCAAATCTCCCATTTCAATAACGGGGCATCTACTCCATAAGGTATGATCATTAGTTATTACAATATCCACATTTGGTAAATCCTCAACTGGGATGCTTCTACCAACCGGCTTAATTCCAAAACCTGCTGTTCCATTAGGCCCATTAAGTGTTACACCGCTACCCAAATCTGTAGGTGCCCAAGTGCCTCCTAACAAACTTTCAAATACCCCAAACGGATCTGGTGATTGTGTTCCAAAAGCTCCGTTGCTAAACTTATGATCGTTATAGCTAGTTCCAGGTTGGCTACCATCTTCTCCATTACCTGCTAGAATCCAGTTTACAGGAGAATATGTATCATTATCAGGCACACCTCCTAACCAAGGTGTCCCTCCGCCAGCGAAATTTACCTCTGCTCCCACAACACCGTTATTCAGTAGCTTCAAGGTATCAAACCCTGGGCGAGTTGCATTTTTAAACGAAACTGAAATACCTAGGTCATCAATAATTTGCTCTCCTAAAAATGAAATATTAAAAGCCGAGGTAGCTATAATGGAACCGCTCGTTTTTTCTTCAATAACCCATTGGGCACTGTCTATCGGATTAGCGGTATCGGCCAATACAAACTTTAAAATAAAGTCACCTGCCACAACTTTAGTTGGGTCAACCACCTTTACATCAAAAGGTCCAAAACCTGCTTCATAATCCACAACTTCACTAGCATAGCTCGTTGCAATATTCCTTCTACTCTCTCTTGTTAAACGTAAAAAGTTACCGCTACTACCTGCTCCACTAAATCGTGTAATCGGTAGCCCATCACCGTAAGCACTATTAATTTTAGTACCTCCATTAGTCCCTTGTGTTTTATGAGGCGCCCCCCTCCAAGCTTTTTGGCCGTTACCAATTCTTCTTCCTGCCAAAAAAGGCGCTTTTTGCGCTGGAACACTTAGATTACGTGCATCGGCAATTTTCCATTGGTTTTGAGAATAAGCAATCACATAAAAATAGTAATCCTTAAAATTCACCAATCTTTTATCACCTAAGGCAAAAGCATCTTCCGTAAAGCGGAAACTCAATTTAATGCCATCATTCTCTGTTTGTATAGTTTTATCAACTGGATCCAAAGCACCATTTCCAAAATCCTTATTGCCTTCGAAATTTATCAATTGTTCAACATTGTTTTTTAAATCACATTGAAAAATTAAGCGCGATTGTGCTCGATCATATAAATTCTCTACACTTACATCTGCATGTGCCACCTGAAAAACTTGAAATCCTTCAAAAACATAGCTAAAATAGTTAGCCTTACGCGCACTGTCAATCTGCACAGGAGTCCAATCTTTATCAGGTGTAATAGCTGGATCTTCTTCATTGTAGAAAATCGTCTTACTCGTAAACGGATTGTTTAACTTCAGAATTAATTCTTTATCCATCTCTACAATCTCCAATTCTGGTGAATCGGGTCCGTCCAACACATTAAAGCAATTATCAAATAATTGTTGTGCTTTATCATCCGCTACAATTACATCATTTACAGAAGCAAACAAATCGGTGCTATTAAAGTTACGTGCCCATACTGTACCTGTGGTAATAAAATTTAATGCCCCAGGAGATAAAGAAAACGGCCCTGCTGAGTGCAAGCCACGCTTATCAGCACCCGCTGCAGGAGACTCCCACCAATCAATTGGTTGCGAAGGTTCAAAAGCACCTGTTGTATCATATGACAAACCTGGATAAGCAAATACCGTTGCGGTACCCGTATTAGAAGCTACAAAGCCATCACCATTGGCAGTACTACCAGCACCAGAAGGTGTTTCAATGATTAGCGAGTTTCCGTTTTTCCATAAACTACGTAAATAATTATAATAATCTAGCGCTACATCTGGATTACCTCTATTAGTAGAGTTGTTATTATAATACATAAAACCCGACATGATTATACGCTCGTTGATACCTGCTCCCTGGCTTTCAGTCTCACAGATACCAATGTCATTACGTACTCCATCCACGCAGCCATCACGATCATTATCTACTCCGTCAAAGTAATCTGCGAAGGGCCCTTGAAAGAAATCAAAGCCGATAGCAGGAGGGTTTTGGCCATAACCATTAGGACCTTCATCATCATTATCTTTATTATAGCAATAACCTAAACCACGTGAAATATCACTACCAATAATATCATCCGTTGCATTTCCTACATCCGGATCAAACCAAGTACCAAAATAGGTGTCGGTAAGCTTAAAGGTTGATTTATTAATAATACGGTAATTATTAAAAGTCATGTTATTCACTTCGTCATTAGAAGTAAAGGCAAAGGCTTGTGCTCTAATTTCAAAACCTAAAGCACCTGCTTGTGTTTCAGTATGTACATTACCTTTATCATTATACACCCACCAAATAGTTTGGTCTCCGTATAAAATATCAATTTCCTTTTTTTGGCAATCCAAACCTCCATCTACATCATAAGCTGGGTAATCCCACTCATATTCGTAAAATCCCGGAATTCCGTTGGTGTCATCTTCAAAGTAAGGCGCTAATTTATTAGGCAATTCCCCGTCTACTCCGTTACCGGGCCACGTTTTAATGCTCAGAGGAACACTCGCTGGACCATACCCAGGAAATCTATCTGCTTCATCACACCTAGGATCTGATTTACACTTAATCCAAGCTGCATGCAACTCTACTTCATCACGATATACCGTCCAATGACGATTATAACGCTCACAAGTTTCAGAAGTAACTGAAGCTGTTTGATCATCTGTTAATGGACCTGGCCAGTAGTCAACACCTGATTGACGGTAGGTCATTGCCGCTAATTTTAGCTGATCAGCTTCATCATATCCTCCTAACCAAAGAGCTCCAGCAAACATGGAGTGCTTATCACTTCCCTTAGGTACTTCGTACTTGGCATCGTCTAAATCCCACCACATATCACCACTACCCAATATACGAGTACGTACGTTGTTAATAGATAAATCCGATGAAGAAGTTGCTGCTGCACAACCTTCTGCCAACGCCTTATGTGCCGACTTACGTTGCTTTTTCTGACCCACATTTTCGCGAGCTTCAGCGCTGGATACTGTTACCATTAAGGCTACAGCCACTGCTATAAATTTAGTCACTCTCATAATCTGTTGTTTCTAAATATTATTAAAAGTTGTACGATATTCCTAAACGTACTCTTCTAGGCAAGGAGTAGTTAAAAGGACTAGCTACTCTTCTGTTATACATATCTATATAGGCCTGGGTGCTAGTTTGTTCAGCCAACTGCGCTTGTGCTTCCGCACTGGCTAAGTATCCGTCATCATCCGGACTACCCGTAAAGGCATATACTCCAACTGTGTTCTCTGTACCCAAAAGGTTCAAAATTTGAACATACACCTCCATCGTCTGTCTCTTATCTTCCTTTCCTACCGGGAATACCTTATTAATACGAGCATCAAATGTTACTTGCCATGGCAATCTTGATCCATTAATTTGACCTTCCACCAAAGCCTCGCTTGAAGGATTAGTAGTTGTAACTACATAAGAGTCATTACGCTTAGTATATGGACGACCCGATAGGGCATTCATCACCAAGTTTACACCAAACTGCTCCAATATGTTTTTATCCCACAAAACTGGGCCTTCATCTTTGCCAAATCTATAATCTGCTCGAACTGAAACTTGATGACGATTATCATAGCTTAAAGGCAAGATGTAACGCAAGTTAGGCTGACCTGCTCTGGCTAAATTCACACCACTGGTAGCGCTAGAACCTGTACCATCTGCAAACTGTAAGGTATAGTTCGCATCCAGTTTTAAGTTGTTTGTTCTACGCATTTCGTACTCAAAAGAGAAACCTTTTACCGTACCAAAATCACGATTACCATAGGCCACATACTCAATAGGATAAGCTTGTGTAAAAGATACCGTTTGCATAAGATCTCTAAGCTCACGATAAAAGGCAGATATTTTTAAAGCCGTTTTTTCGGTTAATTTTTGCTTAAAGCCAATTTCGTACTCAGTCGTTTTTTGAGGCTCCAAATTCGGATTATTCATTGTTGATGTTGCTCTTGAATTAATTAAATCCAAATAATCAAAAGGATCTAGCCTTGATAAGCCTGATGAAGGACGTTGTGCCAAAATATCATAATGTGCCGTAAAAATCGCTTCATCACTAATAGGGAAACTGAATGCTATACGTGGCATTACCACTGTTTGTGGCTCATAATCTTTAAACGACTCTCCTGGGATAAATTTACCACCCGCGGCTGCTTCCGCTTGTACTCTTTCAGTAGGCGTTAACAATGTAAAAGGTTTAATACCCCCACCAGCTGCATTTGCTAAAAAACTTGGATCGCTCAACGCCTCACCATTCGCTGCGTAATATTGGTCTCCATCACGATAACCCACAACGGTAGCTGTTGAGTAATCATACGAACTTACATACACCGCATAGTCACCTCCAATTGAAGATGGCACCTCACTTACACTACCCGCCAATGGTGAATTTGGTAAATCAGATGCTGTATAAAATGGATATAGGATATAAGGATCCTTTAATACTTGTTGATTTAAATCAAATCTATCTACACGAACACCAATATTAAAAGTAAGGTCTCTATAGGTAAACTGATCTTGAATATAACCTGCAATATAGATTGGTTGAAAAGCGCCTACTGGTCTTTCAAATCTTCCATTTTCATCCTTTTTCAAAAAGAAATCAGAAACAGTTGGTTGATTATCCAATAACTCACCGGTATAATCATACCCATAATAAGAAACATAGCGTGTACCATTGGGGTTGATTAATTCATCCGGTGAAAACATATCAAGCGAAAAGAAACTTGGATCCATCGCATCAATATTAATCACCTCAGTACCAAACCTATCTAACCCCATAGCCGCCCTAACGTTCTCAGAAAAGGCACTGGCATCATTCTCGGAATAAGCTCTGTTGTACATAATGGTATCCTGAAAAACACCTTGATCATCATACACAAAAATAGGGTTAGCCAAATCTAAATCTTGGTTAGGCTGGTTTTGAAACAAACGCATTTGGTTCCACATACGGGTAGCATCTAAAGCGTATGCTCTATCATTACGTTGCTCGTACTCAAAACCTAAAATCAATGAATGATCTTTAATATCGAAACTGGTCGAAGCCGTAACTCTAAACTGGGTGTTTTTGCGGGTGAAATAATTCGTTCCTCCAACACCCATGGTGTTAATGGCCTGTACACTACCCATATTACCCCACAAATTACTATACACCGAGCTGGGGTTAAATCCGTTAATTGGGGGCGTAATTCCTGATTCCAACACATCAAAATCAGATGTGTTTAAACCTGGATTAGTTTCGGCCAACCTATAGTAAGACGACATGTAATTAGATAGGTAAGGATTTGCGTTACCTGGCGTATAAATAATATTGGTATCATCATCATTTACATACAACCAAGCATCGGTTTGTGTAATAGAATCTATTCCCCTAGCAAATCGAGGTGTTGATTGAATGTCAAACTTACCCACATGACCATAGCTAAAGAAGTCATCTCCAAAATCTTCATCATAGGTTTTATCGTAATTCTGAGTGTAATCTAATTGCAAGGTATAGTACGCATTTTTTATCATGCTTTTTGATGAAGTATCATTCGCAAAAGCCTGTTGGAAGCGTAAGAAAGCACTCCAGTCTGTACTAATCTGATCCAGATTATTATCGTAATTAAAAATATGATTGCCATAACTACTGCGATTAGAATTAGAGTAATTCAACCTACCACCTAAACTTACCGTGGTACGTTTAGTTGGCTTTATCTGCAAATTGGCGTTTACACGAACCACATGATTATCTGAATTAGGACGAATCCAAGTATCGGACAAAGAGCGTTCATCAACCAACTCTGACCTGTTAATATAACTAGTACCCGTAGAATCTAACACAATTGGATTTTCCTGTATAGACTTTAGCGTATCTTCATTTAACTGAATATAGGGCAAACTAGATGGTCTTGGCTCCTTTATATATTGATACTCTGTAGAAAGTAAAAAACCCAAACGCGGCTTTCCTTGGTCATCTTTCCAAAAAGGAATAGGACCACCTAAAGTAAGAGCTGCCAAGTTGTAATTTTGTGGATCAATAGGACGATCATTAAACAACTGCCAATTAAACGGAGAAGAAGACACTACTTCAATAGAACCAAAATACTCCGAACTTGGCCCTTTAGTGGTGGTATTACTAACACCTCCAATCGCGTCACCATACTGAGCAGGTAAACCACCCACTATAAACTCTGTTTGAGCAATGGCCGCTTGTGGTAAGTTTACACTTCCTCTAACCTTTACACCGTCAATAAAATAAACAGTCCCCTCTGGACGACCACCTCTAACAGATACATTCCCCGCCTCATCAACCGTAGCACCGGCAGTTTGGGCAACAATACCAGTTATGGAGCGCGCAGCCATATTTACTACGTCACCACCAGTGACTACATTAGATGATCTACCACTTTTATCAATTAATGGCCGCACCCATTCTACTTCCACCGCTGTTAACGTAGTGGTTCCTAACTTCATTTTAAAGTTTTGAATCGTAGGACTGTTTGGGGAAATAAGCACCCCTGTTATACTTATCTTAGCGTACTCAATAGAGGACACTTCTACGGTATAGGTTCCAGCTGCTAATGGATTGATATGGTAAACCCCATCAAAATCCGTAGTTCCTCCGGTTACCATCGCACCCGCATCATCTTTAATTACCACATTTACAAAGGGTAATTTTTCTCCGGTTTTTTCATCCGTAATAGTTCCTTTTAACGAACCCGGCCTTGATTGAGCGTATATTGAAATTGATGAAATAATTAAAAATAACGCAAGTAGTCTCTTTCCCATAAATATTCAATCTTAATGAATTTTTACTCCCCTAATTTTTTGAAGGCCGTAAATATAACATAAAACGCTCCTTAATAACAACGCTTTAGAGCAATGAACAGCACCTTTTAAAATAATCTGTTGAAAATGAAGTTCTTTGTTTTAACATTTCTTTAAGATTGTTGAAACAATCAAAAAAATACCTGTTAACATTGCCTTTTTAAAAACTCAAAGCACCCAATGTTTAAGTCATCTTCACTAGTATTGACCCTACTTTTAATAGGGGTTGCCTCAGGCTGTAAAAAAAAATCACAACGCTCTGATTTTCCAAATGTTTCTTTTGAAGAATATGTGTACTTAAACAACCCTTCGAGTTATGATTTGGGCGTTCCTGGCGGAGCCATCTTTCATACAGGCGGCTACCGTGGGCTAATTATATACCGAAGGTATTTAAATGGGGGCATAGATGACTTTGCTATTTACGATAGAGCCTGCCCTGAACATTATGCGGAGAATTGTTCGCAATTAGAGTTGTCAAATGATGGACTGTTTGCCATCTGTCCTTGTGGAAATGAAAAGTATCTATTATTTGACGGTTCGCCCGTAGATGAAGCCACTATCAGTCTCTTTCCTTACAGTGCAAGCCTAAGCAACAACGTGCTGTATATCCGTAACTAAAAAAACGGAATCCGATTTTTCAATCAGATTCCGTTGCTTTATTATATAAACAACCTTTTTCAGGTTTGTTTAATCTTCCTTCTTTTTATAGGCATCAAATGCCTTTTTCCCTCCTAGTGCCGCGCCAGCCGCAATTAGCAAGCTAATACCACCGTCAATCGGCACTGGATTACCTCCAGGATTACCCTTGCCAGGTTGTGCATATACTGCAGCGCTAAAAAGCAAAGCAACACCTAAGGTTAAGAATACATTTTTCATCGTTTGAACAATTATTAAGATTGAGCTAATTTTAGTCGTTAATTACCTTTTGGTTTAAGATGGCTGCGCCATTGGCAAGAACTTTCACAAAGTAAACGCCTTTAGACCAATTTGTCATATCAACCTTTACAAGGTTGTTAACATCTGTTTTTTCAAAAACTACCTTACCCGTAACATCTACCACCATTACTTCTGCTTTTTGCAAATCTGCTAAGTTCACCATTAGGTTAGCATTATCTGTATAAGCGTATACGTTTCTGGTTTCTACCTCATTAACACTAACCGCACCGGTTTTATTAATATGCAACGCAAAACGATTAGCAGCAGCACCCGTTACGTGGCTAAAGCTATAGGTTGTTTTACGTAGATTGGTTAAATCCCCTGTTAACTTATCTTGTAAGATAACCGTCCAAGCCGTTGGAATTTCATCTTTAAAGATATCAAAAGTATAAACCCCTGACTCTGCTGCGTCAAAACCAACATCTACAGACTTAACAGAAAATTGATCGTTAAATGCGTTATACGAAATGTTTTCGCCATTGTGGATAGTGTATACGTTCGGAAATGCTCCTGTTCTAGGCATTTGACCTGCATCTTCTCTATCTCCAGCATTATCTGAATACGCTCCATCAAACATTAAAACAACTTCATCTTTGTAAGTTTCCGTATTATCCGAAACCAATACACTAATGAAATCTACCGTTGTTTGTGTTTTAAAGGCTGGTACATTATTATCAAAAGTTCTATTCGAATTTTCAAAATCCAATAAACCATTAGTAGTACCTGGGTTAACACGAACAAAAAACGATTGCCCTGGCGCAATTAAATTTTGACCCCCACTCGGCCCTGAGCCACTTACAGTGTGATACTCCTTATACGTAGTACCTACATCTTGCCCGTCTTGGATATAAAACACTTTCGCCATATCCACATTTTCAGCATTGTTTGTAAAAGCTAGCCAAGACATTGGAGAAGCATACACATTTGGGATAATATTATATCCACCCGTGTTACCACCTGAAACCGGAATCGTAATTGTTCCATCCATCAAATCGCCACAAATAGTTAATGTATAAGGTGCATCTCCAAAGTACGTACCATCGCCACCCCAAATTTGGTAGCCTATCTTCTCCGTATCCTCGGTTAAAGCGTTGGCTGGAACAAATACTCCTTCGCCACCAACATTTTGAGAAGCATCGTACCTGTAAATATTGGTACTATTAGATACGCCATGTGCATTCACCTTAATCCCTTTAATCGCAGCTAAAGTGGTGTCTACCGGAATACCTAAGTTAAACCAACGTCCACCTTCAGAGTTTAAATAAATCTGATAACAAGTCTTACCAATAATTTCACCGTGAACTGAAGAATAACCTGCTGCGCCCGCGTTAAAAAAGGCAGAATCAACTACTGTTAAATCTGACTGAATATTGATTGAACCGTTATTTTCGACATTCAAAACTCCCAAAATAGTGGAAGCCGTTAACTGTGCTGTACTTGCACCTGGCAGCACCAAAGCACTAGCCGTTGGATCATTAACACCACTAGGATCCACATCCCAAGCTGTTCCATTAAATATATAATCTGAAGCATAAGGACGAACAATAATATCATCAATCCCTATTTCATCCATCAATCCTGAGTTATCACCAGCAGAACCCTGTGAAACAACCCATTGAATATACAAATCCGCACCGTTTGCCCAAGTTAAACCCGTTAACAAAGTCCCTTTATTAGAAGTTGTCCATGTAGGGCTTGCATCCAAAGCTTGTTCCGTTTCATGATTAAATCCAGAAGCAAAAGGAGTGTAAAAGAAATTATCAAAAGAATAAGACACTTCCAATTCCGTATCTTCATTGGTAGAATTCAACTCTTTCGCTTCATAACCCAAACGCAACACATTAATTGTAGAACCCGTATTATTGGTTAATTTAATAGTAACCAAACCGGTATTAAAATCACCTGTCAAACTATTACCTTTGAATCCTAAGCAATAATCCGTGCCACTTAAAGGGCCTGCCGTGTTAAAGGCGTATACACCTACCGTACCTACCGAATTGTTACTATTACCCCTTTTAAAGTAGTTAGCAACTGAACTGGCTCCATAAACAAATGAGTTTCCGTTTGAACCCATTGCCCAAGCATTTGAGTTTAGCAAACCATTGGATTGCACATTCGTAGCACCTAAACCAACAAACTGTCCGCCATTAACGCCTGCAACTGATTTGTCGAAAGAAATTTTGTGGTTTGCACCGAGCGTGGTGATAGACCACTGTGCCATTCCCAAGAAGGGTACCAGCACCAATAGAGGAAGTAGTTTTATTTTCATGATATTAAAATTAGATTAACATTCAGGGGGCAAAAGTAAAATAATATTGTACTTAGTACACAAAATCCCACAATAAATAATTAGTTATACAAACCTATCGCAATCAAAGCATTAGTTATAATCTATTAAACTTTAAAGATTGCGCTAACTTTTTCCGCCTTACAAAATCAACTTATAATCACAAAAACAAACGGTACTTTTAAAAATATAACACCGTTTATTTTTAATACTGCTTAGTACTACCAGGTTACCTTATTACGGTACACCGTAGCACCACTTTGTACAATACTAATAAAGTACACCGCATGGCTGTATTTTTCCATATTAACTTCCACCTCTTGTGCTTCCCCAATATTTATCTTATGTAACACCTTACCCGAAATATCATGCACTAACAATTCGCCTCCCTTAATTGGAGAAGCACCCGTATTTACTGCAATACCAGATGTGGTTTTGTGCCAATACATATCAGACTTTGTCAACTCATCTATACCTACTCCATTAGTATTAATATGTAGCACAAAATGATGGGTAACATTACTAGCTGTTTTTTGGAAGTTAAAGCTGTAATTATTGTTTTTAATATTGGTAAAAGTATTATTCGAAACATCTTCCAACACAACTGTCCAAGCTGGGTCGATATACTTCAATAAGGAACTTATCTCGAAGCTAGCCGACATACGCGAAGTAAAGGTAAGCGGGATGCTTTTGCTAGCAAACTGATCGTTTACAAACTTGTACATATAGTTCTCACCTAACAACTCACTGTAAAAATTAGGCGTTTTACGGGCCGTATTCATCTTTTTACGCCCATCTAAAATAGTTTGGTAGCCATCATTTGCACCGGGTTGAAAACCTACATATAAATAATCCGATTTATTAGTAGTCTTATTTTCTACTACTAAAAAAATACCTTCTGAACCTGCTGTTTTGTAAACTCGAGGTGATTGCGTAACTGTCCGCTGGTCATTCTCAAATTCGAGCGTGGTAGCCGTGCCTGCATTTATAAAAAAGCCCTGAGTAGGCGCCAAATATCGTGTACCCCCAACCACGGTTCCTGGTATATTAATACCTCCCGACAAACTATTATAACCCACATACACGCTATCCGAATCATCATTAAAAGTATAATATGTTTTATTCAACAATGGATTGTCTAGTATTAAAGAGTTCCAATTAAGCGTTGAAGGATAAGGATTAGGCACAAAATTATAACCCCCATTAGCTTGGCTTATAGGCATGGAGATCGAGCCATTAGCTAAATCCCCTCTTGCCTTACCAATTATCGGAAGTGTGCCAAAATAAGGTGCGCCCAAAAAGATAGAATATCCCACCTCATGTGAATCCTCCGTTAAAGCCTGAATGGGTGTCCAAGAACCTTCGCTCGTATAAGTATCCAGAATTGTTGGCTCAAAATTCCAAACATTTACCTGATTACTATCCATCCCGCCAGTACTTTCAGCTAAACTCCTAAAACTTCCTGACGATAGTTTAACATCCGCTAAATCACCCTCAATAGGGATAGCCGCGTTAAACCAGCGAGCGGTTAAATCTGACTCAAAAATAATCCAATACTCGCTGTGTCCAACAAAGTCTCCTCTAACCATTGAATAGCCTGAAATGGTATCGGCCATAAAAAAGGCAGTATCTCCTATTTGCATATTATTATTGCTTCCAATATCAAGTGTCGCTCCTGGCTCAACAACTAATCTATTTACCGAAGTGGTGGCATAAAACAAGCTTCCATCCTCATCTCTTTTTACAATGGCATTTCTAGCCCCCGTTGTAGCGTCTGGCTCTTGACTCCAATAACCATTTTCAAAAACCAGCCAATTAATATATTGGTAAGAACCAGCCATCCCAGGCGATCCTAAATCGGCTCCCGCAGCTGTGTACCCTTCTCTTTTATCCGATAATTTCCATAAAGAAATATCACTATTTTGGTTTTGATTGGTACCAGTGTAAACCAAAGATTTACCTGGCTCATAGGGAAAGTTAGTTCCATTATCCCACGCAACTGTATCCATAGGAACTCCTATATTATTAGTCAACCGCAAGGTATCTGGTCCATTATTAATCTTTATACGACTGTACTGGTATTGATAATCTGAAGGAACCCCTCCATTATTGGCACTATTCTCTAATGCACTTAACACAGCAAAATCGTAGGCGGGCACAATCACCTCTTTGTTAATTACATGCTCGCCATCAACTTTTCTACCTGCAATGGTCCACCCTTGTAAATTTATTGGAGAATCTGTATTATTATATACTTCAAACCATTCACCATGACGATCAGCAACCTCATTTGGGTTCACCATGATCTCCGTGATCCAAATATCTCCGTAAGTTGCTGGTACATCGGGCGTAACCTGCGTAGCTTTACCCGGACTCCAAGTAGCCCCTTTAGAGCTAAAAACCTTGTAATTATAAGGAGTTAAATTGGTAAGACCTGTTACTGTCACTGAACTATCCACTCCACTATATACTACAAATTCGCCTGGGTTAAGTAAACCACCCAAACCAAAAACAGAGTTATCAGTATAGCTAGCAAAAGTACCAGAAGGTGTTCCAGCCACCTGTGCTAAACTTCCAACAACAATCACCCCATCCATACAGTCTGAGGAATTCCAGGTTAAAGTAGTGACAAGCGTATTAGGTGAGCCTGCAAAATTATTTGGGTCTTCAGCCTGAAGACACAGCGTACGGGCATATGCCACAGTACCGCCATTTACGTAACAAGGATCCGCTCCAAAATATTCTAATACCTGAAACTCGTAAGGCGTACCTACCGCTAGACTGCTTAAGCTTACCGAAGTACCCGTTCCTTTATATACCACAAAACCGTCTCCTACCGAAGCTCCATTACCGTAAACGGCATCAGCGCCTAATCTAATTCCATTAAAAGGTCCGAAAAAATTAGTCCCTCGTTGCTTGGCAATCACCATCACCGAGTCTCCATTTCCACGTGTCCAGTTTAAATCCATAGATGTGGTAGTAATAGAACTAGCACTTACACTACTTGCCTGTACCGTAGGAGGTGTACAATTAACAAACACAGCGCCTCTCACCAAAATACCCGCATCGGCTTGACCTAATACTGTTCCTAAATCGTCACTCTCGATATCAAAAGTACCTGATGATGTAGTAGCATGGTAACCATACAGCCTAAAAGTAATACTTCCACCTGGAGCGGATATAAGATTTAACGAATCTATTACAACCACTTCACCCGACTCGGACACCGTAGAGTCAACGTAAATATCGCTGGCATAACCATCCAAACTGGTTCTAATCGCAATTCGTTTTGGCCCTGTATTACTTCTGTCGTAATCTATTTCCATTTCAGATATAAAAACGGTATAACCAATAACTGCCGATACTGTCCATTCTATATATTCATCATTGGCAATGGCGTCATTAACACTTGTGGAATCTAAAGACCAGGCTCTACTATTAAAAGTAGATGTACCTGAAGCCGTTAATCCTACCCCTTGACTCAATGGTGTTGCACTGGCGTTTGCTACCGTTGTGGCAGCAGAAGTTTGACGACCTGAAAAAACAGCTATCTCGTTTTGCGCTTGTAGATTAAGACCTATAGCTAAAAAGGCAAAAAGGCTTAATCCAAAATTTACTAATTGTTTCATGTATAGTAATAGTTGTTAGATACTTATCTAAATTTTTCGAAAATTACAAATAGCCTTACTTCAAAACAACATGCTAATAAACAGTTATTAAGAAGGAATTAGACTACTGATACCGATGAATGACTTGTTTATTAGGCTAAAAAACAAAACCCCTGTTGAAAAGCTATCAACAGGGGCGTTATGTATATTGTTAATACGGGCTTAGTCGGCCAGTACAATTACCTTATTATCGCTTACTTCTACCACTCCGCCTTTTAAGGCAAATCTAATCACCTTATCATTTTTGGCATCAACGGCAATTTGCTCGTTCGATTCTTCGGTTTTTTTAAACGAATTGGCTAAATCAATTTTTACCTCTCCTTGCTTTAAAACACTAATAATCGCAGCATGGTTATCCAATACTTGAAACAAGCCATCCTTACCAGGGAATTGAGCGGCTACCGCTTCTCCTTCAAATACTTTATGCTCTGGGGTAATTATTTCTAACTGCATTTTGAGTATAAAAAATGATTATTAAATCAGCAAAAAATTAGGCTTCCGCCAACATTTTATCCCCCGCTTCAATTACATCTTCGATGCTACCTTTAAGGTTAAACGCTGCCTCAGGATATTGGTCTAATTCGCCATCCATAATCATATTAAAACCTTTAATAGTATCCTCTATGCTTACCAACACACCTTTTAAACCTGTAAACTGCTCCGCAACATGGAAAGGTTGTGACAAGAAACGCTGTACTCTACGTGCGCGGTGAACAGCTGATTTATCTTCTTCTGATAATTCATCCATACCCAAAATGGCAATAATATCCTGTAATTCTTTCAGTCTCTGTAAAATTTCTTTTACTCTTTGAGCACAGTCATAATGAGCATCTCCTACTATCTCAGGAGCCAAAATACGTGAGCTAGATTCCAATGGATCCACCGCAGGGTAAATACCTAATTCTGAAATTTTTCTACTTAGTACCGTAGTGGCATCTAAGTGAGCAAACGTAGTTGCTGGTGCTGGATCCGTTAAATCATCTGCAGGCACATATACCGCCTGAACTGAAGTAATAGAACCATTTTTAGTAGAAGTAATACGCTCTTGCATCGCTCCCATTTCGGTAGCTAATGTAGGCTGGTACCCTACCGCAGAAGGCATACGACCTAATAATGCCGATACCTCTGAACCCGCTTGTGTAAAACGGAAAATATTATCAACAAAGAAAAGGATATCCTTTCCTGCTCCATCGCCTTCACCGTCACGGTAATACTCTGCCAAGGTTAAACCTGATAAAGCTACACGAGCACGAGCACCGGGAGGTTCGTTCATCTGACCAAAAACAAAAGATGCTTTTGATTCTTTTAAATCTTCTTTATTTACTTTGGATAAATCCCATCCACCTTCTTCCATCGAGTGCATGAAATCGTCTCCGTACTTTATAATACCTGATTCTAACATTTCGCGAAGCAAATCGTTACCCTCACGAGTACGCTCACCTACACCTGCAAAAACAGATAGACCACCGTGCCCTTTAGCAATGTTATTAATCAACTCCTGAATCAATACTGTTTTACCTACACCAGCACCTCCAAACAAACCAATTTTACCTCCCTTTGAGTAAGGCTCAATTAAGTCAATTACTTTAATACCTGTAAATAACACCTCAGAAGAAGTAGTTAAATCTTCAAAACGAGGTGCATCACGGTGAATAGGCAAGCCATCCTCTTTATTAATATCACCTAGTCCGTCAATAGAATCACCTACAACATTAAACAAGCGTCCCTTAATGGCTTCGCCAATTGGCATTTTAATTGGACTACCAATGGCAACCACTTCCGTGCCACGAGATAAACCATCGGTAGCATCCATAGAAATAGCTCTTACCGTATCTTCACCAATGTGTTTTTGGGTTTCCATAATTACTTTAGCACCGTCAGGACGAATTACCTCTAACGAATCGTAAATCTTTGGAAGTTCTTGATTGGTAGTATCAAAATAAACGTCCACAACTGGACCAATAATTTGCGAAATTTTACCTGTAACCTTGGACATGCTTAATATATTAATGGTACAAACAGAATTTACTCTGTCTTAAAATTTGGCGCAAAAATAGTTGTTTTTGTTAATCAAAACCAACTGAACTTAAGTTTTAATTTATCTATTTTCGAGCCAAGTCATTTCCGTTAATCGTATCAACGCAAAAAGTTGATTTTTAAAAACTTATAATCCCAACATCCACTTGAAAGTTTACTTTTCGCTTGAAGATTTTACACCACTTAACAATGCCGTGGTAACCACAGGCACTTTTGATGGCGTACACCTTGGGCATAAAAAAATACTAAATCAACTAAATCGGGTAGCCCAGCAAAGCGGGGGCGAGTCTGTTTTACTCACTTTCAATCCGCATCCTAGATTAGTTTTGCAGCCCGATGCCGATTTACGGATGATTAATTCACAAGCCGAAAAAATAGAGCTTCTCAAAAAAACTGGGCTCAACCATTTAATAATACACCCTTTTACCAAAGAGTTTAGCCGTACCAGCTCTTTAGATTTTGTTCGCAACATACTAGTAAACAGCATAGGAGCTAAAAAACTAGTAATTGGTTACGATCATCATTTTGGTCGTAACCGCGAAGGCAGCTTTGAGCACCTTAAAGAATTTGGCCCTGTATACGGTTTCGAAGTAGAAGAAATCCCTGCTAAAGATGTAGAAAATACCACCGTAAGCAGTACCAAAATTAGGCGCGCTCTGCTAAATGGCCAACTAAAAACAGCCAGCGAATACCTTGGCTATACTTTTTTACTCAACGGTTTAGTGGTTGAGGGCGAAAAAATCGGACAATCCATCGGCTTCCCAACAGCCAATATTCTCCTAAAAGATCCTCATAAAATTATTCCGGCTGATGGCGTGTACGCTGTAGAAGTGAGCTTTCCCGCTCAGCCCAACCAACACTTTAAGGGTATGTGTAACATCGGAAATCGCCCTACTTTTAATGGCCGCTTTAAAACCATAGAAGTTCATATTTTTGACTTCAACAAAAACATTTACGGCCAGCAAATTACGCTTAGCTTTAAGCAACACCTTCGCTCCGAAATAAAATTTGAAAATGCAGAAGCCCTTGTACAACAACTTCACAAAGATGCTCAACAAGCGCGCCTGGCTCTTAACCCTGCTTAGTTGGGTTATTTGCCTTTCGGCAGATGGACAACATTTTCAGAATTTGTTAACCGCTAGCGAGCAACCCCTGCTCGTTAAAAGCCTTAAACTACAGCGCAAAAAACTAGACAGCGTACCCGCCCAAATTGCCCAATTTAAAAACATAGAAACACTCGATTTAAGTAAAAATAAAATTCAAAAGCTCCCTGCCTTCCTTAACCAACTACCCCACTTACACACGCTCATCCTCAGTAAAAATCAAATGGATGCTTTTCCTGAATTCTTACAAGAAGCCCCAGCCTTACGTGTTTTGGTTTTAGATAGAAACCCGATACCTCAAATACCTGCAAGTATTGCCAATTTTAAGCATCTCGAAAATTTAGACCTTTGGGATAGTAGCGTGAATCACATTGACAGTGCCATTGTACAATGCCCGCAATTAATACAGCTAGATTTACGAAACACCTACTTTAAAACTACCCAACTAACTTGGATTAGCGAAGCCATGCCACGGCTAAAACTTTTTAGCACCTACGGCTGCGATTGCGATGATTAATTATTTTCGGTTGTAACCGAAACGTTTGAGCTGCTCCTCACTTTGACGCCAGTTTTTGCGCACTTTCACAAATACCTCTAAGAAGATCTTCTTCTTAAAAAATTGTTCCATTTTTTTACGGGCATCCGTACCCATTCGCTTTATCATTTTCCCTTGATGACCAATGATAATACCCTTTTGGGTATCGCGCTCTACATAAATAATCGCTCGTACTCGTATTATTTTCTCCTCTTCCTTAAATTCCTCTACCTCTACCTGCACCGCATAAGGTATCTCCTTTCCGTAATGGTTTAAAATCTGTTCGCGCACCATCTCAGACACAAAAAATCGTTCATCACGATCGCTTAACTGCTCTTTAGAAAAATAAGCCGGGCTCTCTGGTAGCAATTCTAAAATACGCTGCAATACCTCTGGCGTATTAAACTTATTTAACGCAGATATGGGATATATCTCTGCTTTAGGCAAAAGGCTCGCCCAATGGGTAACTACCTTTTCCAATGCCTGCTGATCACTCAAATCAATCTTGTTTACCAACACCATTACGGGCACCTCCACTTTAGTTAAGCGCTCAAAAAAGACAGGGTCTTTCAATTGAGTTTCATTAGGCTCAGTCATAAAAAGAAAAATATCCGCATCCTCAAAAGAAGAGCGAACAAAATCCATCATAGACTCTTGCAAGGCATAGCCCGGGTTAATAATACCCGGTGTATCCGAAAATACCACCTGGTAATCTTCTCCATTTAATAAACCTAAAATTCGATGACGTGTAGTTTGTGCTTTGGGTGTGGTAATAGATAGTTGCTCACCTAATAAGGCGTTCAACAAGGTAGATTTACCCACATTGGGGTTTCCTATAATATTTACAAATCCTGCACGGTGCGCCATTTTTTGAATTTTTAGGTAAAAAAAAAGGCTTCGGAAAATAAATCCGAAGCCTTTTACTTAGTAGCGGGGACAGGACTCGAACCTGTGACCTTTGGGTTATGAGCCCAACGAGCTACCAACTGCTCCACCCCGCGATATATGGTCGGCAAAGATACTTCTAATTTGTAATTGCCAAAGTTTTTTGAAGTTAATTTTTATCTGTTTTATTTCTGAGTTAAAAATCGTTAACTCATTTACTATTACCATACCCCACCATTTGCTAAAAACCCGCGTTATACCTATATACTAATTCTACAAGTTATGGATACAAAAGCGCTCTACAAGACTTTAGCCGAACTCTTTATTTATGTTTTACTGTGGTTGGTATTAATTGGTAGTTTTTTAAATGTCACTTTTTGAGGGTTTTCCCTCTACATAAGTTTCAATAATAAACTGAATGTTGTTATAGATTAATGGCTTGGTAATGAAACCACGTACCACCGAAAACTCGTTAGCGCGTTGTTGATCTTCCTTACTAAGCGAGTTGCTCATCACAAAAATATTGGAGCTTTTATGCTGGTACTCATCTACGTACTTTTCTAGAAACTCAAAACCACTAATAATGGGCATGTAAATGTCTAACAAAATTACTTTTGGAAATTCTTCACCATCGCTATTCAGCTTCTCTAAGTGATCCAGTGCATCAGCTCCATCTGGAAACATCGAAATTTGAGCTTCGCTGTAATTACGAGTAATAATATTTTTGAGGACAAAACTGTTTACTTGATCGTTGTCCACAATCATGATGGAGAGCGCCATAAATTTATATTTCAGAGGTTTTTGATGGGGCTATACCATACTTTTCTTTGTAGGCTTTACCAAAGTAACTCATACTCTTAAAGCCTAATGCATAGGATACTTCAAAAATACTTAAGTCGCCTTTCTCCAACATATCCTTGGCCTTAGCTAATCTAAAGTCGTTGATGTATTTTATAGGAGTCATACCGGTTAATCGCTTCACTTCTCTTTCTAATTTAGAAGGAGTCATATTCATTAATTCTGCGATTTCAGGAATACTAAAATTTCTAAACTTAAACTGATTTACCAATAAAGCTTCCATGTGCGATAGTAGCGGATCTTTAACACCAAACTCATGATGAATAGGAGCTGCTTTATCGTATATCTTCTTTAAATCCTCTCTAGTTTTTAACAAATTATTAATTCTAGAAAGTAATACATCAAATTTAAACGGCTTTACTACATAATCATCAGCGCCAAAATTAAACCCCTCTATTTTCTTTTCATCTTCACTTAAAGCAGTAAGCAAAATAATAGGTATATGCTTAGTGGCGTCCGCTTCTTTAAGCTCGTCTACCAACTCATAACCATTTGTATCCGGCATCATAATGTCCGAAATAATCAAATCCGGTCTGTGCAAACGAGCCTTATTAATTCCTTCTCGGCCATCGGCCGCCTGATCTACTTCAAAATGATCCTCTAAAAGGGTAACAATGGTTCCTCTAAGCTTTTCGTTGTCTTCTACAACTAATAACTTTTTTTTCATTTGGTTATGGTATATGGTAATTCAACATAAAACGTACTCCCCTCATTGGGCTTACTGTCTAAATAAATTTTGCCTCCGTGTAAAGCTACAAATTCCTTAACAACCGAAAGGCCTACTCCGGTGCCTTGAATATTGCTTACATTTTTAGCTCGATAAAACGAACCAAAAATAGCTTCTTGCTCTTCTAGCGGAATTCCAATTCCTTGGTCTTTAACCGCTACTTTTAAAAATTCTGTTTCAAACAACAACTCAACGTTCACCTCCGAATCCTTTTTCGAAAACTTACAAGCATTAATCATCAAATTGCTAAAAATATAGCGTAACAAAGAGTAGTCGCCATCCATCTCACGCTCTTTGCCCTTAATTGTATAGGCCGTTTTAACTTTTGGATAAGCCTTCAAACAATCGTTATAAATCACATCTTCAATAACACCTACCAAAGCTATCCGCTCTGCCTTTACGGTGGTCTCCCCCATCGTTAATTTTTTCAACTGTAGCATGTCAGCAATCATGCTATTCAGCCGATCAATCTCCTCCTCCATTTGCTCAAGCGAATCAGCAAACAATTTGGGATTGAACTTTTTAATTTTAAGCATTTCTATATTAGCCTGAATTACCGCTAAGGGTGTTTTAAATTCATGACTAGCTACCGAATACAAGCTTTCTTTAAAACGTGATAAGTCCTGTTCCTTTGCCAAAGCTGCTTGCTCCTTAGCCAGAGCTTCCATCAAGTCTTCGGTAAGATGAACACTTCCCGTAATATCTCTGGTGGTACTTAAAATGCTGTACTCGCTTTCGTCACTTTCTGCTATTTCGCTAAAAGCCGTTTCTAACCATCGCAAATTATTCTCTCCCTTACGTACTTGGTATCTAATGCGTGAACCCGGATTATCGAAAAACTTTCGAAGCGTGGTAAAATCCATCTCATTAACAAACTCAGGTGCCAAAAACTCAGTCAGTTTTTTTCCTAAGATAGCATCCGCAGTATGGCCTAAAATATCCATACTAGATGCTGTAGCAAATCGTATAGTATTCTCCCTATCGTGGATACACACTAAATCGTTTGTATGTTCAGCTATTAGCTGATAAACTCTGTCAATTGTTACCATAGTAGAAAGTAGAGATGGCGCAAATTAGTTAAAAAAATAAAGGTGTTCTTATTTTTTTAATAAGAACACCTTTGGATCAAATACTTATATTTTTTTTACTAATTAATAGCGATAGTATTCTGGTTTAAATGGTCCGTTTTGCGGCACACCAATATACTCGGCTTGGTCAGGGCTTAGCTCATCCAACTCTACGCCAATTTTAGACAAGTGTAAACGGGCCACCTTTTCATCCAAATGTTTAGGCAACATATATACCTTATTCTCATAAGCGGCTCCGTTAGTCCAAATTTCTAACTGGGCTAACGTTTGATTGGTGAATGAGTTAGACATCACAAAACTAGGGTGGCCAGTTGCGCAACCTAGGTTTACTAATCTTCCTTCGGCCAACAAAATAATATCAACCCCATTTAAATTGTATAAATCTACCTGAGGCTTTACTTCTTTTTTGCTTGCGTTTTCGTTCAACCAGTTTACATCAATTTCATTATCAAAATGACCAATGTTACAAACGATGGTTTTATCCTTCATTTTAGCAAAGTGGCTTCCTGTAATAATATCTTTATTTCCAGTTGTTGTTACTACAATATTGGCTTCAGATACGGCATCCTTCATCTTTTTAACTTCAAATCCGTCCATAGCAGCCTGCAAAGCGCAAATCGGGTCAATCTCAGTAACAATTACACGAGCACCTGCACCGCGCAATGAAGCCGCTGAACCTTTACCTACATCTCCATAACCAGCTACAACAGCAACTTTACCCGCCATCATAACATCAGTAGCTCTACGAATAGCATCTACCAATGATTCTTTACAGCCGTATTTATTATCAAACTTTGATTTGGTTACCGAATCGTTTACGTTAATAGCAGGCATTGGCAGCGTACCGTTATTTTCGCGTTCCACCAAACGGTGAACACCTGTAGTAGTTTCTTCCGAAAGACCTTTTACCTCTGGCACCAACTCAGGAAAACGATCTAATACCATATTGGTTAAATCGCCACCGTCATCCAAAATCATATTTAATGGCTTGCGATCTTCGCCAAACCATAATGTTTGCTCAATACACCAGTCAAACTCCTCATCGCTCATCCCTTTCCAAGCATAAACGGGGATACCAGCTGCTGCGATGGCCGCTGCCGCGTGATCTTGAGTTGAAAAAATATTACATGATGACCAAGTAACATCTGCACCTAGCTCAACTAAAGTTTCAATCAAAACAGCCGTTTGAATCGTCATGTGTAAACATCCTGCAATACGTGCTCCTGCTAATGGCTTAGACGCACCATACTCAGCGCGAAGCGACATTAAACCTGGCATTTCCGCTTCGGCCAATTCAATTTCCATTCTTCCATACTCAGCTAAGGAAATGTCTTTAACTTTGTAGGGTACGTAGCTTGCTACTGCATTACTCATATTTGTATTCTTTTAAATTCGATATTTTACGGCTGCAAAGATACCGCAACTTATTGATTCACAAAATTGAATTAGTTATTTGAATGCCACTTTTCAAGCGTATTAAACCCAACCCACATACCTCCATAGTTTTATGGCAAATAGCCGAAAGTGAAGGTGAGCTTATGTCTGAAATTAACCTCAGTAAAAGTGATGAAAGCCGTTATCACAGTTTCACTAAAGAGCTGAAACGTAAAGAATTTTTAGCCGTAAGACATAGCGTTAAAAACATTTTTGGCGAAACCCGTCAATTGCTTTACAACTCAGAAGGAAAACCTTTTTTAGAAAATGGCCCTCACATTTCAGTATCACACACCAAAGGTTTTGCAGGTGTTATTGTAAGCTCTAAGCAGGCCGTTGGAATTGACTTAGAACTGGAACGTGAGCAAATTGCGCGTATTGCTCCAAAATTTATACGCCCAGCCGAGGAAAAAAGTTTGCACGCCAAAGAAACCTTAGCTCACCTAACACATTATTGGGGAGCCAAAGAGTGCCTTGTAAAAATTACCGGAAACCGTAAGCTCGATTTTATCAAACAGCTCCACGTACAACCTTTTGATTTAAAACATCCGCAAGAAACCACCGCCTTAATCCAAAATAATGATAAAGGACCACAGCAAGCGCAACTTTTCTTTGACTATTTACACCCCGTTTACCTCACATACGGATGGGAAAATACAGCCGCTGCAATCCTCTAAAATTATCTCCTAACTTATCTAATTACTTTTTTAGGTTTGTGCATTGAAATATGGCAACAAAAATTCTCGATAAAATATATCAGGCGCATAGCGAAAAACGCAAGCAATTGGCCGTGCTTATTGACCCTGACACGCCAAATGATGCCGAACTGGAGGCTATTATTGAACAAATTAATAGCGCCAAAGCTGATCTTATTTTTTTAGGCGGAAGCCTTTTAATTAAGGATGCCCTGGATACCTGTATTTCAAAAATCAAAAAACTTACCGATGTTCCCGTTATTATATTCCCTGGCAGCATCCTTCAAATTTCTGATAAAGCAGATGCCATTTTGTTTTTATCCTTAATCTCGGGTCGCAACCCCGAATTATTGATTGGCAGCCACGTGATTTCTGCACCTTATATAAAACAAGCAAAATTAGAGCCTTTAGCCACTGGCTATTTACTGGTAGATTGTGGAAAAGCAACCACCGCCTCTTACATGAGCGGCAGCTTTCCTATACCTTATAACAAAGGTGAAATTGCAGCTTGTACCGCTATGGCTGGAGAAATGCTGGGTCAAAAACTCACTTATTTAGATGGCGGATCGGGCGCAGACAAACCCGTTAGCACTCAAATGATTAACCAAGTAAGAGCCTCTGTTTCAACACCAATAATTATTGGTGGAGGTATTAAAACACCCGAAATGGCGCGTGAAGTTTGTTTAGCTGGGGCCGATATTGTGGTTATAGGAAATGCTACCGAAAAAAATCCAAAGCTCATAAAGCAAATTGCAAAAGCTGTGCATCAATCTTAGATCTAAGAGTTTATTTTAGCTTACTGTTATTTTGATGCCTATCGTGATCGCGCTTGGTTTTCACCTCCATTTTTTTGTCAAAAGCGCCTTGTAAATCTACACCTGTTTGGTTTGCTAAACAAAGCGTTACAAAAAGAACATCGGCCAGTTCTTCACCTAAGTCTTTACTCTTATCACTTTCTTTTTCGCTTTGCTCCCCATACCTGCGTGCTATAATCCGAGCCACTTCACCTACCTCTTCGGTAAGCTGGGCCATATTAGTAAGTTCATTAAAATACCGTACCCCGTGATTATTAATCCAATCATCCACTACCTTTTGCATCTCCTTTATTCCCTCTGCCATTACTCCCTGTTTTTACTGTCTAGCCAAATGGTTACTGGCCCATCGTTGGTTAAAGTTATCTCCATATTAGCGCCAAACTTTCCAGTTCTCACCCCTTTCGGGAAATGAATTTTGCACTCCTCAATAAATTTGAGATACAAAGGAACGGCTTGCTCTGGCTTAGCTGCTTTAATAAAACTTGGTCGATTTCCTTTACGGGTAGATGCATGTAGGGTAAACTGGCTTACTACCAAAAGATCCCCATCAATATCCTTCACCGAAAGGTTCATTTTACCATCAACATCACGAAAAATTCGCAAAGTCATTATTTTCTTGATTAGCCAAATAATATCTTCCTCACTATCCGCTTCTTCAATACCCACTAACACCACTAATCCACAGCCTATCTCTTGCTTTTCAGTAGTATCAATCAGCACTGATGCACCCGAAACCCTCTGTAGTAACGCTCTCACTGCTTCATTTTCCTGTTTACATTTAAAGCACGCTTTCTATACTCCATTTTCTCCGCTTCACTCACCGAATTACCATTATAGGTAGAGCGCTCAAAAGAACCGTACATTGGGTTTGGCAAAATCACAAAATACTGACTCAATGAATCTACTCCTGATATAGGCGCTCGGTCTGACCCATCGCTCGTAGCCTCGTCATATATTTGAGTATATTCCAACATAAAATCCTCCATCTGATCACCAACAACCAATACCACTCTGTGAGTTTGCTTTATACGTTCTCTTCGCTCGGTTTTATCTGAATCTCCTTCTTTTAGCAAAATATGCTCGCCATCCGCAAAGGGTAAGCCTTGTTGAATTAGGTTATCTAAGGTGGGTTCCATTAAATCAACCGAACGGTTTGACACATAAAAAACCTCTACGCCCAACGCTTCTGCCTTTTTAATGAAGTGAATTACCCCAGGCAAAACAGCAGCCGATCGTTCGTTCACCCACTTAGCCCAAGATTCCTCGTTGTAACTTTCGTTATTTACAACTAGCCGCGCCTCATAAGGACTGTTATCCAATACGGTTTCGTCCAAATCTATGATAACCGCCATTCGTCTTCCTCTGCTAGCCGCACGCTGTACATTTTGTTCCAACAAGGTGCCCGCATGCCTATAAGCTTGCTCAAAAGTATACTTGGCCTCATACGATCGTTGAAACCAAAGTGTACTATTTACAAGGTGATCCGAAATAGGTTCGGGTTTCACTTCTGTTTGAGTGTTGCTTTTTTGTGTTCCACAAGCTCCCACTAAAAGTGTAGCTCCGAGTACTAATGCACTCCATTTTTTAATTTGCATAAATATCTTTTCTAAAATTATCTTCTTCATTTCCGCTTACAAAACTAAGGTAACTCTCGTAACGGGTAAAGGCAAAAGTTCCTTCCTCAGCAGCTTCCTTCACCGCACACTGCGGCTCGTTTAAGTGTAAGCAATTATTAAATTTACAGGCACTTTTTAACGCCAGTATTTCTGGAAAGTAGTCACCAATCTCTTCCTGCTCCATTTCCACCAAACCAAAGCCCTTTATTCCTGGGGTATCAATTATATTTCCGCCAAAACTTAAAGCAAACATTTCGGCAAAAGTAGTAGTGTGCTGGCCTTGATGATGCGAATCTGAAATAAAGGATGTCTTTAAATCTAACTTTGGTTCAATCGTATTGATTAGAGTAGATTTACCCACCCCTGAATGTCCGCTCAATAAGCTTGTTTTATCCTTTAAAATCTGCTTAAAATCCGCCAAACCAAAATCATCTGGCACCGAAGTATGCAATACTTGGTAACCTGCATTTTGATATACTAGCGTATAAAACTCCAAATCATTTAGTAAGTTTTCATCATATAAATCAACCTTATTAAAAACTACCGTTGCCGGAATGCTATACGCCTCGGCCGTAACCAAAAATCGATCAATAAACCGTGGAAAGGTCTTAGGGAAATCAAGAGTAACAATCAGTACGGCCTGATCTAAGTTTGCTGCAATAATTTGCGTTTGCTTGGCAAGGTTTACAGATTTACGAATAATGTAGTTTTTACGAGGCAGTATCTTTTTTATGATACCCGTTTCCGCACCATTTTCCAATTCAAATTCTACCACATCACCTACGGCCACCGGGTTGGTACTTTTAATTCCGCTTAAGCGCAACTTACCCACAATACGGCACTCCACCAATTGGTGGTTACTGGTTTTTACTTGATACCAACTACCTGTAGATTTTTGAATAACACCTTGCATGCTTTAGTAAACTAGCGCCTTTTCTTTAAACTTGAACACCACACCCATCTCATTTTTAAGCGTTCAAACTTAAGCAAAATTAAGAGCTAAATTTCTGGTTACTGAGCAATATTAACCAAGTATATCAGTACAAATAAATAAGCAAAGTGGGCATTAATTTTTAGCTTAGCGCGCAGAAATAGCAGCATGTCGATAGAAGTAAAAAATATTAGCAAAATATACGGGGAGCAAAAGGCGCTTGACCAAGTAAGCTTTAAAATTGGAAGTGGTGAAATAGTAGGATTTTTAGGCCCTAACGGTGCCGGAAAATCAACCATGATGAAAATTTTAACTTGCTACCTCCCACAAAGTAGTGGCAGCGCCAAAGTTTGCGGGATGGATGTAATGGAAGACAGTATTGCTATCCGAAAAAAGGTAGGCTACTTGCCCGAGCACAACCCCCTCTATTTAGAGATGTATGTACGTGAGTATCTAGCTTTTATGGCAGGCATTTACAAAGCTCCAAGAGAAAGTATTAATGAGATAATTGACAAAGTGGGACTCACAAAAGAAAGCCACAAAAAACTTTCTCAACTATCAAAAGGTTATCGTCAACGAACGGGTTTAGCAGCCGCCCTTTTACACAACCCCGAAGTACTTATATTGGATGAACCCACCACTGGTTTAGACCCCAATCAACTGGCCGAAATACGTGACGTTATTAAAGAAATTGGTGCCAGCAAAACGATAATGCTTTCTACTCACATTATGCAAGAAGTGGAACTGCTATGTGACAGGGTTATTATCATTAATAACGGCAAAATTGTAACGGACAAACCTACCTCTGACTTAAAAACCACTCAAAGCGATAAAGTATTTGTGGTGGAGTTTGACAGGAAGTTAGAACAAAAAGAACTAAGCGCTATTGCTGGTGTAAAAGCCTTAAAAAAGGTATCTGCAACCAAATGGCTTTTTGAGTCCATGCCTGGAATAGACATCAGAGCTTCTATATTTAACCATGCCGTATCACAGCAAGCAGCGGTTTTAGAAATAAAACAAGAGGAACAAAAATTAGAGCAAATTTTTCAACAACTCACGGAGAAGTAAGAAACCTCAATTAGCTCTTAGGTTTTCTACTTTTTACGAAGGTAAATTTGAACCGGAACACCCGTGAAATCGAAATTTTCGCGAAGCTTGTTCTCTAAAAATCGCTTATAAGGCTCCTTAACGTACTGCGGCAAATTAGCAAAAAAGGCAAACGAAGGTGTTTGTGTAGGCAACTGAGTGCAAAATTTTATTTTTACGTATTTACCCTTTAGAGCGGGCGGTGGCATAGCTTCAATGATGGGCAGCATCAAATCATTTAACTTACTGGTTGCAATGTGCTGCTCTCTTCTTTCATACACTCTCATAGCCTCTTCAATGGCTTGAAATATGCGCTGCTTATTTAGCACCGATACAAAGATGACTGGTAAATCCGTAAATGGCTCTAATTTTTTAATAATCAAAGATTTAAACTTTTCAGCAGTCTTATGATCTTTTTCAATTAGATCCCATTTATTCACTAAAATAACAATCCCTTTTTTATTCTTTTCGGCCAATCCAAAAATGGACAAATCCTGACTTTCAACACCTCTTGTGGCATCCAGTATCAACACACATACATCCGAATTTTCGATAGCACGAACAGAACGCATTACCGAGTAAAACTCCAAGTTTTCGTGAACCTTGGTTTTCTTACGAACACCCGCAGTATCTACCAGTATAAAATCTTTACCAAAAAGCTTGTAGCGCGTATTAATAGAGTCGCGAGTAGTACCTGCAATATCGGTTACGATGTTTCTTTCTTCTCCCGTAAGGGCGTTAATAAAAGAGGATTTACCAACATTAGGCCTGCCAACTACCGCAATACGCGGAAGCTTTAAGTCTTCTTCCTCAACATCATCTGGTAATTCTTCTACAATTTTATCTAGTAGCTCGCCTGTTCCTGACCCATTGATTGCCGATATATTGTAAATTTCTCCCAAACCTAGACCATAAAATTCGGCCGATTGGGTTTGCCTCATGGCGTTATCCACCTTATTGGCGACTAATAATACGGGCTTTTTATTTTTACGCAGCATAGCAGCCACTTCTTGATCCATTCCAGTAATGCCTTCATCCGCATCCACTACAAAAACAATAATATTAGCCTCATCCATAGCCAATATCACCTGTTTTCTAATCTCTTCTTCAAAGATATCGTCCGAACCAATAACGTAACCTCCGGTATCAATTACCGAAAAATCTCTTCCAGACCAATCAAACTTACCGTAAATACGATCTCTTGTTACTCCCGACACCGAATCTACGATGGCCTCACGACTTTGGGTTAACCGATTGAATAATGTTGATTTACCAACATTGGGACGACCTACGATTGCTACAATATTTGCCACTGCTAAAATAATTTAGCCGCAAAAGTAGCTAATGTAAGTACGCATCGTTAAAAAAATAAATAGTCTTGCTTACTAGCGATTAAGAATCTCTGGGTACGCAGTAGAAAAATTCACTAAATCTACTACCGACTTCGCGCCAATTTTATTGAGCAAACGAAGCTTATACGTACTTACCGTTTTATCGCTAATTTCTAATTCTTCGGATATATCCTTGTTAGACTTACCTGTAGAAAGAAGTTTTAACACCTCTATTTCGCGTTGACTTAAGCGAATAGCCTTATCTCTCTTTTTAGCGTTTAACACGCTATCGCTAAACACTTTTTCGCCAGCTGCTACTTTATTAATAGCTACAATAAGCTTTTTAGGCTCCTCATCCTTAATCATATAACCATAAGCTCCCATTTGATAGGCTGTCTTTCCATAAAGATCCTCTGGATGCATCGAAAGTATAATGATTTTTAAATCTGGAGCCAATTCCTTGATTTTACGAATGGCCGTAATTCCATTCATTTTCGGCATATCCAAATCCAACAATAAAATGTCTGCTTCTTGGTCTTGAATAACCTGTAGCAGCTCTTCACCATCTGAAGCTTCGCCTACCAATTTCAAGTTATCTTCATAACCGATAAAAAGTTGAAGCCCTTTACGCACTACGGCATGATCATCTGCGAGTATTAATCTAATCATTCTTTGCAATTTTATTTTTCCTCATTAATTCCTTTCACCAAATAATAGGTGCAACAAGGTAGGTTTTTTTTGGTTGGCTCTGACATCTCTAGTTTACATTATTTCTCAACTCTTTTTCGATAATACATATCGGTACAGGCCGCATCTTATGTAAGTTAGAGCGGTGTAATTTAGTATAAATTTCAAATACCTCGCGCTCCCTTCCTACAAAATTTTCCGCTGGCTCATTCAAATCATACTTTTGCATGGCCCATTCCAGCTCTAAATAGGTAGCTCCCAACTGATCTTCATCCGTTCTGTCATCCCCCCACAAACCATCAGTAGGTGCTGCATTTACAACGGAACTATCTATGGATAAGTAACTTGCTAATTCTTTTACCTCAGACTTCAACAAATCGGCAATTGGACTTAAATCCACACCTCCATCTCCATACTTTGTATAAAAACCTACACCAAAATCTTCCACCTTATTACCAGTACCGGCCACTAAAAAACCTCTAATGCCAGCCATGTAGTACAGACTAGTCATACGGAGACGTGCTCTAGTGTTGGCCAAACTCAAATCTCTACGCTCGAAATTGCTTGTTTGCGGCAATACCCCGCTCAAAGCATCAAAAGTTTCGCTCAAATCAACCGCTAAACTATCCACATTTTCGAAGCTATTTTTAAGCCATTCTATATGTGTCTTTCCTCTAATTTCCTGACTCTGATTTTGATGAATGGGCATTTCAACACAAAGTGTAGTCATGCCCGTTTTAGCACAAAGAGTAGAAGTTACCGCTGAATCGATTCCACCTGAAATACCAATAACAAAACCTTTACAATTCGCTTTGGTAGCATATTCCTTTAACCAAGCAACAATGTGCTCGGTAACTTTTGCTGTTTGCATGTAAATTTTACTCGTAAATTTAAAATAGCACTCCTACTTTAAGTCCCACGTAATTAAAGCGGTAATTGTATTTCTCAACGTCCCAAAGTTTGTTGGCATCCTGCGCCTTGTCTTTTTTCAAAATATCACTTAAGCTATGATTGTAATACACGCCCAACAGCAAATAAGTTTGACCACCCAAATGGTACTCAGCCCCAAGCCCTACCGAGAAAATAAAATCGGCAAAAGCAACGTAATTATCATTTACATCAGACTCCACCTTTTTTGGCTTAAAAATTAGTTCTTCTTTAGCTCTAAAGGCCGCAATACCACCAAACTCGGCAAAATACTTCATGTAACCAAATTGCTTAGTACGCATCTTAAGCATTAGGGGTATTTGTATAAAAGCCGCGTTCAGTTCCGTTATGGTATCACTAACACCAGGCATTACCGCCTGATCAAAATCCTTTGTAAACTCACCACCACGCATTACGTAGTCCACTCCAGTTAAAAAAGAATAATTATCTGCAAAGTTAAACTCGGTAATTAAGCCAAAACCAAATTTTAGCTTTGATTTAGTATCCAAATCTTCATCAGTGGTGCTTAAAAAACTCACATTGGGCATAGCGTGTATTCCCATACGAATTTTACTTTTGCCGCCATCGGACTGCGCTTGTAAACCCAAGCTCATTCCTAACAACAAAATGAGCATTATTACATTATTCTTTTTCATGGTTGTTAATTTTTGTCAAAATTAGAAACTCTTTAAAGTAATCAATTGAAAAAACTTATGTTTCGTAAAATATTCTGGCTATTTCTACCTTTAGCAATTGGCTGTAACCAATCTACCGAAGTAGATCTTTCGCAAATTAAACAAGAATCCGAGTTTAAACGCTTTGACCAAGCCTTTTTTGAAAGTGACACCGCAAAAATGCCAACCGAAATTGATCGGTTAGCAAAAGATTTTCCAGAATTTTTTAGTGGAGGTAAAACTTTGCGATTTTGGAAAAGCCAGCGAACTGATCCTAACCAGCAGGAACTTTACAAGGCTACACAAGATGTATTTTTCGATTTTAAGGAGGTAAACGAAAATCTTAATTTTTCGATGAAACACCTCTATCACTACTTTCCAAACACTCCTCCTATTACCTTTTACAGTTACATATCTAACCTTGACATGGAGTACCCTGTGCTTTTTGCTCCTCAAGCACAGGTCTGTTTTGCTGGTATGGATAATTACTTAGGACCCGATAAAAAGTATTATCAAGGGGTGGATAGCTACTTAGCTTTTTACCGCCAACCTACCTTTATGGTTAGAGACTGCATTGAAGCCATTAGCGAAATTCATATTAACCGTAAACGGGAAGCAGCCAACCTATTGGATGATATGCTTTATTATGGACGTGCGCTTTATATCCTGCAAAAGGTAATGCCGCAAAAAGAACCGGCTGTAATTATTAAATACCCACCAGAAAAAATTGGCTTTTGTCAAAAAAATGAACGCACCATGTGGGCTTACTTTGTTGAAAATGATTTGCTTTTTGATACCAATCAAGACCTAAAAAGGCGCTTTATTGAATTGGCACCTTTCTCTAAATTTAGAACCAAACTAGATGCTGAAACACCCGGCATGGTAGGACGATGGGTTGGTTGGCAAGTTATTAAGTCGTTTATGGAAAATAACCCTGATGTTACTGTAGCACAATTGGCAAATGAAACTGACAGTCAAAAAATGCTGAAACTAAGTGGGTATAAGCCCTAAAGCAGTATTTAGTATTGAGAAACTAGTAATAAGATTTCTATCCACTCCTTACTTTGTACTAACCTCTCAAAGCAATAGCTTTGCCGCTTCAAAAAAACAATACTAGCATTTAATATCTAGTTTTAAATATCTTCCAAAAAAATGCCCGCACACACTTCAGAAATAAAATTTCATATCGGATTAGATGAAAACAAAGTACCTGAACGCATAGAGTGGAGCGCCAGCGATGGCGGCATTAATCATGCGGCAGCAAAAGGTATGCTAATTTCCGTTTGGGACAAAAAAGATGGAGACACTCTAAAAATTGACCTTTGGACAAAGGAACTATTGGCAGATGAAATGAAACAAATGGTGCATCAAACCATGCTGGGATTAGCCGATACTTTAGAACGAGCTACTGGTGAAACCGAAGCTGCTAATGGCATGCGTGAGTTTGCCTTGGACTTAGGCCATCGCCTTCAAATTCTAAAAAAATAATCTACTCCTTTTCTAGGCCGCTATTAATTTTTTCGATGTAATCGAGAATTTCATCACGCCCCATTGTATTCTCTGCCGAACTAACAAAGTACACCGGTGCTTCTGCCCAAAATTGAAGCATCTTATCCATATAATTCTTAATACTTTCACTTAATTTCCGCTTGGTCAATTTATCCGATTTGGTAAAAACCATGCTAAAAGCAATTCCGCATTCGCCTAACCAATTCATAAATTCCATGTCAATTTTTTGAGGCTCGTGGCGGCAATCAATCAACACAAAAAGGTTCACCAAATTGCTCCGCTCCAAAATATAATCGTTAATAAACTTGGTGAATTTTTCACGGGCATCTTTGCTCACTTTAGCGTAACCATAGCCCGGTAAATCCGTGAGGTACCACTGTTCATTTACCAAAAAGTGATTTATCAATTGTGTTTTTCCGGGTCGGCCGGATGTTTTTGCCAAACCTTTTCGTTGTACCAACATATTAATAAGGCTACTTTTCCCCACGTTACTTCTGCCAATAAAGGCATATTCGGGTTTATTGGCCTCAGGGCATTTACTAACTTCGGTATTGCTACACAAAAATTCGGCTTTGGATATATGCATGGCGCAAAGGTAAATTATTGTGTGTAGCCCCCGCTTTACCTCCTTCGCATTTTCAGCAAAAATCTGTCTGCTCACCTGTAGTTCAAAAAATTATCTTTGCGCAAATTTTGCATTGCATGATTTACATCGAAAGAAAGGAAAGATTTAGCGCGGCACACCAACTGTTTAATCCCAATTGGAGTACGGAAAAAAACTTGGAAGTGTTTGGCAAGTGTTCCAATAAAAACTTCCATGGGCATAATTATACGCTTACAGTAACGGTAAAGGGAGAAATTAATCCTGACACTGGTTTTGTGATGAACCTTGTGGATTTAAAGAACATGATAAAAGATGAAATTATTGAGAAACTGGATCACGCTAACCTCAACCATGATGTAGATTTTATGAAAGGGAAATTTACCAGCACCGAAGTTCTTGCTGTTGAAATATGGGATATCTTAAAACCGCTAATTGCAGGTCACAACTGTGAATTACATAAAATTCGTTTGGATGAAACCGAGAATAATGCGGTTGAATATTGGGGGTGAAAAAGTACTGAGTGTTGAGTACAAAGTCTTGAGAAAAGAAAAACATGCATCAATTTAAAGAACTGAAAATTTGGCAAAAAGCGATGGCGTTGGTAAAAGAAGTTTATCTTATTACCAAGCTACTTCCCGCTAATGAGCAATTCGGTCTTACCTCCCAAATCAATAGGTGCGCTGTTTCAATACCTTCAAACATAGCTGAAGGCGCTGGAAGAAATAGTCCAAAAGACTTTGTTCGATTTTTGAGTATTGCTAACGGATCTGCCAGTGAACTAGAAACTCAATTACTTTTGCTTGTCGATTTAGACTTGATGAAAGCAAAAAAACTTATAAGACATTTTGAACTTTTGGAAGAAATTCAAAAAATGAATCATTCTCTCCAAAGTCATTTAAAAACTAAAATCTAAACAGATACGAGTACTAAATACTTAGTACTTCATACTAAATACTACCACCATGAAATCATACATCTTCCCCGGACAAGGCGCACAGTTTGTAGGTATGGGCAAAGACCTTTACGAATCTTCAACTGTAGCTAAAGGACTTTTTGAAAAAGCTAATGATATACTTGGCTTCCGTATTACCGACATTATGTTTGACGGTACTGCCGAAGATTTAAAACAAACTAAAGTAACCCAGCCCGCTGTGTTTTTACACTCGGTGATTTTGGCTAAAACCTTAGATAACTTCAAGCCTGATATGGTGGCTGGTCATTCTTTAGGCGAGCTTTCAGCTTTGGTGGCTAATGGCACTTTGTCTTTTGAAGACGGTCTTACATTAGTTTCCAAAAGAGCGATGGCTATGCAAAAAGCTTGTGAAATGGAACCTTCAACCATGGCCGCTGTTTTGAGTTTGGAAGACGTACACGTTGAGGAAATTTGCGAAGCCACCGAAGGAATCGTGGTAGCGGCTAATTACAACTGCCCGGGTCAATTGGTAATTTCGGGAAGCGTACCAGCAGTAGAAGCAGCTTGCGAAAAAATGAAAGAAGCTGGTGCTAGAAGAGCTTTATTACTTCCAGTTGGTGGAGCATTTCACTCACCATTGATGAAACCAGCGGAGGAAGAATTAGCGGCTGCTATTGAAGCCACAACTTTCAATCAACCAAACTGCCCAGTGTATCAAAATGTAAGCACTACCGCTGTAATCGATCCAAACGAAATAAAGAAAAATCTAATTGCACAGCTCACTGCGCCCGTAAAATGGACGCAAAGTGTGCAAAACATGATAGCTGATGGCGCTACAGAGTTTGTGGAAGTTGGCCCAGGTAAAGTGTTACAAGGTTTAGTGAAAAAGATAAATAGAGATACCGTTGCGGCTAGCGCCTAAAGCCCCTGCCCCAAAGGGGTAATAATTCAAACACAAACTAATGTCCATCCACGTAGCAAAATGGCGCAGCCCATCTAATATTGCCTTAGTAAAATATTGGGGTAAACATGCGAATCAAATTCCAGCAAACCCGAGTTTAAGCTTTACGCTAAATGAGTGTTATACTGAAACGGAGGTTACTTTTTCACCAAAGCAATCATCTAGTGAGTTCGATTTTGAAGTATTGTTGGATGGAAAACTGGAGGAAAGTTTCAAACCAAAAATTGAGAAGTTCTTTAAAACCATTGTGCATAAAGCGGGTTTTTTAAAGGAATACCATATCAGCATAAAAACCCACAATAGCTTTCCGCATAGTAGTGGTATAGCAAGTAGTGCCTCGGGCATGAGTGCTTTAGCACTTTGCTTGCTTACGCTTAAAAGTCGTTTGGAAGAGAAGGAGCAAACCAACTTTCTACAAAAGGCTAGTGAATGGGCCAGATTGGGCTCTGGGAGTGCCAGCCGCTCAGTGTATGGCGGGTTAGTACAATGGGGGGAAAGTGCTAACAGCCCAAGTAGTAACGATCAATACGCAACTCCTTTTCAGGGAGAAGTGCATGAGGTTTTTAAGACTTTTAAAGACTATGTACTGCTTGTAGAGGTCGGCTCTAAAAGTGTGAGTAGCACGGCAGGACATGGGTTAATGAACAATCATCCCTTTGCTAAAAAGCGATTTGAGCAGGCACATAAAAATCTAGCAAAGCTTGAGTCCATTCTGGAAAGCGGCAATCTAGAAGCTTTTGGAAATTTGGTGGAAAGTGAGGCCCTTACGCTGCACGCTATGATGATGACTTCGCAGCCTTATTTCATCCTTATGAAACCCAACACAGTTAAAATCATTGACCTCGTATGGCAGTTCAGAAAAGAAACCAATACCCCGCTTTATTTCACCCTAGATGCAGGTGCTAATGTACATTTACTTTTTCCTGCTTCAGCAGAAAATGAAGTGAAGACATTTGTAGAGAGTGAACTCAAGGGCTACCTAAGAGACGGCAGGTATATTAAGGATAGTGTGGGTGAAGGAGCGATTGAATTGAAATAAAATCCGCCTCCGCCTTTCAGGCACCTTTACTTCGACAAGCTCAGTACAGGCTCCTAGCGGAGGATATCGAAATCAAACATTTCATTTTGGAAACATCTTTTCTTTTAAAGAGAACCTATTCGCAACTTGCCAGAGAGCAGATGATCGTCCTATTGTATTTGGAAAAGAACTCTTGCGTTGTATAAATCTGTCTCGAAAAACCAAGCCTTAGGGTGATTTTCGCATCGACCTATAATGGTCGTTCATACCTTCTCCCTTCATAATCTTAGGTTGGCACTTTTCAATTCGGTTGGTTCTTGTTTTAGATTGTTTTGGTTGCGAAAAGTGAATAATATAACCGCGCTGCCTACCTGGTGTTAGCCCCTCAAAAGCTATTTTTAAATTAGGCAATTCCTTAAATTTCTCTAAGAGTTCTTCAGGCAATGGTTCAACGTATTTCTTTAAAGCAACTTCTAAACCAGCTTTTTCCACTTCTATAGCTTCAAAAATATAGGCTTTTAAAACAGGGAGTAAAGCTTCAATATTTTTAGTGCTCGTAAATTTTATGAGTCTCCCCGATTGCGAACTTTCGCCTGGCGCTACCAGTAAATCTTCCGCATCCTTTAATAGGGCTCCTTTAAAAAACGTAAAGCAGCATAACTCTTAAAAGCTGTAACAATTAGCACGTTTTTAGATTGACACGTATAACAGGGTTGCGACCATTTATACTCTTCTTCCAAACCACATTCCAACACCAAACTCCGCAACAGTTTTAACTCGGCTTGCCAAGTATGCACCTTACATTGAGGCGTTTTATACAACGAACAACGCCCGCAACCATCTATTAAATGCGTGTCAATTTTTGGGCTCATGATTTATTTCAAGACTATAGCCAAAACGCTGTGCATTTATCTTAACATCTGCTTGAATTTTGCAAATAAGCTCCGGGTCCAACCCCACTTTCCACTTACCTATTGAATCTGAGCTGATTGGCTTAAACAAGTTTTGATGATGTCTAAGTGAGCTTACTCCCAACGAGTCATTGGCCAGTTGGCTGTTTTCTTTTATAAATAAATCCTCTTTAGCTATATTTAGAAAACATAAAACCTCCCCAATAATTTCTCTAGGCTTTTGCACCAAGTCCTCATAGCGAACCAAAAAAATCTTAGCCTTTTTCTCTTTTAAATAATCATATGCAGCCACACTGTTGTTCCATTTTTTAACCGAATCTTGTGGATTACTAGCTGCATTTTCAGGCATTTTTGAGTAGGACAACACCACATCCAACGGGTGCCTTATTAAAAAAACATGATAATCCTCTCTGAATTCATACGCTAAATACTTATAAAACAACGTACTAAGAGGACTGTGATCACCAACAGCTGATTTATTCGCAGCATACTTTTTGGCATACTGAAAAAACACTTTTTTAAATATTTCTCGTGGGCCTCTCTCGTTTGCAGTTAAGTTTTCAATTTGCTTTGCTATTTGCACATAATCACCCTCATCCAGCTTCCAATTATTGTTGTTTTGCCTATACCTAGTTAGCTGTTTTTTACTATATATCTGCCATTTTTTTATTGGACTTACATGCCAATCTGCAATACTATAAGGCAGTGCATATTGCTCTGGCGGTAAAAAAATTTGAGAGTGTTTATTTAACAACTTAGCCATTAAAGTGCTCCCATTTCTACCCGATCCCAAAATGAAAAATATTTTTTCTTCTGAGTTCCCTTTCAGCGTGGTACTTTCAATGCCCTTTTTTTCTTTCCTATCAATATTTCGTTGAATAAGAGTGAACCGAATTTTTTTTAATAATTTCAACATTTACTGAAGCCTTTTATCCTATGGTTCTATTGGGGTGAACATAGCCATTAATCAACACAAAGCAAATATATCCATTGTGGATTAGACCACTATTCAAAGTAATCATTCATTTGTTCTATCATCCGTACTTCCCTTATAAAACAAAACACTCCCATTAATACAACACCCATAAATATTCCCGAATAACTCTCCATAAGATCCGCACCATTAATCAACGAAAACACACCCGCTAAAACACCAAAGGCTCCAATTACTATTAATATGATTTTTACTGATTTTATCATGTTTTTTAGTCTTTAAGTCTCTATCTCTAAAACACCTGTCTAAAATAAGTTCAAGTTATTACATCTACGCATCCTAAAACAGCAAATAAACCAATTCCCTTAATTAGCACTAAGCCACTTTCTTTGATTATTATCCAAATTTATTTTATTCCACGAAAACTCCATAACAATCCTAGCAATGGGCAAAATCGAAATTCCAAAAGGATAAAACTTTGTGGGGATTAGGGTCATTATAACAATAGTTAAAGCGCCCAAAACCCACAATTTTAAGCCTTGATAAATAACTTTAGACTCAATTACCTTCAATTTATAACTTACCTTTTTTCGCTTCCAAAAATCAGATGAATAACCAATCAGAATTCCAATAACGCCAAGCAATACTTGCTTTTTGAAAATACTTACTGGATATAGAAATCCATTAAAACCATCTACTCCATCAAACTTTATGGCCGCCAAATAAATAATGCAATAGCTAAAAAGTGCTAAGGGTACAGCACCAATCATTACGCTAGTGAAATCAATTTTTGATTTTTCTTTAGAAGCGAAATTGGAAATTCCGTACAACAATACCAATAGAATAAGCTCTATCAACAGAATAAATAAATAGACAAAAACAGCGTGCGTTTTACCTAAAGTAGAATGGAACAGTAAGACACCATAAACTAGAATTATTATATTTTTTCGAGGATCACTCATTGAAGTTTATCTAACAGCTCAAGTACTCAATTGGATGTGAACCCAAAATCTTTTAGTTTCTCCTCTATTATTTCCGGATTTCTTTTGGGGTTGTAGTAAGATGGATTTTGCATCATTAAGGCCAACACAACAAATTGTTTGTTGCTTAAGAAATCCAACTCTTGGTTAAAATAATACTTTGAAGCCTCTTCCAATCCAATACATTGATAAAGCAAATCATATTTAGTACCAAGGTAGTTCAAGCACTCTCGCTGCGATAATTGTTTTTCCAATTTCCAAGCAAGAGCATATCGGTTTCCTGTAATTCTACTATTCTTCAATGTCAGATTCCGACTCACACTAGCCACATCTAGGCAAGGACAGGTTCTGCTTCCTTTTTCAAAGATCCAGTCCAGTATTATATTCGTAGTAGATGTTATTGGATGAATTAGGTTATATGCTGTGATAAAGCCGTTTGGAAGGTTCCTTGCTAATTTAATCTCGGATACTAGATCCTTGATTTCTGATTCTTCAAAACTATTATTCAAGTTACTTTTTAGATACACAATGAATAGGCCTGCGATGAGCAGAAGCCCCAATATCGAATAAATTAAAAGTTTGAAAAATCGTTTCATCTAAATAGATACGGTCTTGTTTATACCCGCAATATAAACCTTCAAAATCAAAACAATCCTACACACCCCTATTTCAAACCACAATAGAATTTTGCCAATTCCAGCCATTTATCAATGTCGTCATCCATATTCAATTTACAAACGTATATTTGCCCAACCTTTTATCGGGCACTGAGCCTGAAAAGCTTATGAGTAAAAACCCATTTTACTACGCTAAAATTCTTCTTTTTGGAGAATACGGCATTATCAATAATTCGCAAGGGCTCTCTATCCCTTACAATTACTACCAAGGCGCTTTTAAGCAAAGCGAGGCCTTGCAGGGCAAAGCCGAAAAATCAAACCAAAGTTTAGTTCGTTTTTTAGAACATTTAAAGCAACTACAGGCCAGTAATCAAATTTTGGCTCCGCTTGATTTAGATACTTTAACAGATGATTTAACGGCTGGTTTTTATTTTGACAGCAGCATACCCGAAGGGTATGGCGTAGGAAGCAGCGGTGCTTTATGTGCGGCCATCTACGATAAATATGCCCTAGATAAAATAGATCCAGACAAAAACATTGATAAGGATTCCATCCTAAAATTGAAACAAATTTTTGGGCAAATGGAATCGTATTTCCACGGTAAAAGTAGTGGGTTAGACCCCCTTATTTGCTACCTACAACTTCCGGTGCTTATTAACTCTAAAGAGGATTTGGGAACTGTGCACATCCCTGAGTCAGGCAAAGGAAAAGGCGCTATATTTTTACTAAATAGTGGCCAACCAGGCGAAACACAACCCATGGTAAACATCTTTATGGAAAAGATGAAAAACCAAGGTTTCCGCAAATTGATGAAGGATGAATTTACCAAGTACAATGATGCTTGTATTCAAGCTTTTTTAAAAGGAGATACCACGCCCCTTTTTAGCAACCTTAAAAAGTTGAGTCATTTGGTGTTAGAGTATTTTAATCCGATGATTCCTAAAAGTGTGCAACAACTGTGGCAACAAGGAATTGACACCAATGCTTACTACTTAAAACTTTGTGGATCAGGCGGTGGTGGATTTATTTTAGGTTTTACACCCGATTACGAAAAGGCGCAAGATTTACTTAAAAATCATCATCCCGAACTTATTTACCGCTTTTAAACTTGGCGCTTTCCAGAAGGCATAAACTTGTATTTTTCAAGGTTTCTGCCTTGCTTTCGTTGGTACGTTGGTACAATATTTTCTTCCTGGCTTTAAGCCAATACTTGGCTGTAGTATTTATTCTCAATCCCAAAGAAAACTGGAAGCAAACCCTCTCCAACCCCAACCTTCACTACCTTGTTTTTGCTTCGTTATTTTGCATTGCTGCAGGCTACATCATCAATAATTTTTACGATTTAGAGAAAGACCTCATCAACCGTCCCAACAAAACCGTGTACGAAAAGATACTGAGGCAATCTACCACCCTAAGGCTGTACTTTTTGTTTAATACCATTGGAGCTGTGTTGGCTTTAATGGCTTCGCCTAAAGTGCTTTTATTTTTTAGCGCCTACATTTTTGGGCTTTGGTTTTACTCACATAAGCTCAAAAAAATCACTTTCGTGGGAAACCTAACGGCTGCTCTTCTTTCCATCACTCCCTTTTTTGCCATCTTCATCTATTATCATCTCGAAGATCTGCTTATACTCACCTACATCAGCTTCATTTTACTAATCATTTTTATTCGTGAAATAATTAAAGACCTTGAAGCCCTTAAAGGAGATGTAATTGTGGGCTACCCTACCTTACCGGCCACCTTTGGACTAAAAAACACCAAGTGGCTTGTAGCTGTATTTGCAGTTTTAGGCGCCCTGCCGGCAGCCGCTATTTTTTACAAAACACAATTTACCGGAATTAGTTACTACCTCGTATTAGGTGGACTAGGTGTATTCTTTTCGCTATTACTTTTAGCCAAAGCACAAACGCAGCAACACTTTTCGCGCATTAACCAACTGTACCGCCTGCTTATTATTGGTGGTATTGTAAGCTTGGTTTTATTTGCCAGCTAAGGCCTTAAAAAGGCTCCATTCTAATTCACTAAAATCTCTAAAAGCCTTTGGAGATGATTTATCTTTGATGAAAATTTAAATACATGAGTAACCAAAAGAATTACATAGACCAACATAAAGATCGATTTTTAGAGGAGCTTAAGGATTTACTTCGCATTCCCAGTATTTCTGCAGATTCAGCTTATAAAAATGATGTATTAAAAACTGCCGAAGCCGTACGTGCATCGCTTGAAAAAGCTGGTGTAGATAGTGTAGAGGTTTGCGAAACACCTGGCTACCCCATTGTATATGCCGAAAAAATGCTAGACCCCGCATTACCTACCGTACTGGTTTATGGCCATTACGATGTGCAACCGCCCGATCCGTTAGACCTTTGGACCAGCGGCCCTTTTGAGCCTGTAGTTAAGAAAACGGATATTCACCCCGAAGGAGCTGTTTTTGCCAGAGGCGCTTGCGATGATAAAGGGCAAATGTACATGCATGTAAAGGCCTTGGAGGTAATGAACCAAACCAACACACTTTGCTGCAACGTAAAGTTTATGATTGAAGGTGAAGAAGAAGTAGGCTCCGAAAACCTTGGTTGGTTTGTAGCTCGAAATCAAGATAAATTGAAATGCGATGTAATTCTAATTTCTGATACCGGTATTTTAGGAAACGATACGCCTAGCATTACTACCGGCCTACGCGGCTTAAGCTACGTAGAGGTAAAAGTAACAGGACCAAATCGTGATTTACATTCTGGTTTATACGGTGGTGCTGTGGCCAACCCCATTAACATCCTCACCAAAATGATTGCCTCTTTACAGGATGAAAACAACGCTATTACTATACCCGGTTTTTACGACAAAGTAGAAGTACTAAGTACGGAAGAGCGTGCCGAAATGGCCAAAGCACCTTTTAATTTAGATGCCTACAAAAAAGCTCTAGATCTTAGCGACATTCATGGTGAAGAAGGATACAGTACCATGGAGAGAAACTCAATACGACCTACCCTAGATGTAAACGGAATTTGGGGTGGTTATACCGGTGAAGGTGCTAAAACAGTAATTGCTTCGGAAGCTTTTGCTAAAATTTCGATGCGCTTAGTACCACACCAAGAACCCGATGAAATTACGCAGCTTTTTAGTGATTACTTTAATAGTATTGCGCCAAGCTCGGTTAAAGTTGAAGTTACTCCACACCATGGTGGCGACCCCTATGTTTCGCCAACCGATAACCCAGGCTATTTAGCCGCCAGTAAGGCCATGGAAGAAAGCTATGGTAAAAAGCCCGTGCCTGTTCGTAGCGGAGGTAGCATACCCATTGTAGCTTTATTTGAAAAAGAACTAGGGGTAAAATCCATTTTAATGGGATTTGGCTTGGATAGCGATGCCATCCATTCGCCAAACGAACATTACGGCCTTTTTAATTTTTACAAAGGCATTGAAACCATTCCCTTATTTTACAAGCACTTTAAAGCCTTAAAAGGTTCTTAAATCAGTTCTTTACAGAGGCGGGCATCGGCTCGCCTCTTATTTTTTACGGCACTCCAATTGGTTACCCATGAAATTTTACCTTCTATTAATTGCTACAATTTTCCTTGCGGGATGCCAAGCCCAAAAAAGCAAACCTACTATGGAGCAGCAACACAGCAATGCCCTCATTAACGAAACCAGTCCTTACTTACTTCAGCATGCTTACAACCCTGTAAACTGGATGCCATGGGGTGATGCCGCTTTTGAGCAAGCTAAAACTGAAAATAAATTAGTGGTGGTAAGTATTGGTTATTCGGCTTGCCATTGGTGCCATGTTATGGAGCACGAAAGCTTTGAAGATAGTAGCGCTGCTGAGCTAATGAATACGCATTACATATCCGTAAAGGTGGATAGAGAAGAAAGGCCTGATGTAGATCAAATTTACATGACGGCTGTACAGTTAATGACCGGCTCCGGTGGCTGGCCCCTAAATGTAGTTTGTTTACCAGATGGACGCCCTGTTTGGGGAGGCACCTATTTTCCTAAAAAAAATTGGATGCAAGCGCTAAAAGGTATTTGGGAAATGTACCAAGAAGAACCCGAAAAAGTATTGGAGTATGCCGAAAAACTAACCCAAGGGGTTAGCCAAGCGGAACTGGTAACCGCCAACCCCGAACCACCTAACTTTAGTAAAACAGATACCGAAACTCTTTTTGGAAATTGGCAAAAAAACTTTGACACCCAAGAGGGTGGCCCCAATAGAGCACCTAAGTTTCCGCTACCCAATAACTACCAGTTTTTGTTGCAATGGGCTGCCCTTAGCGGGAATGAAGAGGCTTTGGAGCATACCATACTTACTTTAAACAAAATGGCTTTTGGGGGCATTTACGACCAAGTAGGTGGCGGCTTTGCTCGCTATAGTACGGATGAAATTTGGAAAGCACCACACTTTGAAAAGATGCTGTATGACAATGCGCAGCTGTTAAGTCTGTATTCGGAAGCCTACCAACAAACTAAAAATCCACTTTACGGCCAAATAGTGGCACAAACCTACCAATGGCTAAAACGCGAAATGAGTGGCCCAAAAGGTGAGTTTTATTCGGCTTTAGATGCCGATAGCGAAGGCGAAGAAGGTAAGTTTTATGTTTGGACAGAAGCCAAACTACAGGCTGTAATTCCTGCTCAAGATTGGGAGGCTTTTAGCAGCTACTACGATTTAAAAAAAGGCCGCTGGGAGCACGGAAATATTATTTTAATGCGAAGCGAAAAACCCCTTAAATCTGCTGAATGGACAACAGACACATGGGAAAGCAAAGCCATGGAATGGAATAACTTATTACTAAAAAAACGGTCAGAACGAATTCGCCCTGGTTTAGATGACAAGGCGCTTACCAGTTGGAACGCCCAAATGATTATCGGTTTGCTAGATGCTGCCACCTTACCTAAAAACATATTCAGCGAAAGCGAAAAAAGCCAAGAACGGGCTATTGGATGCGCCCAATGGATTTTAAAAAACCAACTAAAAAATGACGGCAGCCTTTACCATACCTACAAAGCTGGGCACAGCAGTATTGATGGGCTTTTAGAGGATTATGCACATAGTATTGCCGCCTTTGTAAAACTGTACGAGGCCACTGGTGAGATCAGCTATCTAACCCATGCTAAAAAGTGGACAGTGTATGTAAAAGCTAATTTCCAAGATGTGGCTACCAGCTTGTTTTTTATGCGAAACCTAAACAGCAAACAGCTTATTGCCAAAAGTTTAGAAATTACCGATAACGTAATTCCTGCCGCTAACTCGGTAATGGCTAAAAACCTATTTTTATTGGCAAAGTATCTGGATGAACCAGCTTATGAACATCAAGCACTGGACATGTTGAACCAGGTAAACAAAGAGCGTTTTTTGGCTTATGGAGATAACTATAGTAATTGGGCGCAGCTGCATAATTGGTTTACTTACCCCTTTTACGAAGTGGCTATTTCGGGCAAAGAAGCCGAGCAAATTTATGGGCGGTTTAAAAAAAACTACCTTCCCAATATTGTTTGGGTTTATGCCGAAAAGGAAACTGAATCTCCTCTATTGCAAAACCGATTTGTACAAGGCGAAACCTATATTTACGTGTGCCAAAACAAAGTATGCCAATTGCCTGTCCAAAAACTGGACGAGGCCTTGACATTGATTAAATTTTAGATTTTTAAATGAAACATTTTCAGAAAATAATCTCCGCCTTTTTCATCTCTTTTGTTTGCGCCCTGCTGGTGTACTTTGCTCGCGGAAATAATGGCACTACCGATTTGATGGTTATAGCATCTGGAATCCTAAAACTTACTGGCCAGGTATTTGGCTTTGTACTGGTACTCTATCTTTTATCGGTAATAGTAAAAAAAATAAGGGGTGGTAATTAAGGCCAAACTTGAGTCCAGCCATTTGGGTTATAATCGCTAAAACAAGGTGGCAAAGTCCAAACTGGTAGCTGACAAACTTCATTACAGTTTCCATCTACTATAAACTCAGGGCCATCCCAAGCAGCTGCGCCTGTATTAAGCCAATAATGTACCTGCCCTTTTATTACCTGTGTTTTTACCACTAAGGTGGAATCACTGGCTATTTCTGTTTTAATACAAGTAGGCAAACTAGCTTGTGCCTTCTTTTCTTTTTTACAGCTTAGTAAAGCTACCACGCAGCAAACAGTTATTAAAGTTCTCATATTTCTATAATTTTAGGTTTACCTAAGCTAGATGCGGAAAACGTATAGTTGGTTGCGCTGAGGGAACGGTCTCGACCTAGATAGTACAGGTTATTGTATCTGTTTTGTTCGGAAACGTTTTGTTAACTACTATATTACCCCTTATTTTCTCTTAACGTATAAAATTATTCGCCACCATAAGGCCACGTTAATCAATTGACTTAGAATTACAAATAAGAATTCAGTAATTTCGGAATCAACACCCATGAATCTTATTCCCCAACTAAACAACTGCCCGGGGATTGCCAATAAATTCAACAATAGATAAAATGAATTGTCGTAAAGACTTTCAAATGCGAAAGGATCTGAGGGGTAGATCGAATACAAAAGAATTGTACAAAGACCTACATATCCAATTGAATAATAAAGCGCTCTTTTTGAATCTGGTTTCAATTCCATGGACTAATATAAACTTACCTATTACGAGTTCGCCTAAGCAGTTTTTGCGCACTTACAAATCTCATATTAAGATTATCTCCCAATCCTCAACTTTAGCATGGCACTTTCGTGCGAATTAGTAAGCCGCAACAAATAGAGCCCTTCTGGAAAGTCGCTAATGCTAAATTGCTTTTCTAACTCTGGATTAGTCCATTCTTTAAGAATTGTTCCATTAACGTCTATCAACTTTACGTTGCTCCAATGCTCTTTACCGCTAATTTTAAAAGTGCCTTTAGCAGGATTTGGATAAATATGCGCGCCCACATCTTTCGCCCATTCGGGTTCTGAGAAAATTTCTACATGGCGTAGTTGTAACAATTTATTACTCACCTTTTGGCCGCTTTCCATACCTCCCACTATATACCTAATGTTGGCTTGCGTTTTGGCAATTCCTCGTAAATCCATCGGATATCGAATAGTAAAGGAGCTATCAGGCCAAAAGCCCAAAGTATTTCTAGTAAACATTACCAAATTACGGTTAAGAGGTTCCACCCCACTGCCATTGCTATAGGCTTTTCCATTGTAGTTGTACGTTTTAGCGCTGCCTCCTAACCAATGTACACGGCCATAGGCTTCCGTTACCGCCATTCGGTATCCCACTATTGCGGGGCTTAAAACCGTATCGCGCCAAGCAATTTGCGTGGGATTATTGGGGTTAATATCACCTATGCGTACCGTATTGGTAATTGGGAAGTTAATTCCCATGCGAGCTCCACCAAAATAATAAATGGTATTGCCTACTATGGTACCGGAAGCTCCAAAATGTAAGTAGCTATTGGTATTAGGCAAAGCACTTCCTACCTGCCAATTATCGTTTTTAGGATCGTAAATCTGCACGTTAGCAATATTGCCTGTATTGCTCCAGCCGCCTATTACAAAAATTAAACTATCGTTATACACCGCTTGTACATGGTCATCTGTAGCTACTGGCAAAGGACTGGCGTCTGCCAAAAAACTATTGCTTTGCGGATCAAACACGTGCACTTTATTGGATGACACCTCGCTACTATTGGCACGTACATGATAACCACCAATAATGTAAATTTTGTTTTTTACAGTGCTCGCACCCATCGCTATTTTCCCAAGCGTATCGGGTATGTCTGCCAAGGTATCCCAAACATCGGTAGCTGTATTGTACCTAAAACTATTAAGGGTAATGCCCGATGCCGATTTACTGGAATCTATTCCACCAAAAGTATATACATGAGGAACGCCATTTACCCAACCTTCGGTAACCGCATTATTAGAAATTGCCATAGGCACAGTAGCCTTGGCTTTGATAGCCCAATCTTGACTCCAAACGTTGGTGAACAACAAAAGGGCAGAGAGAGTAGAGAGAGTTTTCTGCATCATTCGTTTATTTAATTTGCCAAAATAGGGACTTTCGTGCAGTAGCTTTTTTCTTATAGCCAATAGCACCGTTAAATTACGCATCAATACAAGCAATTTTCTTTTCTTTGAAACCGTGAAAAACTTTGACAATAAAGTAGTTTGGATAACAGGTGCTAGCTCGGGTATTGGCCGTGAAATGGCAATCCAATTAAGCAAACGAGGAGCACATATTATCCTTTCGGCACGCAGCGAAAAAGGCTTAGAGCAAACACTAAAACAGCTTAACCCTGGTAATCATTTGATTTTACCTTTGGATATGGAAGTAATTGATTCCTTCCCCAAAAAGGTAAACCAAGTTTTTGAAAAATACAATCAACTTGATTTGATGTTTCACAACGCGGGTATCAGTCAACGATCGTACATCGCTGACACGACATTGGAAGTGGACAAACGCCTGATGGATGTAAACTATTTTGGCACCGTGGCACTTACCAAAGAATTACTACCTCATCTGCGTAAACAAACACAAAGCTACATAGCTGTAAATAGTAGCTTGGGCGCTAAGTTCGGATTTTATGAACGTTCGGCTTACGCTGCAAGCAAATTTGCACTGCACGGCTTTTTTGAAACTCTAATGCTGGAAGAATTTGAAAACAACATTGGGGTAAGTATGTTATGTGCAGTAGGCATTAAAACAGAAATTTCGCAAAATGCTTTGGATGGATCTGGATCAAAATATGGTAAAGAAAGTGCCTTACAAGAAGATGGGATTGATGTGGACACCTGTGTAGCCCAAATGATAAAGGGTATTGAAAATAAAATGCCCGAGGTGATTATTGGCAAAGGCATGCAGAATCACTCGGTAAAAATAAAAGCTTTGTTTCCGAAGCTTTTTTTAAAAATGCTTCGAAAAAATAAGCCTTAGAAATAGTATAAGGCAGCAAAAAATACAACAGTAATGAAAAAAGTAATCTCAGGCATACAACAAATAGGTATTGGCAACCGTGGCGTACATCCCCTTTGGAAATGGTACCGCCAAAATTTTGGAATGGACATTGGTATTTTTGAAGAAGCGGCTGAGGCTCCCTTAATGACAATTTATACGGGTGGTGAGGTACACAGCCGAAATGCAGCTTTGACTATTAACATGCAAGGTGGAGGTGGTTTTGAAATTTGGCAATTTACCAGCCGCGAAGCGCAGCCCCCTACCTTTACACCTAGCCTGGGCGACTATGGTATTTACATGGCCAAAATGAAAAGCCGCGATGTAAAAAAAGCTTACAACACCTTTAAGGATAGAGGTTTAGACATACAGGGCGAGCTGGCAACAGACCCCACTGGCAACCCCCATTTTTACGTAAAAGATCCGAATGGCAACCTCTTTAATGTAGTAAAAGGAAATGATTGGTTTGGTGAAAACGACCATCTAACGGGCGGTGCTTATGGTGCTGTAATGGGCGTAAGTGATATTGATAAAAGCTTGAAACTTTACCGGGACGTGCTGGAACATGACCAGGTAATTTACGATGAAACGGGCGTGTTTGATGACTTAGCTGAGCTGGAAGGTGGGAAAGGAAAGTTTAGACGCGTACTACTCCAAAACTCAAAGCCCCGTAAAGGTGCTTTTGGTCCCTTACTGGGTAATAGCCAAATTGAACTTATTCAAAAATTAGATGGTAACGGCCGTAAATTGTTTGAGAATCGTTTCTGGGGCGACCTTGGTTATATTCACCTTTGTTTTGATGTACGCAATATGAAAGCACTCCAATCAGAATGTGAAGCGGCTGGCTTCCCCTTTACGGTAGATAGCGATGGCTCTTTTGATATGGGACAGGCGGCTGGAAGATTCTCTTATATTGAAGACCCCGATGGTGCATGGATTGAATTTGTGGAAACGCACAAGGTTCCGGTAATGGAAAAGTGGAATTGGTACTTAAATATTAAGAATAGAAAACCCGAAAAACCGCTTCCTAACTGGATGCTTAAAGCACTTCGATTTAATAAAGTAAAAGACTAAAACTGCCGTGGCTCCTCGGCTATCTATACTTAGCCCTGTAAAAAATGCGGCTCCCTTTTTAACGGATTGCCTAACATCAGGGCAAAACCAAAATTTTAAAAATTGGGAATGGATTTTTGTAGATGACGGAAGTACCGATGGCTCGCAAGAAATAATTACTCAAGCTGCACGATTAGACTCCCGGATAAAGTTACTAGCCAATAAAGAGGTTGGGATTGTACCTGCTTTGCAAACAGCCCTTAACCACAGTACAGGTAAGCTTATTAGCCGAATGGATGCAGACGATGTAATGCCTGCCAATCGCTTACAGATTTTAATCTCCGCCTTAGAGCGGGAGGCACCGAAAACGATAGTCACAGGTAAGGTTAATTACTTTTCAGACAAACCTATAAGCAAAGGTTACCAGCAGTATCAAAAGTGGCTAAATGGCGTGGTAGAAAATCAAGCGTTCTATCAAAACATTTTCCGCGAATGTGTAGTGGCCTCACCCAACTGGATAATAGCCAAAAAAGAATTATTGGAAATAGGCGGCTTTGAAAACCTAAATTATCCTGAGGATTACGATCTTGTATTTAAGTGGTATGAGCACGGTTTTCGCCTGAAAGGTATACCAGAGGTCACCTTAAATTGGCGCGAACATCCCAACCGAACCTCCCGCCATAGCGAGCATTACCAGCAGGAAGCTTTTTTTAAGCTAAAAATAAACCGCTTTATAAAGCTGACTCCTAAAAAAGAAAACTTGCAATTGTGGGGAGCTGGTAAAAAGGGACGACTAACCGCTGCAATATTGCGCGAACGAAGTATTCCATTTAGCTGGTTGGATTGGCAGGCCGAAAAATACCCTAAAGGTATTGATGGTCATAAAATTGAAGCTTTATCAATGGTAACCAACCTAAAGCAAACTCAGATATTGTTAGCTATTCATCCGCCTAAAGCGGAAAAAGAAAAATTGGAAACTTACTTAGCCGAAATGAACCTATTGGAAGGCACGCATTTTTGGTACCTGTAACCTAATCAATATACTTTTTAAGGCAGCGTAAAATCATGTCTCGCGTAAACGGCTTGGTTAAATAATCCTGCATACCCGCCTCCATACCTTGTGTTTTTGCCTCGTGTGTTACGTTGGCCGACAAACCAATTATGGGCATTTCTAGGCCTTGTTCCCTCATTTTTTGAGTGGCTTCTACTCCATCCATTTCGGGCATGTGCATATCCATAAAAATAAGATCGAAGGTTTCATTTTGCACTTCATCCAAAGCCAATTTGCCATTTTTAGCTACTGCCGCTTTTATATCAAATTGCTCCAAAAACTTAGTGATTACCAAAATGTTTAAAGCATTATCCTCTACCACCAATATTTTGGCTTCGGGGTAACTTGGTTTTTCTTCTACCTGTCCAGTTTCATGAATTTCTGTTTCAATATTTACCGGAAAACTAAAACGAACCACAAATTTAGCGCCTTCGTTAAACTCGCTACTCACCTGTATATCGCCCTCAAAAGCATCAACCAGTTTTTTAGTAATGGCCAACCCTAAACCACTGCCCTCATACTTTCTATTATAACTTCCCTCTACCTGTGTAAAACGGTCAAAAATGCTCGACAATTTCTCTGGCGGAATTCCAATACCACTATCCTTAATTTCAATTTCCAATCGCAATCTTTCGCCTAAATGTTGCTGATGATAACTCACTTTCACAAAACCCTTCTCCGTAAATTTAAAAGCATTGCGCACCAAGTTGGTTAATATTTGATTGTACTTTACCGAATCACCTATTACCTCCACATCAGTAGATCCATTTATATCCAACTGTAGCTTCAATTGCTTTTCGTCAAAACTAGGCTGGTATAAATCTAAAATACTTTGGAGTTCACTTAAAGGAGAAAAAGGTAATTTTTTGAGCTCTACCTTACCAGATTCGATTTTATCGATTTCTAAAATATCATTCACCAACCAAAGTAAATTCTTAGACGAAAACTCCATCATGGCCAAATACTTTGATTGCTCCATGGAATGTTCAGAGCGCTGCATAATGCCAATTAAACCCAGCACAGCATTTAACGGAGTCCTAATTTCATGGCTCATATTTGACAGAAACTCGGACTTAATATTAGAGGCATCCTCCGCCTTTTTCATTTGAATAGCCAAGTTACGATTGGACTTGTTTAGAGCCATGTTAACCATCTTAACCCGAGCAGATTCTCGTCTTGATTTTAACAGTAAAAACAATGCTAAACTCAGCAATGCGGCCAAAACCAAGCCCAGCATTAAGCTCAATCTTTTCTCTAACAACCTATTCTGTTCAAAAAAGGACAAATTAGGCTTTAGCGTAAAACCCCAATTTTGGCTACTTGTAACCGAAGGAACAATATAAGTGGTATAGGTCATACCCTCGCTATGTTCGCTCAGGGGCTGAGAATTTGCTTCGTAAAACTGCTGTCCCAAATTATCAACAGCTACGGCATTATACATTGGATAACGCTGCATCATGGCATCTAAAAACCACGAAAAGTTAAAAGCTCCAGTAATAGTACCTCTAAATTTAGCACCGTAAAAAACGGGCACATCCACCAAAAAAGCATTGCCTAGCTGCGTTAATTGAGCCCATTCTGTAATATTAGTGGCACTATCGGTCTTGGTTTTGATCCAACCTTGCGTTCGGTAGGGCACCGAGTTTAAATCTAAAAACAAAGCCGACTCATTGCCTCTTAAAGGTTCAATTCGTTGAATAATTTTGTTGCTATCAATCCATTCAACCAACAAAAAACTAGGGTTTTGCTCTAGAATTCTACGGGCATCATAGGCCCAAAATTGAAAAAAGTCGCCATTGCTAATTTCAATACGTTCTTTTAAATTCTCAAGTGCCTCAATATCCTGCTTAACTAACTGAGCAAATTGCTGCGAAATAAACTGGCCTGTAAGTATTACTTCATTCCGTTGACTTTCTTCAATCTGATTTACATAGCCCCTCCAAATAATAAGTACCACCCACGATAGTAATATCCACACCATAATGGAGCTTACTATTTCGAAAACGCGGAAAATGCGATTATTTTTTTTTTGAGTTTTCCGGATAGGAGTGCGTTTCATTCCTAAATTAGAGCGGTTAGAATTTGATGCAAAGAAAAGCTTTACCAACGTTTTATACCTAAACCTTGGATTTTTGTTTTTAACTGAGGTATTGGTAAATCAAATCATAAATTAAAATACTAAGTATATGGCAGTGAACGAAAAAGACTTGAATTTTGTTATTGACCAGCTTTCTGAATTTGGAAGTTTTGAAACAAAAAAAATGTTTGGAGGGGTTGGCTTTTTTAAAGAGCAAATTATGTTTGCCTTAATAGGCGGAGGTGTTTTTAGGCTAAAAGCCGATGAACATACCAAGCAAGATTTTGAAAAAGAAGGCATGAGTGACTTTAGACCTGGAAACAAACCAGGCCGGAGTATGCCTTATTGGCAAGTGCCCGAAACAATTTTGACCGATAAAACCAAACTTAAACAGTGGGCTCAAGTAGCCTTTGATGTAGCTAAAAAAACCAAAAAATAATGAGCGAAATTAGTCGATGTAGCTGGCCAGGAAAAGACCCTGAATATCAAAAATACCATGATGAAGAGTGGGGCGTTCCTGTACATGATGACGCTAAAATGTTTGAATTCTTATTATTAGAATCCTTTCAAGCGGGGCTTAGCTGGATTACCATTTTACGAAAAAGAGAGAACTTTAAAAAAGCTTTTGATCAGTTTAACTACCAAAAAATTGCTCAATACGATCAAGCTAAACAAGCGGAATTATTAAACGACACTGGCATTATTCGCAATAAACTGAAGGTAGCCGCTGCTATTAACAATGCTCAGCAGTTTATCAAAATTCAAAAAGAGTTTGGCTCATTTTGTAAGTACATCTGGGGGTTTGTAGATCATAAGCCTATTCAAAATCAATTTAAAGACATGAGTGAGGTACCCGCTACTTCGCCTATTTCGGATGCACTCAGCAAAGACCTTAAAAAACGTGGATTTAAATTTGTGGGATCAACTACCCTGTATGCCCACATGCAGGCCTGTGGCATGGTAAACGATCACTTTACCGGCTGTTTTAGATATAAGCAGCTACAGTAATTTTTTGGGTTTGCCAGCAATAAATTCCTTCAGGTAAAAAGGTTCCAAATAAGCTATATCATCTATAACTCCATTGGTTAGTTTTTGTTGGGCCAAAGTCGATAGCATCATAGCATTTGGATAGATGGGCTCTGCAATTTTTACAGCTTTAGCCTCTAAAACATCCTTGCATTTAGCGGCTCCATCCCCTATCAAAATCAACTGTTTAGCTTCATAAGCTTCTAAGCTATTCTCATCAATTACCAAGGCCTTTACTTCTTCCATTGCCGCGCCTTCGCTTGAAAAAGCAGCGGTATATACTTCCATTCTACGCGCATCAATCATTGGAAACAAAAGTTCACCCACCTGCAATGGGTTGTTGGCTAAATAACCTACCGCTAAAATCTCTAAACTATTGGCGCTTACTAGTGGAATTTGAAGGGTAAAAGCAAAACCTTTAGCTGCCGATAAACCTATGCGCAAACCAGTATATGAACCTGGGCCAATACCTATCGCTATCGCATCCAAATCATTTAAATGCTTACCCGCCTCTTGCATTACTTCTTTGCAAAAGAGGTGTAGTTTTTCAGAGTGTATGTATTGATCGCTTCGTGCCTCGCGGAAAGCTAGAATCGCTCCCTTATCACTCAAAGCTACCGAGCAATTTTTGGTAGCTGTTTCTATGCACAAAATCAAAGCCATTATTCTTTGCTTTGTTCGCTTTTTGACTTTCGTCCTTCCTTTTCTTTCTCTACAACATCGCCATTTATCAACTCCTTACTCACCAGGCTATAAGGGCCACTAATTACTTCATCTCCTTCTACAACACCTTCCACAATTTCAATAAACTCGTCATCCTGAATACCCGTCTCCACCACTTTCAAAACAGCCTTTCCATTATGGTAAACAAATACTACTTCAAAAATATCGTTGGTGCTAGTGCTGGCTTTACGCATTCGGTACGATTTAGCTTGGCTGCTGGTATCAGTACGCGTTGTTACTGCCTCAATGGGCAAAGAAAGCACCTGTGATTTACGAGCCGTTTTAATTTCTACCGAAGCGGTCATTCCCGGTCTAAAGGGTGATTCTGTGCTATCCTTCACCAACTCGCCATAAGAGCTTTTTACCATCCTAACTTTTACCTCAAAATTGGTTACTTGATCGGAGCTTACTCCCTGCAACCTTGCTGAGTTGGCTATCTCGGTAACAATACCTTTAAACTCTTCATCCAAATAAGCATCTACCTCAATTAAGGCGGTATCACCCACATTTACCCTTACAATATCATTTTCGTTCACCTCTACCAACACTTCCATGTTTTGTAGATTCGCCAATCGAGCAATTTCGGTACCTGCCATTTGAGCCGTACCAACCACTCGTTCGCCTACTTCCGAATTCAACCTGCTAATAGTACCATCATGAGGGGCATAAATGGTGGTTCGTGCTAAGTTATCATTAGCTTCGCGATAAGTAGCTTGTGCACTCGCCAATTGATATTGCGCGGATTGCACATTGAGTTCGGCCACATCAAAACCACGCTGGGCCGCTTCAAATTCGGCATCGCTAATTACTTTTTGAGTGTATAGTTTTTGAGATCTTTTAAAACTACTCTCAATTTCTTTTAACTGGGCTTTGGCCGAAGAAACAGCCGCCTTGCTACTATTTAAGGCTGCTAGCGCTCTGTTTACAGCCGACTGGTAAATGTCTGGGTTTATACGAATTAGTAAATCTCCTTTACGAACTTGATCCCCTTCATTAATAGGTAACTCAATAATCTCGCCTGATACTTCAGAACTCAACATCACCTCTACTTCCGGCTGAATTTTTCCGCTGGCAATTACGGTTTCCTCTAAATCTCGGAGCACAACCTCACTTAACTTTACTGCGGTAATTTCTTCGCCACCTATCCAGCCTTGCTTTTTGGCAGCCACCAATGCCACTATTAAAACTACAGCAATGGCTAGAATAATTTTGAGGCGCTTACTCATTGGTTAAAATTTAATGTTTCTGGTTAAATAAAACTCCAACACCTTCACTTTAAAAACGTAATCAAATTTAGCACGTATCATTTCCGATTTAGCAATCGCCAAATTGTTCTTGGCATTTTCAAAATCAAACTGATTGATAGCACCAACCTTTGCTCTTTCACTAGCATACTTAAACGCTTCCTCGCTGGCCGTTGTCGCTTTTTGAGCCGCTAAATAAGCATTATATCCAGCCTTAGCATCGGCATGCGCTTCAAATACACTTTGCTTTAAAGTAAGTTTTTCTTGCTGCAATTGTAAATCGGCTAAATCTTGATTTATTTTGGCGTTCTGCGTAGTGTTTCGAGTGGTCATTCTATTAAAAATAGGGACACTCACATTAAAAGCCACGTACTCATTAAGGTTGTCATTAAGCTGATCGCCCAAGGCCTTATCTTCAAAACCACCTGGCACTAACTCTGGCCCAGAAACTACTACATCACCCGTACCTTGAACCACCCCAATGGGCAAACTCTGTACCGTAGAATTAACGGGCAATTTAATTTGATCGGAATAACTCGTGCCCACTTGTGCTATCAAAGAAACACTTGGCATATAAGCTGATTGGCTAATCTTTACTGATTTTTCGCTACTGCTTACTTGTACCTGTGCACTTTTAATGCTCGATTCGGTTTCCACGGCCACTTCATAAATGCTTTGAGCCGGCTGAAGAATTACAGTAGCCTCTGGCGCCTCAATACCGGGCTTCACTATCTCAAAACTCAATGGATCATCTAACTGTAGTAGATTGGCCAATCTAAGCTTACTCAAAGCAACCGAGTTTTTAGAAGCCACTTTATTTTGCTCGTCTCTAGCTAATTGCGATTGCAATTGAAACAAATCACCCTGCGGGCTAGCTCCGGCATCAACCAACTTTTGTGTACGATCTAATTGAATTTGTGAAATACGAACCTGCTCAATAGCAACTCCCAATATTTCCTGATTTAATATAATTTGGAGATAAGCACTAGCTACGTTTAAGCTAATGTCATTTTTCATTTGGCTTAAATCGTGCTTGCTAGCCGCATAATCTAAATTGTTTTTATCCAAAGTTTGCGATCGTCTACCACCACTGTATAATGTCCAGTTAGCATTTAAGCCTAATGAAGAAGTTTGACGGGTAGTTTGGCTAATAGAATTGGTAACAGGATCCACATTTAATCCAAAATTCCAACCGTAATTACCACTGGCATTAAGGTTTGGAGCAAAATCCCATTGAGCGCTGTTTAAACTGTTTTTAGTAAGTTCAGCTTGCAACGCACTTTGCTTTACCTGAATATTATTTTCAATGGCATGGCTTACGCATTTTTCAATGGTCCAAGGGCCGGTTGATTCATTTTGCGCCACAAGCGCGCTTAATAAAACGGTGGAAAAAACAGTGGTAATAAAAAGTTTCATGCTATAGTATTTGAGGGGCTCAAGCAGCGGGCCAAAGATAAACGAAAGTGCCAATGTTTGATTGCATAAGCTTGGCATTCAAGCATTTTTTGCAAAAACATTGCATCCTCTCCAAAAAAGAAAAACTGAATAGATTGTAAAAGCGGCTACACGCTCTTGGCTTTGTTTTTTTTATGCCTGTAAATGGCGTAACCCACTCCAGCCATCAATAAATAGGGAAAGGCCATGAGATACATAATTCCCGCATTTAACCCAGTAGCTGCGCTACTACCTGCTTGTTGGTTTGTTTCGGCAATAGCCTTACACATAGCACATTGTGCTTCTCCCGCCAAGGGGATAAATACTAAAAGAATACAAATTAGAAAGACTTTTTGCATGGGACAAAGATACTAGCTAAACCGCTACAATTAATAATAAGGCGCCATAAAAAGGTATACCAAAACTCCTGTTATAGAAACGTATAGCCATATTGGAAATGCCCAACGTACTACCCTTCTATGCTTAGGAAGATTAGAGGTTAAACCTCGATAAATGGCAAACATGGCCAAAGGTAAAACGGGCAAACTCAAAGCAATATGACTTATTAATACAAATAGGTACAAACCACGGGCAAAACCTTCTCCTCCGTAAGGAATAGGGTCGGCATTTAGTTTACTTAAAACATAGGAAACCAAAAAAATAGCAGAGAAGCCAAAGGCCGTTAGCATGGTGATTTTATGGGCGGCAATATTCCTTTTACGGACAAATAGCAAGGCCATAATGAGCAATAGAGCTGTACTTCCATTTAACAATGCATGAAACGCAGGTAAGGTACCACGATTAATTCCTAAGTCTAATTTTAAGGCACTAGGAAACAGCAATAATGCAGCCACCAACAAGGGCACTGCCACTGATAATCCCACAATAGTGGGCACCACCCATTTGGCTTCTTGAGTTGGCTGATCGGTATCTTTTACGGCTTTTAATTTAGTCATGAGCTTGCGCCTTTTTTGCCTTCTCTTCGCGATAAGCATCCACCGACTTTTGCTTTTCGTATTCGGCAATTAATACTTTAATATCGTCTTTTAGAGTATTTACATCATCTACGCTAAGGCCATTATACACGCCCTTAAGGTTACCCTGATCGTCCTTACCACTTCTAATTCGGCCCTTCCAATCTACCAATACTAAATTCTCAGAATGTAAAAAACCGCCATCTGCTAAAGAATCTTCCATTGCTGAAAGGAAATAGCCGGCAGCCGTTTGATAAATTTTTTCTTTATCTCCAGTAAGGAAAAACCAGCGACCTGGCGTTGCGCCCATGCGCTTTTCGTAGTTTTTTAAAACTGCTACGGTATCGTGCTCCGGGTCTACCGAAAAGGAAACAATTCTAATATGCTCATAACCTTTAAAGCGCTCTTGAACCTGCTGCACATTATAATTCATGGCAGGACAAATACTGGGGCAGGTAGCAAAAAAGAAATTGGCCACGTAAATAGCACCTTCCAACTCTTTACTACTCAAGGTAGAATCGTCCTGCGTGGTAAATTCCCAATCGGGTATTTTATAATAATTGGTATCTCCGTTTTCAGCTACCCCATTTTGCGGCCCTACGTAGTTTAAGGTCACAAAAAAGTTTTGCTCGGCTGAGTAAACCCAAAAGAAATAAATTAAAAAGGGTAGTACCAATAAACTTATCAGTACTACCCTTTTTATTGAATTATGTTGACTCATCAAGGAATAATCTTCATGTAAGTTCCTTCAGCCAGTACAATAAAGGCCAAATAAGGAATTAGAATTAACATAGGCAGACCAATCGTCCACATTAAGTTTTTACGCTCAAAGCCTAGGTGCATAAACTTAGCTACAATGTAGAATGCCTTAAACAAGGTAAGTACAATAAAAATAATGTTCAACCACGAGGTTCCTAGGAATTGCCCCAATAAAATCTCAGGTTTAACGATACCTAAAATAACCTCTACAGCGGTTACAATTAGCAATAGAAAAAACACCATCCAAATCCATCTGGTGCCTTCTGGGCTATGATGATGTTCGCTAGGAAGATTAGTATTATGTGCCATAGTTATAAAGTTTTAAAGCAAAGTTTTTATTCGAATTAAACCAGGTAAAAGAAGGTAAATACAAATACCCAAACTAAATCTACAAAGTGCCAGTACAGACCCACTTTTTCAATCATTTCGTAATGACCTCTCTTTTCGTAAGTGCCTGCAATCACATTTATAAAAATGATGATATTAATGAGCACCCCTGAAAATACGTGGAAGCCGTGGAAGCCTGTTACAAAGAAAAAGAAATCGGCAAATAACACATTACCATATTCGTTTTCTTTAAGGTTAGCCCCTTGAATAACATGTGCCTTTTCCATTACTCTTTCGGCTTCGGCTCTAGGCATTGGTACGTGTACCTTACCCGGGCTACGAAGCGTTACATCGTGATTAGCCGCAAAAGCTGTTTTTAAATCGGCATCGGTAAAGTGAGCGTGTGCTCCATGTGGTTTTTCGGTACCAACAATAAGTTCATGCAATGTTACTATTTCACCTTCAGAGTCGCTTAAGTACATAACCTCATTGTTTTCCAATTGCACACCCCCTTTATCTCCATGAATAAAGTGACTCCACTCCCAAGCTTGTGAGCCTAAAAAGAAAAAGCCTCCAACAATGGTAAGTGCCATCCAAATAATTACACCTTTCTTGTTCATTTTATGGCCGGCATCTACAGCCATAACCATTGTTACTGAACTTAAAATAAGGATAAAGGTCATTAAAGCCACAAACAACAACGGCCAATCACCGTGTAATAGCGGAAAGTGTGTAAACACGTTTTCGGCAACAGGCCAGCTTTCTTCAAACTTAAAACGATACATTCCCATGGCGGCTAAAAATCCCGAAAACGAAAGGGCATCAGACAATAGGAAAAACCACATCATTAATTTACCATAATCCGAACCAAACGGTTGCTTGGCTCCTCCCCATAAGGCAGTTGGTTTGTGATCAATAGAAGCTTCGTTAGCCATACTTAAAAATTTTTGCAAGTTTAGCGAATAAATACCAAAAAGCAGAACAAATAAATCCACAAAACATCGAGGAAATGCCAATAAATGGCACTTAAATCTAAACCCAGATGCTCCTCCTGTGTATAGGATTTTTTAGCTGCGTTAATAAAAGTTACTAGTAAAACAATAATGCCGGACAAAACGTGCAGCCAATGTACAAAGGTGATTACATATACCCATGAGGTAGCCGTATGACTATCAGAGCCTGTAAAATACAATCCTCTATTAATTAAATCTTGCCAACCCATGTACTGGGCCACCGCAAATAAAATGGCTAGTAGCAACGCAATGCCTACTGGTATTTTTACTTGATCTACTTTATTTTGTTTAACCAATTGCTTAGCCCAAACCATACAAAGGCTAGCCAATAACATTGCACCTGTAGCCCAGTAAAACTGCATGGGTAAACTAAACTCCAACCAACGGTTTTCAGCCTGTAATGCTGATCTACTCACCATATAGCCACTGGTTAAGCCTGCAAAAATCATTACAATACTCGCCAAAGCTATCCACAGTAGTGGCTTACGTACTTTTCTTTTTTCCTGCTTCGTTAAAACTTCCATCCTCCTAAATCAATTTATCAATTACGTATATCAGCTGTACTAGTGGCAGGTAAATTATACTGGCAAACATCAAGGATCTAGCGTCTTTAATTTCGCGTGTTTTATATAAAACTATGGATTTATACAAAAAGTAGATACCTGCTAGCAAAATAATGCCTGCCGAAACCCAGCTTAAATGTAACGCTCCTGTAAAATTGAAAAGAGGTAATAAAGAAATGGGGATGGTAAATAGCGTGTACACTACAATTTGCGTAGCGGTAGACGTATCTCTTTCTCTAGAAGGTAGCAATACATATCCGGCCTTTTTATATTCGTCATCTGCTATCCAGCCAATGGCCCAAAAGTGGGCAAATTGCCATAAAAATTGAAGTGCAAACAAAATACCGGGTTCAATATCAAAATCGTTGGTAGCAGCCACCCAACCCAGCAATGCGGGTATGGCCCCAGGCAAGGCTCCTACAAAAACAGCAATAGGCCCCACGGCCTTTAAAGGCGTATAAACGGCTACATATAAAAACAGTGCTGCTGCACCAAATATCACCGTTAAGGGGTTTATTAAATAGAGTAAAAACAAACCGCTATAGCCCATCAAAGTACAGGCCACCATGGCCTCTAAAACCGAAAGTCGGCCTGTAGGCAAAGGTCTGTTCATGGTACGTTTCATCAAGGCATCTCTGTCACGCTCAATAACTTGGTTAAAACCATTAGCCGCTCCTACCACTAAAAAACCTCCTAAAGCCAAGTAGAAAATAGTTTGCAGAGAATAACCATCCGCACCTAAAAAATAACCCGCCATGGCAGAATATACCACGCTCAAGTTTAATCGAGCTTTGGTGAGCTCCATTACCGCTTTGGCCTTTCCTACTAGGGATATTTTTGTGGTTGTCAGTTCTTGGATTTTTTCCAACGGAGGTGTAATTTGGGTGGCAAATTTACCACGCCTAATCGGCTACACAAAATAGACTGAATCTATTTTATTCAGCTTTTTGCACGATAAACCAAGGATTTAGCAAATCTTCCTTGTTGTATTCTAATGGGGTCCCCTTTTCGGGATGCAATACTTCAAAACCAGCATATTTAGCAATACCATGACCGGCTGCCGTATCCCACTCCATAGTGGGAGCAAAACGAGGATACACATCCGCACTTCCTTCGGCTACCATGCAAATTTTAAGGCTACTTCCCTTCGAAATCACCTCCGCATTGGGGTGTTCTTTTTTAATATTTTCAAAATAGGCCATCGTTTCGTCACTCATGTGCGATCGACTTCCCACCATAGTAAAGGCTCTTTCTTGCTTTTCAGGGATAGCATCCGCCTTGGCTTTTACCTTCTCCCAGTTTTCCACCTGCTCTACCGTTTTAATATCTGCCATACGAAAGGCACCAACTCCTTCGGCTCCAATGTATAATTGATTTTGAACCGGCACAAAAATAACCCCCATAATAGGCGCTCCGTTTTGTACCAAAGCAATGTTTACTGTAAACTCACCATTGCGCTTAATAAATTCCTTTGTTCCATCTAGTGGATCAACCACCCATAACAACTCCCAATCTTTTCTATCGGCATAGGCATCGTGCTTGCCTTCTTCACTCAGTATTGGGATTGAGTTTTGCTCTAAAATAGCCACAATAGCATTGTGTGCTCTTTTATCTGCCTCTGTTAAAGGAGATTTATCATCTTTATAAGATACATCAATTGTGCTTTCATATACTTTTAGGATTTCAATTCCTCCAAGTACGCAGGCCTTCATAGCTTGCTCAATTAATTTTGTGGTTATAACGCTCATGGTTTAGTGACTCTAAAAAGAAAAGCCTCCTCAAAACCGAGGAGGCTTTTAAAAAATTTAAACTATTATTTTATTGAATTTTAGCATTAATAGGAAGCATAAAACTCATACGAGTGGGCTTACCCCTTTGCTTAGCAGGTGTCATTTTGGGTAATGATTTTACCACGCGTATGGCCTCATCATCAATTGACTTATCCACTCCACGGGCTACTACCACATTAGAAATAGATCCATCTTTTTCAATTACAAACTGAACATATACTTTTCCTCCAATACCCATATTACGAGCCATTTCAGGAAAAACAAATTTTTTGGCCACGTACTTTGTAAGTTGTTGTTCAAAACAAGCCTTCTTCTCATCGTTATTTTTAGATGCTTCGCAGCCTGGAAAAACAGGTACCGATTCTACTATCGCAAAGTTCAAAATCTCATCCGATTCTTCCTCCTCAGCTTCAATCACCTCTACCTCTTCGTTTTCATCTGTTTCCGTAGATTCGATTTCCAGTTCCTCTTCCAACTCCACGTCATCCTCAACTACTTCAATAATTTCGGGGGGTGGCGGGGGTGGCGGGGGTGGCGGCTTAACTTCTCTTTGTGTAATCGGAATAATTTCATCGTCCAACTCTACATCTAAATTACCTAAGTCCGTCATAGAATCATCATACGACCGGTACTGAAGCGCTCCAACGCATACCGCTAAAGCCACCACTAGTCCAATCATCATAAACAGACCGCGTGAACGTTCTAAATCGGCTTCTGGATTTTTTTTGGGTTCCATAAAAACTGGATTTATTAAATAAGGGGCTAAAGATACTTATTAATTGGGCTTTGCAAACTGGCAGTGCGTTAATTTTTAGCTGTTAACTCAACTTAAACTTTACTGGCACTACCATGCTCATTTTTACCTTTTTTCCACCTTGCCTTCCAGGAATCATCTTTGGCATAGAAGAAATAACTCGTTTTGCCTCCTCATTTAACAAAGGGTACTCACCCTTCTCAATTTTTACTTTTTCTACCATTCCATAATCCGAGATAACAAAACTCACATAAACAGTTCCCTCTAAACCAATAGCGGCTGCTTTAGCTGGATAGTTTGTATTTTCAGCAATAAAGGTTTTAATCCAACTGTTAAAACATCTCATCTGTAAGTCTTTACTTCCGTGCTTCTCGCAGAGAATAGGTCTTGCAATATTTTCAATTCTTACAAACTCAAACACCTCTGCCTCCTCCTCATCAAAACCAATTACTTCTGGCATTTCATCATCAGGCGTATCAATCCAGTCGGTTGGCAACTCAATTACTGGGTCTTTTATGGTAACTACCAGCTTATTTGGATCAACCATTTTAGGCTCAATTTTCTTTTCCACTTTTGGCTTGTCAACCACCCTTATGGTTATTGGAGTTGGATCATCATCAATACTAGCAGTAACCGGTGACTCCAGCACGGGTGTGCTATAGGCTCTTTCATATTGTATTATAGCAATTACCATTAACAGGCTAAGGGTGGCTCCCACCAAAAAGAATAAACTACTTTTTCCTTCCAGTCGGGCGTTTGGATTTTTTTTAGGTTCCATAAATTTGAAATAAAATAAAGCAAGTGTGCTCGTAAAGAGCTTAATAGGCTTTCGCTTTTCGTTGAATAACGAATATAAGCGCGCACATTACCGACCCGGTGTTGTTGGCTATAAAATCGAGCCAATCTCCGGTTCTTTTAGGTATCAATATTTCTTGAATTATTTCAATAATACCACCCATAAAAAGGCAGATACCCAAAGCGTACAACAAAATGGTTTTGGTTGGTGTGTTGCTTTTTTTAAAACGGGTAAATCCAACAATTATTAGAGCGGCCTGTAAAAAATATATGGCAGCATGAATGAGCTTATCATTGGTAAGCTCAAAAATTTTAGGCACTTCGTTTCCGGGAGTCAAGCTTGCCCCAAAAACAAAAATACCCCAGCCAATGGCTAGGGTAAAAGGTTTTATCTTTTGTAAAACGATGTGTTTAAACACCCGCTTCACTTTTATAAGTCTCTACATCCAATAAAGCATCTAGCTCACTGGCATCACTTATACGTATCTTTATCATCCAACCTTCTCCGTAAGGATCTTGGTTTACTACTTCTGGTGCCGACTCTAAAGAACTATTAAACTCCATAATTTCTCCAGAAATGGGCATAAATAAATCCGAAACTGTTTTTACGGCTTCTACCGACCCAAACACTTCTTCCTTATCTAACTCCTCGCCTTCCGTTTCAATTTCAACAAATACAATATCACCTAATTCACTTTGAGCAAAATCGGTAATACCCACAGTAGCAATATCACCTTCAATGCGTATCCACTCGTGATCTTTCGTATATTTTAATTCGCTAGGGAAATTCATTTTTACAATATTTTCGGGCAAATTTAATTTTTATTCTGAAACACTACTAACTACCCAAATTTAATCTCAAACTAATACCAAACTGATGCGTGGTAAGCGGGTAAGCATTAGAGGTTTTAAATCGGGATAAATTTAAATCGTAAAACAACTTAGTAGTTACTCTCTTGCTCATTTGGTAATCGGCCGAGAACTTTAAGGTAATTACCTTTTGACCAGCCGTAACTTGATCTATGTCCTCTACAATTTTTCGGATTACCGTGATATTATCGCGAATACCCACATCCACTTTAAGTTCTAAATTGCTTACCGGATTTGATTTACGGACGCCAATACGCACAAACTTTAAACGGACATCCTTAAAAATATAACCTGCACCAATTACCCACTCTGAGCCCTTGGTTTCGGTAACCTGCGCATTGGCCATACTCAACGAAATATTCCTATTCTTTTTGTACTCTAACTTTATAGTGGCGTTGTTTTTCAACTTAACGTTAACCCCCAATAAGGGTGAAAAGTTTTCGGTAAGCACTACCGCCCCTATCTGATTTTCAGCCAATAAATCTCCATTATGATCTAGCGGTGCTCTATCCGGAAACTCCTCTAAAGCCTGCTCTCGTAGCAAATTGGTTGAAATGTTGCTCACCGTGTACATAGATCGGTAACCGTGATTTAACGTTACATTATTAAACCACTTCTTAAGCTTTTTAATTTTGCCCAAACCATCATAGGTCAATGTCCAGTTGGGTAATGGCACTCTTGGTTTTGTTAATAGAGAAACCTTTTTGGCATCTTTACCCGAGTAGGCCGCTAAAAAGGATGGAATAAGCACATCTGTAGCAGTATGACTAAAATAGCGGTAGCCGTAATTGGAAGAATCTTGTTCACCAATAATACTGGCCACATAGCCGGTGGTATCATTTTGGGCGTATTGTATAGCCAGTCGCTCCGAAACCAAAATTCTATTGTCCAAAAATTCTTGGTAGGCTGTTGAGCTGTAATCAGGGCCTTCTAGCTTTTCAAAAGCGCTTGGCAACATAAAGTAGCTCATAGAAAAATTCTCTGTTCTAAATGGGTTTTGGCTATCAAAGAAACCTTCCTCATCATTCCATCTAAAAAATTCAGATTCATTATAACTATTGGTACGGCTAGCATTTAAAACCAATCGTAATCCCTTTACCGGTTCTAGAGTAACTCTAGCCGTTAAATTTTCATTAAACGTTTGTGTGTAAGGGTTGTTTAGCAAATGCGTGCGCACCAACCAGTCATTATCCACTGCATCTCCTCTTATATCTCGCTGATCTCCAAAAACAAAACCAAAACCGGGCGCACCATTTTGCCCTGGTTCGGTGCCCATAAACGTGGCGGTTGGTTTAAAGCCGGGTAATTGCGTACCTCTGGTTCGGGTGTAGTTTAAAGAAGCATTTCGCGTCATCATTAAAGTACGTACCGTAGCTTCTAGTATTTTAGTGGCGGTAGATTTCTCTTCCTCCTCCTCTTTCTCTGCGCCTGCACGCGATTCGGGAACTGGCGTGCGCGGATTACGGCTACGAGCGCCTCCTCTTTGCGGTTTCCCGCCATCATTTACCTTTTTGAGGTAGGGCACTTTATTGTAAAGAGCAATTAAATTAAAGTTGTTATTTAACTGCCACGTTTGGCTATTTTGAATGGTATTTCCAAAATTAAGTGAGTCCGGCCCCTGTTGTGCTAATAAAGTATTGGCCGCCCAATCGTAATCTCCGCTATAGCGAGCTTGTACATTTACAAAGTCAAAATATGGGAGTTTGTTAATAGGCACTTGCCAATTTACATTTAAGGTTTGATGGTAGTTGGTGGGTCGTCCAAATTCACCAAAATTCTTCCACATTTCATCCTTCTTTTGCTGATCGGTATATTCTAATCCAGTAATAGGATCAATCCCCACCAGCTCATCCACCCTAGTGCGCATATTGGCATTAAAGTCAATTTTTAGGGCTCTAGTAAGATCATACAATACGCTGTACTTTCTATCAAAACCAAAGGAATTGTTATAAGTAATGGGCAGTTCGTAAAGCGGGTTGGTAGGGTTATCTGTATTTCGCATTTGCAGCTTATGGCTGCTGCGATCAATAGATCCAATTACCGAGACTTGCTTAGGCAGGTAGTTGAAATTAATATCCTTAATAAGACTAAGGTGTTTACTTTGTAAAAAGGACACATTTTTTAAAGGTTCTACTGGCTTAGCATTGGTGCGGTAGGTATAATTTAAATTGGCCTTATGGTCGCGTCTTAAATCCACCTTCGTGGAGATGTTTCTTCGTACCACCTCATTAAACGAATAAGTAGCACTAAAGTTTTCGATGCCCCAAGGTTTGGATGGCCCCTTTGCTTTGGCACCCGTACGTTCTTTACGCACATTGGTAAAGTTTATAGATTTACGTTGGGTATAATCTTGTGCAATTTTTTTAAGCGTTTCCTTGTCTTCGTTAGTTTCTAGATTATCAAGGGCATCTTGAAACTCAATATCTGGATCTAGCGGATTAAACTGTGGATTTTTCCATTCTTCTCCTTGAGAGAAAAACATAGGAACGCGCAAACCTGATTCTTTGGAGAAAAATTTTCCTAATTCAAAATTGGACTGAAAATCATAACCCACCATTTGTTCTTTTTGGCGCTCACTCACTGATTGATCGATACCTCCAAAGCCAACAGAACTGGTTCTACCGCTTATACTTATGTTAGCAAAATCGGCCAATTGAGCCGCCACCCTTGCATTGGCAGCCCAACCACCACGTTGATCAAACTCTGTTAAACGCAATTCGTTAATCCAAACTTCGGCAAATACCGGTGTACCAGGGTCTGCATCACTAGCCAATCTCTTTCTAGGGTTTCGTACCCCAATTAAAATGGTTCTAACATTACCCAAATTAGGCGCACCAACTACTCTTACCAAGCCTCCTGCTCTAGCCACTTCGTATGGCACGGTTAGCGAGTTGCCATTCCCTCGGTACTCACGATTACGCTCTAGCTTTACCTCCTTTAAAACATCTAAAGCAAAATCAACATTATTAGCCTCTGGCCAAATATCTTCATCGGTATGACTACCATTTTGCGATGTAACCATTAGTGGTAGTTTATACTCATAATAGTTTTGATTGTAATCACTACCCAATCGAATAAATAGTTCCAGCTCTCCATCACGTAATTCACTTAAATCACCTATCCCTTCTCTACCATCTTCGGCATGCGCAAACATGCGAAGGCGATTGTAGTTACGCATATCAAAATCAAAGTTTCTAAAAACCGCTCTACCTGCGCCCTCTTGTAAGTTTCCTACACGTAAAGAAAGTGATTGCTCGTTTTGCTTGGTAGCTTGGGTGGTACCAAACAATACTTGCCTGTCAATACCTGGAGGTAATACATAGGGTATTGGGCTACGCGATCCGTTTTGTTCAATATTTACAGCGTTAACTTCAAACAAAGTTCCGTCTTCTTTATCCGAACCTAATTGATCGCCAATTAAATCCAAATCATCGGTATACCTACGCCATTCACCTCTAACCAATTCCATGCGCGCCATACGCACCACCACAGGCTTGCTAAAGCCACTCATAATTAAACGAGCAAAACGTACCGAGCGGAAATCATTGATTGGCCCTACCTTTTTATCAGGACTAAAAACGGGTACTTTAAACTGAATCCAACGCGCCTTAATTTTATTGCCGTTTGGCAAATCAGGTAAACCTTCTCCGTCTCTAATTTCTATAATATCCGTAATGTAATTTTCACCTACCTGATCCAAATCAGTTTCTCGCATGCTAATGCGGTACTGGTAATATGCTTCGGTTTTGCTTAAAGTTTGGTCGTTATTAATATCCTCAATATCAGGACTGTTTGTAGCAAAAGCCGATACCCCATCTACTTGGGTGGCACGGCTGTTCCCTTGCGGACTATTGTATCTGCGGTAACGCTCCAATATATTAGCCCCATTTTGATCTTGGGTGGTTCCTCTGTAATACGCAAAATCATCCGAAGCCGGATCGGCATTAGCTTTTGCATAGGCTACCGATGCTTGCCCTAGCGTAGCAAAAGATCCTACGCGCTCCAAATAGCTTTGCGTATTACCATTGCTTTTCCAAGCTCTTTCACCAGCATTATCCAGCAAATCATAACCCACATCTTGTAAGTTTCTTACCGCGTTATCATTATCAAATGTTACCACAGTTGGGCGCACTTTGGGAGCATAACCCCAATAAGTAGAATCTAGCTTGGTTAAATCACCGTTGGCCGGATAACCATTCTCCACCGCCTGCTTACCATCTCGCAGTATATCTTCCGAAACACTTCCTAAATGCAAGTAAATGTCTCCACCATCTCCTGCCGTTAAACCTGTATCTCTATTTTGGTTGTATGAGTACGGATCCAAAATCCAAAACTGTACAAATTCAATATTTTGCTCCTCAAAGTTGGTAGTTGATAAATCGCGCATTACTCCTGCCCACCTAGTTCGGGGCTCTAATAACTGTCCGTTATCGGGATCCATACCCGCTGAAACGGTAGTCGGTTCTACATCAAAATTATAAGGCCCTCTTTGCGAAGGATAAAAGGCCATATCCATTACTGGGATATAAGGAATATCTGAAGCCTGACGTTGTACATTCGGGAAAATCTCCCTTAAAAGTACCCTTCTAACATCTTGCCCCGACTGTAAATCCTTATTGCTGTTAATATTGCTGGGCGCATTGGTTTCATTATGAAACAAGGGATCAATGGTATACCATGCTAAACGGGCTCGGTTGTAACCATACTCTAAGCCATTGCTGCTATATTCGGGAAAAGCATCAGGCTGTCCGCCCGGTGTACTGGCTAGGCGCCAAGCAAGGGGGTTACGTAAATCAATAGTAGTTTGGCTGCTCTCAAAATCATCCAAATATGTGGTAGCTTCTCCGTCTATTTCAATACCTCTAGGTGAACCTGGAACCAATTGAGCAAATTCGGCATTAGCCGTAATAGTAGATTTCGCTTTGGTATCTATAAAAGGGATGGCATCTACAAAGCGAGTTAAATACGGGGCTTCTTTCGAATACGATCCGTTTAAACCCCACATAGTATTAGCAATAGGTTCATCGCCAATATTTACCTTTTGGGTTAAAGGTTTTTCGCTCATGCGAACCATCGTAGCACCCAAATTAATATTGTCGTTAAACTTGTACTCCCCGTTTAAGCCAATAAAAGTTTTGGTTTGAAAATTAAACAGCGCATTGTTTTCAAAATCTACTTTAATGGGTACGCCTGAGTTTAAAATTCCATCGTCAATAATCTTAACCTTGCCTAAGTTGTAATCTACCGTGTATTGCACTCCTTCGGTAAGCGACTGTCCTCCTGCAGTAACCTTTACCGACCCCTTTGGTATATTAAAAGCGTTTAAAGATATTTCGCTGGAGCTGGTAGATTTAAACTGTCCTTTTAGAATATACTTGTTAAGCCTCGTTTCATTTTGCGCCTTAAATCGGGTAGAATCATATAGCTGCTGAAAAACATACTTTTCGCGTATTTCCTCCTCATTAAGCTTCCGTGATAGATTGCTTCCAAAAGGCTCCAGTACTGGAAAGTATATACGTCCATTTTGAGGAGAAATTGTTACTCCTTGTATAAAATCAAAAAATCCATCAGGCTGGGGGTCGTTGTTATTATTCAATGTATCCAAACCCGTAACTCTTAAAAGAAGTTGTTTACTTAAATTCCCTTCCGGCAAAAACGGAATAGGCGTACCCGTTTCATCGTTTCTATATAAAATATCTAACCTAAAATCCTCTCTATTAACCTGATACGCATTTAATGAGTACACGTTTTTCATCATTAAATCCCACATCGGAACCTTAACATTAAGAATAGTACTCTTAAGCATTTTGGTAATCAATGTGTTGGGAGGCGCTACCCCATCGGTAGAAAATTCACCCACTTGATAAGTCTTTCCACCTGCGGTAAATTGATAGGACACAGACAATACTTCATCTTGATTTAAGGAGCTATTTAATGAGATAAAACCCAACTGTGGGTCAAAGTTAAATTCCGAAGAATTTAGTTTACGTGCGTTGGAAAGTTCGGTAAACTCTACCGCCTCTTCAAAACCATATCCACTTAATGAGCTGGTTACCCTAGATATATCTCTAACACCCGGTATATCATTTTGCATGATCTTAGGGTCTAAGGCATTATTACGGTTATCGGGAAAACCCTTGTATGGAAAGAAGCGGCCAAAAATATTGGGCCCCGATTTACCAGCCGATGTGCTTCTATAAGCTTTTCCATCTCGTTCACCTAAATCCATAAACGCCACAATGTTTCGTGTGTTTTCGGTTGACTGGCGTGTGTTGGTAACCCAAACTTCTACCTTGGTTATTTGAACAGGCGAACTTGTTAACGGACGTGTGGCCAGCACCGCTTCGTAACGGTCTCTAAAATACTGAGATAAAAAATAGTGGCGATTGGCTTCGTATTGATCTGCATTTATTTCGAAGTCCGTGGTGGTAGCACCGCCTTGAACGTTAATAGATGATGACTGACTTTGCTGCTCCGAAAAAACACTGGTAAGGGTTAATTTTCCAAACTGATACTGTCCTTTAACTCCAAACAGACTCTGCGCTCCACTAATTAAAGAACTATTAAGTGGCAAGCTTACATTTCCGAGCTCAATCTTTTTAATGATGTCATCTTCTCCTCCGGTATATTCTAACTTGGTTTGATTCTCAAAGCTAAAAGTGGCCTCGGTATCGTAATTGGTAGCCAAAGTTAAGCGCTCTCCAATTTTACCTGAAATATTCATTTGAATACGCTGCTTAAAATCAAAGGTGAAAGTGCTTCGGTTTCTTTCCGGGATAAGCGGATTATCAACCTTTTGGAAACGGCCACCAAAACGCAGTTCGGCATAACCTTGCGGACGGATATCTATCGTATTACTTCCAAAGATGGTGGCAAACAATTTATTATTCACCTGAATTTGAGGAATTAAGGAGGACCCTGGATCTCGGCCTTCATCTTTTCCTCCAGCATTGGCAGCTCCATTTGTGCCCTGCGTTTTGGTTCCCCAATAATCGCTAACCTGTTTTTTGGCAATGTACTCACGGTATTCCTCCGGAGTCATAATCATGGGTGGTTTATTTACCAGCCCACCAATTTTTTGGGTAACTATATATTGACCCGTTGCCTCATTATATTCTACATTTTGCCCATAATTGGCAGGGTCTTTTAAGTTAATACCTTCATCTCCTTTAATAGGATAAGGCAAGGTTGAATCTGGATCGTTGGTATCCACCAATCCATGAATAGCCTCATTGGGCCATTCCAGCAAGCTCACTGATCGAGAACCTGGCAATCCCGCTAAGGCTAGTGCAACCACTAGAAATGCGATAAGGCTTAATGGCACTTTAAATCCCTGCATCTATAACCTTTTCAGTACTTCTTTAATTAGTAATTCCACGCTGGCATCGGGGTTTTCGCTTATTATACGCTGCAACACCTTTTCGGTTTGTTTATTTTGATAACCCAATACCTCTAAAGCACTTTGTGCCTCTTGTCTTACCCCAACATTGGTTGTGCTTAAAGCGGAGGAAAGCTCCAATCCACTCACTTTATCCTTTAAATCTATGATAATACGCTGAGCCGTTTTACTTCCTATACCCTTAATAGACTGTAGCATTTTTACATTTTCGGTAGCTATAGCCTCTACAACTTCTGTTGGACTTGCACTACTCAAAATTACCCGTGCGGTATTTCCACCAACTCCAGAAACCAAGATAAGCTGCCTAAAAAGGTCTCGCTCCAAGGTATCAACAAAACCAAACAATACCTGCGAATCCTCCTTATATATAGGATGTACAAAAAGGTGTACCTGCTTTTGTCCACTAATTTTGGAATACGTTTGAAGAGTAATTTGCAGCTGATAGCCTACTCCACCACAGTCCACCACCGCATACGCTGGCGTAACTTCACATAATTTTCCGTTTATGTGATATATCATGAATACCTATTAGGAGTTGTTTTCAATAAAAAATGCCCGTAAGCAGGCTTTTAAAAACGGCAAAAATAGAAATTTCATATACCCACCTAACAAAAAAAAACTCCTTTGGGAAATCCAAAGGAGTTTTAAAGTTTTTAAATAGTCAATTGTCTATTATTCAACTACTAATCTTCTTGAAATAACAGCTTCTTGATTTATCTTTAATACATAAAAATAAACGCCTTGAGGCAAATTCTCTAAATTCAATTGAAATTTACCGTCCATTTCGGACAATTCTTTACTGAACACCGTGGCTCCTAAAACATTTACTAAGTCAAATTGGGCCTGTTCGCCAGACTCTAACTCATAGTTTATATTAACCACCCCACTGGCCGGGTTTGGAAACACCTCTAAGATGGCCGCTTGAGCTAACTCTTCTACACCAATCTTTGGTGTGCTCCATTCCATGGTTATGGTATCTGCCGTACCAGTATTTGCTTGATCCCAAACCAAAATTTTAACCGTTAAACGCACATCTCCAACCGCACTAAAGCATTGTAGCTTAAAACTACCATAACTGCCCGCACCACTAACGGGGTTCATCGTGTATTCATTACCCACAAAATTAGGATAGCAAGAAACATTATCACAAACCCCAAAAGCAACGCTCGCATTAGCACCTGTTAAAACGGTATCCACAGAAATAGTTTCCCAAACAAATGTAATTGGGTCTCCATTTTGGTTTTTAGCCAACTTTAAGGTTTGTGTAAATGTCCCTCCAGCCATGTTACCATCATACGATGAATTAGACGTTTTGTAGTGAAAATTTTGAGCGGACACCCCTTGAACAAAGGCTATTACCAATAAACTAAGTAGTATTTTTTTCATGTTAATTTCTTTTTCTTTTCCTATTAAGGCTATCAATGCCGCAAATTTAGAACTTTAAAGATAAATTTTAAGCTTAATGATAGGCCAATGTTTGAAAAAGATTAAATTTACAGCCCATATTTTCTTATATATTAACAAATCATTAAATTCAATTATGAAAAATTTTTATGCATTGCTTTTGAGCGTAGCGGTATCTACCGGACTTATGGCTCAAAGTTATTACGTACTGCCTGCACTTAATGCAGGCATGAACCCTGGAGACATCAATAAAGATGTTGAGTACCCTCAAGGCGGTGGTGCTGCGCCAGGATGGAGTGTTCTTATGGCTGGAACTACTACTGATCAATGGTCTTCAGCTCAAACGATTCCTTTCGCTTTTAATTTTGACGGGAGTCCAGTTACAAGCTTTTTGGTTTCTAATAACGGTGTTATAACCTTTAGTGCTTCACCAACAGGTACTATTCCTGCCACTAATGCTGCTTTACCCAATGGATTACTTCCTGACAATTCCGTATGTGTTTGGGGCTTGAATATTAGTGGTGTTGGTAGTGATAACATTGTATCTAAAGTATTTGGCACTGCCCCTAACCGTCAGTTATGGGTTCAGTGGAGCTCTGCTTCAGGTGGAGGACTTCCTGCTAATGGTTGGACTTATTGGTCTATCGTATTAGAAGAGTCTAGCGATAACATTTATGTAGTGGATCAACGCACTGGAAACGGAGTTACTGCCTTAACAGTTGGTGTTCAAGTTTCTACTACCAATACTACACAAGTAAATGGTTCTCCTGCCGTAGCTAGCCTTGCCGGAACAGACCCTAACCCAAGTGACAACAGTTACTATGAGTTTATTTATGGAACTCAAATGTTGGATGACATGATGGGTATCAGAGGAGATATGCCTTCTGTTGTTAAAACAGGTACCGCTGTAAATATTGGTGGTTACTTTAGAAACTTAGGCGCTAGTCAATTAGGCGGTGCTGATTTTAACTATACTATTAATGGTGGTTCTGTAACTAAAGCTCCTGCCGCTGGAATTTCAAACCTTACTTCGGGTATTTTTGCTACCTTAACTAGCCCTACTGCTTTTACTCCTGCTGCTGATGGCGTGTATGAAGTTAAAATGTGGTTAAGTAACTTAAATGGTAATGCTGATGGGGACATGAGCAATGATACTATTTCTACTACTTTAGTAGCTACTGCAACTGTTCCTGAAAGAAAAGTTGTTATTGAAGAAAAAACAGGTGCTTGGTGTCAGTGGTGTCCTCGTGGTACTGTAGGTATGGAATACATGGGTCTTACTTACCCTAACAGTGCTATTCCTATCGCAGTTCACAATGGTGACCCAATGGTAGTAGCTGAGTACGATGGTAACATTGGTACGGTTGCTCCTGGTGGATACCCTGGATCATCTGTTGATCGTGTTTTAGGTCCAGATCCTAACGTAAATGAATTAGAGTCTGCTTACAACCAACGTAGAGATGTAATTCCTGCTGCTACTGTAGCAATTGATGGTGTTTTTGAAACTGGTGGTAATATCACTGTAGATGTTTCAGTAAACTTTATTGCTCCTATGAACAACATTGATTACCGCTTAGCTGCTGTAGTATTGGAAAGCGGAATCATCGGTACAGATGCTTCCTATAATCAATCTAATGCTTACTCTGGTGGTGGTCAAGGTCCAATGGCTATGATTAACGGTGTTGACTTTGCTGCTGCAGCTTCTTCAGTTCCTTTTGGTGATATGGTATACGATCACGTTGCTCGTTCTATTGAGCCAGGTTTCTTTGGTGAGGCTAACAGTATTCCTGGAACTATTACACAAGGTCAAACTGTATCTCATCAAATGCAATTTAGCCTACCTAGTAGCGTAATGGATGTTACTAAGTGTGAAGTAGCTATCTTGTTATTGAACAATGCTAACTACGAAATAGTAAATGCTGACAAAGCTCACATGTGGGGAGACGTTAGCGTTAAAGAATCTGCTATCTTAAATACAAATATTTACCCTAACCCAGCTAACGATTTTGTAACCGTTAAATTAAACGACTTACAAGATTTCAACGTACAAGTTGTAAATGCTATTGGTGAGGTTGTAATGAATGTAGATTACACTAACATTGATCGTGCGGTACTAAACACAGCTTCTTTAGCTGCTGGTGTATACGTAATCAACGTTGCTAGTGGAAATAAAACTTCGAGCCAAAGAATTGCTATCAAGTAATTTTGGTTAGATAATTGCTTTATAATTAGCCGCGATTCGATATTTTCGTCTCGCGGCTAATTTTTTTAATACTATAGACAAACATTATGAAAAAACTGATTTTTGGAATTGCCCTTTTACTTGGTGCCACAACTGCCTCAATAGCTCAGGATAAAATGCCCGCTATCAAAATAAAAGATATGACGGGTAACGCGGTAGATGCTTCTACCCTTAGCAATGATGGAAACCCCGTAGTGATTAGCTTTTGGGCCACATGGTGTAAGCCTTGCGTAAGAGAACTAAATGCCATTCATGATTTATACCCAGACTGGGTTGATGAAACTAAAGTGAAATTAATTGCTATTTCTATTGACGATAGTCGTCAATCAGCAAAAGTTCGTCCATTTATTACCAGCCAAGGTTGGGAGTATGACATTTACTTAGATGAAAATTCAGAACTTAGACGCGCTTTAAACGTGAACAACATTCCCCATACCTTTTTACTAGATGGTGAAGGAAATATCGTGTGGCAACACAACGGATATATCCCAGGAGATGAAGAGCATTTATATGAGCTTATTGAAAAATTAGTAGCGACAGGCAGCATAGACTAAGACCTTTCAAAAAATAAAATTCGTGAAGAAACTATTACTGAGCGCCTTCTTGCTTACAACCGGAGTGATTGCTACAGCACAGAATGGCAAAAAAGATTACGGAACCATTAGTGGTAACTTTCAAGCTGATGGACAATACTATTTAGAAGACGAAATAATTGACCCCTTAGGAGAAGCCTACCCAGATGAACGCTTTTTGGGTACTGGTTTTTTTAACCTTACCTACGCCAAAGGCAACTTTATGGCAGGTATGAGATATGAAAACTATCAGAACAACCGTATTGGATTGCCTGACGGCTATAAGGGAGAGGGTATTGCCTATCGCTACGCCCGCTTTATTAAAGATGGCTTTGATGTAACCGTAGGTAACTTTTACGAACAATTTGGCAGCGGCCTAACACTTAGAGCTTATGAAGAGCGCGGTTTAGGTATAGATAATAACCTAGATGGTATTAGAATGGCGTTTACGCCCACCGAAGGAGTTACCCTAAAAGCTATTATGGGGCGCCAGCGTAATTACTTTGAAAAAAGTGAAGGGATTGTACGCGGTGCAGACGTGGAATGGAGTCTGAAAAACACCTTGAAATGGGAAAGCAATACCAACTTTATATTGGGAGGAAGTTTTGTTTCCAAGTTTCAAGAGGCCAATGACCCACTATACAATCTTCCTGAGAATGTTGCCTCTGGCGCAGTTAGGGCTAACCTAATTACCGGAACTTGGAATATTTTGGGTGAGTATGCCTATAAATGTAATGACCCTAGTGTAGATAATAACTTTATTTATAAGGAGGGTAATGCTTTATATCTAACCGCTACCTACGCCAAAAATAATCTTGGTCTTTCGCTAGGTGCCAAGCGTTACGATAATTTCTCCTTTCGATCAGAAAGAGTAACCGATCCTCAGCAATTGTTAATCAACTACTTACCGTCCTTAACAACCCTTCACACTTATTCGCTTCCTGCGCTTTATTCCTTTAATACCATTGCTACCGGTGAGCAAGGTTTGCAAGGTGAGCTATCATATAATTTTAAGCGAAAAACTAAAATTGGAGGGAAATATGGTATGCAAGTAAAAGTAAGTTATGCAATCAGCACCAGCTTGGCGAAAAATTTTGTGGATGAAAATGGCGACCGAATTGATCGCCCATTATATTCACCCATTGATACCAGTATTACTGGATACACCGATGCTGGAACAGATGGCTACGAATCAGATTTTTTTGGAAAAGGAGACCATACCTATTTTCAAGATTTTCATGTAGAGGTTAAAAAGAAATTCAACAAAAAATTAAAAGGAACCTTTACCTATTACAACTTTTTGTTTAACAACGATGTACAGCGCAAAGGGACTTCTGATTACAACTTCCACATTAGTGGAGAAGAAGCGCACCTTTACCATATTAACGCTGGCGTAATTGAACTCTTTTACAAGATAAAATCCAAGCACTCTCTTCGTACCGAAATTCAAGGTTTGTTTACAGAGAAAGACCGCGGTGACTGGGGACTAATACTATTGGAATACTCCGTTGCCCCCCATTGGTTTATCGCTGTACAAGACGCCTATAACTATGGTAACCCCGATGAGGATTTACAGGTACACTACCTAAATGTAAACGTGGGTTATACAGTAGGTACTACTAAGTTTCAATTGGGCTATGGGCGCCAGCAATCAGGCGTGTTTTGTGTTGGAGGTATTTGCCGTACGGTGCCTGCCTCTAATGGATTTACAGTAGGTGTTACAAGTAATTTTTAAGATGATGAAAAACATAACGATCGCAGTAATTGCAATGGGCTTAACACTTTCGTGTTGTGATGAAATTAAGGATCCCCTTAAAGATGAATATGGTTTTATTGATTTACCCGAAACCAATAAAACAGTGCTTATAGAGGAGTTTACCGGAACCAGCTGTACTTTTTGTCCTAACGGAGCTCGTAAAATTCAGGGTTACATTGATGCCAACCCCGAAAACGTGGTTACTGTGGCAATGCATGCCAGTGGTTTTGCCATTCCAAACCCTTCTACCCCATACGATTTTAGATCCGATGATGGTGAAGAACTATACACCTTTATGGGCAGTGGTGGCTTACCAGGTGGTATGTTCGATAGAGGCGGCTATCCAAACGATGTTTTTAAAAACCCTGCTGATTGGGATGGCTTGCTTATAGCCCGGTTAGCCGAACCCGCTAGCTTTTCGCTGCAATCTGAACTAGAAATAGACACCGCAAACAAAACGTTTAATCTTAATACACAAGTATTTGGTATACAGTCTTTAACCGATTCTGACCCTATTCACTTGGTGGCTTACTTGGTGGAGGATTCCATCGTAGCACCACAATTGGACAATGGTGTAATTGTAGATGACTATGTACACAACCATGTATTTAGAAAATCCTTTACCGGTGTACAAGGCAACATGATATCTGCTAATGGCTTTGAAGAAAGCCAACGCGTTACCCGAAACTTAAACATATCGGTAACCGACAGCACATGGAACGTTTGGAACACTTCTAAAATAAGTGCCGTAGTTTTTGTTCTTAATGCCAGCACTCAAGAAGTGTATCAAGCCCAACATGCTGGCCTGCACTAAAAAATCAATATTATTGTTAGCCCTGTGGGTTTCTTCACAGGGCTATCTTTTAGCACAACAATTTGATGCGGGTGCCTTTTTTGGCTTAACCACCAGCCAAGTAGATGGCGACAATATAACGGGCTACGATATGCCCGGTGCTAATTTAGGCGTATTTACCAGTCGTTCTATTTTAAAGCAATCCGAAATTATGCTAGAACTGGCTTGGGTGCAAAAAGGCGCACGCGTCCCACCAAAAGACAGCACCAATTTTGGTAACTTTTACAAGCTAAAACTTAACTATCTCGAAATTCCACTGATTTATAGGTACTACTGGAAAGATCTTAGCTTTGAGCTTGGCTTGGCTGTAGATATTTTGGTATCGTATAAAGAAGAAGACATTGGTGGCTCATTTAATAATGGTGTTCCGTTTAATACCACTAGTCTTACCGGTATTGCCGGGGTGCGGTGGGATTTTTCTGAAAAATGGGCCATTGTGTTTAGAACCAACAACTCGCTTACCGCCATTAGAGATGGGCGTACTCGAGCCGATAAACCCCAACAAGTAGTGCCCGGCCGCTATGTACAGCGAAACGTTTCCCTTAGTTTCGCCCTCGTTTATCTATTTAAACCCGAAGATTAATTTTTCTTTATAAACGCCAAATTCTGCGCCAAGCCTTGGTACTTAGCCCGCTTTACAGCCGATTTTTTAAAAACTTTCCGAAATACCTCTTCCGTAATTTCTTCCCATTGTTGAGTTTCCATCGTCAATAAATCTGGGTGTGGCGTAAATTCTTCCACTTTCGTGGGATGTGAGAATCGATTCCAAGGACATACATCTTGACAAATATCACAACCAAAAGCCCAGTTTTCCATCTGTCCCTTAAACGCTGCCGGCACTTGGTCTTTCAACTCAATCGTTAAATAAGAAATACACCTACTACCATTTACCACCTTAGGATCCACAATAGCGCCTGTTGGGCAGGCATCAATACATTTGGTACAAGTTCCACAATAATCAGCTGTTGGTATATCTGGCTCTAATTCAATATCCAAAATAAGCTCACCTATCACAAAAAAAGAACCCGTACCCTTATTTAGCAATAAGCTGTGCTTTCCTGTCCAGCCCAATCCAGCGCGTTCGGCCCATGCTCTATCCATTACTGGGGCCGAATCGGTAAAAGCACGACCGCCTACCTCCCCAATTTCTTGTTGAATAAATTCGGTTAAAGCCTTTAGTTTCTTCTTAATTACAAAGTGATAGTCCTCTCCATACGCGTATTTGGCAACTTTTGGTGCTCCCTCCGGCTGTGTTGCTTCAGGAAAATAATTGAGTAAAACCGATACCACCGATTTGGCTCCATCTACCAATAAACGCGGGTCTAACCGTTTATCAAAATAGTTTTCCATCCAGCTCATTTTGCCATGATAGCCCTTGGTAAGCCATTCTTCTAGTCGAGGTGCTTCCTCTTCTAAAAAATCAGCTTTGGCAATACCACAATCCAAAAAGCCCAAGCGTTTTGCTTCGGCTTTAATTAAACTTGCATATGTAGTTTTAGGTGTCAAACAAGCCGCCTTGTTGAGTAGGTAATTTTCTATCCAAATGATGATATGCCTTCTCGGTTACCATTCTTCCGCGCTGGGTACGCATCATAAAACCCTCCTGAATTAAAAAGGGTTCATATACTTCTTCAATAGTGCCTGCTTGCTCTCCCACGGCAGTGGCAATAGTACCAACACCTACAGGGCCACCCTTAAACTTATCTATAATGGTGGTCAATATCTTATTGTCCATTTCATCCAAGCCGTAATCATCCACATGCAAAGCATCTAAACCAAAACGCGCTATTTCTAAGCTAATCGTTCCGTCTCCTTTTACCTGCGCAAAATCGCGCATTCGTCTTAAAAGTGCATTGGCAATACGTGGTGTTCCTCGGCTTCTACGTGCAATTTCTATAGCCGCATTGGATTGAATGGGTACATCTAAAATACCAGCCGAGCGCTCTATAATAGTAGAAAGAAGCTCGGTAGAATAATACTGTAAGCGGCTGTTTATGCCAAATCTCGCCCGTAAAGGAGAGGTTAATAAACCCGATCGCGTAGTGGCTCCTATAAGTGTAAACGGGTTAAGCCCAATTTGCACACTGCGTGCATTAGGCCCCGTTTCTATCATTATATCAATTCTGTAATCTTCCATGGCCGAGTATAGGTACTCTTCTACCACGGGGCTTAAACGGTGTATTTCATCAATAAAAAGAACATCTCGCTCCTCTAAATTGGTTAACAAACCCGCCAAATCTCCTGGCTTATCAATTACAGGGCCTGAGGTAATTTTAATACCTGCTCCCAACTCGTTGGCCAAAATATGCGCCAAGGTGGTTTTACCCAAACCAGGAGGGCCATGTAAAAGAACGTGATCCAAAGCTTCCTCACGTTGATTGGCAGCCTCCACAAAAATACCCAAGTTTTCCAGCACCTTTTCTTGACCCGCAAAGTCGTCAAAACTTAAGGGTCTAAGCTGCTTTTCCAAATCCTGCTCATCGGGGCTAAAGTGGGCTGCATCACCATCCACCAATCTATCCATGGTTTTCTGTTTTGTACAAAGATACATGCTTCACCCTGCTTTAAATACCTTAGCAGTGGTTGTTTTTTGGCTACTTATTAAAACCAACACTAACCTATTGCCGTAGTCTGATTGACCCAAGTTATACTTCATTTTTATTAGCTTAGCCATTCCCTAAAATTCTAATCAAAATTTCATTCGATGAAAAAAAGCTACTTATTGGCTCTGGCACTACTAGCTGGAGGTTTATCACAAGCCCAATATTCTACAAACTTTGACGGCTTAAATGCTGGAGATTATATTGGTGTTAAAGATGCCAACTGGACTACTTGGAATGGATCTCCCGGCACTACGGAAGATGCTCAAATAAATACTGCCCAAGCACAGAGTGGCGCCAACTCTATCTACTTTGCCTCCACAGCGGCCAATGGCGGCCCTCAAGATGTGGTTCTTGAGTTTGGTGCTGCCCATAACACAGGTTTATTTGAGTTTGAGCAATCCATTTTTGTCACCACCAATAAAGCGGCTTATTTTAACTTTCAAGCCGAAACGACACCTGGAACCACTTGGGCTTTAGACGTGAACTTTTTTCAAGACGGCACCATGCAAGTGGCCTACCAAGGAAACGAAGTAGTAAATACCCCTTTTACAGCTAATGGCTGGGTTGCTTTTAAGCTAGTTGTTAATTTAAACACCAATATTTGGGAAGTGTTTTTAGACGGTGTATCACAGGGCGAATTTCAAAATGATGAGAATCAAATTGCTTCTTTGGACATTTACCCTACCAACAATTCAATACCTAGCAGTAATAATCAGTCTGAGTTTTGGATTGATGATGTAAGCTTTACGCATACACCATATACACTTCCTAGTAAGAATGGGGCAGTTTACAGAATCGATTTTCCGGGAGTTGCTCTTGATGGAAAAACTTCAATTCCATCCGTAATGGTGCGTAACTTAGGATCACAAACTATCAACTCTTTTGACTTAACTTTGGATTACAACGGAAATCAAATAACCCAAACGGTATTCAACTTAAATCTTGCTAGCCTTGCTACTTATGCGGTAGAGTTGACTCCTGGTGTCCTTATTTCGGCCGCTAGCACATCCGTTTCCGCGACTATATCTAATGTAAATGGAAGCAACGCTGATGATGACCCCACTGATGATACGAAAACCGTAAACTTTAAGCCTCTAGTTCCAGCCCCAGGGAAACTAGTAATTGTAGAAGAAGCCACAGGTACTTGGTGCGGCTGGTGCCCAAGAGGTACGGTTGCCCTGCAATTTTTAGATAGAGATTACCACGGGTTTGCCCAAGGTATTGCCGTACACAATGGAGACCCAATGGTAAACAGCGTATATGACGCAGGAATCGGAACCAAAATATCCGGTTACCCAAGTGCCTTAGTTGATCGTGGTGCTGATCTTGATCCAAGTGCTATATGGGCCGAGATACATACCGACCTAGCTGAGGCTCCAACGGCTCTGTTATATAATGGTGCTCAATACGATGCCAGCCGCGACTTAGTAGAAGTAGCTCTCGTTGTGGACTTTCAGGCTCCCGCCAACGATAATTGGAAGGTAGCCTGTGTGCTAATTGAAGATAGTGTAACTGGAACAGCCTCTGGTTACGCTCAAGTAAATTATTACAATACTGGAGGCCCACTTGTAGGGCCTGACAACATAGATTGGTCAAGTTTACCCAACCCTGTACCTGCTAATATGAGCGTATATAACCATGTGGCGCGCGCCATTAGCCCAAGTTTTGAAGGGCAAGCAAACGTTTTTCCGGCAACCGTAAACGCCAACGATCGCTTTACGTTTAATTTTAACTTTACAATTGACCCTAGTTGGGATGTTAGCAAAATGCATGTAGTTGGAATGTTAATCAAAGAGGATGGCTCTATAGATAACGGCAGTTCTACTACCATTAATCAGGCCATTGCGAATGGCTTTTGGGTTGGTAATTTGGTTTCTATTACAGAAGAACTTTTGGGGCCAGATGCCAAAGTACGTATTTACCCTAATCCTGTAGAAGCAGGTTTAACCAACATCTCTTTTGAGGATGCAAAAGGTAATGTAAGCATTGAAATAGTAGATGTTACTGGAAAGGTAGTTTATGAGGAAATGATCTCTAGCAAAACAACCCGTATGGTAAACTTAAACACCAGCAAATGGAGTAAAGGAACCTACCTGGTACACGTGAAATCACAAAACGTAAACGAATCACATCGCCTTGTGGTGAGATAATCCAGAGACCCTTAAAAATCAAAAAGCCGGCGGGAATAATTATTCCTGCCGGCTTTTTGATTCATAACCTATCATAATAACTTGGAAACAAAGCCAAGGCTAGATCCTTTGTCTGGGTAAGCACCAAAACAGCCACTTTTCTACGCTTTTAGGAAACTGCTACTTAACAGCTAACATTATAGAGCGCGGTATCTAAAAACTCCTATAAAACCTGAAACAAATAGTCACAATTGAACCGTAATTAAAGGACATAAAAAACACTGCTTACGCCAAGCTATGATGAGTGGGGGTTAGAAAGCTCTAACCTCTCGTCTCGCACATAGCCACACGTTTGTTTAAATTTATAAATAGTGGCAGACTCTCCAATCCTCACGAAAATATCCTGACCGATAAAACCCCATTCATTCATAGCAAATGTTACCCACCTTATTCATTCTCCAAAAACTCAGATTTCAAGTTCAGGAAATGATACAAAATGGCCGTTGATTTTTCGTAGTTGGTACTTTCCGCTTTGTTCTGGTTGTCAAGGCCGGTAAAAGCATTGCTCATTTTAGTGGTCAAGTTGTCCCGCTGTTCTTTTGTTAGCCACAAATGCTGTAGTTGATTCAGGGTTTTCTGATTTGGGTTGACAGTTGTCATGCAAATTCCAGTTGAAATGTCAATGAATTTCCGACTCTCTTGCTCTAAGATGTTCAGAGTTTCCTGTCCTTGCTTCTTAAGTCCTTTATTCGATGATGCGGTGTTCGTTACAAATTTCAAATATTGGTAGTTGATTCGCACCATGTTGGAAAGGACACCTATTAAATCCTTAGCTACTTGTTGTATCAGAGTATCTTCACTTTTGGTGTGATTGTTAAGTCGATTCATTGAATACATAACCAGCTGGTCCACATATTCTTTGATTTCCTTGACCAATTGTTGCCTGTCTGTTTCAGTTTGTACAGTCCGTTTGTATTTGGCTGTTGCTGAGTCCAGTTTAATAAAAATATCCAAACAATCGTTGACTAACGAATATGGCGCATTGGATTCAGATACTGGAAAAAGCAAGATTACAAATAAGATGTACTTCATTTTGCAATCATGGTGGGTAACATTACAGTAAACAGGGGATCAAATTTTTTCCTAGAACATTATTAATGTCCCGTCTCTACCTCGCCTTCCTTTAAAGGCTCAATTTGTGAGATAAAATCATCATCTGCTCCCGGCTTACTGTAGTCATAAGCCCAACGGTGCACCTCAGGAATTTCTCCTGGCCAGTTACCATGAATATGTTCTACTGGAGTAGTCCACTCCATAGTGTTAGAACGCCAAGGGTTTCTAGTAGATTTTTGACCACGAACTGCGCTGTAGAAAAAGTTGAATAAGAAAATCAACTGAGCAATACCCCCTACAATGGCAAATACACTAATCAACACGTTAATATCTGCTAAGTCATCAAACATTGGGAAAGAGGTATTGGTGTAATACCTACGAGGTAAACCAGCCATACCCATAAAGTGCATTGGGAAGAAAACACCGTAAGCACAAACAAACGTTAGCCAAAAGTGTGCATAGCCCAATCCTTTAAACATTCTACGGCCGTACATTTTGGGGAACCAATGGTACACTCCCGCAAACATTCCAAAAATGGCAGATAAGCCCATTACAATATGGAAATGCGCTACCACAAAGTAGGTATCGTGCACGTTAATATCCAAAGCTGAATCCCCTAAAATAAGTCCCGTTAAACCACCTGTAATAAAGGTTGACACCAATCCGATAGAGAAAAGCATAGCAGGCGTTAAACGCAAGTTACCTTTCCATAAAGTGGTGATATAGTTAAAGGCCTTAACAGCCGAAGGAATTGCAATAAGCAGGGTAGTAAACGTAAACACCGATCCTAGGAATGGGTTCATACCTGTAATAAACATGTGGTGACCCCAAACAATAAAGGAGAGGAATGCAATGGCCAAAATAGATCCAACCATGGCACGGTAACCAAAAATAGGCTTACGGGCATTAGTGGATATTACCTCGGAGGTAATACCTAAAGCTGGTAAAAGAATAATGTAAACCTCAGGGTGACCTAAAAACCAAAATAAATGCTGAAATAAAATGGGGCTACCACCTGCGTTGGAAAGTAACTCGCCTGACACCATAATATCTGACAAATAAAAACTAGTACCAAAACTACGATCGAAAATCAATAATAACGCTGCCGAGAACAACACTGGAAAAGAAAGAACCCCTAAAATAGCGGTTACAAAAAATGCCCAAATGGTTAAAGGTAAACGGGTCATTGACATACCCTTGGTACGCAGGTTTAATACCGTTACAATATAGTTTAGCGCCCCTAATAGTGACGAAACAATAAACAAACTCATACTAACCAACCAAAGTGTCATACCCATACCTGAACCTGGCATTGCTTGAGGCAAAGCACTTAAAGGTGGGTAAATAGTCCAACCGGCCGAAGCAGGTCCACTCTCTACAAAAAGAGACATTATCATTACTACACTACTAGCAAAGAAAAACCAGTATGAAAGCATGTTGATAAAGCCTGAAGCCATATCTCTTGCTCCAATTTGTAGCGGAATTAAAAGGTTGGAGAACGTACCACTTAAACCAGCGGTAAGCACAAAAAACACCATAATAGTACCGTGAATAGTAACTAAGGCTAAGTACATCTCAGGACTCATTACACCATCAACTCCCCATTTACCTAAAAGAGCTTCAAAAATGGGCCATTCCTTTTCGGGCCATGCCAACTGCAAACGAAACAGTAGTGACATACTAACTCCAATAATCCCCATTATCATTCCTGTTACCAGAAATTGCTTAGAAATCATTTTATGATCTAAGCTAAAAACGTACTTAGAAATAAATGTTTCTTCGTGATGGTGATGCCCGTCTTCGTGTGAATCTTCTGCAGCCATATCCTCTTTAAATTCTTTCTTTTTAATGCTCTATTTACTTGGTCAATGTGGCAAATGCCCTTTGGTCCTTCATCCAGTTATCATACTCCTCTTGTGTTTCAACAACCACTTTTAACTGCATGTTATAGTGTGCCGACCCACAAATTTTGTTGCAAAGCAACAAGTAATCAAACTCATAAGGATCATCTCCTTTGGCCTTTCTAATTTCGTTGATGTTGTTTGTTTTGGTAATTACATGCTCGTCTAAACGCATGTCAGCGGTAGTTACACTGGGTACAAACTGAAAGTGCGTAGGCGTGCCTGGCACACAGTTCATCTGTACTCTAAAATGCGGTAAGTAAGCCGAGTGAATAACATCCTGACTTCTAAACTTTAATAAAACTGGCTTACCTACTGGTAAGTGCAATTCCGTAACCACCACATCATCGGCCGAAAACTTATCGGTTGAATCCACACCCAATACGTTGGCACCTTCAATTTTTTGTACGTTGGCATAACCTAGAGTATTATCAGCACCGGCATAGCGTGCTGTCCAACCAAATTGCTTAGAGTAAATCTCTACAACCATGGGTTCTTCTCCATCCTTCGATGGATTCATTACCTCACTCCAAGTGGTTAAACCATAAATAATTAATACCGCTAAAACTAAAGCTGGCACTACCGTCCAAATAAATTCTAGTTTATTATCGTGCTCTAAAAAAACGGCTTTTCTACCCTTTTTTCCTCTAAACCAATAACCAAATCCAAATAATAAAGGCTGTGTAATTAGAAATACGATAATGATTAGACCCATGGAGATATCCCAAAGATTATCAATATCCTCACCGTGTACTGATGCCGATTTAGGCAATTCCATTGGTGCATACGCTGATACCATCCAAAAGAAGCTACCAATCAATCCAACAACAAACAAAGCCAACAAAAAGCCCTGCGTCTTATTGTCTTTATCATTTACATCTTGGTCGGTATCACTACCTTTAATTTTAGCCGAAATTTCGAATACACGGATTGCTTGCCAAACAGCAACCACACCTAATATTCCAATGACAATTTTTAGAACAGTTTCCATTCTTTAATAGCTCTCTTTAAAATTTTAAATATGATGATGTTTACTCTCCACGTACATGGGGTGCTTGGTGGGCATCAATGGTGCCTTGGCCAAGGCCTTAAACACCACGAAAATAAACAAGCCAGCAAATCCTAAGAACGTTCCTATGTGCGTTAAACCAATGCTCCATTGACCACCTACTGAACCTGGTGTAATCAAAATAAACACGTCCAACCAGTGTCCTATCAACATAATGGCTCCTGCAGTAATCAAAAATCCGTAGTTACGTTTGCTATCACGGCTCATTAAAATTAAAATAGGGAACACAAAATTTAACGCCACCATGGTTAAGAACAAACCTTTGTACTCTCCCCAGCGCGCCATATAATAGGTTACCTCTTCGGGGATATTGGAATACCAAATAAGCATAAACTGCGAAAACCATAAGTACGTCCAGAATACTGAAAAGGCAAACATAAATTTCCCTAAATCCTGAATGTGGCTATGATTAACCTCTGGCATATAGCCTTTGTTTTTTAAGTATAAAACGATAAGTGTAAGCACTGTAAGTGCGGTTACAAACATACCCGCAAATATGTACCAGCCAAATAAAGTACTAAACCAGTGCGTATCAATGCTCATGATATAATCCCAAGCCATCATAGATGATGTAACTGCAAAGAATACTAAGAAGCCTGCTGAGAAATTACGCATCTTTTTCCACTGTGCAGCCGTATCGTTGGTAGTTTCCATACCAATACTCATCTTACGCAACATAAACGCAGCGCCTACCCAGCCAATAAAATATACAACTGTTCTTCCTAGGTAAAAAGGATTATTCAAGTAGCCTTCTTTACCAGCAATAATAGAATCGTAATGTGGGCTGGTAGGATCCATAATTCCTTCTGCCATCCAGTGCCATAAGTGATTACCGCCTACATGCCCCATGCCTGTAACAATAAGTATCAGCATTACTATCATTGGCACCCACATAAAACTGGCCATGGCTTCCATTACTCTTAAAACTACAACCGTCCATCCTGCCTGAGCAGCATATTGTACCGCCATAAAAAACATAGCTCCTAAACCAATCGCTAAAAAGAAAAAGGTATTTACCAAAAGATTGGCCCAAGGCTTATTTCCTATTTGGTGATGAATTTGCTCATCTGTTAAAGTACTGGCACCATTGGTAACATCAAAGTGGTTATTATCTGGCGTTGCTCTTGAAGAGGTTTTGTGGTAATCACGCTCAATAGGCGTTTCGTAGTAATGTGCATTAGGATCGTGACTAGCGTGTGCCTCATCATGTCCTGTTTCCTCGTGATGCCCTTCTTTGGCATGCTCGGTATGTGCTTCCTCTCCGTGTCCGCCTTCTTCGTGATGACCGCCACCATTAAACATAAAGCTTCCTGCTACCGAGATTACCCCGATTAGCATTAAAATGATGGAAAGGTTCTTTAATTTTCCGGTAAATTCAAACATCTTTTCTTTCTAATTTAGAATTTATCCTTGTTCTGTTTCTGTCAATACTGCCGTAGAATCGCTGGCTGCCTCTGTAGTTGCTTCTTCTGCTTCTACAACCTCTTCTTCCGTTTCGCCCGTTAGCTCTTTACGCAATTGCATTACGTACAAAGCTACCTTATAGCGCTCTTCCGGAGTTAACTGAGCCGCATGTGATCCCATTACTCCTTTTCCGTAAGTTACTACGTGAAAAATAGAGCCTAAATTGATATCTCTATCCGCATAGTTAGGTACACCCAAAAACTTTTCGTTTTTAACCAAAACACCTTGCCCGTCTCCTTTATCTCCATGGCAATGGCCACAAAAAATACGGTACAATTCTTTAGATTCCTCCATTGTTTCGGCATTGGCCATAATATTAGCCGGCAAGGTTAATACGGCTCTAGCTGAATCTAAACCTGATTGACCAGGATCAAACTCTTGGTAGGTCATAAAACCACGAGGAATGGTTCCCTCAACAGGAAGCATAGCCGAAATACTATCGCTACTCCCATCTTTCGAAAGGTTTTGATAGGTTTCCACGGCCGGGCCACGGTACATGTCTGGCATATACTCCCACCCTCTAAACGTACTTTCATCGTGGCACGAAGTAAGTACTAAAGCACTTCCTAAGGCGGCAAAAGCAATATGTAAAAAACTTCTTTTTAGCATCAGAGTTTCTTATTTACTATTTTCATTAATCTCAATGGCACCTGTATCTTTCAACAAGCTCATCAATTGATCCTTATCTCCATGTCCCAAATCTACTTCCATTAAAAACTTATCGTCTGTAGTTCTTGGGTCTGGATTTTGTGCTTTACGCCCTGGATACAAACCATTACGTACAAAATACGTCCACACCATAAGGTGAGCCGCAAAAAACACGGTAAGTTCAAACATAATGGGCACAAAGGCTGGCATGTTTTCGCCCCAGCTAAAGCTAGGTTTACCGCCAATATTCATGCTCCAGTCTACTACCATCATACCGTAGGTAAGTGATATAGCCGTGGCCAATCCTAAACAACCGTATAAAAAGGCTGCCATCGAAATTCTTGTTCGCTCTAAACCCATAACTGGATCTAAACCGTGGATAGGAAAAGGTGAGTACACTTCGGTAACATCAAAGCCCTTATCTCTAACATCCTTAATACCCCTTAGTAGTACGTCATCGTCATCGTACAGGGCGCTGATTATGTTTTTGTCTTTAGTGGCCATCTTTATCGTGCAATTTTTTATAGTTCTCGCCAGATGATTTCAAAATAGTTTTCAATTCAGCTTGCGCAATTACAGGGAAGCTACGGGCGTATAATAGGAACAATACAAAGAAGAATCCTATGGTTCCGATAAAGATCCCAATATCAACAAATGATGGAGAGAACTTAGTCCAAGACGAAGGTAAATAATCACGGTGTAGCGAGGTTACAATAATTACGAAACGCTCAAACCACATACCTATGTTTACCACAATAGAAATTACAAAAGAGAAAATAAGACTGGTACGTAATTTTTTAAACCACATAAACTGCGGACTAAACACGTTACAAGTCATCATACTCCAGTACGCCCACCAGTAAGGCCCGGTAGCTCTATTTAAGAAAGCATATTGCTCGTATTCTACGCCAGAGTACCACGCAATAAATAGCTCTGTAATATAAGCTACGCCCACTATAGAACCAGTAAGCATAATAATGATGTTCATCATTTCGATATGCCCTAAGGTAATATAGTCTTCCATTTTAAACACCTTACGCACAATAATAAGCAGTGTGTTTACCATGGCAAAACCAGAGAAAATAGCGCCTGCTACAAAGTAAGGTGGAAAAATAGTGGTGTGCCATCCTGGTATAACAGATGTAGCAAAGTCCATAGATACAATGGTGTGTACGGAAAGTACCAGTGGTGTAGCTAAACCTGCTAGTACCAAAGACACTTCTTCGAAACGTTGCCAGTGTTTGGCTTTACCACCCCATCCAAAACTTAAAATCTTATAAATATGCTTGGTAACGGGTCTTACCGCTCTATCGCGAATCATCGCAAAATCTGGAATAAGTCCTACGTACCAAAATACTACTGATACGGAGAAGTATGTGGAGATGGCAAATACATCCCACAATAGTGGCGAGTTAAAGTTTACCCAAAGTGAACCAAATTGGTTTGGAATAGGAAACACAAAATACGCCAACCAGATACGTCCCATGTGAATACCCGGAAACAAAGCTGCTTGAATTACCGAGAAAATGGTCATTGCCTCCGCAGAACGGTTAATAGACATACGCCATTTTTGACGGAATAAAAGCAGTACCGCTGAAATTAATGTACCCGCATGACCAATACCTACCCACCATACAAAGTTGGTAATATCCCAGGCCCAGCCTACGGTTTTGTTTAATCCCCAGGTTCCAATACCTACACCAATGGTGTAAAGAATACAACCTATTCCCCAAAGGAAGGCTATTAGCGCAAGGCTAAAAACTATCCACCATGATCGGGGCGCCTTGCTCTCTACTGGAGCGGCAACATCAACCGTAATATCGTGGTAACTTTTGTCACCATTAATTAGGGGTTCTCTTATGGGAGCTTCGTAATGCATACTCTAAGTTCTATTTTTTTTAAGCTCTGTTTCTAACCTTAGTTTGATAAAATATAGAAGGCTGTGTACCTACTTCTTCAAGTAAATGGTACATTCTCTTATCTTTCTTTAACTCGAATACTTCACTGTTGTGATCGTTTACATCTCCAAAAGAGATAGCACCCGTATCACAAGCCGATTGACAAGCGGTAGTTACATCGCCATCCTTAACCGGACGACCTGCTTTTTTAGCTTCCAGCTTACCTAATTGTATGCGTTGCACACAAAGTGAACATTTTTCCATTACCCCTCTTGAACGAACTGTTACATCTGGATTTAATACCATACGTCCCAAATCATCATTCATAGAGTAGTTGATATCAAACTCGCTCTTAGAACCATCGTGGTACTGGAACCAGTTAAATCTACGTACTTTATAAGGGCAGTTATTTGCACAGTAACGGGTACCAATACAGCGGTTATACGCCATGTGATTTAAACCTTCGTTACTATGAGTGGTAGCCGCTACTGGACAAACTGTTTCACATGGTGCGTGATTACAGTGTTGACACATTACCGGCTGAAAGAAAACATCTGGACTAGCAGAAGGATCTTCCATCTTATCAAATTTAGCAAAACTACTAACGCCCGTTTCTTCCGCAACCTCTTCCGTCATATCACTACTGTAGTAGCGATCAATACGCAACCAGTGCATATCTCTAGACTTACGAACTTCTTCCTTACCTACTACAGGTACATTATTTTCGGCATGACAAGCAATAACACATGCTCCACAACCATTACACATGTTCAAGTCTATTGACATGTTCCACATGTGACCTGTTTCGTGATCAAAGTCATCCCAAAGGTTTACCTCGTCCGCAGCCATTGGGCCTTTAAACGTGGCATATTCTACTTTTTGATTCCAACCATCTCCTCTACTGTTAGAAGGAGACTCGTTTAAGAAAGTATCTAAAGTAGTTTCGTTTACAATTTTTCTACCCATCATGGTGTGGGCCAATTGTGTACAAGCAAATTCGTGTTCACCCTCTGCTACATCAACTGTAATAGCTGCTGTATGCTGCGCATCTTTCATCAATGCAAAAGCGTTAACACCCACTGCATCAGCTACTTTACCAACACCTTGTCGGCCATAGCCTAAAGCTAAGCCCATGGTACCCTTAGCTTGTCCTGGTTGAATCAACGCAGGTACACCCTCAATGGTTTTTCCGTTTACCGTAATGTTTACTTTACTACCATTTAAGGCGCCATTTGAAACATTGCGGTTTTCAATTCCTAGTTCCAGTGCATCCGCTGCTGAAACCGTTAAGTAGTTATCCCAAGTAACACGAGAAATTGGATCTGGCAACTCTTGTAACCAAGGGTTGTTTGCCAAATTACCCGTACCCATTGCCGACTTTTGGTACACGGCTAGCTCTAAAGCAGCCCCCTTAATTTTAGATAAGTTAGAAGCTGAAGCGCTTACGTCCATGCCGGTCGTTTCTACTTCCATTTCTTCTTCCGAAGATTCCGTTTCGGTGGCAGCTTCTTCCATTACCGGAGCCGTAGTACTCATCAAAACACCATCGTGAAGCGCGGTTGACCAATCACTTGACCCTAAAATACCTACGCCCCAATTGGCTTTCATATAATCTAAATAATCTCCGTCATTACCACTCCATGCCATCAAACAATCTTCCATTTGCTTGGTATCAAACAATGGTTGAATAGTAGGCTGTTGCAAAGCATAATGGCCTGTAGCTGGCATCGCGTCTCCCCAACTTTCTAAAAAGTTGTGTTTAGCACATACCACAGAAACAACCTGTGCTGTTTCGTCATTTTTCTCGGTAAAGTAAACAGAGGTTTTAACCTTTTTCAATCCAGCCATTACCTTATCGTTATTCGCGAAATGATACACTGGATTTACATTATCCATTAACACCGCACCTACGCTACCAGCATTCATATCCGCCACTAGCGAATTAAAAGCGGTATCGTTTCCTTTTCTTAAAAGGTTATGATGATCGTTGCTAATTGTAGTTCCTTCATTGGCCAATAACTGATTAATGGCAATGGTTAGGCTTTCTACATCTTTATTATTCGATCCACTAACTACTAAGGCTTCGTTTCCTGCTGCCTTTAGTTCCTTAGCTAGGGATTTAATCTCGTTGCTAAAATTTGTTTTGCCGCCTGCTAATGAAGACCCGCTCAACTCATTGTACAAGGCCACTAAAGCCGTATTCATTTCAGTTGGTGTAAGCTTATAACGCTTATCGGCACTACTACCTGTTAAAGATAGATTGCTTTCGAACTGAATATGGCGACTCATGCCTTTACCCGGCTTACGTGTAGTAGCGTAATCTCCTGCTACACTCTGCCCTATCCAATCACCCAAAAAGTCGGCACCAAAACTGGCAATAACCTTAGCCTTATTAAAGTGATATAATGGCAAAGCGCGCGTACCTGAAGCTGCTTTATGCGCGTCTAATTTTCCTGAAAAGGAAAAGGCATCTACGCTTACGTGCTTAAAGTTACTGTACTGAGCACCAAACTCGTTTATTAATTTTTGAGCTGATGGGCTGATTACGGTAGAAGTAAGCATCACTATTTGCTTTCCACCAGCCTCAGCTGCATCTAAACCAGCTTTTACTGTTTTATTAACTGTGCTCCAATCTGCCTTTTCTCCATTTACCATGGGAGATTGCATACGGGTAGCATCGTATAAATTTAATACCGAGGCATGAATACGAGCATTAGCACCACCATTTATGGCTGCCATTTTATTATGCTCTACTTTAATAGGTCTCCCCTCTCTGGTTTTCACCAAGATAGAAGCAAAATCATGACCATCGTAGAAAGAAGTAGCGTAGTAATTGGCCACTCCTGGAATAATTTCTTCTGGGGCTATTACATAAGGAATAGACTCACTGATAGGCGTTTCGCAAGCTGCCAATGTAGCCGCTGCTGTAGAAAAACCCATGTACTTTAAAAAGTCACGTCTGCTAGTAGACGACTCCTCTAGTGCCTCCTTATTACCGAGAAACTCGTCTGTAGGAATTTCTGTAGGGAATTCTTTTGCACTCAATTCTTGGGTAAGATTCGAATCCGTAAGCTCCTCAACTCCTCTCCAGTATTTCTTGTTTTCAGCCATTATTCGGGGAAAGTTATTCTTTAAATTAATAGTGACATTTACCACACTCCAAACCACCAATCATATCAACCGTGATTTTGGCATCCGCACCGTACTTCTCCTTAAGTTTTTCGTGCATATCGCTGTAGTAAGCGTTCGATTTAACATCCACTTCTGTTTCGCGGTGACAGTTTACGCACCAGCCCATCGTTAAGGGCGAATATTGATACACCTCATCCATTTCCTCTACAGGACCATGGCAAGTTTGACATTTAACATTACCAGCCGTTACGTGCTGAGAGTGATTGAAATACGATAAATCAGGAAGGTCGTGAATACGAACCCAGTTAATAGGCTGCTCTTCGTAATCTTCAATGTACTTTCCCTCTTCTGGGTCAAAACCTACTGCTGCGTAAATTTTATTGATTTCCTCAGTACCCGTTTCGGCTCCCTCCTGAATATAGGTGTGGCAGTTCATACAAACGCTGGCCGATGGAATATTAGACACCATACTCTTACGCGCCCCGTAATGACAGTAATTACAGTCAATCTTGTTATCACCCGCATGTATTCTATGCGAAAATTTAATAGGCTGCTCTGGTTGGTAATCTTGAGTTATACCTACAGCTACCATCGCCACATACGATTGTTGTAGTAAAATAATAGCTACTAAAAGAACCAACATGGTAACAATACGTGGGTTTTTCAACGCAGTACGTGTCATCACGTCCGCTTCTTCAATAAGTGTTGAAGCAGGATCACCTTTTACTTGCTTTAAGGTGTTTTTGATTTTGGCCAACAATAAAACCAACACTAGCAATACCGCACCTAAAATGTATAAATTAGTGTAGCTAGTATCCTCTGATGCCGATGCACTACCTGAACCTCTCTCAACCGGAACTACCTTAGGAGCAGGAGCCGCATCGGTATAAGCCAAAATATTGGTGATGTCTTCATCGCTTAACTGCGGGAAGTTGGTCATTACCGAACCATTGTATTCCTCAAAAATAGCTATCGCATCCGCATCGCCAGATTCACGCAATTCTTGGTTATTTCTAATCCAACTAAAAAGCCATTCGGCATCTCTCTTTTCCGTGATTCCCGCTAAGGCAGGGCCAACTACTTTCTTGTCTAGCTTATGGCAAGAAGCGCAGTTACTATTAAAAAGCGATTTTCCTTTTGCGGGGTCACCTGCCGTTTCTTCGGCAAATACTGTTAAAGTAAACAGCATTAAAAAAGATGAAAGGACTAGACGCGAAACTTGGTCGATTAAACGTTTTCTCATTGTTTGTGGCTAAATATAGCGGGTCTTCTTCGGAGCGCAAATTTAAAACTAAAAGCCACTTTTAACAGTTGTTGGTGCTCGGGTTTTAAATTTATAATGGTTCTAAATAAATACCACACCCCTTAGTACCTCACTTTTTGAAACTACCTTTGAACCCTCTAATTTATCAGATAATGAGCGTATTAAAATCTATTTTAACCCCTGTTTTTTGCCTTGCTTTAGCCCCTGTTTTTGGCCAATCAAACGACAGTTTAGAAGCCAAAATACAGGTGAAAATGGATCCAAATTTAGCGCAGTACTTGGAGCGCTATAATGAGCAAAACGCTCAAAATAAATTCATTGAGGGCTATCGCGTTCAAATTTACAACGGAAACAAAAATGTAACAAATCAAAAAAAGTCAGAATTCCGATCTTACTTTCCAAATGTGGCTACGCACATTGTGTATGAAACACCCGAGTACAAGCTACAAGTAGGCGACTTTAGAACGCGATTAGAAGCACAAAAATTTCTGAATTCGGTGTACTCACAAATGCAAATTGGCTTTGTTGTAAAAACCAAAATAGAGATTCCTAAAATATAAAAACCTTCGGCTTTTGCCAGAGAATCATCCGTAAATCTAGGAGAAGTATTTCCCATAAAAAAAGCAGCCACACTTTAAATAGCGCGGCTGCTTTTTTCGTTCAGTCTGAATGGATTAATCCAATTAGCTAAGTGTTTTCTTTACTTCTACTTCTTGGTATCCTTCAATTATATCGCCTACTTTAATATCGTTGTAGTTCTTGATATTCAAACCACATTCGTAGCCTTTCTTCACTTCTTTCACATCGTCTTTAAATCGTTTTAGCGAACCTAAAGCTCCGGTGTACATAACTACTCCATCACGTATTAAGCGAATCTTAGTATTTCGAGTAACCGTTCCATCTAAAACAAAGCAACCTGCAATGGTACCCACTTTAGATATTTTAAAGGTTTCTCTAATTTCAATATTACAAGTGATTTCCTCCTTAACATCTGGCGAAAGCATGCCTTCCATAGCATCCTTAATCTCATTGATGGCATCGTATATAATCGAGTAAAGACGAATATCTACATTTTCCTTTTCGGCCAGTTTACGTGCATTGGACGATGGACGAACTTGGAAACCTACGATAATTGCATCCGAGGCTGTCGCTAATAAAATATCGGAGTCACTAATTTGCCCAACAGCCTTATGGATAATATTTACTTGAATTTCATCGGTACTCAATTTTTGTAAAGAGTCTGACAACGCTTCAATAGAACCATCCACATCACCTTTTACAATCACGTTCAACTCTTGGAAATCTCCAATAGCCAATCTTCGTCCAATTTCCTCGAGCGTAAGATTTTTTTGCGAACGGGCACTTTGCTCTCTTTGCAGTTGCATTCTTTTTGCTGCAATTGCCTTGGCTTCACGCTCATCAGACATTACCACAAAGGTATCACCAGCTTGTGGAGCTCCATCTAAACCTAATATACTTACTGGTCTTGCAGGACCCGCTTTTTCCATTCGCTGTCCCCTTTCATCTAGCATTGCTTTAACCTTACCGCTGTATTTACCAGCTAGCACATAATCGCCAATACTCAAGGTTCCGTTTTGCACTAATATGGTAGACACATATCCACGGCCTTTATCCAGTGAAGCTTCCACCATTGTACCCGTGGCATTTCTATCTGGATTGGCTTTCAGCTCTAAAAGTTCGGCTTCTAACAGTACTTTTTCCAGCAACTCATTAATACCTAATCCGGTTTTTGCCGATATATCTTGAGACTGTATTTTACCGCCCCAATCTTCTACCAACAAATTCATTTGCGCCAAGGCTTCCTTAATTTTATCAGGATTAGCTACTTCTCTATCCACCTTATTAATAGCAAATATTATAGGCACACCAGCTGCTTGCGCATGACTAATAGCTTCTTTTGTTTGAGGCATCACATCGTCATCAGCAGCAATTACAATAATAGCTACATCTGTAACTTTGGCACCACGTGCACGCATGGCTGTAAACGCCTCGTGACCTGGTGTATCTAAAAATGTGATGTTTTGGCCTGTTTCAATTTTTACAGAATAAGCTCCAATGTGCTGCGTAATACCACCCGATTCACCGGCAATTACGTTCGCTTTACGGATGTAATCCAGCAACGAAGTTTTACCATGATCTACATGACCCATTACCGTAACAATAGGTGCTCTATCTTTTAAGTCCTCAGCAGCATCTTCCTCATCTTCAATTGCCTCAGTAACATCTGCACTAACAAACTCTACTGAAAAGCCAAACTCTTCTGCTACTATTTGTAACGTTTCACCATCCAAACGCTGGTTCATCGTCACCATCATACCTAACGACATACAAGCTGAAATAACCTCGTTTACCGATACATTAAGCATGTTTCCAAGCTCGCTTACCGTTACAAACTCCGTAACCTGAATTGTCTTGTTTTCCTCAACCTGAAGCATTTCATCAATGGCTTCCTGTTCTCTCCGCTCTAAACGCTTTTCTCTTCTAAGTTTAGACGATTTTGATTTCTTACCACCACCGGTTAACTTCTCGAGTGTTTCTTTAATCTGTTTTTGTACTTCTTCTTCGGTAAGCTCCTTTTTAGGTTCCGCCTTGCGACCTCTACGCTCGTTTCTAGCTCCAGGACCTCTTTGCTGCCCACCGCCTGGCTTAGCACCAGGACCCGAACTAATACGTTTACGTTGTGGTTTACGTTTGCCTTCTGTTTTCTTGTCGCTGCTACTGGCTACCTTCTTTTTAGGTCGCTCAAACTTCGATAAATCTACTTTCTCTCCTGTAAATTTAGGCCCCGAAAGTTTGGTGTACTGTGTTTTTATCGAATCGGATCCCTCTTTCTTTTCAGAAGACGCTTCCGCTTCTTCTTTCGGCTTTTCTTCCTTAGGTTTTTCAGCAGTTTTAGGCTCTTCCGCTGCTTTTGGAGGCGCTGGAGATTTCACCTCAATAGGTTTCTCCTTAATATCTTCTTTCTTTGGCTCAGGCGCAACCTTGATATCCTCAACCACCTCCGATTTCTCTTCAGCAACGGGCTTTACCTCTTTAACTTCTGCTGCCTCTTTAACCTCTTCAGCTTTAACAGGAGCGGGAGCTTCCTCCACTACTTTTTCAACCACAGGCTCTTCCACCTCAGCAACCTCCACCACAGGAGCTTTTTCGGCTTGTATTTCCTCAACAACAGGAACAGGTTCTACAGCATCCACCTCTTGGGCTGTGGCCTCTACCTCTTCTTCTTTTTCATCAGGAGCTACGGCTGGCTTGTCTAGATCAATTTTACCCACCATCTTAGGGCCACTCAGCTCGGTGCGAGCTTTTATCACCTTAGCGGGCTCAGCAGCCGTCTTCTCTTCGATTTCAGCACGAAGCTTTTCCTTTTCTTCTTTTTTCTGCTGACTTACCTTTTCGGATTGTTCCTTGCGCGCCATGTCTGGGGCAAACTTTTCCAATGCCAGTTGAACAAAGTCATCAGCAATACGAGTATTGGGGCGTAGTTTTTCATCTAAGCCCTTTTCCTCAAGGTATTCAATCAAAGTGCTGACCCCAGTATTACACTCTTTGGCCAACTGACTAAGTCTAGGAGACTTTTCTGCCATTTATTTTATTCTAATAATTATTCTTCAAATTCAGATCGTAGTATGCTGCGAACTTCCTCCACTGTTTCTTGTTCTAAATCTGTTCGAGAAACTAATTCCTCAACGGATAAATCTAAAACACTTTTAGCAGTATCACAACCCTTCGACTTGAGCTCTTCAATGATCCAACCTTCTATCTCATCACCAAACTCTGTTAACTCTACATCCTCATTTTCATCTACATCACGGTAAACGTCAATTTCGTATCCAGTTAACCTGCCTGCCAACTTAATATTAAGTCCTCTTTTTCCAATTGCCTTCGAAACCTCATCTGGCTTTAAAAACACCTCTGCTCTTTCAGAGCCATCTTCAAGATGAATAGAAGTAATTTTTGCCGGGCTTAAAGCTCTTTGAATATACAACTGTGTATTATTCGTAAAGTTAATTACGTCAATATTTTCGTTTCCTAATTCACGAACAATTCCGTGAATACGACTTCCTTTCATTCCCACACAAGCACCTACAGGGTCTATCCTGTCATCATAAGATTCCACCGCTACTTTGGCTTTTTCCCCTGGCTCACGAACTACGTTTTTAACCAAAATTAAACCATCAAAAACCTCCGGTATTTCTTGTTCAAAGAGCTTCTCTAAAAACTTGTTACTGGTACGTGATAAAATCACTACCGGCTTATTACCTTTTAAATCAACATTTTTAACTACAGCTCTTACTGTATCACCTTTGCGGTAATAATCGCTTGGTATTTGTTGATCTTTTGGCAATACTAATTCGTTTTGATCGTCATCATAAATAATAACCGCTCGAGGGCGTACATGATGCACCTCTCCTGTCATTATTTCTCCTTCTAAATCCTTGTACTTTTTATATATAATGCCATTATCGTGCTCCTGCACTTTTTGCACTAAATTTTGACGAAAAGCCAAAATAAACCTTCTTCCTTGGTCAATTAATTTCAATTCCTCCGAAACCTCTTCTCCAACTTCAAAGTCAGGTTCAATTCTCAATGCCTCTGTAAGCTCAATCTCCAAGTTATCATCTTCCACAAAGCCATCGGCCACAATGGTTCTATTCCTCCAAATTTCTAAATCTCCTTTGTCAGGATTTACAATAATGTCGAAATTATCATCGTCACCGTACTTCTTCTTGAGCTGATTCCGTAAGGCATCCTCAATGATCGCCATTAGGGTTACCCGGTCAATGTTTTTTTCTTCTTTAAAATCAGAAAAACTTTCAATTATAGCCTGATTTTCCATTTTCTAATTGGTGATTAAAATTTTAATTCTAATCGTGTTTCTTTAATTGTACTTAATGCTACGCAACACTCCCGCGTTACTGTCCTTTTACCTTTACCTATCTCTTTCGGAACTCTTTCTTTCCAACTGAGTGTAAGTTGATCGTTTTCAAATTTATCTAGCACACCTTGGTGAACTTCGCCTTGGTGAGTAGTTACTTTTACATCTCTACCCACATTTTTTAAATATTGCTCCAACACTTTAAAGGGCTCTGTCGCACCAGGAGAAGACACTTCAATATCAAAATCCTCTTCCTCTCTATCAAAAGCCCCCTCAATTGCCCTATGCACTTGCGCCAGTTTTTTCAAATTCATACCATCCGGATGATCCGCACGGATTAAAATTTGATTACCTGCACTCACCATTAATTCCACCAAAAAGGCGCCTTGCTCCTTTAAAGTTTCACTACACACTTCATTAACTTTTGCCGAATCTATCATGCACCTTACCAAAAGAGGGGACACTTGTCCCCTCTTGTTAGAGGCCGCAAATATAGATATTATTATTCAGTATTTTAAAGAGTTACTGACGCATTAATTTGGCACTCAATATTTCCATTCCTTCTGTTGCTTTTTTAGGAATAAAACACCAGTGAGTCCATGAATTTAATCTAGGCATTTCGGGATCAACAATAATAACCGGAATTTCTAAACCCACCTCTTTCACCAAACTTGCAGCAGGATATACTTGCAAAGAGGTTCCTATTATAAGGAGTAAATCCGATTGATGTGTGAGCGCAATGGCTTTCTCAAATTCTGGAACCATTTCGCCAAACCATACAATATGTGGACGCAATTGAGCCCCATGCGCACATTTATCACCTAAATTCAACACGCTGCCTGAAATGGGATATATCAAATTTTCATTTACGCTACTTCGGGCTTTTACAATCTCCCCATGAAGATGCAATATATTATGTGATCCCGCACGCTCGTGTAGATCATCCACGTTTTGAGTAATTATCTGCACGTCATAATCATTATCTAATTGTGCTAAGAGCTTATGTGCAAGGTTTGGCCGTGCATTTATAACCTGCGCCCTACGCTCGTTGTAAAATCGCAAAACCAACTCTGGGTTTTTCACCCAGGCTTGTGGTGTTGCCACATCTTCTATAGCATGATTTTCCCACAACCCCTTAGCTCCTCTAAAGGTTGCAATGCCACTTTCTTGACTTATTCCGGCTCCTGTAAGCACTGTTATTCTACTTTTGGAACTAATACCTCCCAAATCGAGAGCGTCTAATGAGGTGAATTTCATTACCTAAGCTTTTTGTAAAAAATATATTATCCTTAGAATCTAAACTTTAGAAAATAAAATAAGGAAAATTTTGAAATACTACTATATTTGGTTCGTAAATTGCTGGCCAAACTTATACTTATAACATTGCAATGAGTGATAAAATTAAAATCTTAATAGTAGATGACGAACCTTTAATTAGGGACGCACTAGCATTTAAACTGACTAAAGAAGGTTATAATGTAGAAACTGCTGAAGATGGGGAAAAGGCCATCGAAAAAATTGACAATGAAAAGTTTGACATTGTTATTTCAGATGTAATGATGCCTTTTATTAGTGGCTTTGAGCTGCTTAAAATATTAAAAGAAAGAGGCACACAGGCGCCTGTATTATTACTCACCTCATTAAACTCAGAAAACGCAGTATTAAAAGCTTTTGAACTGGGTGCTGATGATTACATGACAAAACCCTTTAGCCCTAAAGAGCTTTCAACACGCATCAAGAAGCTGCTTAAAAAATCTGAATCTTAAAAAACCAGGCTTTCTTCAGATTAAAAGCGTGCTAGCCACGCATCTGGAAACCTTGACATGTTTTGATCAAACGCGATTTGAGCACTGCTCAAATCGTTAAAACTTTGCAGCACTACTCTATAAGCACTTATCTCCTCAATAAATACAACCTCAGCATCCCCAGCAAGTCGTTCTACCATTTTTTGGGCTCCAGCCTCGCTCTTTGCGCTTGCTACAACTAAACGCCATTGGGGATCTCCATCTCCTTTAAAATATTCATAATCGGTTGTTACTTCTTGGCTTGGTTCCGATGAATCTTGTCTTAAACTATCTGTACTTGCCAAACTCATTTCCAAGCTATCTAACTCGTCCATAACTAAGCTATCCACCCCCTCAGTATCCGAGACGCCAATAGTATCTACCACACTTTCCTTTGCAAAGGGATTTTTTATTTCGAAATCAAAATCAATAAGCGCTATACCTACTAAAATTAGAAGTGGTAAAATGTACTTCCACAAATTTTTCACAAAACCGTTCATAAGAGACTAATTAATACAAGGTTGCAAGATAAATTTTTCAACAAAACATTTAGGGAAAATTCGACAACTTTACCCAAATCATTTACAAACTGCCATTTTATTAACAGCTTTCTAACCTAAGTTAACACGCTATTATATAAGCTAGGAGCTATTTTTATTACTTTAGCCGCCAACCCATATTTCGTGAGTCAATTTTCTGATAAATATACGCGTAGGAGACTACGATCATCCTACTTTTCTGTAGTTATAAGTATTTCATTGGTACTTTTCGTGCTAGGAGTGTTTGGGCTATTATTGCTCAATGCTAATGCTATAGCGGATAAGGTACGAGAGGACTTTGCTGTAACGGTGCTTTTAAATAACGAAGCCTCTGAGTTGGAAGTGCGACAATTTCAAAAAAGCCTACAGCTTTTACCCGAAGTCAAATCCATACAATATATTTCAAAAGAAGAAGCGGCTGAAGACCTTAAGAAGGATCTAGAGGAAGATTTTATGGATTTTTTAGGCTACAATCCATTACTAAACGTGATAGAAATAAACTTAAATGCACAATTTGTTGAGTCATCTCTCATTGAACAATTTGAAAAGGAGTTTTTGGTAGGAACGTTTATCAATGAGATAGTGTACGATAAGCCGCTTATCCAAATGATGAATGACAATATTAAAAGGATTGGCTTGTTTTTGATTTTCGGAAGTGCCTTTTTAACACTCATCTCCATTGGACTAATTAACAGCTCCATAAGACTGTCTATTTACTCAAAGCGGTTTATCATTAAAACCATGCAATTAGTAGGGGCTACGCGCACCTTTATACGTATGCCTTTTTTATGGAGGAGCTTACGTCATGGGCTTTACGGAGGACTTATTGCTTGCGGGCTTATTTTAGGACTTTATCTTTACGCGGCCAATGAGATGCCCGCAATAGCTGAGATTTTAGGATTATTTAAACTTTCTATTCTTTTTGCAGGTATCCTATTAATAGGCATGGCCATTACCTCCGGCTGCACTTACTTTGCCCTTAAAAAATATTTAAAACTTACTACAGATCAATTATACTTTTGACATGGAAAAACAAACCTTTATATTCGAGCGCAAAAACTACCTAATGGTAGTTGCCGGTATTGTATTAATGATAATTGGATATCTTTTTATGATGGGCGGAGGCAGTGCTAATCCGGAAGAATTCAATCCCGAAATTTTTTCGGCAGGACGTATTATTATTGCACCAATACTTATTATTGCAGGCTTATTATTAGAAGTTTTTGCAATTATGACCAAAGGAAAATAACACAATGGGCAGATTAGAAGCTTTATTTTTAGGAATTATTCAAGGGTTAACCGAATTTTTACCGGTTAGTAGTAGTGGCCACCTAGAGCTGGCCAAAGCTCTTTTTGGGGATGAAAGTTTACCTGAAGAAAGCATGCTTTTTACAGTAGTAGTTCACTTTGCTACGGCATTAGCCACTATTATTGTTTTTAGACATGAGGTAACACACCTAATTAAGGGTCTTTTCAACTTTAAGAAAAAGGAGATTACTCGATTTAATCTCGCTATCATCATCTCGATGATTCCTGCCGCTATAGTAGGAGTGCTTTTTGATGACATTCTAGAGACCCTCTTTAACCAACAAGTGCTTTTGGTAGGATGTATGCTACTGATTACTGGGGTGTTACTCATTTTTGCTAATAATGCTAAAACAGGTGATAAAGATATCAGCTATGGTCGTGCCATTGTTATTGGAATTGCACAAGCCATCGCTATTCTACCCGGTATTAGTAGATCGGGGGCTACCATTTCAGCCTCTATCCTCCTAGGAATGGACAAAACCACCTCTGCACGATTTTCCTTTTTAATGGTAGTACCCCTTATATTTGGTAAAATAGCGAAGGACATTTTAGATGGAGCCTTTAATGTTGATAGCATTCAGCCTATGCACCTTATTTTAGGATTTGGTGGCGCGTTTGTTACCGGATTATGGGCATGTGCTTGGATGATTGACATCGTAAAACGAGCCAACCTCAACTTCTTTGCACTGTACTGTTTTATTGTTGGAGGACTCGCTATACTGTCCACTTTTGCTTTTGAATACGATTTGCAAATTGGATAACCCATACCTTACTGGTCAAACTCTTTTAATTAACAAACCACTCGAATGGACATCATTTGACGTAGTTAATAAGTTGCGCTACAGCATCAAGAAACGTTTCCAACTTAAAAAAATAAAAGTAGGACATGCTGGAACTCTTGACCCCCTTGCCTCTGGCTTATTGATTATTTGTACCGGTGCTCACACCAAAAAAATAAACGATTACATGGGATTGCCTAAGGAGTACACGGGCACTATTCGTTTGGGAGGTAACACACCCAGCTATGATTTAGAAACCCAAGTCAGTGAAACTTTTAGCACCGAGCATCTTACTGATGAACTGATTTTAGCAAATTGCCATCAGTTTATTGGAACTGTTGATCAAATTCCTCCTCTATTTTCAGCGATAAAAAAAGACGGTGAGCGCGCCTACGAATTAGCTCGAAAGGGAGCCAATATTACACTGCCCAGTCGAAAAGTAGAAATCACTGAATTTGAAATAACCAAAATAGAAGGTTTAGATATTCACTTTAGAGTGAATTGCAGCAAAGGCACTTATATAAGAAGTTTAGCTTTTGATTTTGGAAAATCTCTGGACTGTGGTGGCCACTTAGCCGAACTAAGGAGAACCAAAATTGGGACACATTTGGTAGAAAATGCGCAAAGTGTGGAAGCTTTTATTAATGGATTAGGCGAAATACAAGCGTAACAATCCTTCGTTAAAAACTCACTCATCACCCTCTTTAAAGACTTCCAAATAATTTGGAAATTTGAACTTCACATTTCTTAAAGTAAGTATATGAATGTTGAGTGGTTACGAGACTACTGTCTGTCTAAAATCGGCAGTACCGAATCCTTCCCTTTTGACGATAAAACCTTGGTTTTTAAAGTAGGTAACAAAATGTTTGCTCTCATTCCGCTAGAGGCAGAGACTCCATCCATCAACCTAAAATGCGATCCCGAAAGAGCCATTAGTTTGAGAGAAGAATACCCTGCTATAACAGCTGGTTACCACATGAGCAAAAAACATTGGAACACCGTAAAGTTAGATGGCTCGTTAAACCAAAAAATGATACAAGAACTCATAGACCACTCCTACCAACTAATATTTGAAAAGCTTAGCAAAAAGCTGCAACAAGAGATAAACTCATGACCAAAAAAATAATCAAATACTTTTTACAAGGGCTGTTATACTCAGTTCCGTTGGTAGTTACTATATATTTTATATGGCAAGTATTTATTTGGCTAGATGGATTAATCCCTTTTGATATTCCTGGGTTGGGCTTATTACTCATCTTTGGAGTTATTACCTTAATTGGAGTAGTTGGTCAACATCTTATTTCCGATAAACTCAAAGAATACTCCAACCGAATTATTGCTAAAGCCCCTTTGGTAAATGTGGTGTATACCGCCATTAAAGATTTGCTCAATGCCTTTGTGGGCAACAAAAAAAGTTTCAACAAACCCGTTAGCGTGCGCCTTTCTGAAACATCTGAAATTCAACGGTTGGGTTTTGTAACCAACGAAAATTTTAAAAAAATGGGTAAATCCAATGATTTACTCACCGTATATCTTCCCCATTCCTATAATATTTCGGGTAACCTTTATCTCATACCCGAAAGCTACATTACCCCTCTTAAAGTAAACGCTTCTGAACTAATGAAATATACGGTTAGTGGTGGGGTTACTCAAATGGACGAAATTAACTAATTTGCCACTCCAATAATATATACATGAAAAAATTTTACCTATCTCTTTTACTGCTTTTTAGCCTATCAACTTTTGCTGGTCCTGGTGACACTACTTGGGTAACCGCTCACAACAAAACAGATCTTACTTGGTATGGAAGCTATAAAGACACTGCCCATTTTCCAGATGGCAGCCTTTCCTATCACAAAATAATGTTACACTACACCATGGGCTGTGCCAGCAATGGCTGTAGCGATTGGGATTACACTACCCGAGTATTGCTAATGCATGCCACGGGAAGTATGGATTCGAGTGTTTCTAAAATAGACACTATTTCTACCAGCCCCTTACAAATAGACACTACTTGGAATGTTTTTGAAGTGAAAATTCCTTACGAACTGGCTCGGGTAATTACCCCTTACGGTGGAAATTTAAGCAACAACTGGGAACACGATTTTGTTTACGATTTAACCGATTTTGCTCCATTACTAAAAGATGACGTAGAGATTTTTGTGCAGTACCAAGGCTGGAGCAGCGGCTTTAGCGCCACACTCGATTTTGCCTTTATTGAAGGTACGCCTGCGCGTAATGTATTAGATGTTCAAAACGTATATCACGGAGGTGGAAGCTATTTAATTGCCCAAGATTTTGAAGACAAAAATTTACCGGCCCAATCTATTATTTTAAACCCCGCTACTACTGCCGCAAGCCTACGAGCCAACTTTTCGGGTCACGGCTTTGTAAACGCACTCAACTGTGCCGAATTTTGCGAAAAAGACTATTACGTGGAAGTAGGTGGACAACGCGTAGTAACGCAATCTATTTGGAGAGAAGATTGTGGATTGAACAACATTTGGCCACAAGCGGGTACTTGGCTTTACGATCGTGCCAACTGGTGCCCTGGTGATAAATCTTTATTTAGAAACCACGAGTTAACATCGTATCTTACAGGAGATACACTTGATTTAAATGTAGATATTGAAGCCTATAGCTATACCGTTCCACAAGGGGAATCTCCTGCAAGCTATAATTACGCGCTACAACTGTTTCAGTACGGAAATCCTAATCATACAGACGATGTAGAGCTGGAACGAATTATTGCCCCAAGTAGCGAAGACGAAAGCAAGCGATTAAACCCCATTTGTGGTAATGCTACTGTAATAATTAAGAATAAAGGCTCTCAAAACCTAACCTCTTGTACCATTACCTACGGGATGAATGATGGAACACACCGCGTATATAACTGGACAGGAAACTTAGGCTTTTTAGAATCGGAAGTAGTACAACTACCCTTTGGCGACCAAGGTGACTGGAATACTTATACTGGCTCACTACAGTTTTTTGCCGTAGCCAATAATCCAAACAATACTTGGGATCAAAATGATCTCAACAACCTAAAAGAAACCATGGTAACTGCACCTACCGTGTATCCGGCCAAATTAAAATTTAGTTTGCGTACCAATGCTGTAGGCAGCGATACCCATTGGAGATTAACCGATCACAGCGGAACTGTAATAGTATCTGGAGATAACTTAAGCAGCAATACTTCTTATACCGAAAACCTAAATCTAGCACCGGGCTGCTACACTTTCCATTTAGAGGATAGAAGTAAAAATGGCTTGTCCTTTTCGTTTAATAACGATGGTGCCGGTTCTGCCAAGTTTCAAAACGATGGTGGTAATTTTTTCTTTAAAAACTTTAACTCCAACTTTGGTACCGAAATTAAAGAACAATTTACCGTAGGCTACGGCATTGGCATTAGTGAAAGTAAAATTGAGGAAACCATCATGGAGGTATATCCAAATCCGAGTAATGGTATTTTTTATGTTGATGTGGCCAAGGATGGGCGTTATGAAGCTCAACTTAAAGTGCTCGATTTAACAGGAAAACTTCAATACCAAAATAGTGTTAGTGCAAACGGTGTGTACAGTCAAGAGCTTAATTTAAGTCATCTGCCGAAAGGCGTGTACAGCTTGCAAATTAACCTTGGTGCCGAACAAAAAACACAAAAAATTGTGATTCACTAATTTTTGGATTTACCCAACTGGTGCAAAAGAGAGTTTACTACCGATAAAATAAGACTGAATAACAAGGCCCAACCAAAGTTGGCTACCATAAAACCCGGAATAAGGGCATCGGCTGCCAAAATAACAAGGGCATTAATTGCAAATAGAAACAGCCCAAAGCTAAAAACCGTTACTGGTAATGTAAAAACCACCAATACCGGTTTTAGTGTAAGGTTTAAAACCGATAAAACCAGTGCCACTACTAAGGCTGTGGCAAAACTATTTACCGCCACATGCGGTTCTAAAATCCATGAAGTAATAAAAACACCGATCGTACTAACTACCAATTTAAATACCCATTTACTCATAACATCATCTGCTTACAAACCGTAAAATAAAACAATTTAATATGAAACGTATCCTTTTAGGTTTCACCGCCTTGTCTTTACTTTTTTCGTGCCAACAAAACAACAACACCGTGACTACTGACAACACGACTACCGAAAAACCTGCTTCCGCCACCGATGTGCATACCTACGCCAACCCCAGTATGGCAAAAGTTACGCACCTTAACTGGAGCGCGATAGTAGATTTTGATCAGAAAAAAATCATGGCTACTGCCGAATGGGATATTGAAACCAGCGATAGCGCTAACGAAATTGTTTTCGACATATTTGACCTTAAAATATTTGAGGTAAGAGTTGATGGCGTAAAAGCCAAGTTTAATGTAGGCGATTTTGATGAGCATAAAGGCAAGCCCGTTGCTATTCCTATTACAGCTGGCTCTAAAAAAGTGAGCATTGCCTACGAAACTGGCAAAAACGCCCGTGCCCTACAATGGCTAGATGCGGAACAAACTGCTGGCAAAAATGCACCTTTCTTATTTACGCAGTCCCAAGCTATTTTGGCACGCTCATGGGTTCCTTGTCAAGATAGCCCAGGTATTCGTTTTACCTACAACGCTACGGTAACCGTGCCTAAAAATATGATTGCCTTGATGAGTGCCGAAAACCCACAAGTTAAAAACGAAACGGGTGTTTATGAGTTTAGCATGCCACAGCCTATTCCTTCTTATTTATTGGCCATGTCGGTGGGAGATGTGCATTTTAAAGCTATTAGCGACCGTGCAGGTGTATATGCCGAAACTTCTTTATTAGATACTTCGGTGTATGAGTTTGCCGATTTAGAAGATATGATAAAAGCGGCCGAAGGCCTTTACGGACCCTACGCTTGGGGCCGTTACGATATTATTGTTTTACCTCCTTCTTTCCCTTTTGGGGGAATGGAAAACCCACGTTTAACCTTTGCTACTCCCACTATTTTGGCAGGAGACCGATCATTGGTGAGCCTAGTAGCGCACGAATTGGCTCATAGCTGGAGCGGTAACTTGGTTACCAATGCTACATGGGACGACTTTTGGTTAAACGAAGGATTTACCGTGTACTTTGAACACCGCATTATGGAGGAAGTTTACGGTCACGATTATGCCGAAATGCTGGCTAGCCTTACACGTGATGGACTGGTAGAAGATGCCGCTCGCATGTTGGTAGAAGTACCTAACGACACCAAACTAAAACTAGAATTACAAGGCCGTAACCCAGACGATGGCGTTACCAGTATTCCTTACGATAAAGGCTATTTCTTTTTACGTTTAATTGAAGAGACAGTGGGTAGAGATGCTTTTGATGTTTTCTTGAAAAATTACTTCGAAACCAATAAGTTTAAAGTAATGACCACCGAAGACTTTATCGTTTATATAAAAGAGAACTTATTAAGCGAAGAGCAATACACCACCATTAAAGCCAATGACTGGATTTATAAACCCGGTATTCCTGATAACTTACCCGAGGTACACTCTAATAAATTTGCTTTGGTAAATACCGAGTTAAGCAACTTTACAAGCAACGGCACCCAGCCCAATGTTGAGCTTACAGGCAATTGGAGTACGCACGAGTGGTTGCACTTTATAAACTCATTGCCCGAAGGTACCAGCACCGAACAGTTAATGCAGCTTGACGGCTGGTATGGTTTTACCCAAAGCGGTAACAACGAAATTGTAGCCGCTTGGTTTCAACCTACTATTAAAGCGGGTTACCAAGCCGTTTACCCAAGGGTAGAAGCCTTTTTAGTATCGGTAGGACGAAGAAAGTTCTTAACCCCAACCTACGAAGCTTTGCTTAATGCCGATAAAGCTACTATGGCCAATGATATTTATGCCAAAGCACGCCCTAATTACCATGCGGTAAGCCGCGAAACAATGGACAAACTTTTAGGTCACGAATAAAGCTTAGCGCATTTAACTTTTCAAGTGTCCCCAAATTACTTCGGTAGTTTGGGGATTTTTTTTGTGGGAGAAACCGAGGTAATAAGCGGTATTTTGGGGTTAAGACAAGTTTCATTTACAATACTCTACCTCCATCAAGCAATAAAATCAAATTATTTCTGATGGTGATTAATCTAATCTTTTTCGCCTATTTTATTGCTCACAGAAATAATATATGTATATTCGCATTGTAGTTCTTTGAAATGTTTGTGTAGTGAACCCAAGAGTTTTTATTTTAAAACTATTGAAGAGGGTTTTTCCCTCCACCCGTAGTGGGTCTTTGTAAAGGCAACAAGAAACCTAACGACTGAACTAATGTACAACTCGAAAGAGAAGATGGACAGAAGACAGCTTTTAAGGTTATTCAACCCCTTACTAATTTGCTTAAAGAGGAATTTAATCAGTATTAGAGGTTTTGTTTTTTTTTATTTAAGCAGGAAATCGAGAAGTGTCGTAGGACTGTATCCTATATGGGTTCACGCAGCTAATTAAGCAGGAAGCATAGTGCTCCCATTTTTAATTAATAAATACGATACAGTATGAAACACAAACACGGAATTGACCAACTCCAAAGTGGAGTGAAGTCATTACTCGCTAAGAGCGGGTACGCGTTCTCGGAAGAGGATAAAGCTTTATTAAATGCAATTTTAATAGAGTTGGAAGAGATGTCAAACAACGAAACGGACAATAGTCCAGACGAACTTTTGAAAGTTCTCTCCCTACTTCTTAGATTTCTGAAATTCTTCGGAGTTGACGATATCACTAAGTTATTCTAATTCCCACTTCTCATTTTTTTCAAAAACCAAATATTATTATGAATATAGGTAATGCCATAAAAGACTTAAGGCAGCAAAAAGGTTTAAAACAAACCGATTTTGCTGTCCAATGTGGTTTGTCGCAATCTTATCTTTCCTCAATTGAGAAAGGTAGAAAAGAGCCTACTTTAAGTATTCTAAAGCAAATTGCTAGTGCTCTTTCTATTCCAATGCCTGTTTTAGTTTTCTTTTCACTTGACAAAGAAGATATTGCAGAAGCTAAACAAGATGCATACAGAATGTTAGAACCTTCAATCAAAGGTTTGATAAGTGATGTTTTCATTTCATAAAAATTCATAAATGAAAAAAAGGATAAAAGACATAGCTTATACTTTAAAAATTGATAAAAATTTGCTAGTCAAGTTATCCTCTTCTCTTGATTTAAATGAAAGAAAATTTTACAGAAATTGGGACGAACCTAAAACGGACGAAAAAAAACAACCAAGATTTGAAAATGGAGTTGCTTTAACAAGACCGATAAATGCTCCTGTAAAAAAATTAAAAGAAGTACAATCTAAATTGTTGATTAATGTTTTATACCAAATCAAATTACCTGAATACTTTTTTGGCGGAATAAAGAAAAAAGATGCCGTATTAAACGCTCGTTTTCATCAAGGGAATAAATACTTCTTTCTGACAGATTTAAAAGATTTTTATCCTTCTATCCATTTTACAAGTGTTGAAAAAGCACTTAGAAAAGAAGGGTTTTATCCAGATGTTGCAAAATTAATTACTCGAATTTCAACAAAAGAAGGTGCAATTCCTCAAGGTTGTCCTACCTCTTCATTTTTGGCTTCTTTAGTAGTTTATCATAGTTGTGGAGACCTTTTTGAAAAATTAAAAATGGAAGGTTTAGCTGTTTCAGTATATGTTGATGATATTACTATCTCAAGTCCAATTGACTTCAAAAATAAAACAAACGGAATTTTAGATGAATTACGCAATCGTGGTTTGAAAATAAATTTTGAAAAGACACACTACTGTACATTTAACCCAAAAGTTACAGGTATTCAGGTTAAAAACAACGGAATCACACCATTGCCACACACATTTGAACGTTCAGTTGACAAAACAATTAAAGAAACCTCTAGAAATGGGCATCTTCAGCGAATAAAGTATGTAAAAAAAATAGCTGAAATGAAAAGCCCACACGGAACTAATTCAAAAATTTAAACTTAGAAAAACGTTACACTGGACACTTAAAAATACATCCATTACAAGTCGAGGAATAACCCCAAGTCACTAACTCGTTAAATACACCCGTTTTACCCGTTGCGAAACTCCTGTAAGCACCTCATACGGTATGGTTTGCATAGTTTTGGCGAGCTCGTATATAGAGAGGTGGGCACCAAAAATTTCTACTACATCACCTTCTTCCACATTGCCATCTGTAACATTAATCATGCACATATCCATGCACACCTTACCCACTACTGGGTAGCGTAAACCCTTAATTATTACCGAGCCAATACCTTCGCCTAGGCTTCGTCTAAATCCATCGGCATAGCCAATACTTATTACGGCTATTTGGCACTCTTTAGCGGCTACAAAAGCTCGCCCATAGCCCACGCTTTCGCCTTTTTTTACTTTCCGTATTTGAGATACAGTAGCTTTAAGCGAGCTCACCACTTTGAGGTGTTTCTGCACTTCTACATCATCACTTATTCCGTATAAACCAATACCCAAGCGTACCATATCAAACTGGGCATCGGCAAAACTGCTTATACCCGATGAGTTCAAAATATGCGTCAAAAAGGGTTGCTCCAACTCCTTTTCAAGGTAATGCTTCATTTCCGCGAAAGCATTAATTTGACCTAGTGTAAACGCCTTATGGCTGGGGTTATCACTAGCGGCTAAATGCGAAAACACACTCGCCACCTTCACGTGTGTATCTGTTTTTAAAAAGTTTAATAGTTTGGTTAAATCCTCTCTTTCAAAACCCAAACGGTGCATACCCGTTTCCAGTTTTACATGAATGGGATAATCTGAAATTTGGCCTTGCCTGCTTAAAAACGTACTGAAAGAATGTAATTGCGTTTGGCTATATATCTCAGGTTCCAAGTGGTAATTCAATAAATCGGCAAACGATGAAACCTCAGCATTTAGCACCATAATAGGCACCGTTACTCCAGCTTGGCGTAAAGCCACTCCTTCGTCTGTATAGGCCACAGCTAAGTAATCTACTTTATGATACTCCAATAAACTGGCAATTTCGTAGGCTCCACTGCCATATGAAAAGGCCTTTACCATAGCCATTATTTTGGTGCTTGGTTTTAGCTTAGCGCGGAAGTAATTGAGGTTTCGTACCGCGTTACCCAAATTAATTTCGAGCACTGTTTCATGCGATTTAGCCTCTAATCGGCTGCTTATTTTTTCAAACTGAAAACTACGGGCGCCCTTTAGCAGCACGGCACTATTCTTAATATCTAGCGCAAACAAGTTTTTTAAAAAAGCGCCTGTACCAGCATAGCTCACCACATTTAGCTCTTTGGCCCAATTAAACTTTTCGCCTTGCGCACCAATACTTATAACCGTGCTTAACTGGTGCTGTAACAAAATACGCTGTACTTGCTCGTATAACTTATCTATAGGCAAGTCGTTTTGTAAAATATCCGAAAGCACCAGCACCTTTTCGCGGTTACCCGCCTGTTGATCCAAAAAGTTTAAGGCGTTTTTCAACGATTCTATATCCGAATTATAGGCATCGTTAATCACCAAATTATCATTAAAGCCCGCGTTCATTTCTAGGCGCATAGCAATAGGCTCTAAACCGGCAAACAAAGGTTTCAACTTTTCGTTATCCATGCCCAAATAAAGGCCACTTAACCATACCTGTACTGCATTTTCGATGGAGGCATCATCCGTAAAGGGTACCGAAATTTGAAACGTATTGCTTTTATATATCGCGCTAAGCAACGTGGTATTAGCTTGCTGCTCAACTTTGTTAACCCATAGGGTGGCGGCTGCGTTTTTAAAACTCCAGCTCCATTTTGCTACATTATTTCGATGGCAAAAATCAGTAATTAAGCTCGCTACTTCTTCTTGATCCTCGCAATAAATAAGGCTTTGGCAACTTTTAAAAAGCAACAGCTTTTGCAACGCCTTGGCTTGGCGCGATTTAAAATTGGCGCTATGAGCCGAACCTAAATTGGTGAAAATACCTAACGTAGGTTTTAATATTTTTTCCAAGAGCTGCATTTCGCCTGGCTTACTAATGCCGGCTTCAAACACCGCCATTTGATGACTTTTGCTTAAAGGCCAAACCGATAATGGAACCCCCACTTGCGAGTTATAGCTCAAGGGGCTTTTTAAAGTATTAAACTGATTATTTATTACTTTAAAAAGCCACTCTTTTACAACTGTTTTTCCGTTGCTGCCGGTAATGGCTATTACCTCCGCCTCGCTTTGAGCTCTAATGGCTGCTGCCAATTGCTGTAAAGCCTGCAAACTATTTTTTACTAAAATATAGTTCGCTCCGCTGGTGTTTTTGGGCAGTTCTTCTACCACAAAATTGGTAACGCCCCGCTCTTTTAAATCTTTAAGATACTGGTGGCCATCGTGGTTTTTTCCGCGTAAAGCGAAAAACAAATTGCGAACACCCGTAATGGCATTTCGGCTATCTAGCAGCAGCGAAGTAATGGGACTGGAATCATCCTCAAAATGAGTTTCCAATTCGCAGCCCTCGCTTTGCAATAAGCTTACTATTTCATTAAGGCTTCGCCTCATCATCTTGTTGCAGTGCTTTATTAAAAGCGGCTCTACTTAAGGGTTCATACTCCTGTTCTTCGCCCAGCATTACCAACTTTTCGTTGGCATTTTTACGATGCGAATGATGCGCCAAATTTCCCGTTTTTACGCAAATAGCATGTACCTTGGTAACGTACTCAGCCGTGGCCATTAAATTGGGCATTGGGCCAAAAGGTTTCCCTTTAAAATCCATATCCAATCCGGCTACAATCACTCTACTTCCGCTATTGGCCAATTTGTTACACACCTCTACAATTCCTTCATCAAAAAATTGAGCCTCATCTAAACCCACCACATCTACGCCATCGGCCAGCAGCAAAATATTAGAACTGCTTTCTACGGGCGTGCATCGTATAGAGTTTTGATCGTGGCTTACCACATCCTCTTCGGCATAGCGTGTATCTACCAAAGGTTTAAAAATTTCTACCGACTGCTGCGCAAATTGCGCCCTTTTTAATCTGCGAATCAACTCTTCGGTTTTACCCGAAAACATGGATCCGCAAATGACTTCTATCCAGCCAGTATTTTTGTGAGTATTTATCGGATTTTCGAGAAACATTTTTTGAAACTAAAGCGCTAAAAATAACATAAAACAAAGTAGCTTAGCTACCAATTAGAGCCGCGCATTTTGCAGCCACAAAACTACTCAAAGAATAATTTTAATGGAAGATCAAATTAAACAGGAGTTAAAAAGCTTATGCGAAGCTATTTTAAGTGCCTCTAGCCCAAGCAACTTTGAAGAGCAACTGCAAAATACAAGGGCTTTATACGAAAAACTATTGGTGCTAAATTATGTTGCAACCCAACAACCCACCAGCACAAAACCTACTGACAAAGAAGTGGTTGCAGAGCCAAAGCCTACGTTAAATGTAACTAAACCCTTTGCTCAACCCGAGGCACAAGCACCAAAAAAAGAAACCCCTGAGCCTGAAGCAAAACAACCCGAGCCTGAAGCGATTGAGTTTATACCAGCTCCTAAAAAAGAAGAGAAAACAGCACCGCCTCCTATTAAAGTGGTTGAAAAAAAGGAAGCAGAACCTATTTCTCAAAAAAGTAGCAAACAAAATAGTGGCAAACAAAATTCTATTAACGAGCGCTACGGAATGGGTACCATTAGCCTAGGACTTAATGATCGTATTGCCTTTCAAAATCAATTGTTTGACGGCTCGCAAGAAGACTTGAACCGTGTGTTATCGCAAATAAACACCTACACTACTTACAGCGAGGCACAAAATTTTGTTGTTAATATGGTTAAACCCGATTACAACTGGACAGATAAAGAAGAAACCGAAAGTCGCTTTTTGGAACTGGTAAAGGCTCGTTTTGGGGAATAATTCTCAAATATCGAAAGCCTAAATAACCCCATTTACCACCCATATTACAAGACTAAATTGCAGGCGCATTACGTACCTTTGCCTCAAATTACATACCCATGGCTTATTCTAAGCAACAAATTACCGATGCACTAAGCAGCATTACTTCTACCGATGGAAAACAAAATTTGGTAGAAGCACAGCACGTTAAAAACATTCAAATATTTGGAGATGAAGTAGTGGTAGACGCCATTTGCCTAACGCCTGCGCTGCATATCAAGAAAAAATTGGAGGTTGAAATTTTAAAAGTACTGCACCAAAAAGTGCATGAAAAATTAAAAATAAAAGTAAACCTTGAGGTACCTGCTAAGGCCAAAGAAGAACCACAGCAAATTAGAGGTGCCGAGTTACCTGGAATTAAAAATATTATTGCCATTGCCTCTGGTAAAGGAGGTGTGGGTAAATCTACCATTACTGCTAACCTAGCCGTTAATTTGGCCGAAAAAGGGTTTAAAGTTGGAGTAGTAGATGCCGATATATATGGCCCATCTCAACCCTTAATGTTTGATATTGACCATGCCAAACCGGGCAGTATTGAAGTAGATGGAAAGGTAAAAATGGATCCAGTAGAAAGTTATGGAGTAAAAGTAATGTCCATTGGCTTTTTTGCCGGATCAAACCAAGCGGTGGTGTGGCGTGGCCCTATGGCCTCCAAGGCATTAAATCAGCTTATTCGTGATTCGCATTGGGGCGAGCTTGATTTTTTATTGATTGATTTACCTCCCGGAACAGGCGATATTCACCTTAGTTTGGTACAAGCCGTTGCTGTTACAGGAGCCGTAATTGTAAGTACACCTCAAACCGTGGCTTTAGCCGATGCGCGTAAGGGCGTAGGTATGTTTAAACTGGATAGCATTAACGTACCCGTTTTGGGCATGGTAGAAAACATGGCTTATTTCACGCCCGCTGAGCTGCCTGATAACAAATATTATATCTTTGGAAAAGAAGGTGTTAAATATCTTAGTCAGGAGTTGGATGTGCCTTTTTTAGGAGAGATTCCTTTGGTGCAATCTATCCGTGAAAGTGGAGACGTAGGCCGCCCTGCAGCATTGCAAGAAAACACGGTGATAAGCGAAGCTTTTGATTTATTGAGTCAAAATATTGTAACCGAATTGGTAAAGCGCAACGATAAACTTCCGCCTACCGAAATCACACGTATCACCACCATGGCCGGATGTTCGGCTGCTAAACAAAAGGCCTAAACCATGATTGCAAACAAAGAAGAAACCATTTCCAAAATTAAAGTTGCCTTGGCCGAAATTCGCCCTTTTTTAGAATCGGATGGTGGCGATATTAGTTTTGTTAAACTGGAGAAAGACGGCACTGTAAAAGTAGAATTACATGGCGCTTGTATTGGCTGCTCTGTAAATCAAATGACGCTAAAAAGCGGAGTGGAAATGACTGTTAAAAAGCACGCTCCGGAAGTAACTCGTGTGCTTGAAATAAGTATGATTGAAAAAGTGTAAATGGCTCAAGCTACCGTCCTTCAAAAGGTAATTATTCATTTTGCTGGCGATTCGGGAGACGGCATTCAATTGGCTGGATCTCAATTCACCACCACTACCGCTTTACAAGGAAACGACCTGCGTACCTTTCCCGATTTTCCAGCCGAAATTAGAGCACCCATAGGCACCATTGCAGGCGTATCGGGCTTTCAAATTCATTTTGGTAGCATTGCTGTTGACACACCTGGGTCGGAGCCCGATGTACTAGTAGCCATGAATGCCGCTGCTTTTAGTAAGAACTTTGGCAATCTAAAAAAAGGAGGCATACTAATAGTTAACGAATCTGGTTTTGATAAACGAAATTTAAAGCTGGCTAAACTCCCCGAAGACGAAAACCCTTTAGAGCAAATAGCCGAAGGCGATTACAAAGTCTTTAATATCAATATTAGCCAACTAAACCGCGATGCCGTAAAAGAACTCACTCTTTCAACAAAGGAGAAAGATCAATCTAAAAACTTATTTGTACTGGGCTTTGTGTATTGGCTTTACAGCCGAGACTTAGCACCTACTTTGGATTTTTTGAAGGATAAATTTAAGGCGAAACCCGTAATTTTAGAAGCCAATCAAAAAGCTTTAAAAGCAGGTTATCACTACGGAGAAACTATTGAAGCGAGCGAAAGATTTGTAGTAGAAAAAGCCGATTTACCGGCTGGCGATTACCGCAATATTGTAGGTAACGAGAGTTTGAGCTTAGGGTTAATGGCGGCCGCTCAAAAAGCCAACTTAGAGTTGTTTTTTGCCGGCTACCCTATTACACCGGCCTCGGATATTCTTCATTTTTTGGCTCGTCAAAAAAACTTTGGCGTTAAAACTTTTCAAGCCGAAGATGAAATTTCTGCCGTTACTGCTGCAATTGGTGCATCCTTTGGTGGTGCGCTGGCCGTTACCGCGAGCTCGGGGCCTGGTATTGCCTTAAAAGGCGAAGCAATGGGTTTGGCCGTTATGCTCGAAATTCCCATGGTAATTGTGAATGTGCAACGCGGTGGCCCCTCCACAGGCTTACCTACAAAAACAGAACAAGCTGATTTGTTTCAAGCATTGTATGGCCGAAATGGCGAGGCTCCCATTCCTGTTTTGGCTCCCGCTACACCTTCTGATTGTTTTGACACTGCGGTAGAAGCTTGCCGTTTGGCAGTAGAGCGAATGACGCCCGTTATACTCCTATCTGATGGTTATTTGGCCAATGGAAGCGAGCCTTGGAAATTTCCTAAAATGGAAGACTTACCAGCAATGGCAGCACCATTTGCAACCGATAATGGAACCTATTTAGCCTATGCTAGAGATAAAAATCTAACCCGTAAATGGGCCATTCCCGGGACACCGGGCAAAGAACACCGAGTAGGAGGTTTAGAAAAAGAAGCCCAAACGGGAAATGTAAGCTACAACCCGGAGAACCACGAAAAAATGGTACATACTCGCGCTCAAAAAGTGGCCTTAATGGCAAATACGTATGCCCCCTTAAAAATATTGCAGGGAGCGGCTAGCGGAAAAGTATTGGTTTTAGGTTGGGGCTCCACCTATGGTGCCATTAAAGTAGCTGTGCGCTGGGCCATTGAAGGAGGTTTGTCTGTATCGCAAGTACATATTAAGCATTTATTTCCGTTGGATACTAACTTAGGCGAAATATTGGCTCAGTTTGAAACCATTATAGTGCCCGAGCTTAACAACGGACAATTGGTAAAGGTTTTAAATCAAGAGTTTAAAGGCCGTATTGTTGGCTTAAATAAAATTCAAGGCTTGCCTTTTAAGGCGAAGGAAATTTTGGAGGAGATAGAAAAACACGTGTAGCATGAGTAATAACGAAACACTTACCTCTAAAGATTTTGCGAGCGACCAAGACGTACGTTGGTGCCCCGGTTGTGGCGATTACAGCATTTTAAAACAAATGCAAACCGTGCTACCTAGCATGGGTATTGCTCGCGAAAACTTAGTCTTTATTTCAGGTATTGGTTGCAGCTCGCGGTTTCCTTACTATATGAATAGTTATGGGATGCACAGCATACATGGTAGAGCGCCCTCGGTAGCTACCGGCCTTAAACTGGCAAACCCCGATTTAAGTGTATGGATTGTAACTGGAGATGGCGATGCGCTTTCTATTGGTGGCAACCAACTGATACACTTATTACGAAGAAACCTCAACGTAAACATTTTGTTGTTTAACAACGAAATTTACGGCCTTACTAAAGGACAATACTCGCCTACTTCTGAAATTGGAAAACAAACCAAAAGTAGCCCGCTGGGTAGTATCGATCATCCTTTTAACCCCATAGCGCTGGCTTTAGGTGCCGAGGCTACTTTTGTTGCACGCACTATGGATAGAGACCCCGTAAGACTGCGAGAAGTTTTGCAACAAGCACATGAGCATAAAGGCACATCATTGGTGGAGATTTACCAAAATTGCAATGTTTTTAACGATGGGGCCTTTGAAAAATACACGGATAAAAAACAGCGCGACAGTACCAGTTTGTTTCTGGAACAAGGCAAACCCATTGTTTTTGATGGCGGCAAAAAAGGCCTTCGATTAAACGGATTACAGCCCCAAGTGGTTGAATTAGCCAATGGTTACTCAGAAAATGACTTATGGATACACGATAGCCAAGATGCTACTAAAGCCCACTTATTAAGCCGCCTTTTTAGTGATGCCGACCCAAGACCATTTGGCGTACTGTACCAAACAGAGCGCAGTTGTTACGAAGAAGCCCTAACTGAACAAATGGATACCTCCCTAAAAACTAAAGGAACAGGCGATATGAATGCCTTAATAAAAGGGAAGAATAGCTGGACGGTGAGCTAAAACTAAGGCACGCTTAAGGTCCCCAGTTTAATAACTTTATTACTCACCTTTACGGGAAGACAAATACCAAACTCTGTTGGAAAACCGCTCCTAAATTTAGGCGTAAAAACTTTGCTATTCAGTTTCACCTGATTCTTTTTACCAATTCCGTTTTCATTTACCTCCACATGCATAATGGCTCCTTTCACAGGATTCTTCATCGCCTTTAGCTCTACACCAGAGCCCGCCATATTATTTTTATTTTCAACATGATCCGTATAAAAAATATGTAAATTATCCTGACTATCAGCGTAATACCCAAATGAACTCATGTTCACAAAGTGTCTTTCACTTTTCACCTCTTGAAACTTAGGAATAACATCCATAAAATCTATATTACCATGGCCATCTACACTACACACAAAAATATCTATATCGTAATATAGGTACGTAACCTTTTCATCTATTTCTACTTTTTGCGTCATCTGTTTCTCTGCCAATATATAAAAGCCTCCTCCTTTTTTTGGAATTGCTCTGCGCATCTCCATCGAGGAAAGGCTTCCATCTGCCCAACCATGTCCTGAGTGATTCAGAATCCTACTGTTCATCTTTTCACTAAATTTTTGAACGTCTCTATTTGTTTCTTTCCACGTTTTATAATCAAAGGTGTACACCATTAATCCTTTTAATTTATGACTCTTTTTGGGGTGAGTCCAGGCATGAAGTACAATTTTTCCGGGAATCAAATCAACACTCATTACATCATCACTATATACGGGTTCCTCAAAATTTACAGGAAGCTTTTCATAAGAGTCTCCCATGAACTTAACCAGATTAACACTTAGCTTATTTTGGTCATCCCGACTTCTCATTAATGCTACTACCGCTCTATCGTTCGTGACACTCCATTTTTTAATTGTAAACTCTTTCGCTGTATAAGGAAAGGTTATTTCATCCTCCCACATTTTATTGTAGTCTTCATCATAGACCTCTAAACCGTACTTGGCATTTTCACCTTTCTTAACTTCAAATTGCTTTAGCAGCATTAACGTTTTGCCATCTCTAGAAAATCGCTGACCTATAACAGCCTTATATGATTTTGAAGAAGGAATCTCTGCAATTAATTTAAACGGACCTATAGACCCAGAAGCGTTTACCTTTCTAACGTAGCGACTCAGTACTTTTCTTTTTTTATCAAACTGCCAATAGAACACATGTACAGCATTATCCATTACAATAAACTGACTATAGTTTTTATCACCCTCCTCCTTACGCTCTAATTCTAATTCATATAATTTTTTAAACGGACTTATGCTGTATTTTTTAATAGTAACTTGATTTTTGCTTTTTTTATATCTATAGACCGCGCCATTATGGTGTTTTTTAAACCATCTATATTTATTGGCAGGGATCTCTTCTCCAGATAGCAGATCCCACTCTACACTACTAGGTTGAGCTCTTAGTACGGAACAAAAAAGAAGCGATAAAAAGAATGTGAAAAAAGTAAATTGTTTCATTGTACAGGAGGTTAAATTATTGAAACACAAGGATACTGAAAATTTAGTAGGAAATAGGGCTCATAAAAAAGCCCCTTAGCAGGTCTGCTAAGGGGCTTTATAATATTCGTATGGTTTAAAGAATCATAAACGCATCCCCATAACTCAAAAAGCGGTAATTCTCTTTAATGGCTTCTTTGTAGGCCTTAATGGTAAAATCATAACCACCAAAGGCAGATGTCATCATCATTAAAGTACTTTGTGGCGGATGGAAATTGGTGATTAAAGCATCGGCAATTTTAAACTCGTAAGGAGGAAAGATAAATTTGTTCGTCCAACCATTGGCTTGCTTTAAGCGGCCGTTAGTGCTTACCGAACTTTCCATGGCGCGCAAGCTAGTAGTACCTACCGCGCATACACGTCCTTTGTTATTCATTGATTTATTAATGCTTTGAGCCGTGGCATCCGGAATAATAAATTGCTCGCTATCCATTTTATGCTTGCTCAAATCTTCTACCTCTACCGGTCTAAAAGTTCCCAAACCTACATGCAAGGTGAGCTCAGCAAAATCAACGCCTTTAATTTCCATGCGTTTCATAAGCTGCTTAGAAAAATGCAGACTGGCTACAGGAGCTGCTACGGCACCTTCGTGCTTTGCAAAAATAGACTGGTAACGCTCTACGTCATCTTCGTCTGGCTCACGGCCAATATATTTAGGAATAGGTGTTTCGCCCAATTCGGCCAATTTGGCTCTAAATTCTTCGTAGCTGCCATCAAACAAAAACCGAAGCGTACGGCCTCTCGAAGTGGTGTTGTCAATTACCTCTGCTACCAGACTATCGTCTTCGCCAAAGTACAATTTATTACCAATTCTAATTTTACGGGCAGGATCTACTAATACATCCCACAAGCGGCTTTCTACATTTAATTCGCGAAGTAAAAACACTTCAATACGAGCTCCTGTTTTTTCCTTGTTTCCGTACATACGAGCCGGAAAAACTTTGGTATTATTCAGGGCCATAATATCGCCATCATCAAAGTAATCTAGTACATCTTTAAACTGGCGGTGTTCAATTTCTCCTGTTTTACGGTCCATAACCATTAGGCGGCTTTCATCGCGATGCGGCATTGGCCTATCAGCAATTAGTTCCTTAGGAAGATTGTACGTAAAGTGGGAAAGTTTCATTTTCATAGCTTACGGGCTTTGAGTTTGAATTAGAAAATTATTAAAAAATAGCTGGCAAAAGTAGTGTAAATTTCCGAGTAGCCACAGCGTTTATTCACCCTGTAAAGCGAAAACTACTGGCCTACAGGGGGCTGCGTCATTTTCGAATGGAGCCACTTGCAAATTAAGTAAGTATAAACCGGGTTTGGCTTGCGCTGGAATTTGCAACAACTCGCTAATAGTGGCCGATGTGCGAGGGTCTTGCGGGTAATTCCAAAAGGCACGGTGGGCCAACAAAGCCCCTTGATCCTCTTCTCTATCTACCGAGGGTAAATCACATAAAAAATGCTCTATCCCTTGCTCCCGAACAAACTCAAGCAACTGCCACTCAAAATAAGTAGGGTTGGTACCCGAAAAGTCATGCCCGTCTGGGTAATCTCCCGTTTTTATTATTAGCGCCTCTACACCTTCCCAGTTTTGGGTTTGGCTTTGCAACGCGGCCAAGCTAACCACCCAATCCTCTCCTCTTTTTTCAGGCTTAAGCCATACCACTTTGGCCATAAAATGGTGCTTATTTAAGTGGGTGTTTACGCTTTCGCGCGATGGCGAAATATGCCCAACGGTTTCGGTGTGCGTGCCATTACCATGGGGATTAAAACGAATATTGTAAAAGTTTACCGGAGAGCCCTTTTCTACACTCGCTGTCCAATCACCTCTTTGCTCAGGACTAATCTCCACATCATCCGTAAACCAAGCTTTAAACTCCTTACTACGCATACCCATACTGGCCGATAAATTAATGCCTTGAGCTAAGTTTACCGTAAAAGGTTGGCCTCTAAATAAAATACGCGCTTGCATAAAGTAGGGTGCTTGTTAAAAGGCTCAAATATAAAAAAGTGCCGCTGCTATACCATCACTTCTAAAGCGCTGTGGAGTAGGAATCACTAGATGGGTGCCTACTTGCTCCAAGCTACCATTTTCCAATTGTGCTTGAGCTTCTTTAAGCAAAAACTGGGTGTAATGAACTCCAAACAACAAGTCTATCTGCTCCAAGTCCAAACCTTCCTTTTGGCGCAAGCCCGTCATCACCTTTTCGTTGTATTGCTCAGCTATGGATAGGGTTTCTTTTTCACAATGCAATTCTCCTTGGTTGATAGAATCAAGGTACACATGATTGTTAGAAACATTCCATTGGCGGCTATTTCCATTAAAAGAATGAGCCGAAGGACCGATACCTAAGTACGGCTTACCTTGCCAATACGATGAATTGTGTTTGGCGCGATACCCTTTTTTGGCAAAGTTTGATACCTCGTAATGCTCGTACCCATGTTTTTGTAAAATCTTTATCAAAAAGTAAAAGTTGCGCTCGGCAATACGTTCATCTAAAGGCGAAATTTTTCCTTTTCTAATCCAGTTTTCCAGCACCGTTTCCTTTTCTACCGTAAGGGCATAAGCTGAAATATGAGGCACATTTAAATCTAATGCTTTATACAGTTGCTGCTCCCAATGCACTTCATTTCTATCCGGCAAACCATAAATTAAATCGAGGGTAATATTGCTGAAACCCAAGGCCTGCGCCTGCTGTATGCTCTGGGTGGCTTGTGCAGCATTATGACTCCTATTCATCATTTTTAAATCATCGTCATTAAAAGATTGCACCCCAATGGAAAGCCTGTTAATAGGCGTTTCGGCCAGCATTTTCAACTTCTCTTCCGTTAAATCATCTGGGTTGGCTTCTAAAGTTATTTCAGCATCCTGCGCCAAGCTAAAGTTCTCCTTAATGCCTTTAAAAATATTTATTAAATCTTCTTTCTCTAATACCGAAGGCGTGCCACCACCAAAGTAAATACTTTGCAAAGGTTTATTGGGTAAGTACGATTTCCGCATTTTCATTTCGGCCACCATACCCGCAATCATCTCCTCTTTCCGCTTTAGCGAAGTAGAAAAATGAAAATCGCAGTAGGTACAAGCCTGACGACAAAAAGGGATGTGAAGATATAGTCCGGACACTTTAGTTTGCTTTTCGCAACAAAATACGAAAAATTGTTCCTTTATCCACCTCCGAGTGTGCTACAAATATTTTTCCTTGGTGGTATTCTTCTATAATTCTGCGGGCTAAACTTAAACCCAAGCCCCAGCCTCTTTTTTTGGTGGTAAAGCCCGGTCTAAAAATAGTTTTCTGTTTGTTCACCGCTATCCCCTTGCCATCATCTGCCACCTCTACCACTATATTTCTGTTTTGCACCTTTATACTTATATCAATTTGCCCTTTGGCGCCTATGGCATCTACCGCATTGCGCAGCAAGTTTTCAATAACCCACGCATACAAGGGTTTATTAAGCTTTACCAACACTTCCTTGCTCTCGGGACTAAAGTGGGTTTTGAAAATAACCTTACGAGGCGAGCGAGAAGACAAGTAACCTACCGCCTGCTCGGTAACAGCTACCAAATTTAGCGGGCGTAGTACCGGCACCGATCCAATTTTAGAAAAGCGATCGGTAATAATATTCAATCGCTCTACATCCTTTTCCATTTCCATTACGGCCTCTTCGGTTCCCTGTTGGGCTCTCAACAATTCAATCCAGCCCATTAAAGAGCTTAAGGGCGTGCCAATTTGGTGGGCAGTTTCTTTCGCCAAGCCATTCCACACACGGTTTTGTTCTGATTTACGGGCATTGCTAAACGCGATATAAGCAATACCGATAAACAAGGATATAACCAGCAATAAAATAAGCGGGTAATAACGTAACTTGGTAAGTAAAATGGAATTTTGATAATAGATATACTGCACTTGACTTTCACTTACCACCACTTCAATGGGCTCGGCCTCTTGGCGCATTTGTTCAATTTTTCTTTGCAACCATTCTGGGTTCTGCACCTTCTCTAAATCCATGTTTCGAGCCGTAATTAAAGCTCCGGAGGCATCCGTTAAAACAATGGGAATGGTGGTATTAGATCGAATAAAATCTTGCTCAAAGTTAAAATTATCCTCAGGGTCTGCCTCCAACACATTGCGCATGGCCATAGCAAACTGTTGCACCTTTTTTTCCTCTTCAATACGCAGCTCTTCCAAAAAACTTTCGGTGTACCATAAAGTTACCGCACCAATTAAAATGGCAAAAAGCAACAAAATAAATTTCCAGAGGTTCTTTTTATTGTAAAAATCCATGGGCGAAAAGTAGCTATTTCTTGAAAATTTTAGCCATTATTTAACAGTAACTCGGTATACGTTTTGATTATAAAGCTCGTTGAAGGTAACGCGAAAAAGTGACGAATGTTTGGTTACTTTTGCCAACTTACTTTTAAAACAAAAAAAGAAACCTTTGTCTGACTCTATAGTACTTATTCCTACCTACAACGAGATTGAAAACGTAGAGGCCATTATTAGAAAGACTTTTTCTTTTAGTGATGAGCCCAGCGAGGTAGGTAAGTATTTTGAGATTTTAATTATTGACGATGGTTCACCCGATGGCACTGCGGAGGCTGTAAAAAAATTACAAGAGGAGTTTCCTGCTCGCCTACACCTTATGCAAAGGCAAGGAAAACAAGGCTTAGGCACTGCTTACATTGCCGGTTTTAAGTGGGGCTTGGAAAGGGAATATGAATACTTTTTTGAGATGGATGCCGACTTTTCGCACAATCCTAAAGACTTAATACGCCTGCATGCAGCCTGCCATAAGGAAGGCGGTGATGTAGCCATAGGTTCTAGATATATAAAAGGTGTTAATGTAGTAAACTGGCCTATGAGTCGAGTATTACTTAGTTACTTTGCCTCACGTTATGTGCGTATTATTTTGCGCATCCCTTTTCAGGATACTACCGCTGGTTTTATGTGTTACCACCGCAAGGTTTTAAAACGCATGAACTTTAAGAGTATTAAATTTGTTGGCTACGCTTTTCAAATTGAAATGAAATACATTGCGTACAAGCTAGGTTTTAAAGTAACCGAAATACCGGTAATTTTTACCGATCGGGCCAGAGGCAACTCCAAAATGTCAAATAATATAATTCGTGAAGCCGTTTTTGGAGTGCTTCAACTAAAAATGCGCAACTTATTAAAGCGCTACAAGTAATTTTTTTAATTTTAGAGAATGATGAGTAGAGTCCTGATAAAAAATGCCAGGATTGTGAATGAAGGGAAGGTTTTTGAAAGCGATGTGCTAATCGAAAACAACTTGATTTCTAAAATTGAATCCAACTTAAGCCAAGTTAACAGCGATACCGTTTTAATAGATGCACAAGGTAAGTTTTTGATACCTGGTGTAATTGACGATCAAGTGCACTTTAGAGAGCCTGGCCTTACCAAAAAGGGCACTATCGCTAGTGAGTCGAAGGCCGCTATTGCGGGAGGTATTACCTCTTTTATAGAACAGCCCAATACCAAACCTGCTGCTGTTACTCTTGAACTTTTAGAAGACAAATACGCCATTGCTGCGCAATCATCATGGGCTAATTATGCCTTTAATTTGGGAGCCACCAATGACAATATTGACGAAATAAAAAAAGTAGATCCCACCAAAATACCAGGTGTTAAGGTTTTTATGGGCAGCAGCACGGGCAATATGTTGGTAGATGAGGAAAACGCTTTAAACAAAATTTTTAGCGAAAGTCCCGTTCCCGTAATTACTCACTGTGAGGATGAGCAAACCATCACCTTTAACTTTGAGCAATATAAAGATCGATATGGAGATGATATTCCTATAGAGTTTCACCCCGATATTCGTAGCCGAGAAGCCTGCTTAAAATCAACCACCTTGGCGGTAAACTTGGCCAAAAAGCACAATACGCGCTTACACGTATTTCATATTAGCACAGCTGAGGAAGCGGAACTTTTTAGTACAGAACCGCTCTCTAAAAAAAGAATTACAGCCGAAGCCTGCGTACATCACCTTTGGTTTAGTGCCGAAGATTACAACGAAATGGGAACCCTTATTAAATGGAACCCTGCGGTAAAAGAAAGCACCGATAGAACTGCCATTTGGAAAGCCGTTAAAGAAGGTAAGATAGATGTAATTGCTACGGACCATGCACCACATACATTGGCCGAAAAGCAACAAGTATATACCAAAGCACCCAGTGGTGGCCCCTTGGTACAACACGCCTTACCAGCCATAATGGAGTTTGTTAGAAATGACGAATTTGATATTGAACAAATGGTTCAAAAAATGTGTCATAATCCTGCCGAAGTTTTTAACATTAAAAACCGTGGATACATACGAGAAGGCTATTTCGCTGATATTGTTTTGATTGATCCTTCGCAACCTTGGCGTGTGAGTAAAGAAAATATTCTGTACCAATGTGCTTGGTCTCCTTTCGAGGATTTTACGTTTAAATCGAGAGTAACACACACTTTTGTAAACGGAAAATTGGTGTACGATAATGGCAAGTTTAACCCCAATATTGGTGAGCGTCTTGAGTTTGCACGTTAAAGTAATTTTGGCTCTTGGCCTACTTACGGCCTGTGGTGGTCGCCCTAGTGTTGAAGTTCCATCTCATGTTATTTCTAACGATTCTATGGTGCTGGTTTTAACCGATGTACACTTAGTAGAAGGCGCTAAAATGGGTCAAAAAATTATTGGCGACAAACGCAGCTTGGGGATGTACTACGATAAGATTTACACCAAATATGGCATTAGCAAAGCGCGCTTTGACAGCAGTTATTCCTTTTATGCCGCTCACCCTGGTTTAATGGAAGAGTTGTATCGTGATGTACTTGATACTTTAAGTATTATTGAACAAGCCCCGCCCCGCACTCCATTGGCAGACCCCAATGAGGATGCCGAATTAATCAACAATAATCCTGCTAATCAGCAACTCAAAAAAAGATTACAAGACAGCCTACGATAGTTTATGCTCCTCTTTATAAAAACCAGCAATATCTTCTACCGTTTCTTCTAAACCTCGATACCTAAAGTTTACGGCCTCACAAATTTTTGAGCCATTGTACCTATTTACTTGATGAGCGGTTTTGGCCGTTTCTTTCGTAATCATAGGGTCAGAACCTAGCAAAAAGCTGCGCCACTTTTCAATTCGCCATACTATTTTCCCCATCCAAGGTTTAGCTAAAACGGTAGGTTCTTTAGCTCCAATCGCCTTGGCTATTCGCCCAAACATTTTTCGGTAACTCCAGTTTTCCGCGGCCAATACAAATCGATTATGGCTAATAGTACTCTCCATTAAAAGGTGCATGGCTCTACTCACATCACGGGCATCTACATAGGCATTTTCGCCATGCGTGTAAAACTTAAAACCTTTAGCCACCTTTCCAAAAATAGCCGTGCTGCCGCTACTCCAGGGTCCTGGGCCTAAAATAATGCAAGGGTTTACAATTACCGCGTTCAAGCCTTCTTCCATACCGCGCCAAACTTCCAACTCGGCCCAGTACTTACTTTCAGCATACACCGAATTTTCTGTACTACTGGTCCATTGGCTCGATTCATCAATCAAACTCCCTTGCTTGGCTCTGCCTAAAGCTGCCACGCTACTTACATGCACCAACTTATCCACTTTTGCCGCTAAAGCTGCATTTACTACACAGCTCGTTATTTCTACATTTTGGGTAAGTTGTTTCCGCTTCCGCGGATTAAATGATACGGTGGCCGCGCAATGATAGAGGTAATTAACATCCTCTAAAGCTTCACTTAAAGCCAATACATCATCTAATTCAACCTCCTGCCATTCAATATTTTTCAAAAAACTTTGATCAGCAGATTGATAATACGCAAATATCTTTTGAACCAAATCTAAGCTCGAACTAGCTCTTTTAGTAGCTTTTACCATGTGCCCTTGGCTACACAAGTGGTATAGTAAATGAGCTCCTAAAAGCCCTGTTCCTCCTGTAACTAAAATAGTTTTACTCAATGCACGTGCCTTGTTTGTTTAGCCTTGGCGAAGTTATATTTTTGCAGCTAATCCTAGTTAAGTTATAACCTCATGAATAAAAGTTTTGTAGAAGAATTGAAATGGCGTGGTATGCTCCATGATATCATGCCGGGAACGGAGGAGTTGCTTAAAAAAGAAATGGTTTCGGGTTACATTGGTTTTGACCCAACAGCCGATTCGTTGGGAGTTGGCAACCTAGTACAAATAATGACGTTGGTACATTTTCAACGCTCAGGTCATAAACCTTATGCCTTGGTAGGAGGCGCTACAGGTATGGTAGGTGATCCATCTGGAAAATCAGAAGAGCGTAACCTTTTATCCGAAGAAATTTTGAATCACAACTTATCTTGCCAAAAAGCACAGCTCGAAAAGTTTTTGAACTTTGATTGTGGCGATAACTCGGCTGAGATAGTTAATAATTACGATTGGTTTAAGGAATTAGACTTTTTAGGATTTATCCGAGATGTAGGTAAGCACATCACCGTAAACTATATGCTGGCCAAAGACTCGGTTAAAAACCGATTGGAAAACGGCATGTCGTTTACTGAGTTTAGCTACCAGCTGGTACAAGGCTACGATTTTTACCATCTCAACAAATCTTTACAGGTAAAACTGCAAATGGGTGGCAGCGATCAATGGGGAAATATTACCACTGGAACAGAACTTATTAGGAGAAAGGGTGGCAGCGAAGCTTTTGCCATTACCACTCCTTTAATCAAAAAATCAGATGGTAGTAAGTTTGGAAAATCAGCTAGTGGAAATATCTGGCTTGACCCTGAAAAAACAACGCCTTACGAATTTTACCAATTTTGGTTAAACGCAGCGGATGAAGATTCGGAAAATTACATGAAAATATTTTCTTTGAAAAGTCGCGAAGAAATTGAGCAACTAATAGAAACACACCGTAACGAGCCGCACCTAAGACAATTGCAAAAGGCTTTGGCCGAAGAAATTACCGCACGAGTACACTCTCAACATGATTTAGAACAAGCTCAAAAAGCAACAGATATACTTTTTGGTAAGGCTACCGAAGACGCACTTAGAGAGTTGGATCAGAAAACACTATTGGCTGTATTTAGTGGAGTACCCCAATTTGAGGTAAACAGAGCCGATCTGGAAGTAGGCATCCCCGTTATTGAGTTTGCCGCCAGTAACTGTCCCATTTTTAGCTCTAAAGGTGAAGCACGTAAAATGATTCAAGGAAATGGATTTGCCATTAATAAAACGAAAGTAAACTTGGAAAAAAGTATAGATGCTTCAGACCTAATTGCCAACGAGTTGATACTCGCTCAAAAAGGGAAGAAAAACTACTTCCTAATACGAGCCATTTAAACAGCCTAAAGCCAGCTTCCGATTTTATTTTGGAAGCTGGCTTTTATTTCCAATAATAAATGACTATTTTTGTCATGCTAAATTTTGTCAATCATGTTTGGAAACACTTTAAAAACCCTTCGGTTAGCCTCTGGCTATAACCTAAAGGAGCTTGCACAGCAACTAGGAATAGACCCTAGCTTGCTGAGCCGCATTGAACGTGATGAACGCACCGCTACCGAACAACAAGTAAAAACTATGGCTCACTTGCTAAAAACACCCACAGCCGATTTACTAAAAACTTGGCTAGCGGATAAAGTAGCGAGCGTACTTAATCCATACCCTAGCTTAGCACCCGAGGTACTAGCCGTAATGGAGAGTCGTATTGAATATCTACAAGGTCCTAAATCTGTAGAGTCACTACCTGTTTCAAAGGCGCTTAAAAAACAACTGCAACACATAGATACGCTGCAAATGCAATGGCAAGAAAGTAAACCATCAAAAGGAGTGCAACTTCAAAAACTCAATGAATCCTTTGCAGTAGAGTACACTTATGAAAGCAACCGAATAGAAGGGTGTACTTTGAGTTTGCAAGAAACCTATTTGGTGATTCATGAGGGACTCACCATAAGTGGAAAAACTATGCAAGAACATTTGGAGGCCATAAATCATGATGAGGCTATTGAATTTGTTACCGATTTGGTAAACCGTAAATTAGAGTTGAACGAGTACCGATTAAAGCAAATACATCATTTAGTTTTAAAAGGTATTGACAGGAAAAATGCGGGCGTTTACCGTCAAGTGCCTGTTCGTATAGGAGGTAGCAGTCACCTACCACCTGAGCCTTACTTGGTTCCTAAATTAATGGAAGATCTTTTCTTGTTTTACGAAAAGGAAAAACTGCAAATGCATCCCGTGCTGCTGGCTGCCGAAATGCACGAAAGACTGGTAACTATCCATCCGTTTATAGATGGTAATGGACGTACTGCGCGCCTACTTATGAATTTGATTTTACTGCGCCATGGTTATGAAATTGCCATATTAAAAGGTAATGTAAAAAGTAGAATGGCCTACTACAAAGCGTTAGAAGCTGTACAAGTTGATGCCAATACCGCTCCCTTTTACGAACTTATTACCAATGCTGTAAAACAAAGTTTAGAGGAACACCTTAAGCTCGTATAATGCCGTAGGCCACCTTAATAGGCGGCCTATGGCTTATTTTTTACGGCAAACATTTATACCTACCTTGGTTGCATTGCATTTAATCAAAAAAACAATCATGAAAACCGCCAACCTATTTTTTGCCACCAACCGAAAACATGAAGGGAAACAACAATGGACACCTAAAACATACGGTGAAAGATTTAGCAGCGATGGCCATCAAAATTTACGCTTTGGTCAGGTTACCGTTACCCTAGATGAAGGAAAACTAAAAAAGCACTTAAACCACGTTTTTAAAAATGGACGCACCGGAGATGGCGAAGCGCTTAGCTCATACTTTTGTAAACAAAGCAAAAAGGGTATAATAAAAGCCTACCCTGATTTTACGGCTAGCGCCAACGCTCCTATCAGTTCGGAAGACAATGCTTCTACTCAATTCTTTTTTGACCTTAAAACGTATATGATGGATGCCACCGATGTGGTGGTTTACATTCATGGCTACAACGTAAGCTGGGATGAAGCTGTTGGCAGCGCTTTAGCTTTAGAGTTTATGTTAAACTCGCAAAACGTAGAAGGTACTAAAAAGGTGAAGGTAGTTTTATTTAGTTGGCCATCTAATGGAAGTATGATGCCTTACGCTGCCTATAAATCCGATAGAACAGACGCCCGAGACTCGGGGAAGGCCGTGGGGCGAGCCTTGCTTAAACTACAAGATTTTTTGGCTACACTGCATCAAAATGCGGACAATGAAAAAAGACTTTTGTGTGGTAACAACCTCCATCTTTTATGCCACAGTATGGGAAACTATCTACTGCAAAAGGCTCTCGAGGATAAAGTTATTGGCTACTTGCCTGGACAAAAATTGCCTCGCATTTTTAAAAGTATATTTTTATGTGCTGCCGATGTAAACGACCATGTTTTGGAAGGGGGTGATGGAATGGCGCGCCTACATGAAATGGGTAATAATGTATCTGTTTACTACAACCAAGGAGACGTGGCTATGTATATCTCTAAATACACCAAAAGTCTTACCGATAAACTTGGCCAAGTTGGTAATGCACACCCTGCCTTGGTACATAACAAAGTGCATCAAATTGATTGCAGTCCAATTGTAAAAGGGCTGGTAGAGCATAGCTATTATTTATGGGCTACGGTAAACCGTGATATTTGGCAAACCATAAACGATCACAGCTTTGATAACCCCCAACGAAACAGAAAACGAAATGCTCAAAACAGGGAATGGGTAATGACCTAGCGGCTATTCCAATCCTACGTAGGTGTACAATATTTTATCTTGAACCAGCTCTGCCTGCTTAGCCGTAGGCTTTGAAAAGTAAATGGCGCGGTAATCATCATCTTCCCACTCCAGCTTTACTTTTTCTGCTTTTACCACATGCTTGTTGGTAACCACCGCATAAGGGCTCTCGCCTCTAAAAACCAATATTACCCTAAAACTTTTGTCATCGTAAATACTGCGATTTACTTCCCGTGAAGCAAATACAGTGAAGCCTTCAAATTTGCGCTCTTCATATTGGTATTCCTTAAACAACTTTTTGAAACCGGCTTGTTGCTCCGTTCGATTTTTAAGAGTTAACAGTTGCTCAACGATGTCCTCTTCAATGGTGCCATCGGCAATTTTTGTTTTAAAAACATACCCTTCTATTACAGCCTTAAACTTGTTTTTGCCTCTAAAAACATCTTCAATCCTTCCATCGCTTACTTCTACATTTGTAACGGCTTTACCAATTACATCGCCTTCCTTGTTTCTGAGCTCAGTGCCCGCCATTATATACTCTTCATCCACCTGCTCATCTTCATACACAAAAACCTCTTTACTTACTTTGTACCAGCCATCATCTTGAGTATAGCTATATAATTTCTCCCCTTGATTAAGTTCAAATAACTTATCACCTTGTATCTCCGAGAGTATGGCGGCATTTTCTTCTAAAATTTGGCCAGTGGCCCAAAAGCAAAGCGCCAAAAGCGCAGTTAGCATAGTTGTTTTCATAATTTCAATCAATCATTAAATTACATCCGCGTATTTCGGAGTGGTCAAATCTACCCAAAACTTCAAAAGTGCCGTCATTATGTTTACGACCCAAATCCTGTGTCTCGATAAAGCTGCAAGAATTGAAGTTGGCCAAGTCAATTACGTTGAGCCCTCCAGTTTTTCCTAAAGGCGCCTGTGTAAAAGCATCGGTTGTTTGGCGAATATATACATTCATCCAAGGAGGGCAGCGAAACTTGCCTTCACTTTTTGAATAAGCTTGCGATAACAGCTCGGTCATTCCATATTCGGAATGAATAGTTTCTACACCCAACTTCTTTTTCAATATAAAATGTAAATCACCGCGTATCATTTCCTTTTTGCGGCCTTTCATTCCACCGGTTTCCATAATAATTACTTGGTTGCAATTTAGCTGATACTGATCCGCAAAATCCAATAACGCAAAACTTACGCCAAGTAGTATCGTTTTTTTATTAGTCTTTATTTTTTTTCCAAGCACCTCGTACAATTCCTCTGTATTGCCCAAGTAAAAAGCGCTGTCGCTGTCGCTAGATTGATTTATCATTTGCTCGGCCATATACACCAGCGATGAATCTTTTCGCTCTAGATAGGATGGCAACAATGCCAGCACGCAGTAATCGGCCACCGAGCCATAAAAATATTTAAAGCCTTGCTGCCAGCCTTGGTGATACACATCTAAATCGCTTACAAAATGTTGGCTCAATCCCGATTTAGAAGTACCAGAACTACGAAAAACGCGAGGTGAAACAGCCTCCCCTGTAATCACGGGATACTTCTTAAAAGCCGATATGGGTAAAAAGGGGATTTGCTCGACCGTTTTAATTTCATCTGGGTTTACACCCAGATAACCCAAGTAGCGCGCATATACCTGATTGCCTTTAGCTTGATACAGAAACAATCGTAAAGCCAATTCATTAAATTGCTCCGCTGAATGTGGCTCAAATACATTATTTTTGAAATATTCCTTTTCGGTCAACGTTTACGCATTATTCATTGAAAAAAGACATTTGTACAACTATGCCCAATAACTTTCGCAAATTAACACTGCTTGGCACAATGGCCGTTTTTATTTTGCAGGGATGTGCAAAAAAGGACAACTTTTCGAAAACACCTACCATTGAGTGGCGCAGTTATGAGTTTGAATATGTTGGTGACACCACGGATAATCGTAGAAATATTTTAATGAAACTCTACTTTAATGATGGTGATGGCGATATTGGTAGGGAGGTAGCTGATGTAGATCGCCTGTGTGAAATTGAATCGTACGATTTACTGATTCATTATTATGAAAAGGTAAACAATGCCTATGTTGAAGTTTTACCTGCGGTTATAGAGCCGCCTAACAATTGTATTTTGTTTCACACGGTGCTTCCCAACCTTACGCCCGAAGGGCAAAACAAAACCTTAGAAGGTGATATTTTCTTTCCTTTTGAATACTTCGCTTTTCCTGAAAATAATAACGCAGATTCTATTCAATTTACCTTTGAGCTTAGAGATAGAGCAGGCAACATTAGCCCTTTGGCTCGGTCTGCCTCTATTCCTCTCTAATTAAAATACTATCTCTCCTACGCGCCTCGGTAACACTTTTTGCATGGTCTCCAATACGCTCCAATTCTGAAACTAAGTCACTATAGTAAACACCGCTGCTAGCTTGGAATTTTCCACTTTCAATTTTCTTGATGTATTCCTTCCGTAACTTAATATACATCTTGTTTATTTGATCTTCCAGCTCCTCACACCTCTCATAGTTCACGTCCTTTTCATTGGCCTCCATATTCTCTACCATTAACATTAAGCTAGTGTTTACCAAGTCTGCCATTTCATTTACTCTATCTCTCAATTCTTGCGTAAAATAGGCTTTGCGTTTTTTACGTGATGCCAAACTGCGACTTATTTCTAAGTATATATCCGCAATGCGCTCTAAGTAGTTAGCAATATTTATCATGCTACGTACATTGTAGGTTGCCTCTTGGCTTAACTCGCCTTTAGAGGCACTACTCAAGTAGTTGGTTATCTCCATTTCCATCCTATCGGTAACATCCTCGTGCTTCTCAATTTGCTCGTTGTAATGACGAAGTTTTTTCTCCTCCATTTCATTCACCAACCTCGGAACATACTTAAAAGCACGTTGTACAATTTTGGCAAAACGAATTACCTCTTTACGTGCTTCAAGGATTGACAATTCAGAAGTTTCCATCATACCTCCACCAATGTACTCAAGACTAAACACTTCATCTTCATCTGACTTAGAAGGCTGCATACGAATAACCACTTTGGCTATAAAGCCTACAAAGCCTACCAATAACAGCACGTTTACAATGTTAAACACTGTGTGAAACAAGGCCAATGCCTTGGGAATACCTTGTGCTACTGTAAACGGATCTTGCCCAAATAACGACAGGCTTAAACTCCCGATGGCATCAATAAAAAATGGAAACAAAAACAACATCCAAAGCACCCCAAACACATTAAAAACAAAGTGTGCTCTTGCTGCTCGCTTAGCATGTACATTTCCTATTAAGGCCGCTAAATTGGCCGTAATGGTAGTTCCAATATTCTCTCCTAATACAATAGCCGCTGCCAGTGGAAAGGGAATCCAACCCTCGTTACACATTATAAGTGTAAGTGCCATTGCCGCACTAGACGATTGCACTACAATGGTAAGAATGGTACCAATTAATACAAATAAGGAAACGATTAAAATTTGCTTAAAGTAACCTTGACCTAGGTACTCGAAATTTTGTACAAACCCAAGCATTTCCTCATTGTTTAAAGACGCCACGGCATCTTTCATAAAGCTAAGTCCTAAAAACAAAATGGCAAAACCAATCAATACTTCTCCCCAATTTTTCAGCTTGTCGCGAGAGCTAAACATCATAGGAAAACCAACTGCTATAATGGGTAAACTAAGGGCTGCAATACTAAATTTACCTAAACCTAATTGTGAAATAAGCCAACCTGTAACCGTGGTACCAATATTGGCTCCCATAATTACCCCAATAGACTCAACGAGGGTAATTAAACCTGCGTTTACAAAACTTACTACCATTACCGTGGTGGCCGATGACGACTGAACCATAGTGGTAATAAGTATACCCGTAAAAACCCCAAATAATCTATTAGAGGTCATGGCCTCCAAAATTTGACGTAGCTTACTTCCCGCCACTTTTTGAATGGAATCGCTCATTACCTTCATCCCGTAGATGAATAATCCTAAGGCTCCAATTAAGGTGAAAAAATCAAAAAAGCTGAACTCCATTTTTCTTTTGGCTTTAATTAAAAGCAAAAAAGGGACTCCTCTTAGTGCAAAGAGTTCCCTTTCTTACAAATTACTTCTTTAACAAAATATTACTAGCGTACAATTAACTTATCTGTTTTGCGACTTCCGTCAATTTCAATAGTGATAAGGTATAGCCCTTTAGGCATATTGTCTACGCTGATTTTGGTAAGCTTATCGGTGCTAAACCATTGTGCTATTGCCTTACCATTTACATCGTGTAATTCAATATGTACTTGCTCGGTGCCTTGCTGGGCAACAAACAGCTCGGTAGTTGCCGGGTTTGGGTAAATAGAAACTGTGTTCCAGTCAAACTCAAACAAGCTTATCGGGTTCATATTTCCCGGGCTACCAACATCTGGCGAGCCATTATCCGCTGTATAAGCACCATCTACTCCATTTACAGATGAACCTAACAACCCTCCAATTGTATCAAACTGTATCGAAAAACCAGCCGTAACATCTGTACTTTGATACTCTGCTTTTACTATTAAAGCACCATTATCATCGTATAAGTTTACGGCATCGCCTGTTGAGCTTAAGCTTGAAAAACCGATTGGACTAAAGTCGTCTTTAGCAATTACTTTTAATCCATTCGCTAACTGCATCCAGGTAGTTAACCACGTATTTACATCTGCATTTAAGCCATCAAATACAATGATAGATTCACCCGCCCCAATTGGGTAGGTACTTGAAAAAGTGTGTGTTCCTGAAACAGCACTTTCATCATCCCAGCTAAAGCCGTTTAAGTCGATACTTTGGGTACCGTAGTTGGTAATTTCAAACCAGTCTCCACCAATAGGTGATGAATGATTACTGCTTGGCATAATTTCGGTTACGGCCAATGTGGGTATTTCAATAATAATATCATCCAAGTCTCTTGGTAAAATTTGGTAACCAGAAGTGTGTGGCACACTGTTGTCAAACTGGCCACCCACACCTATAACGTCAAAAAAGCCAACAGGAGCAGGAGAACCGTTCAAATTCATATCGCTATCAATACGTAAAACAAAAGTATCTGTGGCGTTTCTAATGTCAATATTTACCGAACCACCTGATGTAGTAGGCCATTGTGTAGGATCTATCAAGGTAACTTGGTTTAAACGAATCAGTTCACTATCTGTAGTTTCATCTAAATCGATAACAACTGGGGGTGTTTGTATGGTTGCACCCGTGCTTAAAACTACAATCGAGTCAACCACCAACTCGGTAAGTCCATTGTACATTTCAATAGATCCTACCACTCTTAAAGAATCACCTTGTGCTACTACATAGTTATCTACATCGTTAAAATTAAACACGTTAATACCACCAGTACCATCATAAATGTAGAAGCTTAAACCTACATTACCATCAAAATCGTGGCTAAATACTACACCATGCGCACGACAGTACACATTTACCGAATCGGCAATTCCATCTGCATCCACTGTAGTAATATCTACAATATCATAAGTTGGTATGGGTGTATCATTATCCTGAATTGTGAAAACTTGGCTACCTACAATACCTGTAGCTAAACCGCTAGAAGTTTTAGCAATGCTAAAGGTTACTGTTTCGTCTAATTCTTGAATGGCATCATCCACAATAGCAACGTCATAGCTGGTACTTGTTGCGTTGGCCGCGATGTTTAAAGTAATAGTATCTGCTGTGGCAGAAGGTGTAAGACTGTAATCAGCCGCTACCGCACTACCATTGTTTACATACACTTTAACCTGCTCAGCCGAGCTAGAAGTAGGATTGATGTTTAAAGTAACCGTGATTACACCTGCATTTTCTAAATTACTTTGGCTAGACGAAGCAAAGTTTACCTCTGGAGTTAAGGCTACAATAGGAAGTATATCAAAAGTATCTCTTGGGAAAATTTGATACCCCGTAGTGTAAGGTGTGCTTCCATCAAACTGACCACCCACACCAATTACATCAAAAGCACCTGTTGGGGCTGGCGTTCCATTAATATCCGTATCGCTATCAATACGCATGGTAAAATTAGTTACCCCATCCGTAATAGTTACGTTGGCGCTACCTCCTTGTGTAGTGGGCCATTGGCTTGGCGTAACTAACGTCATTCCGTTCATACGGATAAACTCATTTTCTTGAGCTGCACCTAATGTTGCCGTAAGCAATGGTTGTTTTAATACAATGTTGGAATCTAAACGAACAATAGAGTCTACAGTAAACTGTGTTTGACCATTGTAAAATCCTACTGTTCCTATTACACGTAGCGAGTCGCCTCGTTTTACCACGTAATTGCTTACATCAGCAAAATTGAAAATATTCATACCGCCCGTAGCATCGTAAATATGGAAGCTAATACCCGCATTACCGTCTAAATCATCATTTACAACAACACCGTGCAACTTACATTCTACGTTTAATGAATCTGGCTGCCCATTGGCATCGTCTGCATTAATATCGGCAATATCATAAGTAGGAATTCCAACTACCGGGGCATCATTATCAATTACTATAAAAGTAAAATCGGTGTTGGCACCAATGGTTAAACCAGAAGAAACAGAATCAATTTTTACAAACAAACTTTCGTTGCCCTCCATAATAGCATCATCTACAATGCTAATTACAAACGTAGCGGTATCTTCATTGGCAGGAACGGCAATGGAATAAACACCCGTAGTTAAATTAGGCAATGGCGAAATACTTCCGTCTCCAGGTATATTAACACCTACGCCAATAGCGGCCGTGTAATAAATAGTTTGAGCCGTTGTAGAAACAGGATTAATTAACGTGTTTACCGTTACCGATCCTATACTCTCTAACTCAGATTGACTTGTAATAGCAAAGTTTACCGTTGGATTTATTGGTGCGGCCACTAAAATATCATTTAGGCTACGTGGAAAAACTTGGTAACCTTCGTCATGAGGAGAAGAATTATCAAATTGCCCACCTACTCCAATTACATCAAACATACCTATTGGGGCGTTGGTGCCATCAATATCCGTATCGCTATCAATACGCATGGTTACTGTATCTGTAGCATTGGCAATACTCACATTTTTAGAACCGCTGCTAGTAGGCCATTGGCTTGGCGTTATCATAGTCATCCCGTTAAGGCGTATTAACTCAGACTCGGTGGCTTCGCTTAATGTAGTTACAACTGTAGGTGCCATAATAGCCGCATTAGTAGCCATTACAAAAATAGAATCGACTACAAATTGGGTTAGACCATTATACTGATCTACTTCACCAAAAATCTTTAATGAATCACCCATCATTGGAGATGTGTAACCGTAGGCATCATTAAAGTTAAAGGCATTAATACCTCCCGTACCATCATGTACATAAAAACTATAACCATTGTTTCCATCAAAATCAATTGAAATAACCGTAGCGTTTATTTCTGCTTCTACCGTTAGCGAATCCGCTACTCCGTTGGCATCAACTCCCGTAATTGCTGCAATGCTATATACCGGTAGGCTAGAAGCCGCTACCGGAATAATATCTAACAAGCTACTTGGGAATATTTGGTAGCCTCCATCATAAGGTGAGGAATTATCAAACTGGCTACCAGCACCACGCACATGAAAAGCCGTAGTTGGTGCTACGGTTCCGTCTATATCCGTATCGCTATCAATACGCATAATAAGGGTATCAATATTATTGGTGATATCTACATTAGCTGAGCCTGTGCTGGTTGGCCATTGCGTGGCATCTACTAAAACAAATCCGTTTAGCTGAATATATTCTCCTTCGGTACTTTCATCCAAACTATACTCTAAAGCTGGACTCATTAAAGTATTCCCTGTGCTTCTTAAAACAATAGAATCTACTGAAGCTTGCGTTAAACCATTGTATTGACCAATGGTAGCAAATACGGTTAATGAATCACCTTGCGCTGGGCTGGTGTAACCATTTTTATCCGTAAAACTGTGCACATTAATACCTCCGGTATTATCATACATATAAATACCGTATCCAGCATTTCCATCAAAATCAATACTAAAAACAGTACCGTTTAACTCGCATTGTACGGTTAATGAATCTGCAACACCTGTTGCGTCCACACCGCTAATTTGCGAGATAGTATAGGCAGGGTAACCTGGCACCGTACCACCAGGAGTAGCACCTACTGGTGAGTACGTACCCATTGACAATGGGCTTGTAGCGGATGCATTAGTCGATAAACCATCAAAATGATTTATTCCGCCAAAGGTCCAATTAGCCAACACAAAAGTTGAGTCATCTGGTCCTGTACCGTTTACACGGGAAGCCCAGCTATCTAGATATTCCCAAGGTTGGTTTGTACCATCCACATTTATATCGCCAAAAACGTCTCTCACCTTACTATTTAAAAACAATTCAATAGCATCGTCTCCATTGATACCCATAGAACTCGAAACGTAACCAGCTGAGAAACCAAAGAAATTGTAAAAGCCCAATGAATCATTGGTTACATAAATGTAATCTCCCAAGGTGGCAGATACAGCTGGAAAGGTAAACTCTTGTCCATCGGTGCCTCCGCCATTATTAGCAGAGCCTAATCCGTAAATGCTTAAATCAGTAATATTAGCGGCAACGTACAGCTCCACTCCTTTTGGTGTACCCCCTGAAAGAGGCCCATCGTAAACTCCAGTAATAATTAAATCTGAAGGCGGTGCTACTGCACTGGCCTCTGAAAAGCTGCCCAAGAAAAGGGCTGCTGTGGCAATAATTAGGCTCTTGAATTTCATCATTATAATGAGGATTAATTTTTGGCAAAAGTATCAAACTAATTTAACCAAATTACCCATCAAAGTTAAGCGAAAGTTAATTCGGAAAAAGCATTAAAATAGAAAGCCTCCGTTCTACCTTTTAGCAAAGCGGAGGCTCTCTAAAATAATGGTAACTAACTATTAGTTAAACTTATAACTTAAACTCAACGAAAACAAACGACCCGGATCGTACATGCTATATATCTGTGCATCTGCCTTGTACGACTTTGTTTCAAACTCGCGCTTTGACCCTAGTATATTATCAACTCCAAAACCAAAGCTGTACTTATCGTCTTTTCCAAACTTTTTACTCATGTTAAAGTTCAATCCATGAAAGGGTACCGAGTATACATCTGGGTTAAAATTGATACCTACAATGGTAAGTTTAGGGCCTTGCACATTGTAAAAAACACCTACTTGCAAACCATTTTCTCTACCAGTGTATGATAAACCGGTATTTATAATGTAGGGTGCCTGCCCTTGCATATCGCGCTCATTATCCAACTTTTCGCCCGTACGCAATCCATTTTGTTTTCCCTGAAACTCACCTCCAGTTGATTTATCAAAAGCCACTTTAGATTCAATAAACGTAAGGTTGGTGTTAAATGAAACATTTTCTAAAAACTTAGCTACGTTCTTCAATCCTATGCGGGATTCGATTTCTAAACCCAGTAGAGTTGCATCTCCTACGTTTCGAGGCTGTAAACTTCCTGGATCAGCATCAAATGAAACTAACTCGATAGGGTTTGTAAAACTTTTATAAAAACCTGAAACCGAAAATGTTTGATTGCGCTCTAAAAACACTTCGTAACGCACATCAAAGTTTTGAATATCTGTAGCTTCTAGATCTATGTTACCAATGAAAGTGGATGACGATAAGGGATCGGCAATTTCGGCCGTTGATTTTTCTTTAAAAGAAGGACGTGCAATGGTTTTGAAATAGGCAAAACGCAAATTTGTTTTTTCATTAGCTGCAAAAATCAAAGACACCGATGGAAACAAATCCAAGTTGTTCATCACCTCTTCAGCATCAAATATCAAATCACCTTTTTGATTTTGGCCTGTATATTTTTGAATATAGCTTTCTCCTCTTAAACCCACTATCGATCTCCAACGGTTACCAAAACGAAGTTCTTCCGAAACGTAAACCGCCATATTAGACTGACTGCTTTCAAAACCATTGGATGCCAAATAATTTCCAATATAATACATGCCTGTGCCTCTAGTACGATTATACACAAAATCAGATGTAACCAATTCATCCGCATTACCGGTGTACTTGAGCGTACCGCCATCAACATCCTCCATATTAAAGTTTGCCGTACTAAAGCTTCTAAACTTATATGAATAGGCAGCTCCTACTTTCAACTTTGCCTCCTTACCCAATAACTTTTGTTCACGAGTTACATCTACCTTAAGCGGAATAATAATTTCCCCTAACGAACGCCATAAACGTTGTGGCACCGCAGCCTCACTAGCATCAATACTATAATCGCCCGTAGAAGGATCAAACAAATATGGTGTAACACGAATATCCTTATCAGCAATACGCGAATAAGTAGGCGCTAATTTCCACTCTAAACCCCAAGGATTTTCTTCAAAACTATGTTTTCCTGCTATAAGTACATTCGAAATAGAACGCTCGCTGTACTCTAAGTTATCTCGATAAATAGTAGCAGAGTTATTAATAAACTGTTGATCCAAAATATAGGCAGAAGTAGTTTGCGCATTTTGCAAATGCAATACATTAATTTTAATTTTTGACGTATTGGTTTTGATTGCTAAACCACCCATCGCGCTTAAAAAAATATCGTTTACGCCACGATCGCCTATCGTTAATCTATCCGCCTTTAAATCATAAACATTAGGATCCTTTCGATCCTTTAGCCAATAGTTTTGCTCTCTATCTTCGTAAAACTTGGTGTTGTTCTTATACGAGAGCGAACCTGAAAAACCAATCGTTCTCTTTTCCTTTTTAATTTGATTTCCACCTGATAAATTCAAGCCAAAGTCCATGGGACTGGTACCTTCAATAGCTGCCAAATTACCGCTAAAATTACTCACCACTTCTGCTGAGTTACTATTGGAAGATGCTGGATGAGCAATAGGGTTTTGGTTGTTTTCATCTAAAGTATAGGGCAATTTTCGGTTGTTGCTACCTGCATCAAATCCCAAAAAGTCTAAAGAGGATCTATCTTGCGTTAGGTAATTGCTATTAAAATGCATGTTTGGGTTATAACCCACATTAGCAGACACGCTAAAGGTCTTCTTTTCAGGAAATTCTTTGGTTTCGATATTTACCAAACCACCCACAAAATCTGCGGGTAATTCCGCTGAAAAAGACTTTACCACCAAAATATTATCAATTACGTTGGTCGGAAAAATATCTAACTGTAAAGAGTTTCTATCTGGATCTAAGCCGGGTACATCCAAACCGTTTAATTGGGTTTTGGTATAACGATCTCCTAATCCCCTAACAAAAACATACTTACCATCTTGAAGGGAAACTCCAGGAACACGTGTAACGGCCGCTGCCGCATCGCCATCTCCCATTTTTCGAAATGTTTGTGCCGAAATTCCGTCCGTCACATTACCCGATTTCTTTTTGGCCAACAATACAGATGTTTCGTTATTTTTAATTTGGGTGGCGGTTACCGTTACGGCAGCCAATTGACTCGAAGATGGTTCAATCTTAATATTTTCAATTAAGGTTACCTCTCCCGGTTTTACCTCCACATCCGTAATAACGATGGTGGCATAACCAATAAATGAAATTTCGAGTTCGTAAATACCTGGTTCTGCTGACAGCTCAAATTTTCCATCAAAATCAGAAGTAAGTCCAATACCAGTACCTTTTAATACTGCATTGGCGCTAAACAAGGGCTCTCCAATTTCGTCAATCACATTTCCTCTTACGATTCCGTTTTGGGCCTCAGCCACCATTGAAAAACACACACAAATGGCTAACTGTACTATAAATCTTAACTTCATTTTAAACCTGTTTTTTTTAGCAGAAAAACTCGCCAGCAAAAAATGCTGACGAGCAATACTCACAATTGTTATTTTGGGTACTAATCACTTAGTTTAATTTTCCGCTTTGCGCAGTCCATGTCCAGCTAAAGTCAGCCAAATTAGCACCTACAGTAGGAGATGTTACAACACTAGCAAAGCTCAGGTCAGAAAGAGCACCGCCCTGCGCAGATTTGTCTTTTAAAATATCAGCCACTGTCATGTTTCCGGCAGTTAAGTGGTCCACATTGAATTCCCAGTTAGTAAACACTAAATCCGCATTCATATAATTGGTAGAAGTAGCATCATCATCCAACTCAGCATCCGAATCTTCCGAAAAATTAGCAAAGTACAAACCTGAAATAGCACCCATGGCACCATCTCTAAAGTCCGCATACTCGCCACCGTCAACACCACCATCGTTGTAACCAATTAGGGTGCCGTTGGTCATTACAAAGCCAGCCAGATACGTACCTTCTGGACCATCAACCTCTAAAGCGTGATCGCTATTCGCATTAGCTACACCTACAAAATTATTAATGGTTCCAGCGTAAGCTTGGTCAATATCAAAGGCATCATCACCTTGACCCCAAACTATAATATTACTTACGTTTACGGTACCACCGAAACACTCTAAACCATCATCTTTATTAGATACAATTTCGATGTTTTCAATTTTAGTACCGTTACCAACTCCACCTAAAGTAAGGCCGTTTAGTTCGTTACCCTCTCCAATCAGAGTACCACCATGGCGGATAGAAACATAACTCATTTCTCCTGAGTTATCTGCATCGTCAGTACCACCGTACAATCCGTTAGCATCACTTGGAGGAATACCTTCAATTTGAACCGAAGCAGCATCTGCAGAGATAGTGGCGTTACCCAATATTACCACACCGCCCCAAAGGCCAGCAAATGAAGGATCCATATTTGGGCTAACCGTTTCTCCAAATTCTATCTCATCTAAAACAGACGTGAAAATAATAGGCTCTATTGGTGTTCCGTTGGCCATGATTTTTGCCCCTCTAGCAATAACTAAAGCAGATGCATTAGCTTCTCTACCGCCTTCGGCCTTTATAATGGTACCCGCTTCAATGGTTAAAGTAGCACCGGCTTCTACTGTTACTCTGCCCGAAAGTTGGTATATTTTATCTGAGCCCCAAGTAGTGTTTGAAGTAATAGGTTCAGAACCTTTTACGATTACTACATTACTAGGTGTAACTTGACGAGTTGTTTTGTCATCATCATCACAAGATGTGGTTAATGTAAATACTGCAGCGGCAGCATAAAGCATAAGAGATTTAATTTTTTTCATGAGGAAATTTGTGTGTTTTTATTTTTGGCAAATAAAGAGCGGCCATGTTACTTCTGTGTTAATCCAAAATAAACATTGCTTTAGGTTTCGCTTGCAAACTTTTGTCATTAATCTCAATAAAAAAACCTCATCCACAGCATGTTAAATATGGTTCTCGTCCACCAAGTATTAATCAACTGTTAACAAACCCACTAAAAGTGATACCTTGAAAGAGTTCAAACAATTCCATAAAAATGAACCTCTTCCTTTTACTTAGGCGCCTCCGTTATTTGCAATACATATAGGTTACAAACTGAGCTTATAGATGTTACTTTCACCTTAGTAAGAATAAAAACGTAGTTTAAATTTTACTTATTTAACATGAATAACACAGTTACTATAGCCTTTAAAAATGGCTGTATGGCCTATATAGAAAGCCCTCTACCTATATTAAACAATTGTTAAGCAACACGGCAGTTGTGCCATTATACATACTTTTGCACCAAACAAATGTTGCTATGAATAACACAGACTACACCATACTATTAGTTGATGATGAAGATGACATATTAGAGTTTGTAAGCTATAACCTAAAAAAGGAAGGCTTTAATGTAGTAACAAGCAACAATGGTGCTGATGGCCTAAAAGTAGCCGAGCAAAAAAAACCACACCTTATTTTGTTGGACGTAATGATGCCCGGTATGGATGGCATTGAAACCTGTGATCAAATTAGAAGTAAGCCCGCTTTAGCCAATACCCTTATTGCTTTTTTAACAGCCCGTGGAGAAGACTACAGCCAAGTAGCTGGTTTTGATGCTGGTGCTGATGATTACATTACCAAACCCATTAAACCCAAAGTTTTGGTAAGCCGCATTAAAGCTTTGCTTAGGCGTTACGGACAAAGCACTGTACCCGAAGAGGATAATAGCTTAGAGTTTGGCGACCTTAAAATTGATAGCGACAAATACCAGGTTAGTTTAAAGGATAAAAAACTGGATTTGCCCCGTAAAGAATTTGAACTGCTTACACTTCTTACTTCCCGCCCAGGTAAGGTGTTTCATAGAGATGAAATATTGGACAAAATTTGGGGTAACGATGTAGTAGTAGGTGGCCGAACCATTGATGTACATATTAGAAAGCTGCGCGAAAAAATTGGTGAAAAACTAATTAAAACTGTAAAAGGAGTTGGCTATAAGTTTGAGGCCTAGCGCCCTTTTTACGCTTCCATTACCTTTGAGAATATTATGAAATTTGAAAAACCATCCGTATTAGCACTGGGCTTTGCGGCCATTACAGGCTTGGCTGTATGGCTTGGCGGTTTTTTGGTGCTATGGATTACCAAAACATGGTATTTAAGTAGTGCCATTTTAGTGCTAGGGGTTGCCATTAGCCTTATTAGCTATGTACTATTGCGCTTTGCCATCGAAAATTTCATCTACCGTAAGGTTAAAATTATTTACAAAAACATACACGACCTTAAAATTGGCAACGAAAAGGACGAAGAAGAAATAATACGCACCACCAACTTAGATATGGTTACCCAAGAGGTGGCGGAATGGGCCGAGCAACGTAACTCGGAGATTGAAGGACTTAAGGAAAAGGAACAGTTTAGACGAGAGTTTTTAGGCAATATCTCGCACGAACTTAAAACTCCCATTTTTAATATTCAAGGCTATTTACTAACCCTTTTAGATGGCGCTTTGGATGACCCCGATATTAATCGCAAATTTTTAGTTCGTGCTAATAAATCGGTTGATAGAATGATAAATCTGGTAAGCGACTTAGAAGCCATTAGCAACCTTGAAGCACTAAGGGTGCAGCTAAACCCAAGTAACTTTAATATAGTTGATTTGGTACGGGACGTATTTGAGCTACTAGAGGAAAATGCTGCAAAACGAAAAATTAAACTCGTTTTTAATAGGGACTACGAAAAACCCATACGCGTAGAAGCCGACCGCCAAAAGATTGAGCAGGTGCTTATTAACTTAATTAACAATGCCATTAAATACGGTAAAGAAAATGGTAAAGTAGAGATTAGGTTTTACGATATGCACCACCAGGTACTTACCGAAATAGCCGATAATGGTTTGGGTATTCCTCAAGAAGATGTACCACGAATTTTTGAGCGTTTTTACCGTGTAGATAAAAGTCGCTCACGCGATGCAGGCGGAACAGGCCTTGGTTTAGCCATTGTGAAACACATTTTAGAAGCTCACAAACAAACCATTAATGCCCGCAGTGGCGAAGGCGTAGGTTCAACTTTCTCGTTTACCCTTAAAAAGCAAAAATAACTGCTCCCAATTGGGTTCAATAGGTAGTTCATTTTTTGAAAAACCAGAGTAGCGCTGCGCCTCCTTTAAGTTTTTGGGCAAATCCATTTTATCTTGTGCCACATAGGCAAAACGGCCACAGTGCATTTGCCATCTAGCCAAATATTCTTGCTCAGGTTGCCCCAGAGTTGGAATTAACAGCGCCTTTTTTCCCAAATAATAATAATCCATAATTGAGGAATAACCCGAACGGCTAATCACCATTTCCGATTGACTCATTAGTTCTAATAGCTGCTCCGAGTCCGCCCAATCTATTATAGTCAAACCTTCCTTTTGCTTGGTTCCAGTTCTGGCTTTGCCCAATATCAATACCGCATCAACTTTTAATTGCAGTAACTCCTCTTCCAGCTTTTTCGCCAACAAACTCCTTTGTGGTTCGGGGCCACTCAATACGGCTAACACCTTGTATTTTTTCTGGCTCGTATTTATTCTTCCGCTATAGCGGGATAAAGGCCCTAAAAAATAAAGAGGCACCTTGGGTTTATTACTGTGGCTAATATCTCCGGCCAACGAAACACTGCGCTCTTCAAAATCGGGTACCCAACAGGCGTCAAATTTTGAAATAACCCGATGATGTATCTTTTTTACTCCTGCCCAAGGGATGGGGCTTACCATACTTAACTGATGACTAATGTATACGCTCGGTAGCTTTTTACTATAAAAACCCAAACGGTTATCCGATATTACCCCTATTGCATTGTGCAGCCTTATCAACTTTTGTAATTGCTGATGCTCTTTGCGCTTTACCGCAACTATTTTTGGCAATTGCCAAACCAATCTCAACAAACTGTTTTTCCCCTTGGCGTAGCGTATATTATACGCGGGCAACTCGCCATAGGCCAGATCTGTAAAGCGATTTCGTAAAAAACGAAGTGCTTCTCCATCACTCGCCAGCACTACATTAAAGCCTTGTTTTAACAAAGCCTCAATAACCGGAACCGAGCGCGTAGCATGCCCCAAACCCCAGTTTAAAACTCCAAAAAGTATCGTTCGTTTTTCTTCTAATTTCATTGGGCGCGCAATATCCGAAAACAATGCCGATAGTATTACTTTTGCCGCCATGGCACGAAAAAAATTAGAACGCTTTGCCGAAAATGCAAAGTTTGAACATGTGGTAGAACCCAGCCGCGAAGAAGCATTAAAAGGCTTGGATTTAAAGGGTAATTGGAAAAGTAAATTTAAAAAAGATCAACCCCTAGTTTTAGAGCTTGGCTGTGGTAAGGGTGAATATACCGTGGCGCTGGCTAAACAATTTCCCAACAAAAATTTTATTGGTGTAGATGTAAAAGGCGCTCGTATTTGGTACGGAGCACAAACAGTAGATGAAGACAAAATGCCCAATGCGGCTTTTTTACGCACCCAAATTGAGCTGCTTGATTTTTGTTTTGCCGAAAATGAAGTGTCCGAAATATGGATCACCTTTCCTGACCCACAAATAAAATACAAGCGCCTAAAGCACCGCCTTACCGAGCCTGCTTTTTTAAATCGCTATAAAAAAATACTAAAAACCGATGGTTTAGTACACCTTAAAACCGACAGTGAATTTTTGCATGGCTACACACAAGGCGTGCTGCAAATGATGGACTTACCGGTGTTAGAAGCCTTTCATGATATTGACAAACAGATTTCTAACAAGGATAACTTTTTGCACAATATTACCACGCATTACGAGCAACTTTTTAGAGCCAAAGGCAAGGCCATTACCTATCTTAAATTTGGCCTGCATGCCCCCTAAAAATTTTTTTGAACGTGTACACCAAGTAGCCGCCCTCATCCCTTATGGTAAGGTTACCAGCTATGGCGCTATTGCGCGATTTATTGGCGCACCCAAAAGTGCTCGTATGGTAGGCTATGCCATGAAAAACAGTATCTCGGCAGCCAACATTGCCGCGCATAGGGTAGTTAATAGAAACGGCCTACTTAGTGGTAAAAGCCATTTTGGGGGCAGCCATATTATGCAACAGTTGCTGGAAAACGAAGGCATTGAAGTAGAAAATAACCAAGTGCAAAATCTTAAAGCGGTATTTTGGGATCCCAACGAAACGCTGGACCCGCAAAACTTTGAAGCATGAACGGAAAATTGAGTTTAGTACCAACACCCATCGGAAATCTAAAGGATATTACCTTTAGAGCTATTGAAGTATTGCAACAAGCCGATACAATTTTAGCGGAAGACACCCGCACCAGCGGAAAACTACTTAGCCATTACAGTATTGTCACACCCACGCGGCCTTACCACATGCACAATGAGCATAAAATGTTAAGTGGTTTTATAGATCAATTAAAGTTAGGACAACATCTTGCTTTAATAAGTGATGCAGGCACACCCGCCATTTCCGATCCTGGCTACCTTTTGCTACGCGAAGCTTTGCGCAATGATATTGAGGTAGAATGTTTGCCAGGAGCAACCGCCTTTATCCCTGCTTTGCTATTATCAGGTTTACCCGCCCACAGTTTTGTTTTTGAAGGCTTTTTGCCCGTAAAAAAAGGGCGCCAAACTAAGCTCAAAGCCATGGCCAGCGAAAGTCGTACTCAAATTTTTTACGAATCACCTCACCGTATGGTAAAAACCTTGGAAAACTTTGCGGAATACCTCGATCCCAATCGCGCTGTTTCTGCCTCTAGAGAAATCACAAAGCTATACGAAGAAACCATACGTGGTACAGTAGCAGAAGTACTGGAACACTTTAAAAACACTCCGCCAAAAGGCGAGTTTGTTATTTGTTTAGCGGGGGTTGGTTGATTTGTTATCTAAATAATTGAGGTATCCCCTAAAACTTTGTTTTTATACTATTTCCCTGCAGCAGCCTGAGTAACGGAATCATAACTGTTTACTCCAAAATCGAACGTGCTAACTAGGTTGTTTTAAGATAAAGATTTTTCTAAGCGATGGAGAAACGCTATCTCTAAATCTTACTACATAGCAATCTTTTTTACTTCTAAAACTTGCAAGAAGTTATTCTCTCCATTTCTATAAAAATCGGATAAAACTATTCTAACTATCCGTTTTTTTAAGAACCCTGTTTTTACTTTCCAGAAATACATAGTTTCATCGTACTTATTAGAATCACGATAACTTACTTGAGAATGTATTAATGGTATCTTAAGCGTTGCTTTATCAAATTCTAGGACTAATTCAATCATTGAACTAGCCAAAACTTTACTTTTAATACCTCTATAAGAATCAATGCCGTGAGTAAGAAGTGACTTCTCAATAATCGAATATAGAGTGTCACATGATGTTAAAAGCACAAGTGAATAATGGGAAAAGCAAAGAGTGATAGAATCAACGGCAATAATTTTGCATTCGCCTATATCAATTATTTCTTGTGGTCTACCAATCAACCCATACGTACTATCCGGTATTTCTAAAAATGAAGGTTCTTTTGTAGAAATACCTCTCGTTGAGTAAGACAAAAGCTCGTCAGTATTACTACTGAAGTGATAACAGCTAGCGGACGGCTAAAAGTTTTTTTTAGTAAACAGGCGGAAGTTCATGAGTCACATAAATTAATTTGAGATTTTCATCAAATAAGAATGCATCCGTAACGAACTGATTATTTAGAGATACTACCCGAACTGCAAATGCGGTGTTGTCTTTTGACATTGCACAATATTCATCGCAATTAACACTCTTAATCTTTTTTATTTGGTTGTTACTGTCTTTCGAATAATATTCGTTAATCTCATTCAAAATTGATGACCTGTACTGTTTCGCAGATATGTTCCCCAATCTATCACAGGGGGTTATCTTATAAATTCCTCTACATGATTGAAGCCCTATTAACAGAATTATAAATGCGGTTTGACTTTTCATTTTTACACTCTAGTTATGGGCTAAATGGTTTATCTCACCACCCTTCCGTTTGCCGACTATTGACTTAAAAACTACACCTGCATTACCTCCACTTCTTTCTTCTCAATTACCACATCCACCTTTTTAACATGGCTATTGGTAACATCTTGAATACGGTTTTCGGCATCTTTTACAGAATCTTCAGAAAGGCCATCCAACTTCTTTATTTCATCATTCGCCTCTTTGCGCGCATTTCTAATTCCAATACGGGCGTCCTCCGCCTCTTGGCGCGATTTACGCACCAAGTCCTTTCTTCTTTCTTCGGTTAGGGGCGGAATATTAATGATTACCATATCGCCATTATTTTGAGGGTTTAATCCCAAGTTGGCGTTCATAATGGCCTTTTCAATTTCTTGAATCAATCCCTTTTCCCAAGGCTGTACGGTAAGCGTTCGCGCATCGGGTGTAGAAACATTTCCTACCTGCGTTAAAGGGGTAAGCGTACCGTAATAATCTAGCTTTACACCTTCTAGCATACTTGGATTGGCGCGGCCGGCTCTAATTTTTAGCAATTGCTTTTCTAAATGCTGAATGGAGTTTGCCATTTGCTCTTCGGCACTCTCAATAATGATCTCAACTTCTTCCATCTTTTTGCTTTTTATTAGAGCCTTAATTTTTAACTAACGTTCCTACCGATTCTCCTTTTACCACCTTTTGCAGGTTACCCGGAATGTTCATATCAAACACCAAAATAGGTAATTCATTTTCTTTACTCAATGTAAAGGCCGTCATATCCATTACATTCAAACCTTTTTCATACACCTCTTTAAAAGATAGTGTGTCGTATTTGGTGGCGCTTGCATCTTTCTCAGGATCAGCCGTATAAATACCATCCACACGGGTTCCCTTTAAAATTACATCCGCTTTTATTTCTATGGCTCGTAAGGTCGCAGCCGTATCAGTAGTAAAATAAGGGTTTCCGGTTCCGCCTCCAAATATTACAATTCTGCCTTTTTCTAAATGGCGTGTAGCGCGTCTTCTAATAAAAGGCTCGGCCACTTTATCCATTTCAATGGCACTTTGCAACCTGGTTTTTACACCGGCACCTTCTAATGCCGATTGTAAAGCCAAGCCATTTATCATGGTAGCCAACATACCCATGTAATCGGCCTGTACCCTGTCCATTCCTTCGCTGGCGCCCGATAAACCTCTAAAAATATTACCACCGCCAATTACTACGGCTACCTCAACACCCATTTCCGAAACCGTTTTAATTTCTTGAGCGTACTCGTTTAAACGTGAGCCATTAATGCCAAACTCTTGATCGCCCATTAAAGCTTCTCCGCTTAATTTTAGTAATATCCTTTTATACTTCATTGTTTTACTTGCTGCTTTGAGCGCAAATATAAGTGGCTTAAGCGCAATGGCAAGTGCCTTATGGTAGATTCATTTACGCAAAGTTCAAAAAAATCAACGCCCCATTAACTCTAAATCATTGAGTATCTCGAACTTTCGATATTTTCAAAATATTTTTGGTTCTTAATTTGCAGAACTAAAAAAACTTAATACATTTGCACCCGCATTTAAGCAAGTGAAAATTGGATAACGTAATTAACATAACCGAAAAACAGAAAGAGCTGATAGAAAAGCTGGGGGTACTGTGCGAAAGAGATGGAATGCAGCCAGCAGCAGCTCGTATTGTGGCTTTGCTATTGGTTTCGGATGTTACGGATTTAACCTTTGACAATATTAGAGAGGCTTTGCAAATGAGCAAAAGCGCCACTAGTAATGCCTTAAATTTATTGCTGGGTACAGGTAAAATTGAGTACATAACTAAACCCGGTGATCGCAAGCGCTACTTTAAAAGCAAGCTCGGATCTTGGAAAGAAGAAGTTCGCGAAAGCTTTAAAAATTTTTCTGTTGTATCAAACTTGTTTAAAGATGTGTTGGCACAACGCCCTGCCGAGACTGCAGAATTTAACGGTAAGCTTACCGAGGTTACTAACTTTTTAGATTTTTTAATAGACGAGCTACCCAAAGTATACACCAAATGGGAGAAGGAAAATAGTTAGCTATTTTTTTACTCTTATTGGTTCTTTTAATTACGAACTAATTAGATTTAAACCGTTTTAGGTAAACAAAATGAAACCATTGCACAACATTCAAAAACTACTTACGCGCTTCACCTTTTTAGGGATAGCAGGGAGCATGGCTTTTACAGCCAATGCACAAACACACAGCTTACCACAGCTTTTAGATTTGGCCTTAGAAAACAGTATTGAAATTAGAAAATCAATCTTAGACCAAAAAGAAGCCGCCCACTTGGTAGCCGAAACAAAAGGAACTGGCTTACCTCAGGTTAATGCCAGCGGCAGATTTGAGCACTATCCAAATATTGCCACTCAAATTTTACCAGGAGAGATCATTGGTCAGCCCGGGACTTCTGTTCCTGTACAATTTGGAACGGCCTACAATGCTAGTGGTGGTATTGACGCCTCTCAACTTTTATTTGACCAACGTTTTTTTACTGGTCTTAAAGCGGCTAAATCTTCCGAAGAATTGTACTTATTAATGTCCATCAAAACTACCGAAGATGTAATTTACAATGTATCGGCACTCTACTTTCAAAATTTAGAGTTGCTTTCGCAAATTGAGGTATTGGATAGCAACATTGCTGAACTAGCCAAACTAGAAGAAATTACCAAGGCTCGCTACGAAAACCAATTGGCTACCAAACTGGAGTACAACCGAGTACGTGTAAATAAATCCAATTTAGAAAGCCAAGTAAAGGGATTACACAGCAGCAGTTCTCAGTTGCACAACCAACTAAAATTAGTAGTAGGCGTTCCTTCTAGTCAGGTTATTAGTTTAAATACTGCAACCGATTTAGAGGTAGATTTAAGTGCCTTACAATTTGAGAAGATAGAATCGAGCACAACCAAGGTATTGGAAAAACAAAAAGAACTGAACCTACTTGAAAACAAAAGTATTAAGGCAGGTTACTACCCTACTCTTTCGGCCTTTGGAAATTACAGCTTACAAGCCCAAAGAAATGAGTTTGACTTTTTTGATAGCGATCAAGAATGGTTTAAAACTTCAGTACTAGGGCTGCAAATGCAAGTTCCCATTTTTGATGGACTTCAAAAGCGCCATCAAGTTCAACAATCTAAACTTAGAATTCAAAAACTAGAGTTGGATGAAGAGATGAACCAACTGGCCGAATCAATAAATTTTGAAAATGCCAAAAAACAACTCAGCACTAGCTTAACACTAGTTAATAATCAAGAAGAAAATCAGGCATTAGCCAAAGAGGTTTACGAACAAACTAGAGAGTTATATCAAGAGGATGTTGCCAGCCTTACTGAATTATTAGATGCCGAGTCGGCTTACCGAAATGCCAAAAGCAACTATATACGTGAGGTACTTCGCTTTAAAATAGCCGAACTAGACCTATTGAAAGCTCAAGGACAATTGCAAGAAATAAAAAAGTAAAATAAAAACCTATCCACAAAGAAGTCTATCACCATGAAAAAGATAATCATCACCGTTGTTGTATTTGCCGCCATCGCAATGGTAGCCTTTACCTTATCTGGCAATAAAGCCGAGATGGAAGAAAACGCCAAGCTGGCCGAAGAAACCAGTGACGTAATTCCAGTAGAAATTGCCTCGGTTGCCCGCAAAAAATTAGAAAGCAGCTTACAAGCTACTAGCACTTTTGAAGCTATTAGCGATCTGGACATCTTAGCGCAAGCAGATGGCCTTATCACTAAAATGTTTCATCAAAAAGGTGATTTTGTAAACAAAGGAACTTTATTGGCTCAAATAGAAAACAGCAGCCTTAAGGCCAATTTAATAGCCGCTAAAGCCAATTTTGATAAAGCCAAAATAGACGTAGAACGCTTTACCGCATTGGCTAAAAAAGAAGCCGTAACCCAGCGACAGTTGGAAGATGCCAAAATAAATTTAAACACAACCGAAGCCGCCTATCAAAATGCTCAAAAGCAATTAAACGACACCTATATTAAGGCTAACGCAGCGGGTACCATTAACGATGACTTTTTTCAAGAAGGCTCTTATGTTTCTAAAAACAACAAACTGTACGAGGTGGTAGATGCACGTAAACTATTGCTAAATGTAAAAGTTACTGCCTCCAATATTTTGAGTTTAAGTACAGGCCAAAAAATAGCCTTAAGCACTCAAATTTATCCAAATGCACGCTTTAAAGGCACCCTTGTTTCTATAGGCGCTAAAGCAGATGATGGTTTAAAATACAACGTTGAAATTGTTTTGGATAACAGCAGCGAAAAACCTTTAAAACCAGGAATGTTTGCGCAAGCTCATTTCGATTTTAGTAGCCAAGTAGAAGGCTTATATATTAGCAGAGAAGCCTTAACAGGCAGCGTAAAAGACCCCAAAGTTTTTGTGTTTAAAAATGGTATTGCTCAATTAACTTCTATCAAGGTGGGCCAAATCCACGAAAGTGAAATGGAGATAGTTGCTGGCCTAACCGAGGGAACCCAAGTAGTGGTAAATGGCCAAATTAATTTGGAAAATGGCACTAAAATAAGAGCCATAAACCAATAAGTTTTACGCACTCTTTTTTGATAACCCGCACACACATTCATCCATGAATATTGTAAAAACATCCATACAAAGACCCACCATGGTAGTCGTAATATTTACGATACTGCTAGCTTTAGGTGCCTTTAGCTATACCAAACTCAATTACGAACTTATACCCGATATGAGTTCGCCTATTGTATCCATCACTACGGTTTACCCAGGAGCATCTCCCTACGAGGTTGAAAATTCGGTAACCAAGCCTATTGAAAATGCCGTGGCCTCTATGGAGGGAATTAAGAAGCTTACTTCAGTATCTATGGAGGGTGTTTCTTCGGTAACAGTAGAGCTGGAAGAGGACATGGACGTGGATCTTTCGTTGCAGGAAGGTCAGCGTAAAATAAATGCCATTTTGGGCTGGTTGCCCGATGATGCTGAATCTCCCTCGTTAGGAAAATTTGATTTTGGTGATATGCCCATTATGAGGCTTGGGGTAACTGCCGATTTACCACCTACCGAGGTTTTTGATTTAGTTGACAACAAAATTATACCGGCCTTATCTAAAATTAGAGGAGTAGCCCAAGTAAACATTTTGGGTGGCCAGCAACGCGAAATTCGCATCAATATCAACGAAAGTAAATTGAGCTCTTACGGCCTAAGTATACTACAGGTAAGCAATGCTATTAGCAATGCCAATTTAGATTTTCCTACCGGGAAAATTAAAGATGCCACCAAGCAAACTTCCATACGGCTAACAGGGAAATTTGAAAACTTAGAGCAAATTAGAAATCTTGTATTAAGTAAAGGTACCGATGGGTCTAACATTACCTTAAGTGATGTTGCTGAGGTACAAGATGCTCAAAAAGACCCCGAACTATTTAGCAGAATAAACGGTGAAAATGCCATTGGATTAAGTGTTCAAAAACAAAGTGATGCTAATGCGGTAGAACTAAGTGCTGAGGCTTATAAAGCTATGGATCAGCTTGAAACAGACTTTGAAACCGTGGGTCTTCAATTTGAAGTAGCATCCGATAGCTCAGAATTTACGCTGGAAGCGGCCAATGCCGTAATGCACGATTTAATGATTGCCATTATTTTGGTAGCGCTTATTATGCTGCTCTTTTTGCATAGCCTTCGTACAGCCATTATTGTTATGATTGCTGTGCCTGTATCCATTATCTCTACACTTACAGCCATGTACTTACTAGGTTTTTCGCTTAACCTTATGACCTTGTTGGCACTATCACTGGTGGTAGGTATTTTGGTAGATGATGCCATTGTGGTTATTGAAAACATATACCGACATCTGGAAATGGGAAAATCTAGATTACAGGCAGCATACGATGGTGTTCGCGAAATTGGTGCTACCGTAGTATCTATCACCTTAGTAATTATTGCGGTGTTCTTACCTATTGCCCTTACGGGAGGTATGGTGGGCAGCTTACTACTTCAATTTTCTATTACCGTTGCGGTAAGTACGGCATTAAGTTTATTGGTAGCCTTTACCATGATTCCTCTTTTATCTTCTCGCTTTGCTAAGGTACAGCACATCAATAAAAGCGGTGTTTTGGGTAAAATGGTAGGCGCGTTTGAAGGTATTGTTACCAGTTTTGAAAAAGGCATGACCAATGCACTTCGCTGGTCGTTTGGGCATAAAGCCGTTGTATTAATCGGAACTTTTCTATTGTTTATCGGCTCCTTTATGCTGGTAGGCTTTGGTTTTATTGGTAGCGAATTTGTGGCCTCTGGAGACCGTGGAGAGTTTATGGTAGAAGTGGAGTTACCCAAAAAATCTACTCTTGAGAACACCAACTTTGTTACTCGCACTATTGAAGAGTTTATTGCCAAAGAAGCCGAAGTAGTAAACATTAATACAACCGTAGGTCAAAGTAGTGGAATGATGGCCAGCTCATCTGAGCCCTATAAAGCGCAAGTTACTGTTGGCTTAGTGCCTAAAGAAGAACGCAGCGTAAGCACAGATGTATTTGCTAGACGCATGAAAATTGCGTTGGAAGAAAATATACCAGGGGTTAAAATAAAAGCCGTTCCCATTAGTATTATGGGTACTGCCGATGACGCTCCTATTCAAGTAATTTTAACAGGTACCGAATTAGACTCTCTACTTTCCTATTCCACTATTGTGATGAACATGCTGGGTGAAATTTCGGGGGTTTCTGAAATGCAAACTAGTGTTGATGAAGGAAACCCCGAAATTAAGGTAGAGATTGACCGTGCTAAAATGGCCGAATTAGGTTTAAGCCTAGAAGTGGTAGGTGCCAGTATGCAAACCGCCTTTAATGGTACTCAGGATACCAAATTTAGAGTAGGCGAAAACGAATACGATATCAACATTAAACTGGATGCTTTTGATCGTAAAAACGCCAATGACATTAGTAAACTTACGCTTATCAACAGCGCGGGTAAGACTATTCAGCTAGGCCAATTTGCTACCATTACAGATGGATCGGGACCTTCTAAATTAGAGCGACTAGATAAAATACCAACCGTAACGGTAAAGGCACAAGTTATTGGTAGGCCCGTGGGCACTGTAGGTACTGAAGTGCAGCAAAAAATGGAGGCCGCTGTTTTACCTTCGGGCGTAAGCTTTAAAATGGGTGGACAATTGGAACAGCAGGGTGATGCCTTTGGTAGTTTATTTATTGCTTTGTTTGCCTCTTTAGCCTTAGTATATCTTATTATGGTAGCCTTGTACGATAACTATGCTTACCCCTTTGTGGTAATGTTTTCGCTACCATTAGCAGTAATTGGTGCTTTATTGGCCTTAGCATTAAGCAGCAGCTCCTTAAGTATCTTCTCCTTATTAGGGATGATTATGCTGATAGGTTTGGTAGCCAAAAATGCCATTTTGGTGGTAGATTTTACCAACCAGTTAAAAGAAGCTGGCTTACCAGTAAAAGAAGCATTGGTAAAAGCTACTCAAACCCGTATTCGCCCAATTTTAATGACCACGTTGGCCATGGCCATTGGCATGCTACCCATTGCCTTGGCCGAAGGAGCAGGTGCTGAATGGAAAAATGGTTTGGCATGGGTACTTATTGGAGGTTTAACCAGCTCCATGTTTTTAACGCTAATTGTTGTACCCGTTATTTACTATTTAATGGATAGAGTACTGGCCAAATTTGGAATGGATAAAAACGAAGAAATAATATTAGACGACAGTCCTCTGAGCATGGAAAACTCTGAGGTACAGGAATTATTACGCGAACAAAAAGCAAAACAAGAAGAAGCCGCTTTAGCGTAAATGATAATTAGGTTAGGTTAAGTTAGATTCCAACGGATTTGTTTTTAGAAGCAAATCCGTTGGTAACCCAAACCAAGTAGTATTTAAGAGTAGGTTTAGGTTAGTTAAGGTACCCGCAGGCACCAGTTTAGGCTGATGTCTGTGGGTTTAACTAAACTCCTAAATCATCTCACGATTAGGTTTAGTTAGTTAGGTTCCCGCGGGGCAGCTGCTCTTGCAGTTTCTCCGCGGGTTTTTTGTTAAACAGCAATATGCATTACAACTCCTTTTATCAATTTGCATTAAAGCTTTTTAAAGAAAATGGCATACGCTGTATTTCTTTAAAGGAGCTACAGGCACGTGCCAAAGAAAACCTGATAGAACCTATTCCGAAGGACAACAACAAACAGATTATAGTAGAGCATTGTGTTAGTCTATTTAGAAAGGAAGTAACTGAAACCATCCTCCTCGCTTGCCAAACTAATAAACCACCATTTCAACAACTTGCTGATCTATTTTATGAGCTCGCACATTATTTAGGCAATATAAATGCCGCTTTTGTGTACGATATTAAAAAGCATTATCCAGCTGCAAGCAAAAGCCTTGACCAACTACAACAGGAATTGTATCATCAAAAAGTATTAAAGCTGCTTGAGTTGGCACAACAAAACGGCAACATAGCAAATACTCTAAATATTGATTTAGAGCTTGAAATTCTTAATCAACATATATTGTTTTTACTAGAACAAAGAAGGAAACGCAAAGAGCAAGCTTTCTCGCAATTGTTTAACCAAATTTTTAGCACCCGTTTTGAAGGGCTCGAACTACGGTCATCCTAAGCAGGATATTTCTATTTTGGCTTGTGATGGAAAATAAAACAAAGTGCTAAAAGAGCCAAATCTATGCTTTAACTTTGCCGCCACTGCATTCAATAATCTGGCCTTAAAAATCATCATCGACTTGTCCTTTAAATCGCTTTTCGCTTTTCTAATTTTATTGGCTACCTCCAATAACATCGTGGCTCAAAAAGGCTTGTTTGTTAGTGGCCATTATATCCATGGTGTTTACACCAATGATATAAAAATACAATACCGACCAACTACCAATCATCAAGCGCTGGGCTTTGGTGCTATGTTACATTATAGCCAGCCCTTTTTTGATGATGTTATTGCCGTGCAACTAGGTGCTGGATTTAAGCAACTTTTTGCCTCTGGTAACTTTGATCATGACTCGTTTAAAGGAAAAACATCTAAGCTGGCCTTAAAAATGGGTTTAGCCCACCTTTTTTTCGAAAAAATGGAATGTGCGGCTGGTATTCAATTAGAGAACAACCTTGACTTTGATGACTTTAGAATTAAAAATAACGACAACTTTAGGTTTGGCCTTGATTTAAAAGTAGCCTATGAACTATGGCCAAACGTTAGTGTGCAAGCTGGCTACTATAGGGCCTTTAGCCCCAACGAAGATGTTTATTTAGTTCTTAACCCATTGGATCAATTTAACGTAGGCATACAATATAAAATACCTTGGTTATGAAGCATTTAGCTTGGTTTATATTACTTGCGTTTTTTGCTGTCACTGCCTGTAGTGAGATTGACATTGATGAAGGCCCCCTGCCTGATATTTCGATGGTAACTCCGCAAAATCTTAACACGGCACTACCTATTTATAATATTAGCTGCGATACGCACGAATATGCACGCATGTATAATCAGTACTCTAAAAATTGGATTGTTGCAGCCACTTTGAGCCATTACAACTCAGATAACCAGTTGCAATTTGAAGGTGTCTCTGCCGACATCCGTATCAAAGGTGTTTCCTCTGCCCGCAGTTCGTTAAAGTCTATTGGGTTTATTTTTGATACCCTCTTTAACAATCAGCTATTCAATTCGGTTTCTAATCACAATCTTATGCCTCATCATAATTTGGAGGAATTGTATGCTTTACGATTTAGAAACTCAGGCAACGATTTTGGAAATACCATGATTAAAGATTTGGTGTACCACCGTTTGGCCATCGCCAGTGAACTAAATGTAGAATTGATGTACGGCAGTCCTTGCCATGTATTTATTAATAATGAATATGAAGGCCTTTACAACCTTAGAAACGAAAATAATTTAAGAGGAATGGCCGGCTTAGCCGGTGTTGATACAGGCTCTATTTCCTTAATGAAAATTGATGTAGACAATGGCAATATTGAGTGGGACGAAGGGCAGACTGCACGTGCCCAATTAATGGAAGATGCTATAAAGCAGGAGGATGAAGAAGCCATGTGGGACTTGGTGGACGAGGCCAACTTTATAGACTATATTTTGTTTCAAGATTACATTGGAAACCGTGATTGGCCTCAAAACAATTGCCGTTTGTACAGCGTTGGTAATGCCCCATTTAGGTTTGTACTTTACGATTTAGATTATGCCGCCTTTAACTCCAAAAACCCTTTAATGCCTGAGTTGGAATATCGCAAAGATGATGTTTCTAAAATATTTAGAATGATGCTGGAGAAACCTGGCTTTAAAACCAGACTGGATGCCCGTCAAAAGGTACTTTATGGTATTTGGAGCTACCCTTTATTTCATCATTTGGTAGATGAAGCCGTGCGCGAAATTGATGATGAAATACCTTATTTGATGGCCAAGCACAAAAAACCAGAGAGCAAAATGGATTGGAAAATGCGGGTGGAGATTTTAAAACGCGAGTTTAAAACCACCGATTTGAATCAACGAAAAAAGTACGACCTTTAACCCTGGCATTTTTGCTAAACCCATTACCATGACTCAGTACTACGAACATATCAATCAAAGTGGCTTAAATAAAGTTAAGCTTTACGCGATTGAAACCATTATCGAAAACTCAGATCACATTGTTTACCACAATGTGAAATTTGCCAAACGCATTGTAAATAACCTTATTACTATAGTTGGCACTAGTTTAGAGAAGGAAGAAGAAAAGCAGCTTGAATTAGCTACGTGGCTTTACACTTCGGTACTGGGGCAGGTACAATCGGCAGATAAAGACCCCGAAGTAGTACGCAAAGAATACGCTAGTTTTATTGACGAGGCCTTTCCATCCTTACTCCAAAAAGCACAGTTTGAACCCAAAACTATTCAAACCGTAATAAGGGTAATTAAGGCGGGTTTAAAATTTGAAGCAGGCCCCGATCGCCTAGAAGGCATTTTTGTAGATGCCCTATTGATGGACTTTACCGAGAGTAATGCTCTTGATAAATTGCAAAAATTTTATCAGGAAACTATTTTAAGTGACCTGGATTTAAGCGTAAAAAAGTTTTATGAATTAGCCATTCAACACCTCGAAAATTACCAACCCAATACCTCTTACGCCAAGGAGCATATCAAGCCCAAACTGGCTTTTTTAATACAAGAGTTAGAAACAGAAAAACATAAACTCAACAAAAAGAAAAGCCGTTTAGTTCAAAAGCAGCTCAAAATATCCGATCAAGAATTAAAAGAACTCCGTAAAAACTTAAGCTCGGTAAAAGGCCGAGATAGTAGAGGTATACAAACCCTTTTTAGAACCACCAGCAACAACCATTACACGCTTAATGAAATGGTGGATAAAAAGGCCAATATTATGATTACGGTAAACTCTATCATACTTTCTATTGTGATTGGAGGTATTTTAGGCCAAGTACATCACGACAAAATTGAACTTGTAGTACCCATTAGCATTATGGCTTTAACCGCCCTTATGTCCATCATTTTTGCGGTGCTTTCTATTACGCCCAACAAAACTCAAGGGCAATTTACTGAGGAAGAAATTAGAAATAAAGAGGGTAACCTACTTTACTTTGGCAACTTCCATAAAATGGAATTTAGAGATTACGAATGGGGTATGCTCGAAAAATTGAGCGACAGTGATTTTCTTTATTCTTCTATGATTAAAGACATTTACTATTTGGGTAAAACCCTGCACCGCAAATACAATTTTATTAGGTGGTCACTCACCATTTTCTTAATTGGACTAATCCTCTCCTTTTTGGCTTCCGTTATTTTACGTCTTTGCTAATTTTTTTTCTAAAAATGAATATTTACAAATTTAAAACTGGCCTTACAGGCCTTACCATGCTATTATGTCTTTCGGCATTTAGCCAAACAGAAACTGAGCTTTGGTCTGGTTATGTATATAAGTTAAAACTAAACAAAAAATGGCTGCTCGAGTTTCAGGGGCAACTACGGTTTGATGAAAATATTGGCCACTTTAATAAGGCGTTTACCCAAATTGGTGGGCAATATGAGGTCTTAAATAATTTAGATTTAGAGGTTTCGTACCGGTACTACGGTGTGAATGGGGGTTGGAATGTAGGCCGCCTAAACCTTAATGTGAAGTATAAATGGGAGCCTCAAAAAACTGATTTTAAATTTAAGTACCGTCTTCGTTTTACGGATGCCCTGGTGCAATACACTGGGCAAAAAGTAACTTACTTACGTAATAGTTTTACGGTAGGTTACAAATTGAGCAAACTAGTAGATCCCTACATCGCCTACGAGAATTTTTACCGACTTAATTTGCTTAAAGAAGTACGAAGGCACCGATATACCTTTGGCTTAGCCTGGGATTTAACAAAGCGTTTAAGCTTAGATACCTTTTATAGATACGAAACGGAGGTAAACGTGAAATCTCCTGAACCAGTTACCATTATAGGTTTGGGTTTAACTCAAAAGGGCAAGCTAAAGAAGAAGAAAAAAAGCTAGCAATCGTTACTTTCCTCCACCAACAGTATCTGTAATACCAGTGTAACTATAGGTACCAAAATAACCCAACTGTGCATCTCCTTCTAAGTTGGTTAGAGGGTTTCCTGGAGCCACGCCACCTACATTTAAGGCATCAACCAACGTACTATAGTAATTGTGCAAGTCTTCGCTAATGCTCCACATTTCAAATTCAATATAATCGCCTAGCTGTACATTGTCTAAAAACAAGGTTTCATCCGTGTATTGTCCATCGCTAAACTTATCGCTTGATAAAATAATGGATTCCTCTAGTGTATCGTTTTTAGTAATTAAAATACGGTAAAAGTTACTCTCGTTTGGTGGATCTTGGTAGTGAAAAGACATTAAATAGGTGTCGTCAAAAAAATCACCCCCATCTAAAAACTCATAACTCACCGAATCAATAGCAATGGGTTTAGGCATATAGCTATTACCATTGGTAATCTTACCATTTTCATCTATCTGTAAACTGTAGTTTCCATCCACAGTACTTGTAATACCTTCTGCAACATACAACCCTGGTTCCTTTTCTACGGCAACATGCACCAAACCTGCAGCATCTGTAAATTGTACGCCAGCTCCGCTTACTGTTTTAGGAGCGGCAGCATTAAAGTAATTCGCAGTTTTAGATATGCGAATACTCACGGCAGTATCACCTGCACGCAACAATGACTCCACCACCGTTTGTTCGGTAGCATCATCTAAACTTATATCAATCTTTTTTTCGCAGGCTCCCAGTACAACTACAGCAACCAATGCGCTTAGTAACTTTTTCATGTTCAATTAAAATCTAAAATTGTAGCTAATGGATGGAATCATTTTAAACAGCGATACTTGTCTCGCTTCAGTTACACCAGGATAGTCCTCGCTCTCCACAAAGTTGATGACATAGGCATTTTCGCGGCCATATACATTGTATATGCTAAAGTTCCAGCTACTCTCAAACTTATCTGTTTTCTTGTTTACCCAATTCAACCCAATATCCAAACGGTGGTAATCTGGAAAGCGATAACCATTTCTATCCGTAATATGTGGAATCACCTTGCCGTCTACAATATACCTACCAGATGGACCCGTAAAGGCATCGCCCGTATAGTATATAAAATTGGCCGATAGGCTTAGGTTTTCTTTAAGCTTATACATGGCCGTAATACTCAAATCATGAATACGGTCTTGCCTAGATGGAAACTCCCTACCGCCATCAATAGCATCAAACTGACGTAAAGAGCGAGACAATGTATAACTTAACCAGCCCGTTAGTTTTCCTTTGTTTTTTCTTAGTAATAATTCCAAACCATAAGCCGTTCCTTTTCCATAGGTCAACTCACCTTCAATGGCGCTGTTAAACACCAAGTCGGCTCCAGTTTTGTAATCAATCAAATTCTCTAAACTCTTATAATAGGTTTCCACCGAAAACTCATACGTATTTTCTTTAAAATTGCGGAAATAACCCAAAGCCACCTGGTTGGCAATTTGTGGGTCTATATTATTGCTGCTAGGCACCCATCTATCAGTGGGTGAACCTGATGTGGAGTTAGATAACAAGTGCAAGTATTGGTAATTACGGTTGTAGGCCATTTTTACAGAACTTACTTCGTTGAGCTGATACTTTATCGAAAAACGAGGCTCCCAACCTGTATGACTTTGAATAGTTTCCCAATCATCGTATTCCTTTTTACCAGTAATCTCGCCCGCTTCATTAAGCTGGTAAGCTTCGCCCGCACCCATATAATTAAAGGCACTAAAACGCACTCCATAAATCAAACTAAATCGGTTGCCTAGTTCTTGTTCATTTTGAGCATACAAAGCACCTTCCAAAGCAAATTGCTCGTCAATATTTTCTATAGAAATACCACTTTCGCTACCCGCATTTATTTGGCCAGGCACAAAATTGTGATGAATAAGATTACCACCAAACTTGATTTCATTTTTTGAATTTAGATAATAGGTGAACTCCTCTTTAAGGTTAATATCCTTAATGCCCGATTCCAGCTCAAAACCATCCTTATCCACATCTCCAATATTTAAGGCGTAATCGTAATCGCTGTAAATAACTGAGGTATTGGCAAAAAGCTTTGGCGTGTATACATGGTTCCAACGAATAGTAGCCGTGGCATTACCCCAGCTAAACCCAAAATCATCTTTATAACCAAACTTATCTCTACCAAAATAGCCTGAAACATATACACGGTCTTTTTCACCAAACTTATAGTTGGCCTTCATATTTAAATCGTAAAAAAACAGCTTAGAGTCTTTAACGCCCTCCTGTTTTGATAAGCCCAAAAATACATCCGCATAGGTTCTTCTTCCCGAAACAATAAACGAGCCCTTATCTTTTACAATAGGACCTTCCAGCGTAAGCTTAGATGAGATAAGGCCAATACCACCTGCGGCACCAAACTTTTTGCTATTCCCATCTTTCATGGTAATATCCATAACCGAAGATGCGCGCCCACCATAATTAGCCGGCATGCCACCCTTGTAAAGCGTTACATCTTTTAATGCATCGCTATTAAATACCGAGAAGAAACCAAGCAAGTGCGAGGCATTGTAAACGGGCGCGCCATCTAGCAGCACTAAGTTTTGGTCTAAGCCACCGCCTCTAACCGAAAAACCAGCGCCACCTTCTCCACTCGACTTTACGCCAGGAAGCAATTGCACCATTTTTACAATATCTTTTTCTCCGAACAATACCGGTACGGTCTCCAACTCCTTGGGATTGAGTTTGGCAACACTCATTTCGGTTTTAGTAACATTGGCATTCTCGGCCTCAGCCGTTACGGTTACCTCCGTTAACTGCGAACTAGACGGCTTAAGCTCTATGTTTAAGCTTATATCCTTATCAAAAACCAAAGTTTTGGTAATAGGTTGATAACCAATATACTGAAAGGATACTTGGTAAGTGCCTTTGGGTAAAGTAACCGAATAAAAACCAAATACGTTGGTTACGGCTCCTGCCGAAGGAACCTCTTTAATTACCACCGAAGCGCCAATTAAATCCTCTCCATTCTCAGCATCTTTTAAGGTACCGCTTAACGAGAAATTTTGTGCCGAAAGTGAGGATACTAACAGCAAACAAAGACTGATAAACAGCCCTTTAAAAAAATGTTTCATGAATTATAACAACTTAATTTGCTAACATTGAGAAAGCAGCATTTAAGGCTGCAAATGTAAAATCTACCAACAAACGAAGGCTTTAAATAAATAGTATTTTTTATGAGAACATTATTTTTTCAAGGCTGCTTTTGTAAAAATGTAATCGGGTATTTCTTGATTAAATTGAATACTGATTATCTCCATCATGGTGCCCTCTCCATCCTTCAACATATCTTTATAAATCATTTTGGTAGGATACCAGCGGCCTTGTACTTCTTTAACGTTGCTCATGGTAACTCGCTTTAAAAGTTTACCGCTTTTAGCAAACAACTCCTCCTTTAAAGGCACAAAACGTTCCGCATCAATCCAACTTTTTCGCTTAGGGTAAGCCACATCATCCACTTTAGCATTTAGCTCTAAACTAAACACCTTTCGTCCGTCAATTTCTTCTTGCCCCAATAATTTAGCAGTGTACATTTCCAACAGCTCTCTATCTTCCATCATATCTTCATACGATAAATCGGAACCCATAACCGATTGTCGCATCATGTGGCCAGATATACGCATAGTACGATCTGAAGCAGGAGAGTAAATCCATAATTCCTCTTTTAACTTTAGCATTTTGGTGCCTTTTTCCCTTGCGGGAGATAAATACTCGGTAAACGATTGGTTACTGCCTATGGTCCACGATTTAGAGGTAAGCACCCTGTTTTTTCGCTTTCCTTTTATGGTCATTGAGCTTTGGGTTACCCTATTCTCGGAAACCATGTTTTCATCAACCTTTTTTATTATTTCTTCTGGAGTTAACTCGCTTGATAAGCTAAAAGCCCACAGTGCCGTAGCACCAACCAATACTGCAATTATCTTTTTCATTTCAGTTTTTTTTTATACTTCCAACTCTTTAAACAAACGAGCCGTATCTCTTTTATAAATTCCGTATCCCGCCAAGGCTTGCCCCAATACCATGGCTATAATGCCCGGAATAAAACCCATAAAAACGGTGCTAGGTGTTACAGCTGCTCGGTACACCGAAGGCATCATCATATTACTAGAGGGCACCATTTCAGAAACATCCATTCCATATATCTGCAATGGAATAGCCGCTGCCAGTCCTAATATTACACCAAATACGGATCCGACTACACCAATAACAGTAGCCTCAACCAACAGGCTACGATATATTTTACCCTTGGCCTCGCCCAATGCCAAACGCACGCCAAACTCCTTATACCTGCGTAAACCTCCTAGCAGGCCTACATTCCATAAAACAATGGACATGGCCAGCACAAAAATACCTACCATTATTTCGCTCATGCTTTCGGATGTATTTAACAGTCCTTCCAATTGGTTTTGCTTTTTTAAAGGAATCATAACAGATGAAAATTCATCCGTGCTATCTGTAGAACGAGCATTAAACTCTTGAGCTATTTTCATAGCCTCATCATCTAGATACTGGCCTCCCTCAAAATATCCCAGCAACTCAGTGCTACCATCTTCCATATCCAGCATTTGCTGGGCATCACTAATATCAATTATAAGCCCGCCTTTATCCAACATTTGTTGCCCAAAACTAATGGTACCACAAATAGTGAAATTTTGAAAACACATGCTGCCGTACATTGTAGAGCCAAAATAGGTTACTACGTCTCCGGGCTTTAGTTTCATTTTTTGAGCAAACTTTTCACTTACCAAAGCCTCGCCCCTTTTTTCGGGCGCTCTTCCTTCTACAATGGTTTTGTTTATGTTCATCCGCTCTAGCTCCCCATTCTCGGTATTCAACAAATCAGCTGCCATACCTGTGCAGGGGCCTTGTCCTTTGGTTTCCCCGTTTTCATCTGGCACATCCAATAAGCCACCAAACGATACGCGTGGAACCCACATCATTTTAGGATATTCATTTTGGAGGCCGGATTTAATACTATCCATACCCAACAAGGCCAAATCGAGGGGTGCTTGCGTACTGTTTTCGGCAAAAGCCAAAGTAGATACCTTTACATGACCTGTTGTAAAGCGCGCATTTACCTCTACGGCATCTTGTAAAACTCCGCCTATAAAGGCCGATAAAAAAATGGTGAAAAACACGCCAATAGCCACAATTGCAATAGGAAACTTACTTCGCGTACTGTCTCTTATAACACCTTTTATTAAGAACTTTATCATTGTATTTTTCCTTTTAATGCTTGTGTAGGATCTAACTTTGAAATGCGCTTAGCAGGCCAAAAACTAACTAATGTAGAAGTCAAAACTATTATAACAACAGTGCCTAGCACCAAGCCCAACCCAAAAACTGGATACATCACATCTCCAATGGTAATACCGCTATTTTCGGTACTTGCAGCAGGGAGCTGCAAACCAGATTTAGCCAAATAATAAAACAAAGGGGTACCTATTACTGCGGCCATTATGGCTCCTAAAATACTAATGGCTCCTCCCTCAAAAGTAAATAGACGCACCACCTCCCAACGCGTCATTCCTAAGGCCACATAAGTTCCAATTTCTTTTTGCCGTTTAAAAATAGATAATACCTGTGTATCAAAAATGGCTAATAAGGCCAAGCCTAACAGAATGATATACATAATGGAAGAGCTTATTTTTTTGGTCGCGATTAAATCATCCAACGGTTTTAATAAAGCGCCTAAAGTATGATGTGGCCACCCCCCTGTCTCGCCTTCCTCTAACTCAGTAGAACTTACCAGATAAGTAGCTTGATTTGTATAACCTGTTAAACCTTGCAATCTCTCCAAGTCAATCCAAACATGACCCAAATCAATACTCTGTACATCAGTACTAAAAATGGAAACAATCTCAATATCCTGTGCGTCAAAAGTTCCGTTTTTATCGCGCCAACGCATCAAAAGCTGATCGCCCACTTTTAACTTAGAATTACTGGCCATCCTTTCTCCAATAATAACGGGTATAGCTCCGGTATTACTAGCTACTAAATTATGCGTTGGCAACTCTAAAAGGTTTTGATTTGCCGGTATTCCTTTTAAAAGTACCGACTGCATTCTTCCGCTGGGGTAAATACTTGCTTGGCGCACTAAAACAGGAACGGACGCTGACACCTCTGGAAATAGGTCATGGGCATCCTCTAACGAAAAGGGATCGTAAGGATCGTATTCGGGATGCCAAACTTGGCCTTGGCCAAACTCCCATCCGATAGACTGTTTCTTGCCTTGCGCATTCCAACCATCCATCAAGCCATTAAAAAATATGATTAGGAGGTAAGCAAAGGCCAGAACAATGGCATTAAGCCAACTCCGTAGGCCAGCTGCCATCAAATTTTTAAAGGCTAATTTTAATGCTAACATTTTTATAGAATTTAGTTAAACGGTGGCTTCTTTAATCCACTCATCCTTTTCCAAGCCCCCATCTCTTAAATGCACTATTCGCTTTAAATACTGCATCACTTTTTCATCGTGTGTAGAAAATATAAAGGTGGTATCTAACTCTTCGTTTAGCTTTACCATCACCTGCATTATATTATGGGCATTGGCCGAATCTAAGTTGGCTGATGGTTCATCTGCCAACAAAATAGCCGGGCGCTTAACAATGGCACGGGCAATGGCCACGCGTTGACTTTCGCCACCTGATAACTTACTCGGCTTGGCGTCTTTTTTATGCGTTAAACCCACCCATTCCAGTGCTTCCATTACGGCTTTGTGTCGCTCGTCTTTTGGTATATCCTGTAGTAACAGCGCAAACTCTACATTCTCGTATACCGTATAAACTGGGAGCAAATGAAACTCTTGAAAAATAAAACCCACATACTTGTTTCGTAATTGAGCCGCCTCTTTATGCGAAAGACCAGCAATGTCCTTTCCCATAATTTCGGCTGTTCCATTGGTAGGCACATCCAAGGAACCTATAATATTTAATAGCGTGGTTTTTCCCGACCCACTGGGGCCGACCAGTCCAGCAAACTCACCCTTTTTAAAATCGAGGTTAATATTTTTTAAAGCCACAAAAGCACCGTCTCCTACCGGGAATTCCTTTGTTAAGTTTTTAATCGAAATTATTGTTTCCATACTTGTTGATTTTAAAAATTATATACCGCCAATACCTGTAGGCCGTTACCCGAAAGCCCGTTTACTAATTCGTTTTGCTGTAAATTTTGCTGAGTAGAATTTGTAAAAACCATTAGGTGAACCGTAATTTTAGGCCAATCGTATTGCACTCTAAAATAGGTGTTTGCGCTGTTAGTTCCCCAATTATAAAAAAGAAGAGCATTAACATTACTAAACATACCTACTGGGTATGCCACGGTAAATGCTGTTAAGTTATTGTTGTTTTCAAAAGCATAGGCGGCCTCATCTATGCTACTAAGCAAATGCTCTGCAATTACATTAAGTCCATTTCCTAGTGCAAAAGTATAATCGGCACCAACGTTAATTAAGGTTTGATTGCTTATCGCTCCAATATTCCTTTGCTTGTGTACCGATGAAATTTCATACCATAAGCCAATTTCCACATCCCACTTGCCATCTAAGCCAAATCGCCATTCGGATATATTATCCTGCCTAAAACCAAGGGGCCGCAAAACCTTTGTATCCACCATTCGGTGATGAGCCGTAAATGCCATTTCACCCTTTTTAATTGGCCATTGAAATCGCCCTCCAAACTCTGGAATATCTGCATCACTGCTCATCACATCCCAACCTCTAACCGAAGCGTTTTGATATAAACCCCAAAGCCAAATATTGGCATTATTCAAAAAATAATAACGTCCCAATAATGCCCAAACACCGGTTGTAAGCTGCTGCGGATCGCGTGGGTCCACTTGGTCAAACCAGCGTAAAGGACGCAAGCTGGAGGCTGAACCAAAGTTTAGCTTTTGTAAACCCACACGTATTTCAAACTGTTTACCCGAGTAGCGTGCCCAAGCCCTATAAGGATCTAAATTTCCGTTATCAGCTATCTCTTCAAAATCATTAAAGGCGGCATTACCCTGTAGATTTAACGATAGATCAAAGTCCAGCAAGCGTTTCTTTTTTAAAGGAATAGCATAGCTGGCCTCCGGTAAGGCATAACCACCCAATAACCAATAAGGTTTGGCATTAAAATGATAGGATCCGTAGGCTACCATCTGTCCTTTCAGATCAAAAATGGGCTTGGCAGCAGAATCCTTAATACCAGGCTGTGACTGAGCTAACTGACTTAGCATTAACAAGAAGAGGAGCAGCCGCATCATTTCTTTGCCTCTATTCCGTAAATTAACAATCTTGAAATCGCATCTGAAAGCAAAGCAGGTGTTGGCATCATCTTCTGGACGTCCGTATCGGCTGCCAACACGCCTATTTTTTCTGCCAACATCATAAAAAAGGGTATATCTAAATCGCTGCGTACCTCGCCATTATGCTGCGCTTTTTTTAAGAAATCTATAAGCTGATGATTATGCTTTTCTTTAACGATAAAAAGTTGATTTCTAAGCTCAATGTATTCTTCGCTCATTAAGTCAACCAAAAAGGCTTGGCCAATTCCTTCCGCTATTCGAGCTTTACTGGCTAGCAACTTTTCCAGCTTTTCCGAAAAAGGAATGGACATCTCATATACCTCTTCCACCTTCCTATAACTCTCCGTAATCCAATCTGTTAAAATGAGTTTTGCCAGTTCCTTTTTGTTAGCAAACGACCTGTAAAAACTCATTTTACTTGCACCTGCTTCCTGGCATATTTGCTCTACACTTACGCGTTTTAGCCCATGCTCCAAAAACAGTTTCCTAGCTACACTTAAAACAAGATCCTTTTTACTAAACAAAGTAATGCCTTTTAATAATGTTACGAAATTAGAAAAAAATACAAATACCGTAACATGATATTTGTCACAAAAAAAAGCGGACTACCTAAGTAACCCGCTTTTAAATATGAATATGAATTAAAACGTATTAAACGCCTAATCCAACTCTTTTAAATTCTGAAACAGTTAAACCGTTTTTCACGCTCTCCAAGTATTTGCTTACGCTTAATTTTCCGTCACGGATATAATCTTGCTCAAGCAAAGTGCTTTCTTTAAAAAACTTGTTTAAACGACCTTCCGCAATTTTATCCAAAATAGCTTCTGGCTTGCCTTCTTGGCGCGCTAAGTCTTTACCAACTTCAAGCTCACGGTCAATAGTTTCTTGAGAAACACCGTCACGATTAAGTGATACCGGGTTCATTGCAGCAGCTTGCATTGCTACGTTTTTACCCGCCTCTGCAGCTTCCTCATTCATTCCTACCAAAGTAGCAAGCTTGTTACCAGCATGAATATAAGTAGCAACAAATGGTGCTTCCACAACTTCGAAACCACCAATTTCTAACTTTTCTCCAATTACACCCGTTTGCTCCGTCAATTTTTCAGCGATACTAATACCACCTAAATCGCTAGACAACAAAGCGTCCTTGCTATTTGATTTATTACTTAAAGCTACATCCAAAATGCTTTGTGTAAGAGCTACAAAACTTTCGTTTTTAGCTACAAAGTCAGTTTCGCAGTTTAAGCTTAATACCGCACCAAAAGAACTACCTTCTGCTACTCCTGCCAAAACACAACCTTCTGATGCCTCGCGATCAGCACGTTTAGCGGCCACTTTTTGACCTTGCTTACGAAGTACATCTACGGCCGTATCAAAATCGCCATCAGCTTCAACCAAAGCTTTTTTGCAATCCATCATACCGGCACCGGTTTGTTTTCTCAATTTATTTACGTCTGCTGCTGTAATATTAGCCATTGTAGTAAACTTTTAATTTTTGTTATTTTTTTGAACTAAGAAAAGGGACAAAAATTACTTTTTATCCCTTTTAATACTAACTGACTGAAACAACTAAATGTTATTTCAACTATTCTTTAGACGCTGCATCTGATTCCACCGCTGGGGCTTCCTCTTTGGCAGGTGCTTCTTTTACCGCTGGAGTTTCTTTTGCAACCGCTTCTTTTGCTGGAGCTTCTTCCTTTGCAGCTGGTGCTTCTTTAACAGCTGGTGCTTCAGTAGCATCCTCTATTTTATTAGCAGCCTTCTTTATCTTTTCTTTAGAGGCTTTATCTTTTTCAGCTTTACGCTCAGATAAACCACCTTGAATAGCCTCGGTTACTTTGCGAACCATTACTTCAATCGAACGGGTAGCATCATCATTACCAGGAATGGCGAAGTCTACTTCATTAGGATCTGAATTAGTATCAACAATGGCGAAAGTTGGAATATTTAACTTTTTTGCCTCTGCTACTGCAATGTGCTCCTTATTAATATCTACAATAAAAAGTGCGGCTGGCAATCTCGTCATATCAGAGATAGAACCCAATTGCTTTTCAAGCTTAGCACGCTGACGATCTACTTGTAGTCTTTCCTTTTTTGATAAGGTTAAAAAAGTACCGTCTTCCTTCATCTTGTCGATAGACTGCATCTTTTTTACCGCTTTACGAATGGTTACAAAGTTTGTAAGCATTCCTCCAGGCCAACGCTCTGTAATGTAAGGCATGTTCGCGTTTCCAGCATGATTGGCTATAATATCTTTAGCCTGCTTTTTGGTTGCTACATACATTATTTTACGACCCGAAGCAGCAATTTTTGCCATTGCCTCACAAGCTTGTTCAAGCTTTGCCTCTGTTTTGTAAAGATCAATAATATGGATCCCGTTTCTCTCCATAAAAATATACGGAGCCATGCTAGGATTCCACTTGCGCGTAAGGTGTCCGAAGTGAACACCTGCGTCTAGCATTTCTTTGATGTTTTGATTTGCCATTTTAAAATTTGTTTACGTTCTCTAAAAGCAATCTTGTGGTGGTCATTTTGCCAAAGCAAAAGTTTGCCCGCAAGATTTGGATACTAAACCAAATACGATTAACGCTTGCTAAATTGAAATTTCTTACGAGCTTTCTTCTGACCAAACTTCTTACGCTCCACCATACGTGGATCACGTGTCATAAGTCCGTCAGGCTTTAACATAGCACGGTAATCTGGATTGATCTCGACCAAGGCTCGAGCGATACCTAGGCGAATAGCCTCGGCTTGTCCAGTTATACCTCCGCCCTCAACATTCACCATCACATCATACTGACCTGAAGTTTCTGTTAAGCCAAAAGCTTGCTCTAACTTATAGTGCAAAGGAGCGGTAGCAAAGTATTCTTTGTAGTCTCTTTTGTTAATGGTCATCTCTCCACTGCCTTCTTTTAAAAAAACACGGGCAACGGATGATTTCCTTCTACCAATGGTGTGCGTTACTGCCATTTTATTTACTTAATAATTGTGTTAAGATCGATAGTCTCAGGTTTCTGAGCTTCTTGATTGTGCTCAGCACCTTCATAAACGTTTAAGTTGCGAAACAACTGGCGACCTAATTTATTTTTAGGAAGCATTCCTTTAATTGCATTTTCTACAATTTTAGAAGGTTGCTTTTCTAACAACTGCTTAGGAGTGCTGAAACGTTGCCCACCAGGAAAACCTGTGTGACGAACGTATTCTTTTTCCTCTACCTTATTACCGGTAAGCACCACTTTGGCTGCGTTAATTAAGATTACATTATCACCACAATCTGCATGAGGGGTGAAATTTGTTTTGTTTTTTCCACGAAGGATAAAGGCTACTTTAGAAGCCATTCTTCCTAAGGTTTGCCCATCAGCATCAACAAGAACCCATTTTTTATCAACGGTTTGCTTGTTTGCAGATACAGTTTTGTAGCTTATTGTATTCACAACTGTTTTGTTTTTAATCTGTTACGATTGTATTACTTCCCTTTTTAAATTGGGGCTGCAAACTTACAATTAATTTTACCAACTAGCCAAACAAAACAAACCATAAAATATTGAGTTTAAAAACAAAGCGTCTACGTATTACCAAACTGCAAGCTGACATTTGAAGTTCAATATTTTGTTAATTTTGCCGATTCCTAAAATTCTGATGATGAAGAAGTATTTCTTAATGCCGATTGTAATTTTTGTTTACAGTATTAACGCTTTTGCACAGCATCAAGCGCACTGTGGAACCGATGAAAAAATTGCACAACTTATTCAAGAAAACCCATCGGTTGAGCAAAAAATGCTAGAGGCTGAAGAATTATATATGGCGAAAGCCAAGGAATTAAGTAAAAACAACTACTTCCCTACCGAAGCTCCTATATATACGGTACCTGTTGTTTTTCATATTATGTATAATTCGCCTGCCGATAATATTTCAAAAGCTCAAATTTTAGACGGACTTCGTGTGCTTAACGAAGATTTTAGCAGAACCAACCCGGATGCAGGAAATACAAGAGGTGTATTTTTAGCACGTGCAGCCGATAGCCAAATAGAATTTGTTTTGGCCAAAAAAGATCCTGATGGTAATTGCTCGGACGGAATTAATCGTGTACAAACAGAATTGAGTGTTGATGCGCATGATAATATTAAGGAAGAAATTGAATGGGATAATGATATGTACCTCAATATTTGGGTGGTAAATTCCATCTCAAATAATAACCCCAACTCTACCATATTAGGCTACACTTACCGTCCTTATGTGGGCCAAACCTATAAAAGGGATGGTATATTAATACGTCATGATATGCTTGGCTTAATTGGCACTGGTGTAGCAGATAGTCGCACTCTTACTCATGAGGTAGGCCACTACCTAGGGCTTCGCCATACATTTGATAGAGGGTGTAGCCCTGGTGATGGAATCTCTGATACACCTCCTGTAGCAGCTGCGAACTCAGGAACTTGTAACCCAAACACAAACTCTTGCCATAACGATAGTCCTGACTTACCAGATATGATTGAGAACTATATGGACTATACGGATGATGGTTGTCAAAATGCTTTTACCAATGGCCAAAAAAACGTTATGCATTCGGTACTACAATCCAGCTCATTACGCAAGGAGCTTCGTTTACAAACCAATCTTATTGCTACCGGAGTGGTAAATCCTCCTACCTGCCAGCCTACTGCCAACTTTAGGTATTTACAATACGCTATTTGCGAGGGTGACACTATGCAGTTTTACGATGAAACAGAAGATGGTGACCCTACTACGTGGAGTTGGTCTTTTCCTGGAGGCATGCCTAATACCGCTACCGCGGCCAATCCTAAAATATATTACGCGCACCCCGGCAACTACAGCGTAAGTCTTACGGTAACTAATGCAGCTGGTACTGATACTAAAACAATTACTAGAGCGGTAAGTGTAAAATCTAATTGGACCCCACACCTTGCAAATTATTTTGAAGGCTTTGAGAACTTTGACATCCACGCCTCCAACGCTACTATTAATTCTACTTTTGATCAAATAGAATTTGAAGTAAGCAACCAAGCGGCCAAAAGTGGCTCTAACTCTTTAAAGTTAGATAACTTTAATAATACTGCTGGGGGTGATGTAGATGTTTTTATAACACCTAATATATATACACTGTTTAGTAAAAACTTACGCTTGGAGTTTGATTATGCCTATACCAAAAGAGTGAATAGTAACCAAGACGAACTGCGTATCTATATCTCTAACAATTGTGGCGAAAGCTGGGGCTTAAAACGCACCTACAAAAATGCCGTTTTGGCAACGAGCTCTAACTCACTTACGGAATACATACCTGCATCTGGCGATTGGAAAAATGCTGCCATTGGCTTGGCCAGTTATAAGAACAATGGCCCCATACTGGTTAAATTTGAGTTTTATGCCGATAAAGGAAATAACCTATTTATTGATAACATAAATGTTACAACTGATAACGTTGGGGTTGAAGAAAATACCTTAGCACAGCAAACAGAATTGTATCCAAACCCAGCTAACCAAATGGTAACGGTTACTTTTAAAGGAGGTTTGCAGCAAGCTACTACCCTTACACTTACCGATATGTATGGGAAATTAATTTACGAAACCCTTGTTGCTAAAAATGTAGAGCAATTGCCTCTTACTTTGGATAATTTACCCACAGGGGTTTACCTTATTAATTTGGATAACAAACAACAAAGCCACACTCAAAAACTTTTGATTGAATGAAACAACTATTAGTTTTAGTCTTAATTTTTTCATCATTTGTAAGCTCCGCACAAAACACAGAAGATAATCTTGGGGAATTACGCCTATTTATGAGCCCAACTCCCGAAACCATTACTCTAGATAATGTGGTGATAAATCAACGTATCCTGCATTTAAAGCCTGGGAAATACTTTTTGCAAGCATGGGCTCCGGACAAAAAACTACTGGATACTATTATTGAAGTTAAAAGCAAGGTGAGTACTCATTTTTTTTACCGCTTTGAACCCTCAGCCAATTACCGTGCTTTTCAGACAGAGTATATGGTTTATGAAAAAGAAAGAAACCGACAGTTAGCTGTACCTGTTACTGTAACCGCACTTATGGGGGTTGCGGCTATCGCTACCTATGCCAAAGGAAATTCGCTGCGAAAAGAGGTTGAGAGTAAACATGATGATTATATCTATTCAACCCCCTACAATTTAGAGAATAACAAAATAAAACACGCAAAGGCACAAGATAAGTACCGCCCCTATATACCATTATACTACGCTGAATTAGCAGGCTTAGCAATAGGCTCCTATTTCATATATCGAGGCATTAAAAAGGTTAAGAGTCTTACAAAACCTACTTATCAGCCCGATGAAAACCCCTTAGCCTTAACTGGCATGGGTATTTCCAAAGATCGCTTTGGCAATTATACTTTTGGTATAACCCTAAATCTTAATTAAGTGCGTACAATTCTAATTTTTGCCAGCCTTATTTTATCTCTTAGTTCTTGTTTAAAAACAGATGTACTAAAAGACGATGAAAAGCACTTTAGAGAGGGTGATTTTTTTCTTTCGGGAGATTTTGAAAATAACCTTGAATTTGAATACACCATTGAATCAATTAATCAATCTACCTCACCAGACGGCCCCACTTGCCAACCGGTTATTAGGTATAATTTAAGTCCTGCTTTTGTTGCTCAGCTTCAAAATAACTGGGACGGTCATCGTGTTGCCTTATGCGTTTACGATCTTAGATCAAGAAGGGAGGACTGCTTTAATACCGAAGACTACTCACAAGCCTTTACCTCTGCAAGGCGTGGGTATGTGCTTTGCGGCACCAGCTTAACCATATCATTTACAGTAAAACTTTTGGCGCCTAACGATAACGTTGTTGCTACTGCCACCAAAGATTACAACCTTCAAGTAAACCTCTAATGCGCCTCTAACCAGTTTTTACCTTGGCCAAAATCTACCAGTAGCGGCACCTTGGTTGTAACGGCATTTTCCATTGCTTTTTGCACCAATGATTTTAGTTTTTCTACCTCATCAATAGGGGTGTCAAAAACCAATTCATCGTGAACTTGTAAAAGCATTTTGCTTTTTAAATTTTGAGCTTGTAGCTCCTTGTGAACCGTAATCATGGCTATCTTAATAATATCAGCTGCGCTACCCTGTATAGGCGCATTAATGGCGTTTCGTTCGGCTGCACTTTTTACGACATTGTTTCGGGCATTTATGTCTTTTAAGTAGCGCTTACGGCCTAGCATGGTTTCGGCATAGCCGGTGGCTCTCGCCTTTTCTACACTGCTTTCCATGTAATCCTTTATCCCAGGAAACTGGGCAAAATAGCTCGTAATAATTTCTTTGGCTTCGCCTCTTGCTATTCCTAAATTTTGGGCCAAGCCAAATACACCTTGCCCATAAGCAATTCCAAAATTCACCGCCTTAGCGTTACTTCGCTGCTCACGTGTAACTTCATCCAATGGCACATTAAAAACCTTAGCCGCAGTAGAAGCATGAATATCCTCTCCATTCACAAAAGCTTTAATCATATTTTCATCTCCACTAAGTTCTGCTATCAATCGCAATTCTATTTGCGAATAATCGGCCGCTACCAATACATGGTTTTCATCTCTTGGAATAAACGCCTTTCTAACTTCTCGTCCGCGAGCGGTACGGATAGGTATATTTTGCAAATTGGGGTTTATTGAACTAAGCCTTCCTGTTGCTGCTACCGCTTGATTAAACGAACTATGTATGCGATCCGTTTTAGGATTAACCAAAGTAGGCAAGGCATCTACATAGGTTGATTTTAACTTTACCAATTGGCGGTATTCCAGTATAGCCGCTACTATACGGTGCTCATTGGCCAAACCCGATAAAATATCTTCGGAGGTGGCATACTGGCCACTTTTGGTTTTTTTAGGCTTTTCGAGCAACTGCATTTTACCAAATAAAATTTCGCCCAATTGCTTAGGCGAGGCTATATTAAATGACTCACCGGCTAATTCAATTATTTCGGCATCTAAAGCCGAAATATCTTGCTCCAATTCCTTACTTAAGGCACCCAATGCCTCCGTATCTAACCGGATACCTTCACGCTCCATATCCGAAAGCACAGGCACCAAGGGCACTTCAATTTCATCAAATAATTTTCGCGTGTTTTCTTCCTTCAGCTTGGGCGCAAAAACCTGCTTTAACTGAAAGGTAATATCCGCATCTTCGCCCGCATAAGCCGCTACTCTCTCGGGTTCTACCGATCGCATACTAGCTTGGTTTTTGCCCTTTTTGCCTATTAAGGTTTCTATACTTTGCGGCTGGTATTGCAAATACGTTTCGGCCAATACATCCATATTATGGCGCATATCGGGCTGTAACAAATAATGCGCTAGCATGGTGTCAAAATACGGCCCTTGCACCACCACATTGTAATTTTTTAACACCGAGATATCGTACTTTAAATTTTGCCCAATTTTTACAACCTGCTTATTCTCAAAAAAAGACCTAAACTCATCTACTATAGTTTGTTCCTCGCCTTGTGGCAGATGCATATAATAGGCCACCCCAGGTTGATAACTAAAGGCAATACCCACCAACTCAGCCTCGGCAATTTCTAACGAAGTAGCTTCAGTGTCAAAACACACTTCACTTTGCTGCATTAAATTAGCCAGCAGCATTTTGCGCTCTAGCGGATGGCTCACCAACTGATACAAGGCACCGCTGGTTTCCATAGTTTTAAATCCATTATACAATGTCTCCTCCTCGGGGAGGTTGATAGCAGCAGTCGCAAACAAATCTGTTTGCCCATTCGTTAAAGGCACCTGAGCAGACTTTGCTTCAAGCTTAGCCTCCTCTTTAGACTTAAACAAACGGCTTCCTAAAGTTCTAAATTCCAATTCAGTAAATAGCTCTTGTAAACCCTCCTTATTAAACTCTTCTAGCTTATATTCCTCCGCACTAAAAGTTACCGGTACATCAATAATAATGCGGGCCAACTTTTTAGATAGCAAGCCTAACTCCGCATTATTTCTAATTTTTTCGCCTAGCTTTCCTTTTATCTCATGGGCATTTTCCAACATGCTTTCCATACTGCCATATTGCGCCAATAGCTTACTGGCCGTTTTTGGGCCTACGCCCGGAAAACCCGGAATATTATCAGCCGAGTCGCCCATCATACCCAAATAATCTACCACTTGATCTACATTTTGAATCGAGAATTTTTCTAAAATCTCTGGCACGCCCCAAACCTCAGCAGGATTACCCCCTCTACCTGGGCGCAACATTTTTACATTTTCACTTACCAGCTGTCCAAAATCCTTGTCCGGAGTCATCATAAACACCTCAAAACCTTCTTTTTCGGCTTGTTTTGCCAAGGTGCCAATTACATCATCGGCCTCAAAGCCGCTCACACCAATAAACGGTATATTAAACTGTGCCAATAACTTTTCTATGTAGGGCACGGCCACTTTTATCCCCTCGGGTGTTTCATCTCTATGCGCCTTATACTCTGTGTATTCTTCGTGCCTAAAGGTTTTGCCTGGCGCATCATACACTACGGCAATATGGCTTGGGCTTCTTTTTTCCAGCACCTCTAACAAGGTGGTTACAAAGCCATAAATAGCGGAAGTTTCTAAACCCTTTGACGTTACTCTGGGGTTATTGATAAAAGCAAAATACGCTCTAAATATTAGCGCGTAAGCATCTAGTAAAAATAGTTTCTTGGTATTATCTGACATCAAAAATGGGCGTTTGGTAGCCCGTAAAAGTAAGGAGTATTTCCACTTCTATTTTAACAAGCCTAGAAGCTTTTTACCGCTACTTTTACCACCGCTTTAGGTAGTAAATTTTGCTTTTTTAAGCCAATACAACAGCTGAGTGTTTAAGAAGCAAAGTATTACCTAATCACCGCTACCGTTCCAAACTCGGTGCCTTCAATGCGCACCTCTTTTTTAAGGCCGCTGTAAGTTAATTTATAGGTGTAAACTCCGGCACGTACCGCGTGGTCATTATAGGTGCCATCCCAGTAAGGCTGGTCTTGGTTATGGCGGTACACCAAGGCTCCCCAGCGGTTGTAAAAATCTATTTGGTACTCCAAACCTCGGCAATCGGTTATAATTTCAAATACATCGTTTAGCCCATCGCCATTAGGCGTAAAAGCGCTGGCTACCCATAGCTTGCACTCACATTTGGTTATTTCTATGGTTGATTGATCGCTGACCATGCCGCAGGGGTTTTCAATGGCTACTTGGTATAAACCGCTTTCTTGGGGTTCAAAGCTGCTGTTTGTGCTGCCATCGTTCCATAGGTAGGTGGCTGAATCGGCATATACTTCTAGCTCTAGGCTCCAGCTTTCGCAGATGACCGTGTCTTTTAAAGTAGTACTGGGTGGGTCAATTACATGTACTAGCACCGTATCGGTAGCCGTGCCACAGGCCGTGTTTACTTCTACCCAATAAGTGCCTGTTGTGCCTACCGTTAAGGTAGAGTCATTACTACCGGTGCTCCACAAATAACTAGCTTCAAAACCTTGGCGCGCATCTATAAAAAGGCTGTCACCTGTGCAAAGCAAGGTGTCGTTGGGCAGGTTTACCGTTGGTATGGGTTCTATTTGTATGGTATCGCCAAGGGTGTTTAAAAGGTTGCCGTTCCAGTACAGCTCTACCGATACATAGTATTGGCCATAAGCAGGATAACGTAGCACCGGGGTTTCTAAACTGCTGTGGTTTAAAGATCCTAATTGCGGTACACCAAAATCCCACCACACGCTATCGGTTACCGATTTATAGGTGAGGTCAAAATATACGCTGTCTTCGCAATTGCTGAGCAACTGAAAAGGGGGCGGCATACTTTGCGCAGCACTGTAGCTAGGAAAAGAATGATACAACTCCCAATCGTTAAAGGTGTGGTAGTTCATATCTACTACAATTTGGCTGGGGTCTGGGTTTCCTGCGTTTTCTATACGCCCCATTACCTTGTTTTGTGCAATGTTCAGAGATTTAGAAACACCAGAGGGGTGGCGTAATGTGAAATAAATATTTTTATCCGGCCCCACCTGCATATCACCAATAGTAAGACCAAGCCCTGCACGCTTTAAACTGATTGGTAGGGGAACCTCGTAGGCCGATTTTTTAAAGGCCACCGAATCAGAAGCAAATAAATCATAACGAATTAATTTTGCTTCTTGTGTGACAAGGCTCAAATAACAACGTGCCATTACATATAAGTAACGCCCCTCGTAACTGGTGGCCGATACCTGCGGTATCCAATACCTATACAAACCATTGGCTGTATCGTTTGGCGACACAAAGGGAAAATGCACGCCCACCTCACTAAAATTAAGATTGCCTTGGTGGGCAATCTTTTTCAAAAAAATACGGCCTGAGGCATTGGGATCCCCCCACATGGTAAAAATTTGATCTAATAAAGGATGGTAAAAGTTAAAATAATTGGGATCTAAACCAAAGCCCGTTTGCAAATTGGCAGGGCTATACGTAGCCGACCTAAAACCTTGCAGGGTTACCTCCTGTAAATGCAAGGTTTGTAATCCTTCAAAAAAAATATAATCGCGCTGGGTATGGCGGTCGGTAAAAGCAAATATCTTCATTTGCAACCAATGATCTTGTACGTTTAAAGGATATCCGCCCCAGGTATCTAATGAATCTATTTGCCAAGCACCGTTTACTTTATACAATTTATTGAGCCGTATGGTATGTCTAAATGTAGCAGACAACCCTCCTGCAGTAACTATCTCCCCTTTTAGATAATAGTGTAATAGGGTATCGCTGTTGGCTTTTTGTATAAAGGCCGATGTTTTTTTGGAATGAAACGATCCAGTGGCAAGAACATAATTATGGCTGCGCCCTCCTGCCAATAAGTTTTGCTGGCCATCGTAATAATTGCCGTTTAAAAAGTAAATCATTAGCTCTCCTTTGGCATTGCAAAGGCTAGAGCTTTGGTTATCGTCACTAGCTTGGCCTAATATACTTCCCTGCCAAGGCACCTTAAAAAAGCTAGGTGGCTGGGTGTTAAAATCCATGCCCAAGCCTTGCCCGAAAATCCAAACCTTGGATTGGTTTTGCGCCAATCCAAGGTTTGAAATATATAGCAATGCAACTAGTATTATGTGTTTTACTGTAACCATACTTTTTTGCTAGCCAACTCGCCTGTAACTACATTTTTTATTTGCGCTAAATATACCCCTTTGCTTAAAGAGGGCATTGTATTTAATTGACTCAAGGGTTTGTTTAGCACCAATACTCCTGCTAAGTTATATAAACTTATTTCTACTTGTGTATTCACACTTTCCAGCATTGCTAAACCTTCACTAGTAATTACATCTGGCAATACAGCACTTAAGCCACCGGCACCATTATTACCTTTCTTATAATTTGGAGCTGCGCCCCCTATAGCCTTTTTGTGATACATATTATTATCAGAACCCCACCAACACATCGCATAAGTGCTATTGCATAATCCTGCTATAGAAGGGTAATGCTTGGTAAAACTTCCTAGTATACTGTTGCCTTCTTTAAAATTAGGCTCAATTGTGGATCCGATATGACCTCGCCCTAAAATATCTAACATGGCACCGTTACCATCTGAGCTCCAAATAACATCGTGGTTTTCTCCGTTATAAGCAATTGCTGGTAATTCATTAGTGGTATTAAAGGGAGAAATTACATTCCAACTTGATGATTGAAATGCGTGATATACCTTATTATCATCTGCATAGGTTACGGCATAAGCATGCGCTAAACCTGTTAAATCTGAAAAACCATCTATCCTAGGTCGTACCATATCGCTGCCCTGGGCCCCTATAATAACCGGCCCTGCGGTGATGGGCGCATTCATTAAAACTGATGGCATTGGGGAACTTCTTTGGAAAACATCTACCTGCCAAGTGTTTGTAGGAACGTGGATACCAGGTGCTGTAAATAACAAATAATCCGAATTAAGTGTAACAATCCAACATACATCGGGGTTCATTCTATTAACGTACTTCCTTGACAGAAAACCAGCCGCCCTATCATCAATCATTTTCTTAGCTCCAAAACTCCCAGAAAATACACCTTTGGTATAAAGTATATCACCTGCCACCGAAGTGTTGTAATTGGTAAAAACTACTACCACATCCAATGCTTCGCCTATGCAATCGTGTTTTTTATCAATATTAGGGTGGTCGCCATCTGTGTGTAGCAATACAGGTATGGGATTAAGCGATAGGGCTCCGCCACCTACAGCATTGGTAAAAGTTTGGTACATAATATCGCCATCTAACCTGTACACCACCATACCTACTGTGCCCTTAAAGCCATATACAATATCAGGGTCGTGCGCTCCTGGAGGCAGCATCGCAATTTCCTCACCAATTACACTACCTGGCACCCATGTAGCAATCCCGGGTCTATCACCATCCCAACAATAGGCATGAGCTACCTTTTCCGGGCATGTTAAACACATGACTTGATCAGCACCCGTATTCTCTACCTCGGCATAAGTACCTCCTGGCATTAACCTATCTGAAGTGACAGCGGGATGAATCGGCTGCCCATAAAGCCCAATACTTGTAATAACGGTAATAAATGCCAGCCATAAATTATTAAAAACTCTTGTGGAAAAGTTTGGTTTTAGTCCTGAAAAGGACGAGGGGGGGGGTAATTCTAATTTAAACATGATTAAAAATTTTAAGGTTTGTAAAAAATTGAATTCCGAAAGTAGTGATAATAAATTAATTAGCCAAATAGTACTACATTTTTATACTACTCTTAGTGTTTGGTTTTTTGCTAAAAATCATTCTAAACCTGGCATCAAAAGTTACCTAGAAAAAACCACGAGCGCACAAGTATTTCCGCTCCTTCCAATAGGTAGTCGCCAAGCTTTTTACCTTTACTTTCGCGCTTCATTAATTATTGGTTCACCCCTTATTTTCATGACCTTATCTCTTTTTATCAGATTATCTCTTTTTATTCTAATCCAATAGTGTCCGATAAAAGTATTTAAAGAAGTTCAAACCGTGGTTTGAACTTCTTATGGTTATTTTGTGTTTACGAC
>CAKZRR010000016.1 GCA_937146805.1 uncultured Owenweeksia sp. | reverse complement strand
CCCGCTAAAAATGGTACTGATACCGTTTCGGCATGTAACAGTTTTACATGGATTGACAACATTACCTATACCACCAGCAACAACTCAGCAACTGATACGCTAATTGACCAAAATGGGTGCGACTCAATTGTAACTCTGAACTTGACAATCCTACCCGCTAAAAATGGTACTGATACCGTTTCGGCATGTAACAGTTTTACATGGATTGACAACATTACCTATACCACCAGTAACAGCACCGCCACTGATACACTAATTGACCAAAATGGGTGCGACTCAATTGTAACTCTGAATTTAACCATATCTACTTCCAATACAAGGATAGATCAAGTATCGGCATGTAACTATTATAAATGGATTGACGGAATTACTTACTTTACAAACAACAACACAGCTACGCACACCTTAACAAATTCTAATGGCTGCGACTCGATTATAAGCTTGGATTTAACCATTAGAAAAGTAAATACCAATGTGCAAATTATGACGAGCGAGCTAATAGCTAGTGCACTAAATGCAACCTATCAATGGGTTGATTGTGATAACAACTTTGCTGTTCTGCCAGCCGAAACGTTTAAGACTTTTAAGCCCAATTTAAATGGAAACTATGCAGTTGTTGTCACTGAAAACGGATGCACAGATACTTCTTCCTGCTATGCCATAACTGACGTAAACCTAGCAGAATTAAGATCATCCAATCTTAGTATTTTTCCAAATCCAAATAATGGCACTTTTTTAATTGAGTTTCCCGACCACTCCTTTGAAGGCACTTTGCAGATTACATCAACCATTGGTACAATTGTGTACCATCAAAAAATAAAAAACGAAAAGTCTTTAGAGTTAAATCTAAACCTTGCCAAAGGAGTCTATTTGCTAAGAATTTTATCTGCTAATCATACTAGCACCCATCAGCTCCTAATCGAATAAAAAAATGAAATAAGGGCATTCAACTAGCACCCTTTGTATGCTAGAACTCAAACCAACTGTCGAGTAATAAATACAATATATCTAAAAATCACTCTTCCCGCTATCGTATCTCACCTAGGCATTCTACATTTGCGCTTTACGCTTAAACCACTACAACCATGCAAAGACATACCACTTTAGGTGAATTTATCATTAAAAACCAACAAGATTTCCCATACGGAAAAGGAGAACTGGGCGCTTTATTAAGCTCGATTCGCTTGGCGGGAAAAATGGTAAACCAAGAAATAAACAAAGCAGGACTGGCTAACATTTTAGGTGCCGCTGGTAACGAAAATGTACAAGGCGAAGACCAAATGAAACTGGATGTTTTAGCAAACGACCTTTTTATAAGCACCTTGCGCAGTCGTGGCGAAATTTGTGGCATTGGCTCAGAAGAGATGGAAGACTTTGTGGCCTTTAATGATGATATTCACAAAGATGCGCAGTACGTAGTTTTGATTGATCCACTGGATGGCTCTTCTAATATTGACGTTAATGTTTCGGTAGGAACCATTTTTAGCATTTACCGAAGAATTAGTAAGCCAGGAACCCCCGTGCAGTTAGAAGACTTTTTACAACCTGGAAACAAACAAGTAGCCGCAGGCTATCTTATTTTTGGTACTTCTACCATGTTGGTTTTTACCACGGGTAATGGCGTAAACGGCTTTACGTATGATCCCGGTATTGGGTCTTTCTTTTTATCGCACCCTAGTATGAAAATACCAGAAGACGGTAAAATTTACTCTATTAACGAGGGTAATTATGTGCACTTCCCGGAAGGCGTTAAAAAATACATTAAATGGTGCCAGGCTTTAGACCCTGCTACCAAGCGTCCTTTTACCTCGCGTTATATTGGCTCATTAGTAGCCGATTTTCATCGGAATTTATTGAAAGGCGGAATTTATATTTACCCAAGAGGAACTACCGCACCCAACGGAAAATTGCGTTTACTATACGAATGTAATCCTATGGCTTATTTAATGGAGCAAGCAGGAGGAACCGCCTCGGATGGTTTTACCCGCATTATGGATTTAGACCCAACGGAACTGCATCAGCGGGAGCCCTTCTTTTGTGGGAGCCCTAAAATGGTAGAAAAAGCGGAAGCTTTTATGGAAGAGTTTAAAGACTAAACTTTGAAAATATAGTAAAGTCCCCGAGCAACTTAACGCAAGATGCTCGGGGATTTTTTTTAGTACCTTCACGACAGAAATACTAACCAAAACCCAGTATGATGTCTAAATTACTAACCGCCCTATTAATCTTTGTTTCCTGTTTTTTGTCGGCTCAAATTCAAATCCTCAACTTTGACAGCCCTTCCAACATGCTAAGTATTGACACCACAAACCCCAACAACTTATGGCAGGTAGGACCTCCGAACAAAACCATATTTGACTCAGCCCTTTCGGCTCCAAATGTAATCGTAACAGATACTGCAAGTCCATATTCTATTAACAGCAATTCGAGTTTTACAGTTGGCTTTACTTTAAACGGCAACATGCCTGTAATTGAGTTTGATCATCGATTTGATACCGATAGTTTAAAAGACGGAGGATTCATTGAAATTTCAAACGACAACGGAGCAAGCTGGCTGCGTTTGAGAGACACACTGGTATTATCAGCCAGTCCGAGCAATTACCCTTTTGATTGGTGGGCTATCTCTAGTACCGTAGGATTTTATGGATTAACTGATTTTTTACCCAACAATCGAATAGGATTTAGCGGTAAATCAAATGGGTGGCAGCATGCTGAGATTCACTTTCATTGCTGGGCTTTTAAAACCTACCCCACGTTTTTATTGCGTTTTACTTTCGTTAGCGATTCTATCCACAACCCCAAAGATGGTTGGATGATTGACAATTTGTTTATAAATGGTACAGGTATCTGCGCCAGCCTAGATGAAAATGCATTAACCAAAGTAAAAGCGTACCCCAACCCTTTTTCGCATAAAACTCGAATTGACCTAGAAGGACATCAAATCACCAATGGTTCGTACACTATTTACAACTTACAAGGGCAAGCTCTCAAAAGCGAAAATGTTTTCAGTCCAAGCTCCATTGAAATAGGTCGCAATAATTTACCAGCAGGAGCCTACACTATGGTTATCAGTGAAAAGAATATTCCTAAGCTCATGACCTATTTATTGGTGAGGTAGTGCCATCAATTCTATTTCATTGTACATGTAAACAAGTGCCTCCCTTACTTTGGTAAAGATTTTTTGGACTTACCCTTAAACCTATGATTGTAACGTGCGGTAAACTGCCATTCGTTAAAACTAGGGCTTGCATTATTTTTAATCTCTTGATGATTATACTGTAAACGAAGCGTAAAATTTTTCCATGTATTGGCTCTCCATCCTGCTGTTACATAAGGCATAATACTTATCGCATCGGCACTCTTTTGATTATCACTTATAATTTGTCTCGAACCGATACCCAGTTGCAACTTATTCTTCTTTAGATTAAAAAGACCCGCTACACTGCCGCCATAGCGTGCACTCTCTTGAAAGTCAGAGTTCAGTCCAAAATACTCCAAGCCTCCTCTCAACTCTAACTTCTTTTTAGGGGTTTGCATTCTATAATTTAGGGAAGTCAAATAATTTTGAGTTTCTCCCATTCCGCCTTCTAGCTTATATCTATCGGCTGCTGTTTGCATACCTCCACGCAAACTAAATTGATGATTGTATTTTTTGCTTCCTATTCGATTGTATTGCGCGCCAATATTCAAATTGCTCGAAACCAACGCTGTGCGTAGCGAATCGCGAGAACCTAAGGTTTTTACTGTTTGTTCGGTTTGATAATTGGAATACGTTCCATTAAAATTCCACTTTGCATTGGGTCTAAAATAGAGATTGAGCAACCCTTGACTTCGAACCGTTTTTAATGACTTATCATCGCTTAAATTATTTTGGCGGAAGCCGGCACTTGTTTTCACCCGCAATTTATTTTTCAGCATTCGAAAACCTAAGCTCAAATCAATTTTCTCCAAATCATCTTGAAAAAAGTAACTGCCCATTGAGCGAAATCCCGCTCCTATTTTTTGATATTGAATTTTGGTGTTGAATTTTCGATTTCGAAAACCCACAAAAGCCTCCATTGCTGTAGAAAGCTGTGTGGCCACGGTTGGATCTAGCAACCAGTTTGGAATACTCGGCAAATCATCCGTAACCTCAGCCAAGGCCAAAGAGTTTTGATTCCAATTGTAGGCCGAGCCGGCAAACTCACCTCCTACAAACCATTTTCTTTTAAAAAAGTAATGCTCGGTGCGGGCTGCTAATACCAAATTTTCGGCAGGATACTGGTCTAAATAAAGACGGCTGCTATCTATCGTTCCTGCTTGATCTTCGCCCTTGAGGTAAATCAAATCCAAAAAGTGATTGCGGTTTCCAACTCCCAATTTTACTGTAAGCATTTCGGTTGCAAAGGCATTGGGTTGCACCCGATTAGTAAGTGGCGAATTAGCTGCCGTGGCCGTTTGCCCCCATAACACCGTAAAGCGCAGCACGCCAGGTGTAAGCTCTAATCCTGTACCCAAAAGGGTCCGTCCGTTTAAGCTAAAGCTGGATACTTTCAAATTAGTATGACCAGCATGTATTTTTCCCCATTTCCAAGTGGGGTGAATCCCAAAGCGCGCAAATTGATAATCGGAATCGAAACCCACATTGTAAAGGCTTAGTTCCAGAGGAATATCCCAATTGCCCTTGCTTAAACGTGGATTGAAATTAAGTTGATAGCGCAACGGCTCTCTGCGGTGTCCAATACCATCCGAACTGTAACCAAATAAACTGGCTTGCCACTGCCCTTTTACCACCCACGGCTTTTTATCCTGCGAAAGCAACGATACAGGCAGCACCAAAATGCCCACTGCTATATACTTCCACATTTTACAGGTGTTTTTGGATTTTCTCAATAAACTTATCAATCTTAATATCTAAAAAGCTATTGTGAATATTCTTAAAATTTTGTTCTACCATAATTTTAGAAATTTCCTCGCCTCTAACGGTCTCCTTAACCTTTACCAAGTAGGCTTCTCTATAGATATCTCGTAAGTTCTGATCTACCCATACACCGTTCACACATTTTGAATCTGATGTACCGTAACTCTTCACCCAAACCTCATAAATATCATAAGCGTGACCCGTGCTGGAAAGAGCATACACGCTATTCACCATAGAGGCAATTCCTAAAGGATCTCGTATTGCGGTAAAGAATTTTTTAAGTTCAAAACCAATATTCCCAGGAGCCAACTGGGTGGTCGTATAAAAATAACCCGCTTTATACTCCGTAATAAATTTCCGTTGACCGGGAATAACATCCCCTTCATTACACACTATGGCTTCAAAAGGAGGATAAAACTCGTTGGTAATAATCTGCATCACTCTGTTACATAACATTTCTGCCCTACCATAGTCTCCATCTGCAATGGCCGCTTTCAATTCAGCCAATGCCTTTTCGGCATCTGCCAACGCTTTTTCAGCAACTCCATAATCACTTTTGGGATTCTTCTTCTTACCGTCAGCCAAAGCCTGCTTAGCTTTTTCAACTTTTTCTTTGGCCTCTTCGTAGCAATCTTCTCTATCAGCCGCAATACCCGATTTACCCGCTTCTAAACCAGCCTCGGCTGCTAATGTCTCCGCCTTTGTATAATCTCCCTTTTCAAAGGCATCTTGTGCTTCTTTGAGCTTATCTTCTCCTTTTTTAACGTGTCCGCCTGCTGCGCTTCCTCCTTTATAACCTTTGTCGCTTGGACCTACCAGTTTACTACCTGCATCGCTAATAGCCGAATTAGCCTTAGCTGCTGCAGCTTTTAAGTTCTTTATTATTTCATCACACTCCTTAGCCGCAGGCTCTAAATCTTGCAACGCTTTCTCTAGTTCGTCAATTTCTTTTTGAGCGGCTTCGGCCTCTGATTTTCCTTCGGCTGCCTTATCCTTTCCATCTTTTTCATCCTTTTCGCCCTGTTCCTTTTGCGCCTTTAAATCTGCCAGTTTACCAGCCGCTTCTGCCAAAGCCTTTACACTGGCTTCGTATTCACTTCGCACCTTGTTAAAGGCCGCCAACCACGCACTAATTTTGCTGGATGGAATACATAAAGCCGTACCTGCATCCAACTTCAAAGAACCTCCATTGCCAGCACCAATAAGCGCACCTCCCGAACAATCATCATTCGCTTTAATCACCTTAGCACCCGTTGAGTTATTGGCCGCTGACAACCATCCATCACGCTGTTGATTGGCTTGATCGTGTTTTTTTTGAGCATCACCCATTTTATTATCTGCATCTTCTTTAGCAGCTTTGCCATTGGAGGCCTGTGTTTCACCTTCTGCCTTTTTTAAACTTGCTTTTTGATGTTTAGCGCGCGCTTTCAATAATTTAGATTGAATACTGGCAATCAACTCTTTGATGGGCGGGCAAGGATCCTTTTTAAGACTTGCTCCTTGCAGATAAGCTGGGTCGGTAAATCGTCTTACTGAATCTTGCCAGGTATTCAAATCACCTCCCATGGCGTTTCCTACATAATTAAAACTAAACACCTCACTTTCACCGCCATTTTCACCAATTGCGTTATCAAATTCATCCACACTGGTTACCTGCCAAGCATAACTTTTACCTTCTTCCAATGGCAAATCTTGCATGGAATACAAATAACTGGTTTGCTGAAGTAAAAGATGTTCGGCCAAAGGCTGATTTGTGGCCATCGCATCTTGTGGGGTTTGTCCTTGAAATATCTCTACCACCTTTAGAAAGTAGTTAAGAGGTGTCATCCAATTAACAGGAGTCCAAACAAAGTTGGGCGTTTCTACTACTACATCCGATTCATCATCAGGCATAATTAGCTGTACGTTATTGGGTAAAAATATTTCAAATAAATAGCAAAACTGGCTTAATGGCGCTGGGTTATCTACCGGGATCACCTCCACACAAAGATTATAAACCCCATCTGGCAACCTATTGGTTTCCAAAAACTGCTGCTTCATATTTTCATCAAACTCCCAAGTATCCCACTGCGTAAACTCGGTATTTGAAATAGTACGCTGAAAAGAAGTATTAGGAATGTACATCACCTCACTCTCTCCAAAAGCAATTCGTCCCAGTTCGTCTTCGGTAAGTTCAATAACCATTAACACCTCGGTAGCTTGCTGAAAATTACAATTCAAATCAATTAGAAAAAGATCCAAAGCGCTTTCTAGGTCTCGGATATAGGGTGGAATAATAGTTCGAGAGCTACCAACGGATACAGAGACATCTTGCGCTACAACGGTAAAAGAAATAAGCATTAGGACCGTGGATAATAACGCTCGAAACGATTTTACTAGATAAGTCATTATTGGTGGTTTTAGGTGAAGCTACAATACTACAATTCTGTTAATCAACTTATTACATTTGCAAAAATTACAAAAAAAATAGCGTAATCTTCTATTTATCGAGCTGCAAAATGAGTTTAGCTCGTACCTCGTGCAACCTTTTTTATTTTTTGCCTTCTAATACTAAACGGCAAACACTTTTTATAGCCGGCAAAAAAGGGTAGCCTAATTATTAACTTAAAACTCTGTGATTATGAGAAATTTATACAGCCTTTTGTTTTTGATTGGATTAAGCTTAAACCTAGCAGCACAAAAAAGGCCCGGAAGTATTAAAGGCAATATTGTTGATGAAAAAACATTGGAAACCTTGCCCTTTGTAAATGTGGTTATTAAAACCGAAAAGGGAGCTGTTATAGCTGGCGCTGCTACCGATTTTGAGGGAAACTATCACATTAACCCAGTTGCGGCAGGCACCTACTCCGTAGAAGTAAGCAGCATAGAATACGCCAAAGTAAAAATTAATGAAGTGCTTATCAGCCCCAATATACCTACCATCCAAAACTTCAAATTAAAAATGGCTTCTTGTGATATGGATGTGGTTACTGTATGCTGGATAACTTGTTGCATTGCACCAACACCACGTCAGCCCCTACTCCCAATTCAATTTACCGATACATTAACTACGAGCGAACCCGCTCTTAACACCAATGAGTTAAACCTACTGGAAAAAGGATACAGTGCTTTCCCTAACCCCACCACCGGTGTGATTAATTTGGAAGCTACCAACAATATTAAATCTGTTTTAATATTAGATATGGATGGTAAATTGTTAGAAAAACGAGAAGAAATACAAAGCCAAAAACAGCGCTTTAGCCTTGCCAAATATCCAAAAGGCTCTTACTTAATGTATGTAAATATTAACGGTATGTGGCAATCTGAAATAATAATGCTGGCCGATTAGCAAACCGGAAACAACAGGCACTATAATACTTAACGCGCTTACAATTGTAGTTTCTTAATCAGTAAGTCCGATTCCGTTTTAACTTTAAAGAAGTAAACCCCTTCTGCCAAATCGCTAACATCAATGGTTGAAATGGGCACCGAATTTAGCTTTTTAACCAACTGTCCATTAAGGTTTATAATGGTAACCGCTTCAATTTTTTCGAGGTGGTTTACCACAACCTTTCCCGAAAGGTGGTTATAGTAAAGCTCCCAACCTACCTGCTCTTCGCTAATAGACATGGTTTGGCAGTTTTGTGCCTTTTGGTAAAGCTGCTGCTGCGTAGCAGAAGTATATACACGTTCTAAAATTTTATTGGGGCAGATTTTATATACAATTGGGTAAGACGTAACCTTATAATCAACAAACACATTACGATCTGGCCAGCCCTCTACATTAAACTGCGGATAAGGTGTACCGGTTAACCAATTACCCTGTGTAACCCACGGGTCACCAATACCTTTAAAAGCATTAGAATCGTTGTACTCATCATGCTCTAAGGCTAAAACCATTATTTCATTGGTACCGCTTGGCCCATACAAATTATACAAACTTTTCAATGTACGTGTTTGGTGGTAACTCCAGCAGCCCGGACAATGCGCTGCAAAAATTTCCAAGTAAACAGTTTTGCCACTATTTAGGTAACTGTACAGATTATGGGTATTTCCATAATAATCGGTAAGCGTAAAATCAGGTGCCACACTTCCGTTTGCCAATTGCCCAAAGGCACGGCAATTAATGATTAAAGCCAGTAATAAAATAATCTTTTTCATAAAATTGGAACTTAGCATCTGCTATCTAAAACTACACCAAAAGTAAAGTAATTTAACGTGTAATGAGAAACCAACGCTCCTTTAATATTGCAAAACTATGGCCATTTACCGCTCTATTCATGTCCATTTTCTGTTTTTAGGTGGCAAAATCCCGTTAAGCGCACCCAATTCATAGCCAATATTTTAGGATATTTGCTATCTGTTTGAAAGCTACTATGAAAACTGCACTTGTTACAGGAGCCACTTCGGGTATTGGTAAAGCTACCGCCCAATTGCTGGCAAAAAATGATTTTCGCCTTATTATATGTGGGCGAAGAGCGGATCGATTGCAGCAATTACAACAAGAACTATCTACCACTACCGATTGTATTTCTTTGAATTTTGATGTTCGCTCGGTGACGGAAATTGAGTTGGCTATTCAATCTTTATCTGCCGAATGGCAAACCATACAGCTACTGATAAACAATGCGGGTAATGCACATGGCCTAGGCAACATACAAACGGGCAGCCTAAGCGATTGGGATGCCATGATGGATATTAACGTTAAAGGTTTGCTTTACGTTACCAAAAATGTTTTGCCCTTAATGCCTAAAAATAGCAGCTCGCAAATAATTAATATTGGATCTATTGCTGGGCGCGAAGTGTACCCCAACGGCAATGTATATTGCGCTTCTAAATTTGCAGTAGATGCCTTGAGCAAAGGCATGCGATTGGATTTAAATGGCGATGGAATTAAAGTTTCGCAAATTGCACCGGGCTTGGTAGAAACAGAATTTTCGTTGGTGAGGTTTAAAGGCGATGCCAAAAAATCGGAGTCGGTTTATGAAGGTTACGATGCCTTACAAGCAGAAGACATTGCCGATTTGGCGGTTTTTATAGCTACCAGACCTGCCCATGTAAATGTAGCAGATGTATTAATTTTGCCCAGCGCACAAGCCAGCAGCACATTGGTAAACAAAACAACATAACACAACAATACTCTATGTTTCAAAAGATCTCTCTCTCTCTATTTTTTGTGTTTAGCCTAAGCTTTAGTCAGGCACAAATGAGCAAAAACGAAAACAAAGCCGCCATTAAGGAGGTGTTACTAGAGGCCTATGCCAATGCCATGCACAACCGTGGCGATTTATACACCATGCAACTGGGTTTTAGCACCGATTTTGTTTCCTATGGTCTTACCGCCAAAAACGAAGTGATACAAGAAACCTTTGAAGACTGGCTCAACTGGGCCATCTCCAAAAAAGAAAGTGGAGGCTACCCTTCCGCTCCAAATCAGCAGGTTACCCTCGATTTTCAGTCCATTGATATTGTGGAAGAAATGGCCATGGTAAAGCTTTCTTTTAAAGTAGGCGGCAAAACCCAGCGCATTGATTTTATGGGATTATACCATTTTCAAGAAGGCTGGAAAATCGTGAGTCGTGCCTATCAAATGATACCCACAAAAAGCTAAAATTCAAACGTATATTTGCCCTTTCACCACGCACCAAATTCGGTAGCGTGGCTTTTCGTTTTACCCTATGGCCTCAAAAACACATTCCTTTTTTAGCAATTATTTAGCCGATGCTCGCTTTCGCGAAATAGGTGAATTGTTCCAAAATCAAAGTTTCCCTAAACTACATCTTAAGGGATTAGACACCTCCTTTACCACCATCGCTGCCAGCGCCTCCTTTTATCAGGCCGGCAGGCCACACCTTTTTATTTTACGCGATAAAGAGGAGGCCGCCTATTTCCTAAATGATTTAGAGCGTATTACCGATGATAAAGACGTGCTATTTTACCCAGGATCTTACCGAAGACCTTACCAAGTAGAAGAAACCGATAACGCCAATGTATTGTTGCGAGCAGAGGTACTAAACCGCATTAACAGCCGAAAAAAACCCGCTCTAATTGTGAGTTACCCCGAAGCTCTTTTTGAGCAAGTGGTAACGCGAAAACAACTAAATGCCAATACACTTACGGTTAAAGATGGTGATCATTTAGGTATCGACTTTTTAAACGAAACCTTGTTTGAATATAAATTTGAACGGGTTGATTTTGTGGTTGAACCCGGCCAATTTTCGGTGCGAGGTGGTATTGTAGATGTGTTTTCTTTTTCACACGATCAACCCTATCGTATTGAGTTTTTTGGAGATGATGTGGAGAGTATTAGAACCTTTGACATTGAAACGCAGCTAAGTATAGATACCGTAAAAAAGCTGCACTTGATACCCAACGTAGAAAACAAGGTAATGCTCGAAAAGCGAGAGAGTTTCTTTGATTACATTTCGGGGAACACCGTACTTTGGGTAAAGGATGTAAAGCTGGCCGCCCAAAAACTAGATAATCTTTTTACAAAAGCCGAAGAATCTTTTGCTGCTCTTACCGGAGAACTAAAGCACGGCAAGCCAGCCGAATTGTTTATTGACGGTAACACTTTTACCAAAACGATGGGGCAATTTGCATCGGCCGAATGGAGTTCGAAACCTTATTTTGAGCCTTCTAAAACCCTCGCATTTAACATTAAACCGCAACCCGCTTTTAATAAAACTTTTGAGCTGCTGGTTAAAGATTTTAAAAACAATGCCGAGCAAGGTTGGCAAAACTACCTGTTGTGTACCAACACCAAACAGGTGGAGCGTTTTGATGCCATTTTTGAAGACTTAGATAGTAACATACCCTACACCGCCATTGTAGAAACAATACACGAAGGCTTTATTGATGCACAGGGTAAAAAAGCCGTTTATACCGATCATCAAATTTTTGAGCGATACCAGCGCTTTAAGCTTAAAAACAATCAAGCCAAAAAGCAAGCTATTAGCCTAAAAGAATTGACCAGCTTACAGGTGGGCGATTTTGTAACTCACATCGATCATGGTATTGGTGAGTTTGGTGGCCTCCAAAAAATTGATGTAAACGGTAAACAGCAAGAGGCTATTAAATTGATGTACAATGGTGGCGATGTGTTATACATTTCCATTCACTCCTTGCATAAAATAGCCCGTTACAACGGCAAAGAAGGCACCGTACCCACCATGCATAAACTAGGCTCGGGTGCTTGGCAAAAAACCAAGGCAAAAGCCAAAAAGCGCGTAAAAGAAGTAGCCTTTGACTTGATAAAACTCTATGCGCTACGTAAGGCCAATAAGGGTTTTGCCTTTTCGCCAGATACTTATTTACAGCATGAATTGGAAGCCTCCTTTATTTATGAAGACACTCCAGATCAAATTACAGCTACAGCTGATGTAAAAGCCGATATGGAAGCGCCTATGCCCATGGATCGATTGGTTTGTGGTGACGTAGGTTTTGGCAAAACCGAAATTGCTATTAGAGCTGCTTTTAAGGCGGTAGCCGATAGCAAGCAGGTGGCAGTTTTGGTACCCACTACTATTTTGGCCTTTCAGCATTTTAAAACATTCTCAAAGCGCTTGGCAGATCTCCCTTGTAAGGTAGATTATATTAATCGCTTTAAAAGTAAAAGAGAGCAAAACGAAACACTGGATAAGCTAGAAAAAGGCCAAGTAGATATTTTGATTGGAACCCACCGACTGGTAGGGAAAGATGTGAAATTTAAAGACTTGGGCCTACTTATTATTGATGAGGAACAGAAATTTGGCGTAGCGGTAAAAGACAAGTTAAAAAACCTAAAGGTAGATGTAGATACGCTAACCCTTACCGCCACCCCTATTCCACGTACGCTGCAATTTAGTTTAATGCAAGCCCGCGACCTCAGCGTAATGACTACCCCTCCGCCCAACCGTCATCCTATAGAAACGGAGGTAATGTCCTTTAACGAAGAAGCCATTAGAGATGCCGTGATGTACGAGATGAGCCGTGGCGGGCAGGTTTTCTTTATTCACAACCGAGTAGAAAACATTAAAGAAGTAGCCGGTATGATTAATAGACTGGTACCCGATGCCAAAGTGGGTATTGGTCACGGACAAATGGAGGGCAAAAAATTGGAAGACTTGATGTTGCGATTTATTGAAGGTGAATTTGATGTTTTGGTAGCCACTTCCATCATTGAAAATGGATTGGATGTGCCTAATGCCAACACTATACTGATAAATAATGCGCACCATATAGGGCTTAGTGATTTGCATCAGATGCGAGGACGGGTAGGGCGAAGTAACAAAAAGGCCTTTTGCAAACTCATTGCCCCTCCAATTACCCATTTAACCGAAGAAGCCCGTAAAAGATTGAGCGCCATTGAACAGTTTAGCGACTTAGGCAGCGGTTTTCAAATTGCTATGCGCGATTTAGAAATTAGAGGATCGGGCGATTTATTAGGCGGAGACCAAAGTGGCTTTATGGCCGATATTGGCTTTGATACCTACCAAAAAATATTAGCTGAAGCTATTGAAGAGCTTAAGGAAACAGAGTTTAAAGAGCTGTATGCTGATGATAAAGAAAAGAAAGACTTTGTTACCGAAACCTTATTAGATACTGATTTAGAGATTCTTATTCCGGATAGCTACGTAAACAAAGTAGAAGAGCGATTGCGTTTATACCAAGCGCTGGAATCCCTAAAAACTCCTAAAGAACTCTATCATTTTGAGCAAGCGCTTATTGATCGTTTTGGAGCAGCCCCTAAAGAAGTGTATGAACTTCTCAACTCGGTACGATTACGGTGGTTAGGAAAAGAAATAGGTTTTGAAAAAATAGTGCTCAAGCAAAATAGGTTGATCGGTTATTTTGTGTCCGATCAAAATTCGCCTTTTTACCAAAGTACGAAGTTTAATCGCGTTTTACACTTTTTAAAAGACCAACCTAAAGCTCAAATGAAGGAGAGAAACAACAAACTCTACCTATCCTTTAGTGAGGTGAAAACAGTAAATGCAGCACTTAATTTATTGCAACCTATAATACCAACTATCAGTAAAACAACGGCTCACGAATAAATAAACCTCGCTTATAGCCTGCTTTGTAGCGCCTAATTTATTTATATAAATTTAATTTACTATTAATCAACGGAGTAGCAAATAAAATACTAAATTTGCCGCTTACTATTATTTTATAATTTATTACAATGACTACAGGTACCGTAAAATTCTTCAATGACACAAAAGGTTTTGGCTTCATCACTGAAGAAGGCACTAACAACGAACATTTTGTTCACGTTTCAGGTTTAATCGATGATATCCGCGAAGGCGATAACGTTGAATTTGACCTTAAAGAAGGAAAAAAAGGAATGAATGCTGTAAATGTGAAAGTTATCTAATTTACACATTCACTTATTATTCTATTAAAAGCCTTACGCCTTCCGTAAGGCTTTTTTTTGCGCCTTACCCAACGCTTACTCCTTTAGGTATGTAAGCTCCGTGACATTTTCGTGATACTTTGTTGTTAATTTCACCCTCCCAAAAACAGGTAACATATCCATGCAAAAGGTTTTAGTAATTGAAGACGACCCTGACATCATTGAACTTATAAGCTTGCATCTACATGACTTACAGTTAGATGTTAGCAAAAAAATGAATGGGTTAGAAGGTTACGAGAAAGCACAAAACGAAACGTTTGATTTAATTGTTTTGGATCTTATGCTCCCCGGGATGGACGGTATAGCTATTTGCCAAAAATTACGTGCCCTCGAGAATCACACACCCATTTTAATGCTTACCGCCAAAGCGGAGGAGTTTGATAAAGTACTTGGATTAGAATCGGGAGCTGATGATTACCTCACAAAGCCCTTTAGCATTCGTGAGTTTATTGCCCGGGTAAAAGCCATCCTGCGAAGGCAGCAACTGCAAAACAAAAAGATTGAAAACGGCCACTCTGAGAAAACTCTAGAGCGTGGAAACCTTATTATTGATAAAAATAAACGCAAGGTCAGTTTACTTAATGAGCGAGTGGAACTTACTCCCAAGGAGTTTGACTTACTGTGTTTAATGGCTGAAAACCCCGGTAGAAGTTTTGATCGAAATCAACTACTCTCTTCGGTTTGGGGCTACGAATTTAGTGGCTATGAGCATACGGTAAACTCGCATATTAACAGGCTTCGAAGCAAGATTGAAACCGATTTATCCAACCCTCAGTTTATACTAACTACATGGGGCGTGGGCTACCGTTTTAATGACGAAATCTAAATCATGAAAAAATCTAACTTCACAACAAGTCTTTTATGGCGGCTATCGGGCGCGCTTTTGGTTTTAATGATTTTATTAGGACTCGCCTACGTTTCTATAAGTACCTACTCCGCACGAAAGTATTTTCAAGAAACCACGCAAAAACTAAATGCACACGTAGCGGAGCACATGCTACACGAGGTAAATCCTTTTGTAGATGGCGAGGTAAATGGCGAAGCCGTTGGTAAAATTATGCACTCCATGATGGCGGTAAACCCTTCGCTGGAAGTGTACCTACTCAACCCACAAGGGAACATTTTGAAGTATGTAGTGCTGGATAAAAAAGTGCGTCTAAAAAATATAAATCTATCTCCTATAAAAGAGTTTTTAAACAACAAAGGAGAAAGCTATGTTTTGGGTGATGACCCTAGAAACCCCGGTTTTGAAACCATATTTTCGGCCAGTGAGGTAACTGACTCTACAGGCAATTTGCAAGGCTATGTATATATGGTGCTGGCCAGCGAAGAATACGAAAACATTGCTGGAGCTCTTACTACCAGCTACTTTATCAAGCTTGGAGCCAAAACATTTTTGCTCACCTTAGTAGCTGCCTTTGGCCTAGGCATACTACTCATACTTTTGCTTACGCGAAATTTAAGTGTGATTATACAAACGGTAAAGCAATTTGAAAAAGGGGATTACCAAGCGCGTATTCCTATTAAAAACTCAGGCGAGCTAGCCGACCTCTCTCATACTTTTAATCACATGGCGGATACCATTCTTCAAAATATTGAAGAGCTAAAAGAAGTGGACGAACTACGTAGAGAGCTTATTGCCAACGTTTCGCATGATTTACGCAGCCCTATGTCGGTGATACAAGGGTATATTGAAACCATGATGATGAAGGGAGAGCAATTGACAGCCGAAGATCAAAAGAAATACTTGGAGATAATTTTTAAAAGCAGCGAAAAACTAAACAAATTGGTAGGCGACTTATTTGAGCTTAGTAAACTGGAGGCCAAACAAGTAAAATTACACAAGGAAAGATTTAACCTTACCGAACTTTTAGCCGATACGGCTCAGTCGTATCAGCTTAAAGCAGATACCAAAAACATAGTCCTTAAAACCAATATCGATTCAAATATTCAGGCGAATGCCGATATAGCTTTAATGCAACGGGCCATTCAAAATTTGATGGACAATGCCATAAAGTATGCTCCCGAAAAAGGAACCGTTGAAGTAAAGGCAGCGTTGAAAGACCAACAGATTTTGGTAGAGATTAGTAACTCTGGAAAAGGAATACCAGAGGCGCAGCTACCTCATATTTTTGACCGTTACTTTATGTTAGATAAAGAAAAACACGGCATTGATGGATCAGGACTGGGATTGGCCATTGTAAAAAAGATTATGGATATACATGATGCCCAAATTCAGGTAAGCAGCCAACCCAACATTCATACTACCTTCAAAATAAAGCTTGCTCCCTAGTATATCACAAAAGGTTTAAACTTCCGTGATATTTCCGTGACTCTTTACAAGGACATTTGACAAGTATTAATCAATAATATTTCTCAAATGAAAAAATCAACAGTATGGGCTTTAGCAGCTATTTTGGCAACTAGTGTAGCCTGCAAAGAAGACGATGATGACAATGGTGGCAACACCGCCAGTACCACCTTAAAAATGAACATGAGTAACCTCACACAGCTTGGAGCTGATGAGCGCTACGAAGGTTGGCTAATTGTAAATGGTAGTCCGGTAAGTACCGGTATATTTGAAGTAGATGCTAATGGAAACCCTTCGAGCACCAGCTTTACCGTAAAAGCCAGCGACTTAAGTGCTGCCACCGATTACGTGCTAAGTATTGAGCCCTTTCCGGATACCGACCCAGCTCCCAGCGCCATTAAAATTGCAGGAGGAACTTTTTCGGGAAACAACGCCACAGTAAACGTAGAACACGCAGCTGCCTTAGGCACCAGTTTTAACACCGCTTCAGGTAAATACATTTTGGCTACCCCTACCACCAACGATACCACCGATGAAAACAGTGGTATTTGGTTTTTAGATTTAAGTTCTGGCTCGCCAATGACGGGTTTAAACTTACCTACCCTACCTGCTGGTTGGGTGTACGAAGGCTGGGCCGTAATTAACGGACAACCAGTATCTTCTGGTAGATTTACCGATGTGGCGATGGAAGATGACCATGCTATGTTTAGCGGCAGCGACAATGCTGGCCCTCCCTTTCCGGGTGAGGACTTTGTAACCAATGCACCTGCTGGGCTTAGTTTCCCAACCGATATTGCAGGTGGTGCCGTAGTAATATCTATTGAGCCAGAGCCTGATAATTCACCTATGCCTTTTGCTTTTAAACCTTTGCTACACATGGTTTCGGCTAGTGCCACCGATCATGTAACTTACGATTTAAACAATCAAATTTCGTCAAATTTCCCAATGGGATCCGTTTCAAAATAGAAGCCCTGTTTTGATTTTGATGCGAAGCCACCTCTTTTTAGAGGTGGCTTTTTGGGTTCGTATAAATCCCATTATCTTTGAGTTTTAACCCCATTTGCCCAAACTACCTTTGGCCAAAGCCATGAAAAACACCTATACCTTTACTACCAATGTGCCCCCTCTACAACCGCCACTAGGCGTAAATAAATATCCCCAAATGCCTGTACCTTTGGCTGTAGCCGATGAGTTGCTGGAGGATAAAAGCTTGGTACGCGTAGTATTGACTTTTAGCAACGGCCTGCAAACGCACCGTGCTTTGCGTAAAAATAAAAATGGTGAAACCTTTATATCCATTGGAAAAAGTACCTTAAAAGAAGCAAAAATTGAATGGGGCTGCGATATTGAAGTTAGCCTACACATAGATGCCAGCGAATTTGGTTTTGCCATGCCCGAAGAACTGGCCGAACTGCTAAAACAAGACCCTGAAGGTGATGCTGCCTTTAGAAAATTAAAGCCTGGCAACCAGCGTAGTTTTCTGTATTACATTGGCTCGGCCAAAACAATAGACACCCGTATCAACAGAGCCCTGCAACTTGTAAATAATTTAAAGGCCGGTATTATCTCCGCTGGAAAACCTAAATAAATTCCGTCATTTTTTTTGTATTATTGAAGGAGGAAAATCAATGCCCTTCGCTTAATAAACCAAAAAAGATGACCCAAAAACAAGCCTCATTCTTACTTTTTGTAACTCTTTCATTTTTCACCTTTACCTCCAAAGCCCAAATTATAGATAAATCTATTTATACAGGTTTAGTAGGAGTTACTAACCCTTGTACATTCGATTTGTATTACGACTCCTTAGCTGTAGTGATTTTCAATGAAAAAGTTCCAAATGACCCCGTGGAAAGATTAAGGATGAATATCTATCGTATTTCAGATTTATCCCTTAAATCCAGCTTTTACCTTAACCATAAAAACAGTGCTCATCCTGCCGACAATGCCTATTCAACCTTGGGTCTTAATCAAAACTATGTTTTCACCTCCGTAGCCTACATCGATTCCAGTATCATTACTTTGACTCGGTTTCACGATGGTTTAGATTCCGTTCATTCAACATTCAGAAAAAAAGTATTGGATTTCCGAGCCCTCAATGGCGGAATAATTGACAATGAACTCTACATTCTATTCGACCACAGCTCATTTACTGGAGACTCTACGCTTTTAATGGCTACCGATTTAAGTCTCAACACAAAAAGAACCTCTGTTGATTATTGGGGGAAAAATGGTATATTCAATAATGACAGTATTATGCCTCCTTTTTATTTAGGACCCTATGCCCATCCAACCAATCACAATCGTATAGTATATGGTTCATCCTCTTTTTGCGTAACAGTGGAAGTGGACAAACAAACTTTAGAATTAAAACAGCGAATGCCTCGCGAAAACCGATCAACTTTGAAATTTAGTAGTAGGGGCTTACGTAATTATCACTTATTCCCTGATAAAGTAATGACAGGTGGCACTGGTGATTATTTGGCTGGATCAGTTTTCAATGGAGTAAATTTGTGGCAAGGTTACTTTATCAGCCGTGACTGGGAAGGTAAAACCATAAGCGAAAGACGTTTTGGAGATACCACCATCTCGGAGTGCAGCTTTGCCTATGATTACGACATACCCACCGAAACACACTTTTTAGTAAGCTCCACCCCATGCGATGACTATAGAGCGACTGGTCCAGAGTATCGAAGTTTGAAAATTCATCGGTTTAACCAATGGGGGCACGATACCCTTTTTCTTTATGGTGATAAAAATAATATGACTTGGGGCGTAAAACCCGCTTCCAACGGAGATCTTTTCCTGTTAACCACCTACACCAATGCTTGGAGTAACGATTCTAGTTATGTGCTGCTCACCAAAATTCCGGGTTTTGCTTTTTCGTTGGTAGATGATAAAAATGTAAGTCCAAAAATTCATCTATATCCCAACCCCGCCCAAGATTTTTTAAATACCACCGACTTTATGGGAAAAGCCGAAAGTTTAGAAATTTATAATGCTGCAGGTAAACTTTTAAAAACTTGTACTATAACCGAAGAAGAACCCTTGATTGACATAACAGATATACCTAAGGGAACCTTAGTAGTGGTTGTAAGTACTAATAGTGGAGAGCACTATACTTCACTGGTGCTAAAAAATTAAGTAAACTTACTGACTCATTTACTTTAAAAAGCACAGAGACAGTCTAGCGAATTTAGGTTTACTGTGCGCTTTTTATACTGCCCCCATCACTATCCATTAGAAATCAAACCACTAACAAATTAGCTCATCCATTTAAAAAATGGCTTCTTATAAAATCAATACAAAGTTATCTTTGAAGCCAAATGAAAATGGCCTGTTAAAAGAGAACCACTTACCGTGAACTTTACCCAAACTCAAAACACCTTATTGCTCCTTTCCCTTTTCTTTTTGGTGCTTAGCCTATACCTATTTATAAAAGAAAAGCGCGATTGGAAAATGCTGATTTTTTTAGGGCTATCAGCAGCCAGCTTATTCAGCTTTGCCGCCTCACTCGATCCTTTTTTAAATATGTGGGACGAACGATTTCATGCCCTAGTGGCTAAAAACCTAATGCTTCATCCGCTAAAACCCACCTTGTATGATGACCCTGTTATTAGCATGGCCTATAACAAATGGGATGAAGCATACATCTGGCTCCACAAGCAGCCCCTATTTTTATGGCAAATTGCTTTAAGCTTTAAACTTTTTGGAATATCTGAATTTACGCTACGCATTCCCAACATTGTATTAAGCACTACTTTGGTTTTAGCTACTTACCGATCGGGCAAACTACTTTTTAACCGCAACACGGGTTATATCTCCGGCATTTTAATGATGTCTTCTTTTTACCTTATTGAACTTGTTTCTGGAAGGCAGGGAATAGATCATAATGACGTTTCCTTTTTGGCTTATGTTTCCTTCAGTATTTGGGCTTTTATTGAGTATTACTATTCCCAAAAAAAGTATTGGCTTTACCTAATTGGTGCCTTTTCGGGAATGGCTATTTTATGTAAGTGGCTAGTAGGCCTGCTTATTTATTTGGGTTGGATGATATTAAGAATACAGGAAAGAAAGTTACGATTGTCTGAGAACAAGGATTTTTTTATAGCCCTTGTGGTTACTGTATTAGTTGCTCTGCCTTGGCAGTTGCTTACCTTTAGTTGGTACCCCACCGAAGCGATGGCTGCCCAAGCGTATAATTCACTTCATTTCACCGAAGTTATTGAAGGGCATGGTGGAGACTTTTGGTATCACTTTAAAAATTTTGACACACTTTATGGGGCACTTGCTACCTTTTGCATCTTGCTGAGTTTATTCCTTTCTTATAAATCAGCAAACAGCAAAAAATTAGTAATCTCCATTATGACTATGCTATTTGCTACCTATCTTTTTTATTCGATGGCGGCCACCAAAATGCCTTCATTTACTATAGTAGTAGCTATGCTCGTGTTTATCTTCTTGGCTTTTCTAATCGATTATTTTATCCAAATGGTGAAACCTGGATTGCTTCAAAATATCGTGTTTGCTTCAACGATTCTCATACTGACTACACTAAGAGTAGACCCCACCATCATTGATACAAGGCATCACAATGATTATGCCCGCCACATGATTGAAAATAGGGATGTTTTTAAGGCACTAAATCTCCCTGATAATACCGTTATTTTTAATGTGACTGGAAGACATTACGTGGAAGCCATGTTTTATACAGGCTTGCCCGCCTATCATTTTATGCCTACCGATTGGGAATATGAAGAGCTAATAGCTCAAAACAGAAGAGTAGCCATTTTTCATACTTCGGATATGCCTCCGCTTCCCGAATATTTGAATCACTCCGATGTTATTATTATTAACGAAACAATTCACGCTTACGAATAGCACCGTGTAATACTAATCGATTTACACATTCCAAATTTTACGCAACAATTGAAAACCACTGCGGCTTACCGGTATTTTATTGCCATCTTTTAATAAAGCTACATGGCTATTTTTCTCGTAAGGGTCTATCCTCGTTACATGGGTAATATTTAATAAATGAGAACGGTGCACCCGCACAAAAAACTCAGAAGAAAGCGTGTTTTCAAAATGAGTAAGTGTCTTCTTTTTCATGAAATTACCGCTAGTAGTGCAAATTTTAACGTAATCATCATCCGCCTCTAAGCGCACAATTTCCTGAATGGGTATTATTCTAATTTTGCTGCCATCTTTTAACACCACCCGGTTGGGGCTTGGCTTAAAATCAGGGCTCTCCATCATTTGCTGTACCGGTTTTTGCATGCTTTCGCTTGATTGGCAAAATTTATCCAAAGCCTTGGAAAAGCGCTCTTTCCCAAAAGGTTTTAAAAGATAATCAACAGCATTACTTTCAAAGGCCTTTAGGGCGTACTCATCAAAAGCAGTGGCAAAAATTATGGCAGGTGGCTCGTCTAGTAATTCCAACATTTCAAATCCTGTAATCTTTGGCATTTGAATATCCAGCACCACTAAATCGGGTTTTAATTCGCTAATTGCTTTTAGCCCCGCAAAACCATCATGGCATCTTCCCACTAGCTCTACATCATTGTAATCTTGAAGGTACTCTTCTAATAAATCGCAAGCCAGGGGCTCATCATCAATCAACAATATTTTAATCATAACTCCGGGGTATTTTTAAGCGTACTTCAAACTGCTGGTTTTCATCTTTAATTTCTAATAAATCGTGCCTGGCATAAAGCAACGTTAAACGTCTTTTTACAGAGCTCAAACCAAAGCCAGTTCCTTTAGCAGGCTGCATATCTACATCGTAGGGGTTGCTGATTTTTAGTTGTAATAAGTTGTTTTCTTCTATAGCCGAAAGTTTTACCACCACGGCATCGGTAGTACCATATAAACCAAATTTGATGGCGTTTTCTAAAAGGGGCTGCAACAGCAATGGCGGCAGTTTCCAACTTAATAACTCTTCAGGTATTTCCATTTGCACCTGCATGCGATGCCCAAAACGTACCTGTTCTATTTGCAGGTAAATGTTTAGGTAATTAATCTCTTCGTCTAACAAAACAAAAGCCTGCTGCTCTCGCTTTAAAGTGCCTCTAAAAAAATCGCTCAGCTGCTGAATCATGTTTCGTGCTTCGGCAGGGCGACTGCCAATAAGCGAGTTAATAGAGTTAAGGCTATTAAACAAAAAGTGCGGCTGTAATTGCTGGCGCAGCTTAAAAAGCTCGGCCTCTTTGGCCAGCTTATGGGCTTCTTGCAATCGTTTTTGCTCATCTTCTCGCTCACCAATACGGTACCACAATAAACTAAGGGTAACGGTAGCTGTAAATATCAAGTAGCTTACTGTCCAATGATAAAATAGGTGGTTCTTAAAAAAACTACTAAAGGAAATGTCCTCTATTCCCGCTAAGGAAAACCAGGAACTTAACTTTACAAACAAAAGGCTAAGTACCAAAGGCACCACCAGCATTACCGCCCATTTGCCACGTGAGGGATGAAAATAAGAGAAGGTATTGGTGATTAAAAAAACCAACAAACCAAGTAAGCTCCAATTTACCGTGGCATTCCATAAAACGGCCCACCATGTAAAACCCAAAAACAGGTGTAAACTGTAGGCTTGTATAACGATTAGTGTGGCTAGGGTTCCTAAAAATACCCAGCGGTTTTTTCCGGATGTAAGTGGGTTGTGTACCAAAGTGTAGAATTGCGTTGCCTAATGTACAAAGCGAAATGGGAAGCGCGGCTTAAGATGGCTTCCCGTTTCAATTATTTAAAAGCTTACAATATCAATGCCTCCAAAAATAACTACCCCAGTAAGTATCAGCACTTTATTATCAGGTACCACCTCAACAGAGGAATAACGCTTGTCTTCGATACCGCCAAATATGCTGGTTACTTTGGTACGCACTTCCCAACCCGGAGGCACAATAAGTTTCATTCCTCCAAAAATAGTTACCAGTTCAAAGTTTACCTGTCCGTCAAAATCGGCATGGTGTAGGTTAAACTCACTACCACCAAAAACGGCCACGGCCTCGCCTCCTTGCCAATTTTTAGAAATCACTTTTTTTTTGGTTCCGTTAAATACCGATACGCTGTCAATTTTATCTCCAAGGCTATTTTCAAAGCCCTTTTGATAAGGTTCTTTATCGCTGCCTTTAAAAGGTTCGTGTAATTTATCGGGGTCTAAATTTCGCTTGGGGCGCAACAGCACCACTATCCCCACTATAATAATTAACACTGGCCAAAAATATTGACGTATTTGAACCGGGTATAGGATAAACTCATTGAGCAGAAAAAAGGAACCGATCACCATTAATATCCAAGAGGCTGGCTTGCGGAAATTGGTGCTAATCCCAATCGATAAACCAATGCCAATTAATAACATTTGCCAGCTAACAATCCAGCTTGGTATGTTGATATTCATTTTATGGAGCAGCAGCAAAACGCCTCCCGCAATAATTAAAATTCCGGTAGTGATGGATTTTTTTCCTCGGTATTGTTTCGGTGTAGATGTCATTTTTAGGTGCTTTTATGTTTTATTGATGGGTCAAATGTAATGGGAGATACCAGCTTGCAAAACGAGGAATAGGCAGAGTAAATTAAAAAGGGCGGTAAATGGTAGAAATGAGAGGGTGAGCGATTTGCTTCTAGCTTCTAGCTTCTAGCTTCTAGCTTCTAGTAAAATTCTGAATTTGATAGGCAATTAAATTATCTTGCAAAAAAAGTTAGCATCACACCAGTATGAAAGCCACAATAACCTCTATTGAACTAAAAAGTCCTTTTAAGTTTTTTGCGCTATCGGCCCAAGCCTTGCAAATTACAAGGCAGTTAAAAGCAACCGCCTACCTCGATTTTAAAAACCGAGGATTTTGGACTACACATTATACCATGACGCTTTGGAGCTCGGAAGAAGAACTGAAAGAATTTGCCCGTAGCGGTGCGCACTTAGAAGCTATGAAAACGAGCAAAGCTATTGCCAAAGAAATACGCACCCTAACTATTAACACCACTACCCTGCCCAACTGGAAGGAGGCTAAAAAGTTATTGGAGCAAGGCAAGGTTTTGAGATATTAATTATAGATTACCAACCTTTTAGTGGAGCCTTATAGTTTAAAAATAATTTGATGGCAGCCATTGCCTTTTCTTGAAAAGTGGTGTTTATTCCGATAAAGAATAAACTATGTAATGATGCGATTTTTCAACAACATTAACTGTTAAATTATTTACTGTTAATGTTTTCTGTCAATTTTATTATGAAAAACCAGTTTAAAGCAAACCTTCTTACGGGGGGTAGTATTAACCCTACTCGCTTCTTGTAGTAAAGAGAAAAATGCAACAAAGGAACCAATGCAACCAACGCGCAGCTTTGTTGAAAATTTCCAAGACAATATTTACCAAAAATTTGCGACAAAGTCTGACAACGATCGAGTTGTAATGTTTCAAAAAGCAGAAAAAATTGTTGACAACAAATCAACAAAATCTACAGGTGGTATAGATCTTGGTGAGGCGTTTGTAGGAATAGAGGGCTTAATTAATTCTAACTTTTGTACCGAATTAGAGTTTTTTGAACACACAGAGATTAGCGCTGATGACTTTGAATTGGATTATTACACTGAAGGCGGTGTCCACCTTGTAGATGAAACAGAATTTAATACTGTCTATACTGAAGTTTACAATTTTATCCAAGGTGAAATCAATGCTAATCCGGGAGAAGAAATTTTACTCGTAGACATGGAAATTACCGGCTTAGACTCTATTAATGAACGAATTACCATTAGCGCAAAGGGTATTCGAGTGTTGGCACCCGACCCACTAGTAACAATCTATTTCACCCCTTCTAACCCATACTACGCTGCAAGAGGCGCAGGGATTTGTGACGGAACGCCTAACCCAATCAATCATGGAGTCGATGCTGCTACATTTATTAATGGATATGCTAATTCAACCGCCTCCTGGAGAAATAGATGTCAACACGGAATTACCTCTTCTTGGATTGTTCCTACCGAAGTTTTGCTGACCTACGACCAATACGCTAACCCCTATATGAATTATGACCCTGCAAACCCCAGTATCAATACATGGTCAGATGTAACAAGTCACTATTGGAAGGGAAATGATCCTTATGAATGCCTAGGTAATAACAACACTGAGTGGCAAAACCTTTTTAATGACATTGCGTACCTAGTAAATTATGGTGAACTTCGAGCTAAAGCCGTAAACAATAGCTATGAATTTTTCCGCACATATTATCACAGTCACGAAAAAACCTTCTTTCCAAACCCCTATATAACAGAAGGCTTTTATCACGGTGGTGCTTTTACTTATGCGATCATAACCTGCAACTAAAATATCCTCAACGTTAAATTTTACGTCTGAATGATTTATAAAAAAACCCTTCAACTAACAGTGCTTTATGCACTGTTAGTTTTTTCTGCTACTAAAACCAACGCCCAAATTATAGACACAACCATGCTTACTGGTTATGAACATTTTCGCGCGACCAGCAAAATGAGTCTGTACCATGATTCTTTGGCCGTGGTTGTTTTTGACGAAAAGGTAGCGGGCACCCCATTTGAAAAACAGCGGGTAAATGTTTATCGATGTTCTGATTTATCCCTCAAGTCTAGTTTCTATCTAAATACCCAAACCACTAAAAACACTAGTTGGCATTCAGTGTCCTCCCTTGATTTAGACCGCAATTATATTTTCACCTCCATATCCTATAGCGACTCCAGTATCATCAAATTAACCCGTTTTTACGATGGGCTCGATTCGATTCAATCTAGCCTCACCAAAAAAGTAGTTGATTTCCAGGCTATTACTGGAGGGATTATTGATAATGAACTCTATATCATGTTTAAAAAATCAAGCCCCGTGCCAGATACCACCTTGATGATGGCTACCGACTTAAACTTGAATACGTTGAGAACATCGTTAGATTATTGGGGGAAAGACGGTGTATATCATATAGATAGTATGCTCAACATTTTTCTTCATGGCCCCTTTCAACATCCAAACAAAGCAAATAGAATCGTTTACGGGCATGCATACAGCTGCGTTGTTCTTGAAATAGACAAACAATCTTTGGAAGTAGAAAAATACATGCCAAGGATGGTTGGCTCTCCAAAATTTGCTAGCCCCACTCTAGTTAATTATCACTTCTACCCCGATAGGGTTGTTGCAGGTGGAGTTGTAGGTTACTTTCTTCCTCCAATCACTTCAGCTAACACGGTCAAACAAAGCTACTTAGTTAGTCGTGATTGGAATGGGAATTTACTATTACAAGAACGACTTGGAGACACCACAAAAGCAGAATGCAGCTATGCCTATAGCTACAACTTAAGCAACGAAACTCACTTTTTGGGGGGATCTACGCCATGCACTGTTCCATTTGGACCCGATACAGAATATCGTAAAATTAAAATCCATCGATATAACAAATGGGGTCATGACACCATTTTGTTTTATGGGGATAAAAACAATATAACAAGAAATATAGAGGCTTCGAAAAATGGAGATCTTTTTCTATTATCGACCTATACAAACGCCTGGACGGATGGTGCAAGTTTTGTCTTACTTACCAAAATTCCAGGTTTTGCTCTTACGTTGATAGATAATAAAACGGTGCAACCAAAAATTCACCTTTACCCCAACCCCGCTCATGACTTTTTAAATATTAGTGATTTTATGGGAGAAGTAGAAAGTTTGGAAATTTATGACCAATCGGGTAAACTATTGAAAACTTGCGCCCTAGTAGAAGAACCCTTGATTGATATAAAAGATATGCCTAATGGCATATTAGTAATCGTAGTAAGCAATCAAAATGGCGAGAATTATACATCCCTTGTGCTAAAAAATTAAGTAACCTTATTTTTATCATTTACAAAAAACCCGTAGCTCTCGCCACGGGTTTCTAATACTATTGTCCTAAAAATTGTGAGACTCTTAGTTTTTAAGAAGCGTTATTATTTGCTCTGCCAGCTCTTCGCCAATTCTATCTTGCGCCTCTAAGGTAGCGGCTCCAATATGCGGGGTTAGCGAAGTATAAGGGCTCATTAACACTTGCATAGCGGGAGTTGGTTCGTTTTCAAACACATCTAATGCTGCGTAGCGCAGCTTTCCTTCTTCTAAAGCTGCTATTAAAGCCACTTCGTTTACCACGCCACCACGGGCTGTGTTTACCAAACCTGCTTGGTCCTTCATTAAGGCTATTTCGTTTTTACCAATTACCGTTTTACCGGCTCCCGAAACATGTAATGTTAAAAAATCGGCTCCTTTTAAAACCTCTTTTAAGCTAACTGGTTTTACGGTAGTGGTTAAACTTTGTCCATCGGCAAAAGTTACAGTTAAGGGTTTTTCCTCACCACTACGGTCGTGCACCAATAAATTCATGCCTAGACCGTAAGCCATACGCGCTACTTCTTGTCCTATTCGGCCAAAACCAATAATACCCAAGGTTTTACCTTTAAGTTCGCTACCGGCTGCGTAATTTTTTTTGAGTGCCTTAAATTGAGTATCGCCCTCTAATGGCATACGTTGGTTGCTATCAAAAAGATAACGCACCATGCCTAAAAGGTGTGCGAAAACCAATTCCGCCACCGAGCGACTACTGGCTGCAGGCGTATTAATTACATGTATGCCTTTATCACGTGCATAGTCCACATCAATATTATCCATACCAACGCCTCCCCTACCAATGAGCTTTAACTGCCCATTAAGCTCGTCCATTAAATCCTTACGTACTTTGGTAGCACTGCGCACCAATAAAACCGAAACATTGTTTTCTTTAATGTACTTCCCTAATTGATCTTGCGCTACGGTAGTTAAATCTACTTCAAATCCCGCGGCTTCTAGTTTTTCTATTCCCGATGGCGATATACCATCATTGGCTAATACTTTCATGCTTACTGTTTTGGGCTGTTTATCTATTTGTTACAGTGGATTTTTATCTGTGATTTTTCTCGAGCTCTTGCATTGCATTTACCAGTACAGCCACGCTTTCTAGCGGAAGCGCATTGTACATGCTAGCACGGTAACCACCTACACTTCTGTGGCCATTAATACCGCTTACACCCGCTGCTTTCCAAAGGGCATCAAAAGGCTCTTTCAAAGCTTCATTGGTCAATAAAAAGCAAGCGTTCATATTCGAGCGATCTTCTACTTCGGCTGTACCTTTAAAAAGTGGGTTTCTATCAATTTCAGTGTATAATAAATCTGCTTTTTGCTGATTTACTCCTTCAACCCAACTAATTCCGCCATTATCCTTTAACCACTGCATGGTTAGCATCATTACATATATCGCAAACACAGGAGGTGTGTTAAACATCGAGTCTTTATCAATATGTGTTTGATAGTTTAAATATGAGGGTAAATCTCTTCCGGTTTCACCTAAAATTTCGTCTTTAACAATAACCACCGTGGCACCCGCTGGCCCCATATTTTTTTGTGCGCCCGCATAAATCAAATCAAAATCAGCCACATTTACCGTACGGCTCATAATGTCGCTACTCATGTCGCAAACATTTAAGCAATTGGCTGGCTTTACAAAATTCTTAACCTGTGTACCGTAAATGGTATTGTTAGAGGTGCAATGGAAATAATCCATCCCACCAGGAATACTAAAACCCTTAGGTATGTAATTGTAATTTTTATCGCTTGAATTTCCCACTACGGTTACTTCGCCAAAACGCTTGGCTTCTTTAATCGCCTTATTGGCCCAAGTACCTGTATCCATATAGGCTGCTTTACCGCCTTCTTCCTTCATTAAATTCATGGCTACCATAACAAATTCTAAGCTGGCACCACCTTGCAAAAACAATACAGAATAACCCGCTGGTATGCCCATCAACTCTTTGATTAAGGCTTCGGTTTTTTCTACAACAGCCACAAAATTTTTACTTCGGTGGCTAATTTCTATTAATGATAATCCTAGGTTGTCAAAATTTAAAACAGCATCTGAGGCTTGCTTTAAAACTCCTTGTGGCAAAATGCAGGGACCTGCTGAAAAATTGTGTGCTTTCATAGCTTTTTTGAAATAGTAGCGTTCTCGCCAAAAGTAACAAAAACCTTAGGCGCTCCCGCTCAAAAAAGACTAATTATTTAGAGAAAAATAAGTGAATTTACTTTTTAATCAGTATCACTAAATCACCGCGACTTTCTAATTTTTAGAACTACGATTTTTATGTGGTCTTTTAGGTAAGCCTCTCCCCTTATTGGGCGGTATGATTTTCACATCTTGGCCGCTGTTAAAATCCACCTCCTTTTCCAAAACCCACCAACCTTTTTCCCACCGCAAGCCATCGTAGCTCATATCGGGGCCATAGGTTTGGTACACGCCTTTCAACCTGTCATCGGCCGGAGAGAGATGATCCATAATAATCATTTTCTCTTCCTCGTTCCACTTTACAGAAGCCGAGTAATCGCCATTATACTGTAAAACTAACCTTGTAGCTGGTTGGCGTAATCGCAAATCCATAAACTCATCTAGTTTAAAAATTTTGGCGCCAAAAGTGGGTTTCCCTTTTTTATCGATGGTAATTACCTCTACAATTTTTTGATTGATTTGATCATCGGGGGCGTAACCCAACAATGTAAAAACCTTCTTTTGTTTTTTTCTACGCTTTTTCTTTTTAGGTACCACCTGATAGTACACAGCACCAAACCAATGGGTTGCACTTAATAGTTGATACTGTGGCTCTTCAATGGTTTTTCGAGCATTTTGCAGCAAGGTAATTACTCTTTCCCCTTTTTTAGAAATACCTACAACCAAGCCCAAATGCTCGTACTTAAAAGCACTATCTGGCATCATCCAGCTGTAAATGGTAAAAGCATCAGGTATTTGCAACCGCATCATGTTAGTTACCTCGCTAAGCTCATCGTTGTAACCTTGGCTGGATGCCACGTAAGCCATTAATTTTTCGGTAAACTGCTCATTAGCAGCAAGTCTATCCACATAAGCGGGCTCTTCCAAAATTGATCGCCCTAAAGCGGCTAACTCATTGGCCGTGTTTTGAGCCCTAGCCCAAAGGGTAAAAACAAAAGCTCCTAGTAAACAAATTGTACGCATCTCTAACTAACGTTGGCTCTACTAATTAGTATTTATGATACGTGCAAAAAATCTTTCTTCTGCAGCAGTTCTTCCTCGCTTTCTACATTCTCCTCATCCGGCACGCAACAATCTACAGGGCATACTTCAGCACATTGAGGCTCTTCATGAAAACCAATGCACTCGGTACATTTATCGGTTACAATATAATATACGTCATAATCCACCGGCTCCTGAGCTTCATCGGCTTTAAAGCTGCCTGATTTAGTGACTACATTCCCACTTAAATCTGTGCCTTCATTAAATCTCCACTCCTGTGCCCCTTCGTAAATTGCGTTGTTCGGACACTCTGGCTCACAAGCCCCACAATTAATACATTCGTCTGTTATCTTAATAGCCATAATTGATTCTTACTTTTGCGGCAAATTTATAAAATACCATTCGCCCATGTTAGATTTGGACGCACGTATTTCGGCATTCGAAATTCTTGGAAAATTTATCGCCCAAAAAGAGAAACCCGCTAAAGATGAGAACTTAGCTAAGCTTAACAAATTCTTTTTTGAGGAGTTTAAAACCGTAAAGCAGCAAACCCCCACTTTTAATCCTTGGTTTACACCTGATAATATTGAGCATGCTTTAGAACAATGGAGTTTGGCTTTACAACCTCAATCTATAAAACAATGGGTAAATCGGTATCCAAAAGATCATTTTGAAAACAACGGAAGTAAAACCATTACCATAATTATGGCGGGCAATATTCCGTTGGTTGGTTTTCACGATTTTTTAACCACTTTGCTAAGTGGACATAAAGTACTGGCCAAACCCTCTACCGATGACGATCGCTTACTTCCTTTTATTGCACAACTATTAATTGCCATTAATAAGGAGTTTGTAAATAGAATTGAATTAGCCGTTGGAAAGGTGCAAAACTTTGATGCCGTAATTGCCACGGGCAGTAATAACTCGGCTCGGTATTTTGAGCATTATTTTTCAAAATATCCCAATGTAATTCGTAAAAACAGAAGCTCGGTAGCCGTGCTTAATGGCAACGAAACCGAAGAACAATTGACTGCTTTGGGAAGTGATATTTTTCAATATTTTGGATTGGGTTGCCGCAATGTTTCTAAGTTATATTTACCCAAAGGTTTTGATACCGATCTTATTTTTAAAGCACTGTATCCTTTTAACCAAATTATTAATCACAATAAGTACGCAAACAATTTTGATTACAACCGTGCTTTATTTTTGTTAGAGCAAATTGATTTTTTAGAAAATGGCTTTATGATTTTACGCGAGAATGAAAGTCTGCACCCACCAGCTGCTGTGCTTCATTTTGAGTATTACGAAAACATAGAAAGTATAACCGAAACACTGCACAACCAAAAAGATGAATTGCAATGCGTGGTAAGCTCTATTTCAGAAATTGAAGGTGCCCTTGCATTTGGCGAAAGCCAAAAACCACAACTTTGGGATTATGCCGATAATGTGGATACTGTAAAATTCCTTCGTTGCGTTTAGTTAGTATATTTGGCGCTGCCCAAAAAAGAATTTTTTGATTAACCAAAATCTGGCATTCTCTTGAAAATTATTCAATTTATAAAATCTAAAACCTTTTGGGCCAATGTATTGGTAGCCGTACTGCTTTGCGTTGGGCTGTTTTTTGGTTTAAAATATTGGCTCAATAGTTACACCCATCATGGCGAAGGAATTGAAGTACCCGATTTGGCACGCATGGAATACAGCGAAGCACAAGCCGCTTTGGAAGATGTTCTTCTAGAAGCTGAAATTTTAGATACGGCCGAATTCAATCCTAAATATCCTAGAGGGAGCATTCTAGATCAATACCCAATGGCGGGTAACCATGTAAAAGAAGGCAGAGCCATTCGCCTAACACTTAATCCGCTTAAAGCACGAAAAATTGAAATGCCTAATTTGATTGAAAAAACAAAGCGTAGGGCCATTTACGATTTGGAATCGAAGGGATTTAAAGTAGGCGAGCTTAGCTACGTACCTTACATTGGTAAAGATGTGGTAGTAGATGTGAAAGTTAAAGGCTTTTCGGTGCAACCAAAAGTTAAATTTGAAAAAGGGACTGAAATTGATTTGGTTTTAGGAGCCGGCCTAGGGAGCACGCAAGTGCCTATGCCTTATCTGCGCTTTTTAAAATTGGAGGATGCTACAAAGCAAATTCAAGCTGCCTCACTTAACCTAGGCACAATAAGCTACGATGCCGAAGTGCAGGATACTGCTAATGCAGTAGTTTACAATCAACAGCCCAATCCCAGCCATAAGCCGACCATTGTTATGGGATCGGAGGTAGATATTTGGTTGACAAATGATTATACGAAAATACCCAATGATTCGTTAAACTTTTTTAATCAGAACGTAGACACCACCCTTAATGAGTCTCCTTAAAACTAAAGGCCTTTTTTTATTGGCCAGTCTATTCATTTCCGCCAGTGCTTGGGCTCAGCCCACCGAAGAATTGACTCCCTTGAGCAGTCGTCCTCAACAAAACATACCTATCAATACCCACCATAGCGAGGCCAGCTTAAGCCTCCCCTTTATTGATGATTTTAGCGGAGGGCAATCTTACCCCGACACAAATCTTTGGGAAGACGCCTATGTTTATGTAAATCAAACGCTGGGTATTGCACCACCCAGCTTAGGGGTAGCTACTTTTGATGGTTTAGACCAGTATGGTTGGGCTTACAACTTAGGGAGCTTAGCTACCGATACTGCGGACAGACTGACCTCACGACCGATTGACCTCAGCAACACGCAAGACACGGTGTATCTTTCTTTTTTTTGGCAAGCCGCTGGTTTAGGCGAAGCTCCCGAAAGCACCGACTCATTAAGCCTTGAATTTTACAGCCCACAGGCCGATGACTGGTTTTGGGCTTGGGGTCAAACAGGTTTAGACTCTACTGGCTTTAACCAAGAAATGATTGCTATTACCGCTGCTCCGTATTTATTAGATGGTTTCCAGTTTCGCTTTACCTCATACGGTTCGGGCGCTGGCGCCATGGATGTTTGGAACTTAGATTACGTGCGTCTAGTAGATTTAAGCACCCAAAATGACACGCTTTTTTCGGATATTAGTTTTACTCGTCCACACCCCTCCTTATTAAATAATTTCCAAGCTATCCCTTGGTTTCACTACAATACTTTAACGGCAGGTATTACTAATAAAACTTCCTTGGACTCCTACTACCAGCGAAATGTAACTAACCCGCAAGCGCTGATTAATGTAAACCTTTGTATCTACGAAATACTACTCGGAAACACGCAGTTATCTACCAACCCAAGTGTTTCTAATACCAAGGATGATGCACATGCTTACTTTGTAGAAACCTATTACAATACCCCTTTAGAGCCGTTTACTCTTCCGGCTGCCCCTACGGGCGAATTTGAACTAACTGCCTACCAAACCTACCAAGGTCCGGCTGATCCATTTTCTCGAAACGATACTGTACATCGCACGCAGGTGTTTAAAAACTATTACGCCCTAGATGACGGAAGTGCAGAAAGAGCCTACCAAGTAAAGGACAATAACAAAGGTATTATTGTTACCAAATACGATTTATTGGGAGACGATTCTATTAAAGGTCTTTACCTGTATTTCCTCCCATCGCTTTACAATGCCGAAGATGTAGAATTTAGCATCGTTATTTTTGAAAGTGTAAACGGTATCCCCGGAAATCTAATTTACGAAACCGATTCCTTATACACGCCCCAATATTCGGCTAGCAACTCATTGATACCTTACGCATTGGATAAACCCGATGGTATTTTCGCTGACGAACCGATATTTGTTGGGATTCGTCAAAAAAGCAACGTGCGCTTACCTATTGGTTTTGATATGAATTACCGCAATTTTAGTCGTACTTTTTTTGGTGTAGAAGGCAACCTATACGAATCCTTTTTGCGAGGTAATTTAATGATGCGCCCTTACCTTAAATACCAACCAGCCGACCTCAGTACCAAACCCCTAACACAACTCGAAAATACCATTGAAGTTTTCCCTAATCCCGCTACTGATTTTATCCGTTTAAACGGCCTAACTGAAAATAGTGGTTTGCATTACAGCCTGCATAATTTGGCTGGGCAACAAGTACAAACTGCCGTGGCTAGTTCTACTATTAGGCTTTTGCCCGAAATTAAAAACGGGGTTTATATTTTTACTTTATACCACCCAAATGGAGCCGTTGCTCCTAGCACCCAAAAATTGCTAATTGCCCATTGATGACAGATTCCAAGCCCGAAGAGCCGATTGAAGAGAATGACAATGAGGAGCTTTTTGAACATCATAGACTGGTTGCCGATAAAGGACAAAATGCCTTACGGGTAGATAAGTTTTTGAACAACTTATTGCCCAATACCTCTCGAAACAAAATACAGCAAGCCGCGGCCGCAGGAAACATTCATGTAAATGGGCAGCCTATAAAGAGTAATTACAAGGTTAAAGCCAACGATGTGGTACAGGTGGTACTTTCCTTCCCGCCAAGGGAAATAGAATTGATACCGCAAGACTTGGGTTTAGACATTCATTACGAGGACGAACAAGTAATAGTGCTCAATAAAGTACCTGGTATTGTAGTGCACCCCGGTTACGGAAACTATTCCGGAACCTTGGTAAATGGTCTTATTCACCATTTCAAAAACTTGCCTGGTAAAGACAAAGTTCGCCCAGGTTTAGTGCATAGATTGGATAAAGAAACCAGTGGCCTTATGGTGGTGGCTAAAGATGAGTTTAGCATGGCACATTTGGCCAAACAGTTTTTCGACCGCAGTACTGGACGCACCTACCATGCTTTGGTTTGGGGAGATGTGAAAGAGGACTCAGGAACCATTGTGGGTAATATTGGCCGTAGCAAAAACAACCGAAAAGTATTTACGGTATATCAAGAAGAAGAAATAGGCAAACATGCCGTTACGCATTACCGTGTGCTTAAACGACTAGGCTACACCACCTTAGTAGAGTGTAAATTAGAAACCGGTCGTACTCATCAAATACGCGTACACATGAAACACATTGGTCATACCCTGTTTAATGATAAAGAGTATGGCGGTAACTCTGTTTTAAAAGGCACCACCTTTACCAAGTATAAGCAGTTTGTTCAAAATTGTTTTGATGTTTGCCCAAGACAAGCGCTCCATGCCAAAACACTGGCTTTTACACACCCTAAAACAGGCGAAAGACACAGCTTTGATTCAGAACTACCCAACGATATGAAATTACTTATCGAAAAATGGGAAACGTATTCTAAGCATCAAATAAGTTGATTCGTTTGCTCAATAAGCCTTGTGAGATTTGATATTTTTTCGGAAATTTGAGTATGAAATTTCGCAAACTTTTTAGTGTTTTATTAGTAATCTTGGGAGCCCTTTCTTTAGGTCTTTTTAATCAGTGTAAACCGGATAAGAAAAGTACTCCCTGCTCTCCTTTTCAGGCCACACCTTACAGTCTGGTTATTCCCACTGGTTTTCCAGATCCGTTTATTCCTGCCGATAACCCAATGTCGGTAGAAGGTATAAACCTTGGGCGCCACCTGTTTTACGAGAAACAATTTTCAAGCGATAACTCACTGTCCTGCGGCAGTTGCCATCTTCAAGATTTTGGATTTTCGGACATACCCATTAATGCCACCTCAAAAGGGGTTAGCGGTATTGAAGGCAGAAGAAACTCCATGCCCATTTTCAACTTAGCGTGGGGCGAATTTTTCTTTTGGGACGGCAGAACCAGCTCTTTGGAAGAACAATCATTACATCCCATTAAAGACCCTATAGAATTAGAAAATACCCTGGAGGTTGTAATAACTAGGTTAAAAGCTGACACGCTTTACCCACCTCTATTTAAAGCCGCATTTGGCAGTGAAGAAATTGACGAAGACCGTATTGCAAAAGCCCTAGCTCAATTTGAACGCACCATCATTTCGGCATATTCAAGATTTGACACCATTGAAAGACTAAAAATAGGAACCTATACCGCTTCGGAGGAAAGAGGACATGAAATGTTTACTCGCGATGTTACCAAAGGAGGCCTTATTGGCGGTGATTGTTTCCATTGTCATGGAATAAATGACACACGTTATCTGCTAGGTGCTTTTGGTAAGGATAATCAATTTTTGAATAACGGACTCAACGAAACGCACAGCGATATTGGACGAATGGAGGTTACCTTAAGTCCATCAGACGAAGGTAAATTTAAAGTACCCAGCGCGCGAAACTTAGAGTTTACTAGACCGTATATGCATGATGGCAGCATCCCTACCTTAGACAGTTTAATTGAATTTTACAACCAAGGTGGTCACCCAAACAGCCCCAATATTGACCCTAATATGAAGTTTGCTGGAGCTGGAAGAAATTGGACAGGCCAACAAAAAGCTGATTTAAAAGCCTTTTTACAAACCATGACGGATTACACCTTAATCTCGAATCCTGATTTTTCGGATCCATTTAATCCGTAATATAAATACAACCTTAGCACGCACGTTTTGTTTATTTGATGCTCAATGCGTAAAACGAAGTCATTCTGGCAAATATTGACAATCAATAGTGTCCGATAAAAGTATTTAAAGAAGTTCAAACCGTGGTTTGAACTTCTTATGGTTATTTTGTGTTTACGA